>DXKH01000069.1 GCA_019415335.1 Citrobacter sp. | reverse complement strand
GACCACTCAGGCAAAACAAATTCTTGCTCATTTAACCCCGGAGTTGTGATCTATGGAATTATCCTCACTGACCGCCGTTTCCCCTGTCGATGGACGCTACGGCGATAAAGTCAGCGCGCTGCGCGGGATTTTCAGCGAATACGGTTTGCTGAAATACCGTGTACAGGTAGAAGTACGCTGGCTGCAAAAACTGGCCGCGCACGCAGCGATCAAGGAAGTTCCTGCTTTTGCTGCCGACGCAATCGGTTTCCTCGATGCTATTGTCGCAAACTTCAATGAAGAAGACGCGGCACGTATCAAAACCATCGAGCGCACCACCAACCACGACGTCAAGGCGGTTGAGTATTTCCTGAAAGAAAAAGTGGCGAATGTGCCGGAACTGCATGCGGTATCCGAATTCATTCACTTCGCCTGCACCTCAGAAGACATCAACAACCTGTCTCACGCGCTGATGCTGAAAACCGCCCGCGATGAAGTGGTTCTGCCTTACTGGCGTCAACTGATTGACGCGGTCAAAGATCTGTCCGTGCAGTATCGTGATATTCCCCTGCTCTCCCGCACCCACGGCCAGCCGGCTACACCGTCAACGCTGGGTAAAGAGATGGCTAACGTCGCTTATCGTATGGAGCGTCAGTTCCGTCAGCTTAACCAGGTGGAAATTCTCGGCAAAATCAACGGTGCCGTCGGTAACTATAACGCCCACATCGCCGCCTATCCGGAAGTGGACTGGCATCAGTTCAGCGAAGAGTTCGTCACCTCGCTGGGTATTCAGTGGAACCCGTACACCACGCAGATCGAGCCGCACGACTACATCGCCGAACTGTTTGACTGCATCGCCCGCTTTAACACCATTCTGATCGACTTCGATCGCGACGTCTGGGGTTACATCGCGCTGAACCACTTCAAGCAGAAAACCATCGCTGGCGAAATTGGTTCTTCCACCATGCCGCATAAAGTGAACCCTATCGACTTCGAAAACTCCGAAGGCAACCTGGGTCTGTCTAATGCGGTGCTGCAGCATCTGGCGAGCAAACTGCCGGTTTCCCGCTGGCAGCGCGATCTGACGGACTCCACCGTTCTGCGTAACCTGGGTGTGGGTATTGGCTATGCGCTGATCGCCTACCAGTCCACGCTGAAAGGGGTGAGCAAACTGGAAGTGAACCGCGACCGTCTGCTGGACGAACTGGATCACAACTGGGAAGTGCTGGCAGAGCCAATCCAGACCGTGATGCGTCGTTACGGTATTGAAAAGCCGTACGAGAAGCTGAAAGAGTTAACCCGTGGTAAACGTGTCGACGCGGAAGGCATGAAGCAATTCATTGACAGCCTGCCGCTGCCGGACGACGAGAAAACTCGTCTGAAAGCGATGACCCCGGCCAACTACATTGGTCGTGCCATCACCATGGTTGATGAGCTGAAGTAATCCCTTGCCCGGTGGCGCAACGTCACCGGGCCGGCCTCCTGCCCACGGTTCGCGCCGCCATCCACACTTCCCTTTCCCCGGTTTACGAAATGTTTATCCCCGCAACACCATAATCAGCGTTAAACTATTCATACCGTAAATAAAGTGAGAAAAAATGATGCGTGTACTGGTTGTTGAGGATAATGCGTTATTACGTCACCACCTGAAGGTTCAGCTTCAGGATGCCGGACATCAGGTTGACGATGCCGAAGATGCCAAAGAGGCCGACTATTACCTTAACGAACACCTGCCGGACATTGCTATCGTCGATTTAGGTCTCCCGGACGAAGATGGACTTTCACTGATCCGCCGCTGGCGGAGCAATGACGTTTCCCTCCCGGTTCTCGTCCTTACCGCCCGTGAAAGCTGGCAGGACAAAGTGGAAGTGCTGAGCGCGGGCGCAGATGACTACGTCACTAAGCCATTCCATATTGAAGAAGTCGCTGCGCGGATGCAGGCGCTGATGCGCCGTAACAGCGGTCATGCTTCGCAAATTATCTCTATTCCGCCATTCCAGGTTGATCTCTCACGTCGCGAACTTTCAGTTAATGATGAGGTGATCAAACTGACCGCGTTTGAGTACACCATCATGGAAACGCTGATCCGCAATAATGGCAAAGTGGTCAGCAAAGATTCGCTGATGTTGCAGTTGTATCCGGACGCTGAGTTGCGTGAAAGCCACACCATTGATGTGCTGATGGGTCGCCTGCGTAAAAAAATACAGGCGCAGTATCCGGACGACGTCATTACCACCGTGCGGGGTCAGGGATATCTTTTCGAACTGCGCTGATGAATAAACTGTTGCGTCATCTTTTCCCGCTCTCTCTGCGCCTGCGCTTTCTGCTGGCTACCGCTGGCGTGGTGCTGGTGCTCTCTCTGGCCTATGGCATGGTTGCGCTGGTCGGCTATAGCGTGAGCTTTGATAAGACCACGTTTCGCCTGCTGCGCGGCGAGAGTAACCTCTTCTATACTCTCGCAAAATGGGAAGACAATAAGATCCACATTGAACTTCCCGAGCACCTCGACATGCAGAGCCCCACGATGTCGTTGATTTATGATGAGAACGGCAAACTGTTATGGGCCCAACGTAACGTCCCCTGGTTGGTCAGACTGATTCAGCCTGACTGGCTGAAAAGTAACGGTTTCCATGAGATTGAAGCGGATATCAGCGCTACCAGCACGCTGCTCAATGACGATCACTCTGTTCAGGAACGACTGAAAGAGGTACGGGACGACGACGACGACGCCGAAATGACCCACTCGGTGGCCGTGAACGTCTACCCGGCCACCGCACGCATGCCGCAATTGACGATTGTGGTGGTGGATACGATTCCGATTGAGCTTAAACGTTCGTATATGGTCTGGAGTTGGTTTTTCTATGTGCTGGCGGCCAACCTGCTACTGGTCATTCCCCTGCTCTGGGTCGCGGCCTGGTGGAGTTTGCGCCCCCTCGAAGCGCTGGCCCGCGAAGTGCGGGAGCTGGAAGAGCACCATCGAGAACAGCTAAATCCTGCGACAACGCGTGAGTTGACCAGTCTGGTGCGTAACCTGAACCGCCTGTTGAAAAGCGAACGTGAACGGTATAACAAGTATCGCACCACGCTGACTGACCTCACCCACAGTCTGAAGACCCCACTGGCGGTGCTACAAAGTACGTTACGCTCAATGCGCAGCGAAAAAATGAGCGTCAGCGAGGCCGAACCGGTAATGCTCGAACAGATCAGCCGGATTTCTCAGCAAATCGGCTACTACCTGCATCGCGCCAGCATGCGCGGCGGCGGCGTCCTGTTGAGTCGCGAACTGCATCCGGTCGCACCGCTGCTGGATAATCTCACGTCAGCGCTGAATAAAGTGTATCAGCGTAAAGGGGTGAACATTAGCCTCGATATCTCCCCAGAAATCAGCTTTGTTGGTGAGCAGAACGATTTTGTCGAGGTGATGGGTAACGTGCTGGATAACGCCTGCAAATACTGTCTCGAATTTGTCGAGATTTCTGCCCGCCAGACCGACGATCATCTGTTCATCGTGGTGGAAGATGACGGTCCGGGGATCCCGCACAGCAAGCGCGATCTGGTGTTCGATCGCGGTCAACGCGTGGATACGCTGCGTCCGGGACAAGGTGTCGGGCTGGCAGTGGCGCGAGAAATCACCGAGCAATACGACGGCAAAATTGTTGCCAGCGATAGCCTGCTCGGGGGTGCGCATATGGAAGTCATTTTTGGTCATCAGCATCCGGGACCGAAAGACGACTAAACCAAAATGTAATAAATATGAGCCAACTGCACGCATCTGGTTAAGCATCCGTTATAATCGGTGACAGATACCGCCCCAGCCTGTGGAAGCTCAATATGGAATACCAATTAACACTCAACTGGCCCGAATTTCTTGAACGTCACTGGCAAAAGCGCCCGGTGGTGTTAAAACGCGGCTTTAATAACTTCATCGATCCCCTCTCTCCTGACGAACTGGCAGGGCTGGCGATGGAAAGTGAAGTCGATAGCCGTCTGGTAAGCCATCAGGATGGTAAATGGCAGGTCAGCCACGGTCCGTTCGAAAGCTATGACCATCTCGGCGAGAATAACTGGTCGTTACTGGTGCAGGCGGTGAACCACTGGCATGAGCCGACCGCTGCACTGATGCGCCCTTTCCGCGCCCTGCCCGACTGGCGTATTGACGATCTGATGATCTCATTCTCGGTCCCTGGCGGCGGCGTAGGCCCTCATCTCGATCAGTATGATGTGTTTATCATTCAGGGAACCGGCCGTCGTCGCTGGCGCGTGGGTGAAAAGCTGCGGATGAAACAGCACTGTCCGCATCCGGATCTGCTGCAGGTTGATCCTTTTGAAGCCATCATCGATGAAGAGCTGGAGCCTGGCGATATCCTCTATATTCCGCCTGGATTCCCGCATGAAGGCTATGCGCTGGAAAATGCGATGAACTATTCCGTCGGGTTCCGTGCGCCGAATACCCGCGAACTGATCAGCGGTTTTGCCGACTACGTCCTGCAACGTGAACTGGGCAGTACGTATTACAGCGATCCGGATGTGCCATCAAGGGAACACCCTGCCGACGTCCTGCCACAGGAGATGGACAAACTGCGCACCATGATGCTGGATCTGATTAATCAGCCAGAACATTTCAAACAGTGGTTTGGCGAGTTTATCTCCCAGTCACGCCATGAACTGGATATTGCGCCGCCGGAGCCACCGTATCAACCTGATGAAATCTACGATGCCCTGAAGCAAGGCGATGTGCTGGTGCGTCTTGGGGGATTACGGGTACTGCGTGTGGGTGATGACGTTTATGCCAACGGCGAGAGAATTGATTCTCCGCACCGTCCGGCGCTGGAAGCGCTTGCCAGCCATATCGTGCTGACCGCAGAGAACTTTGGTGATGCGCTGGAAGATCCGTCATTCCTCGCCATGCTGGCGGCGTTGGTCAACAGCGGGTACTGGTTCTTCGAAGGGTAAAATTGAGATTATGCCGGAGGGTGACGCTAACGCGTCCTGTCCGGCCTACGATTCGTCATGCGTAGGCCGGATAAACGTCGCGCCATCCGGCATCGACTAAGATCAATTACGTTTGCTTCGCCGTTAGCTCAGCAATCCGCACAATCACCTGCACCGCTTTTTCCATGCCTTCCAGCGTCACAAACTCATGCTTGCCATGATAGTTATAGCCACCGGTGAACAGGTTCGGGCACGGTAATCCCATGAAAGAAAGCTGCGCGCCGTCGGTACCACCGCGAATCGGCTTCATATCCGGTTGAATATCGCAGTCCCGCATCGCCTGCTGCGCGATGTCCAGAACATGCGGATGCTCCACCACTTTCTCGCGCATATTGTAGTAACTGTCTTCAATCACCAGTTCAATGTAGCAGTCCGGATGCAACCCCTTCCCGACCTTTCTGGCAATCTCCATCATCTTACGTTTACGCGCTTCAAACTGTTTGCGGTCGAAATCGCGAATGATGTAGTGCATATCGGCGCGATCCACGGTGCCTTTCATGCTCGCCAGATGGTAGAAGCCTTCATAACCTTCTGTCATTTCCGGGCTTTCATCCGCCGGAACCTCGGCATGAATGCGCGCCGCCAGTGATAATGCGTTAACCATGACGCCTTTCGCCGTCCCCGGATGCACGTTGTTACCGACGATTTTGATATTCACCGAAGCCGCATTGAAGTTCTCAAACTCCAGTTCACCCACACCACCGCCGTCAACGGTATAAGCCCATTTGGCGTCAAAGGCCGCAACATCAAAGTGTTTCGCCCCTTTGCCGACCTCTTCGTCTGGCGTAAAGGCGACGCGAATATCGCCATGCGGAATATTTTTATGCTTCAGCACCGCCAGTGCGGTCATGATTTCCGCCACACCCGCTTTGTCATCCGCCCCCAGCAGTGTTTTGCCGTCAGTCGTGATCAGCGTTTGCCCGAGCAATTGATGCAGCACCGGGAACATCACCGGTGACAGTACTTCATCGCCAATGCCCAGGGCGATATCACCACCGCGATAATTCTCAACGATCTGCGGATTCACGTGCTTACCGCTGAAATCCGGTGAGGTATCCACATGGGAAATGAAGCCAATAGCAGGGATGTCGCCAGGGACATTCGCCGGCAACGTGGCCATCAGCGTCCCTTTGTCACTTAATGTCACATTGACCAGCTCCATCTCTTCGAGCTGCTGTTTGAGCAAATTTAATAACTTCCACTGTCCCTCAGTACTGGGAACCTGTCTCACACCCGCTTTCGATTGGGTATCCAATGAAACGTAGTGTAGAAAACGCTCAAGTAGTTTATCCATGCAGTCACCCTCACTATTTGTGACAACATTATCAGTAAGCCACAAAAGACAAATATTGCGTCAGGTCACTTTTATCCCCGCAAACGAGAATATTTCGCTTCCGGACCCTTTTATTCAGGAAATGTATATACAAAATCATTCAGAATGCATCGCGTCGGCAAGCGAATGAATCCCCAGAAGCGTACAAACAGTACATGACTGGGGTACGTGACCGCAGTCAACAAAGAGGCAGCCTGAAGGATGAAGTGTAGAGTAATTGGCAACAAACATTGGCGATGACAACGGTTTGCCGTAGAATTACGGCCCTCATTAAGAGTCACCAAGGTGGTCAACCACAAACCCCGCATCGGTCAGCCATCCGTTGCGTCTACATGGGACAGAGTAAGAAATTGAATAAACAACCGCGTTCGCTTTCCCCGCTGGTTCTTTTATCAGGTATCAGCAAAAGCTTCGATGGAAAAGAGGTCATTTCTGAACTGGATTTGACAATCAATAATGGCGAGTTCCTCACGCTGCTTGGCCCTTCTGGCTGCGGTAAAACAACCGTTTTGCGCCTGATTGCCGGTCTGGAAACCGTAGATTCCGGGCACATCATGCTCGATAACCAGGATATCACCCACGTTCCGGCTGAAAACCGCTATGTGAATACTGTCTTTCAAAGCTATGCGTTATTCCCCCACATGACCGTTTTTGAAAATGTGGCCTTCGGTTTACGCATGCAGAAAACCCCTGCAGCCGACATCACTCCGCGCGTACTGGAAGCCCTGCGAATGGTGCAACTGGAAGAGTTTGCCCAGCGTAAGCCGCATCAACTCTCCGGTGGCCAGCAACAGCGCGTGGCCATTGCCCGTGCGGTGGTCAATAAACCGCGTCTGCTGCTGTTGGATGAATCCCTCTCCGCGCTGGACTATAAGCTGCGAAAGCAGATGCAGAACGAACTGAAAGCCTTGCAGCGTAAGCTTGGCATCACGTTCGTGTTCGTGACGCACGATCAGGAAGAAGCCCTGACCATGTCCGACCGCATCGTCGTGATGCGCGATGGGCGCATTGAACAGGACGGTACACCGCGTGAAATCTACGAAGAGCCGAAAAACCTGTTCGTCGCCGGATTCATTGGTGAGATCAACATGTTTAACGCCACGGTGATCGAGCGTCTGGACGAACAGCGCGTTCGTGCAAACGTTGAAGGCCGTGAATGCAATATCTACGTCAACTTCGCCGTTGTGCCAGGGCAGAAACTGCACGTTCTGCTGCGTCCGGAAGATCTGCGCGTGGATGAAATCAACGATGACAACCACATTGACGGCCTGATCGGCTACGTCCGTGAACGTAACTATAAAGGCATGACGCTGGAGTCGGTGGTTGAACTGGAAAATGGCAAGATGGTGATGGTCAGCGAATTCTTCAACGAAGATGACCCGGACTTTGACCACTCTCTCGACCAGAAAATGGCCATTAACTGGGTAGAAAGCTGGGAGGTCGTACTGGCTGATGAAGAACACAAGTAAATTCCAGAATGTGGTGATTGTCACTATCGTCGGTTGGCTTGTGTTGTTTGTCTTTCTGCCCAACCTGATGATCATTGGCACCAGCTTTTTGACCCGCGACGATGCCAGCTTCGTCAAAATGGTCTTTACGCTGGACAACTACGCACGCCTGCTCGATCCGCTCTATTTTGAAGTGCTGCTGCACTCGCTGAATATGGCGCTGATCGCCACCATCGCCTGCCTCGTGCTCGGCTATCCTTTTGCCTGGTTTCTGGCGCGACTGCCAGAGAGAGTCCGCCCACTGCTGCTGTTTTTGCTGATTGTCCCCTTCTGGACCAACTCGCTGATCCGCATCTATGGGCTGAAAATTTTCCTCAGCACCAAGGGTTACCTGAACGAGTTTTTGCTGTGGCTGGGGGTGATCGACACCCCGATGCGCATCATGTTTACCCCGAGCGCGGTCATTATCGGTCTGGTGTATATCCTGCTGCCGTTTATGGTAATGCCGTTGTACTCCAGTATTGAAAAGCTCGACAGACCGTTGCTGGAAGCGGCGAAAGATCTGGGAGCCAGCAAGCTGCAGACTTTTATTCGGATCATCATCCCGCTAACCATGCCGGGCATTATTGCCGGTTGCCTGCTGGTGATGCTGCCCGCGATGGGACTGTTCTACGTTTCCGATCTGATGGGCGGCGCGAAAAACCTGCTGATTGGTAATGTGATTAAAGTTCAGTTCCTCAATATCCGCGACTGGCCGTTTGGTGCCGCAACCAGCATAACCCTGACGATTGTGATGGGCCTGATGCTGCTGGTGTACTGGCGCGCCTCCCGACTGCTGAACAAAAAGGGAGAGCTCGAATGATCGGTCGACTGTTTCGCGGCGGTTTTATGACCGCTATCTACGCGTACCTGTATATTCCCATCATTATTTTGATTGTGAACTCCTTTAACAGCTCGCGCTTTGGCATCAACTGGCAGGGTTTTACCACCAAATGGTACGGCCTGCTGATGAATAACGACAGCCTGCTGCAGGCGGCGCAACACTCACTGACGATGGCTATCTTTTCCGCGACGTTTGCCACCGCTATCGGTTCGTTAACGGCCGTGGCGCTGTATCGCTACCGTTTTCGCGGTAAACCATTCGTCAGCGGAATGCTGTTTGTGGTGATGATGTCACCGGATATTGTGATGGCGATTTCATTGCTGGTGCTGTTTATGCTGCTGGGTATTCAGTTGGGCTTCTGGTCGCTGCTGTTCTCGCATATCACTTTCTGCCTGCCTTTCGTGGTCGTGACAGTCTATTCACGGCTGAAAGGGTTTGACGTGCGGATGCTGGAAGCAGCCAAAGATCTGGGTGCCAGTGAAATCACCATCCTGCGTAAAATCATTCTGCCGCTTGCCATGCCAGCGGTTGCTGCAGGCTGGCTGTTGAGCTTTACCCTGTCGATGGACGATGTGGTGGTTTCGTCGTTCGTTACCGGGCCGGGCTATGAAATTCTACCGTTAAAGATCTATTCGATGGTCAAGGTCGGCGTATCTCCGGAAGTTAACGCGTTGGCGACCATTTTATTAGTGCTGTCGCTGGTGATGGTCATCGCCAGCCAGTTGATTGCTCGTGATAAAACCAGGAGCCGTTAAGGTTCGATACTCAGGGGACGTTAAAATGAAAAAATGGTCACGCCACCTGCTCGCGGCAGGCGCTCTTGCAATGGGAATGAGCGCTGCGCACGCGGACGACAGTAAAACACTCTATTTCTATAACTGGACCGAGTACGTTCCGCCAGGACTGCTGGAACAGTTCACCAAAGAGACCGGTATTAAGGTTATCTATTCGACCTACGAGTCGAATGAAACCATGTATGCCAAGCTCAAAACCTACAAAGACGGCGCATATGACCTGGTGGTGCCTTCCACCTATTATGTCGACAAAATGCGTAAAGAGGGCATGATTCAAAAGATCGACAAGTCGAAGTTAACCAACTTCAACAATCTCGATCCAGAGATGCTGAACAAGCCGTTCGATCCCAACAACGACTACTCCATCCCGTACATCTGGGGTGCGACGGCTATTGGCGTAAACAGCGACAGCATTGACCCGAAAACCGTCACGAGTTGGGCTGACCTGTGGAAGCCGGAGTACAAAGGCAGCCTGTTGCTGACCGACGACGCGCGCGAAGTGTTCCAGATGGCGCTACGTAAGCTGGGCTATTCCGGCAACACCACCGATCCTAAAGAGATTGAAGCGGCCTATAACGAGCTGAAAAAGCTGATGCCTAACGTTGCCGCGTTTAACTCCGATAACCCGGCGAATCCGTATATGGAAGGCGAAGTGAATCTGGGGATGGTGTGGAACGGCTCCGCCTTCGTCGCACGCCAGGCCGGTACGCCGCTGGAAGTGGTCTGGCCGAAAGAAGGCGGGATCTTCTGGATGGACAGTCTCTCGATTCCGGCAAACGCCAAAAACAAAGAGGGTGCGCTGAAGCTGATCAACTTCCTGCTGCGTCCGGACGTGGCGAAAGAAGTGGCGGAAACCATCGGCTATCCGACGCCAAACCTGGCGGCGCGCAAGCTGCTAAGCCCGGAAGTCGCCAACGATAAATCGCTCTACCCGGATGCGGAAACCATCAGCAAAGGTGAATGGCAGAACGACGTTGGCCCCGCCAGCGCGATTTACGAAGAGTATTATCAGAAGCTGAAAGCAGGACGCTAATTCAGCAAAAAGGCCCGGAAAATCCGGGCCTTTTTATTACAAACCTTTCAATAATTTGTCCACAAACTCAGGCACCACCTGGCTTGCCGGACCATAATATTTCTCTTCAAACTCACTGCCGACCTGGCTTGGTTCCAGATTTAGCTCAACGGTATGGGCGCCGTGCAGCTTCGCTTCGTGGACAAAGCCAGCCGCCGGATAGACGTGTCCGGAGGTGCCGATGGCGATAAAGACATCCGCCATGGCCAGCGCCATATAGATCTCATCCATACCGAGCGGCATCTCGCCAAACCACACCACGTGCGGACGCAGCGGTGCCGGAAACTGGCAGCAGTGACATTTGTCTTCCGGCGTCACATCACCCGTCCACTCAAGGATCTGCCCGCTCTGCGAACAGTGCACTTTCAACAGCTCGCCATGCATATGGATGATGTTCTGGTTGCCCGCCCGCTCATGCAGGTTGTCAATATTCTGGGTCACCAGCAGAAAACGGTCGCCCAGCGCCTCTTCCAGTTTCGCCAGCGCGATGTGCGCCGGATTAGGCTGGATTTCAGGCTGCTGCAATTGCCGACGGCGGGCATTATAGAAAGACTGCACCAGCGCAGGATTACGGGCGAAACCTTCCGGTGTCGCCACATCCTCAACCCGATGCTCTTCCCACAGTCCATCTGCGGCGCGGAAGGTACGAATACCCGACTCCGCAGAGATCCCTGCCCCTGTAAGCACCAAAACTCTTGGTTTTTCCATCACTTCCGGTACCACTCTGTCTCTGAAAAAGATCCGTTGACGAAGGCGTTCGCGCAGATGGCGTTTGTTTTTCCGAAATCGACTTAACCGATGACCCCGACGCGACAGCATAGCAACCTCTTTTGATTAATCGGTAAGATGTAAGAAGGCGGCGCCACGCATCCCGCCCGCATCGCCGTGCCGTGCTCGTTCAATGCGGGGAACACGTGCCACAGGAAGCAGATGACGCGGCAATCTGTCCGCCAGATCGGTAGTGATAGCCGTGAAGTTCGACAATCCTCCTCCGATAACCACCAGGTCCGGATCGACGATGGTCAGGATATTCCCCAGACACACCGCCAGCAAATCCAGATAACGCTCAACGTGCGCCCGCGCCCGCTCATCTCCCTGCTCCCACAACGAAATGATCTCAGGCGCCTGTAACGGTTGATGATAGTAATGCTGATACAACCAGGCAAATCCTCGCCCGGAAAGATAATTTTCAATACAACCGAGTTGACCGCAGCCACAGCGACGCAGCGGGAAATCGAGACCCATCAGGGTGAGCGCATCGACCGGCAGACGCATATGGCCAAACTCGCCGGTGATGTAACTGCGCCCGGTGATCGGTTTTCCGTTGAGGATTAAACCTCCCCCTACGCCAGTACCCAGGATCAGGCCCATCACTAGCGGATAGCGGGTGAATTCGTCATCCCAGGCTTCAGACAGAGCAAAACAGTTGGCATCGTTGTCGAGGCGAACGTCGCGGTCAAGTCGCACGCTAAGATCGGCGCGCAGGGGTTTGCCACTGGCTGCAGGGACGTTCGCGGCATACAGCGTGCCATCTTCGGTTTCCGGCATCCCGGGGATGCCAATACCCACCGAACCTTTCACGCCAAATCGCTGGTCGGCTTCCACCACCAGCCCGCACACGGCCTCTAAAAATGCGTCATAGCTGTCGCGCGGAGTGGGAACACGTTTTTCCCACTGTAATTTCCGCTCGTTATCAAAGACGCCCAACGCAATTTTTGTCCCACCAATATCAAACCCGTAGTACATTGCCGCTCCTTGTTTTATACACTTCATCCTTCAGGCGGCCGCTGTTGAGGTCACATGAATGATGTTGTGTATCTCTCACGCAATTATGGTTACTGGCCGCTGAGTACTCTTGCAGGATCGATGTTACTGGCGCGCCGCGCCGGGTACCAACTCGCTAACAAACTCAGCAACAGTGCGGTGACCAGCACGTAAATTACATCCAGCCAGTGTAATTCGGATGGCAGGAAGTCGATAAAATAGATATCCCCGGAAAGGAACTGGTGACCGATCAGTTTTTCAATACCATTAATGATCGGCGTCAACTGTAGCGAAACCACCACGCCAATGACCACGCCGATCAGACTGCCGAACAGTCCCGCCAGCAGCCCGTACCAGACAAAAATGGCGCGAATCAGGCCATCTTTCGCCCCCAGCGTTCTTAATACCGCAATATCGCCACTCTTGTCTTTTACCGCCATCACTAATGTTGAGACAATGTTAAAACAAGCAACGCCGATCACCAGCACCATCGCCAGATACATAATGGCGCGGATCATCTGGATATCGCGGTACATATAGCCGTAGGTGCCAATCCAGCTCTTGATGTAGACATAGCTGTTGGTCACTTCACCCGCGTCACGCACCAGTTTGTTGGCGTTAAAGACGTCGTTGACCTTCAGCGCGATGCCGGAAACGGTGTTGTTCATCTCCAGATACTGCTGCGCATCGGCCATCGGGATCATCGCGAAGCTGTGGTCAAGCTGACCGCTCAACTGCAAAATGCCGGCAACGTGCAGGCGCACGCGTTTTGGCTGCATCAGCTTATGATCGGCATTTGAATTGGGGATCATGATAGAAACCCAGTCCCCCTGCTTCACCTTCAGCGCATCCGCGACGCCCTTACCGATAATGATTTGCTGTTCACCGGCTTTAAAATCAGCCCAGGCGTTATTCTGCACAAACGAGGGCAGCGCGCTCAGGCGCTGTTCCTGCTGCGGGTCCACGCCTTTTACCTGGATGGCGCGCAGATTCGCCCCGCTCTCCACCAGTCCGGTAAAGTTGATGTACGGCGCGGCAGCGGTGATACCAGGAACCTTCTGCAGCTTCTCCAGCGCTTCGCGCCAGTTGGTCCACGGCTGATTAACCGCTTCAATTTCGCCGTGCGGCACCACGGCCAGAATGCGGTTGTTCAGTTCGCGCTCAAAGCCGTTCATCGCGCTTAAACCGACGATCAGAACCGCCACGCCCAGCGCGATACCGATGGTCGAGATCACCGAAATCAGCGACACCATACCGCCGCGCCGCCGTCCCCGGCTAAAGCGCAGACCAATTAATAGTGATAAAGGCGAGGCCATTACTCCGCCCCCATCAGGCTCAGTTCTGCCGTCAGGCGTCCGTCACGCATTTCCAGTTGGCGGCTCATGCGCTTCGCCAGTTGCAGATCGTGGGTGACGACCAGAAACGCGGTGCCCTGCGAGCGGTTCAACTCGCCCAGAAGCTGGAAGATGCTGTCGGCATTGCGCGCATCCAGATTACCGGTCGGTTCATCCGCCAGCACCAGGCGCGGATTGTTGACCAGCGCACGGGCAATCGCCACGCGCTGACGCTCGCCGCCGGAGAGTTCAGACGGGCGATGGCTGGCACGATGATCCAGCCCTACCGCTTTCAACATTTCACGTGCCCGCACGTTGATTTCGGCCGGTTTGTGTTTGCCAATCAGCAGCGGCATCGCCACGTTTTCCAGCGCGGTGAAGTCCGGCAGCAGGTGGTGGAACTGATAAATAAAGCCGAGCTTCTGGTTACGCAGTTCCGCCTTCGCCGCCGACGACAGTTTACTCATCGGCTGACCGCTAAAAATCACATCGCCGGAAGTCGGGGTATCCAGCCCGCCCAGCAGGTGTAACAACGTACTTTTGCCGGAGCCGGAACTGCCGACAATCGCCATCATTTCGCCTTCGCCCACGCTAAAGCTGACATCATGCAACACATCGGTTTGCACGGAACCTTCCTGATAGCGTTTGCACAGTTTGTCGCATTGCAACAGGATCTTATTCATAACGTAAAGCCTCAGCGGGTTGAGTGGCGGCAGCGCGCCAGGAAGGATAAAGCGTGGAAAGCAGCGCGATGGCCATCGCCACCAGCGCAATAACAATGACCTGCAGTGGCTCAATCGCCACCGGCAGCGCCGCACCGTCCAACAGGATACCGATCACCGGCATCAGGGTATTGAGCTGACTGGCCAGCAACGCGCCCAGCGCGGCCCCCAGCAGTGCGCCGATAATCCCGGCGCTGGCACCCTGCACCATAAAGACCATCATGATCTGTCGCGGCGTCAACCCCTGCGTTTGCAAAATAGCCACTTCTCCCTGCTTCTCCATCACCATCAGACCCAACGAGGTAATAATATTGAATGCGGCAACCGCCACGATCAGGCTCAACAACAGCCCCATCATGTTCTTTTCCATCCGCACGGCCTGGAACAGCTCGCCTTTACGCTCGCGCCAGTCCTGCCATTTCGTCCCTTCCGGCAGCGTCTGCTGACTGAGCGAGTCCACCTTCAGCGGCTCATTCAGCCACAAACGCCAGCCGGTAATGTTTCCGGCCGGGTAACGCATAATGCGCGAGGCGTCCTGAATGTTGGTCAACATCTGGTAGCCATCAACTTCACTGTTCGCCGCAAAGGTGCCGATCACGGTAAACAGCCGCTGGCTCGGCAGGCGTCCCATCGGCGTGAACTGACTGGCTGACGGCACCATCACGCGGATCTGATCGCCACGATTGACGCCTAACTGCCCTGCAAGCTGCTCACCGAGGATGACATTATACTTGCCTGGCTGGAGATCGGTTTGCTTCACATTGACCAGATACGGCGTCAGCGGATCTTTTTGTGCCGGATCGATACCCAGCATCCCCCCGACCGCCACGCTGCGCGCGCTTTGCAGCACGACATCACCGGTTGTCAGCGGCGCAATACGATTGACACCGTTCAGTTTTACGGCGTTTTCCGGCAATTGCTGAGGATTCAGGGAGCCTTGCTCCGCAGAGAGGATGGCCTGAGGCATCAGCCCCAGGATGTTATTTTGCAGTTCACGTTCAAAGCCGTTCATTACTGACAAAACCGTGACCAGCGCCATCACCCCAAGGGTAATGCCGATGGTGGAAAGCCAGGAGACAAAGCGACCGAAGCGATCTGCTGCACGCCCGCGCATGTAACGCAGGCCGATGAATAGAGCGACAGGTTGGTACATGAAATCCGTCTGGTTGCTGTTAGCAAAGTCACGAGTATATAAGCGAAAGCCGCATGGGTAAACGCCTGAACCGTAAGTGTTCGTCAGCATCTCGACGAAAAGGATCCGCAGATCAGTGGGCTCGTGAGATAACCCCGCCGACCCTGATCCTTTTCTTAAAAAATCAAAAAACAGAATGTTACGCATTACAGCGCCAGGGTCACCCCGCAGGATGGCAGGCTATGTTGAATAACGCGAGCGCGCTGTCCTGATGAAAAAGAAAGAACTATGGATTAACCAAATCAAAGGGTTATGTATCTGTCTGGTGGTCATCTATCACTCAGTCATCACCTTCTACCCCCACCTGACCCACTTCCAGTTGCCCCTTTCGGAACTGCTGTCGAAATGCTGGGTTTACTTTAATCTCTATCTCGCCCCGTTTCGTATGCCGGTATTTTTCTTTATCTCGGGCTTTCTGATTCGCCGCTATATCGACAGCGTGAACTGGAAAGAGAGCGTCAACAAGCGGATCTGGAGTATTTTCTGGGTGCTGGCGCTGTGGGGCATCGCTCAATGGCTGGCGCTCAGCGCACTGAACAACTGGCTGGCGCCGTCACGCGATCTTCATAATGCGTCCAACGCCGCTTATGCCGGTTCCGTTAGCCAGTTCCTTCACGGCATGCTGACCGCCAGCACCAGCCTCTGGTATCTGTATGCGCTGATTGTCTATTTCGTGGTCTGTAAAATGTTCAGCCGCTGGGCCGCGCCGCTGTTCGCCCTGTTTGTTTTGCTGAGCGTGGCGGTCAACTTTGTTGCTACCCCGTGGTGGGGAATGAACAGCGTGATCCGCAACCTGCCGTATTACAGCCTCGGCGCCTGGTTTGGTGTCCCGCTGATGGCATGGATCAAAGAGGTGCCGTTACGCCGCTATGCGCTACCCTGTGCGGCCGCCATCGTGCTGGCTATCGCGGCGTGGCTGTTTAACGTCTCATTGCTGCTGTCATTGGTCTCTATCGTGCTGATCATGAAACTGTTTTATCAGTATGAGCAGCGCTTCGGCATGCGTGAATCCAGTCTGCTTAACGTGATCGGTTCGAACACCATCGCGATTTATACCACGCATCGCATTCTGGTCGAGGCGTTCAGCCTGCTGTTGATCCCGCAAATCAATGCCGCCGTCTGGTCCCCCGAACTGGAGCTGGCTCTGTTACTGGTCTATCCATTTGTCAGCCTGTTGATCTGTACGCTGTTGGGTCTTGCCGTGCGCAAACTGTCGCAGGGTCTGTTCGGCGATATCCTCTTCTCTCCCCCATCTCGTCAGCAAGCCGTTGGCTATTCCCGCTAAGCCTTTCGCCCTTATCTGAGGGCGATTCAATTTGCTAATGAGGAGCGATCACGGATAATAAAGGGCATTGCTTATCAGACGAATACCTAAAAGAGATTCTGACAACCGAATGCCTGAACAACAACGTTACACGCTGCCCGTGAAAGCGGGCGACCAGCGCCTGTTGGGTGAACTGACCGGGGCTGCCTGCGCCACGCTGGTGGCGGAAATTGCTGAACGTCACGCCGGACCCGTAGTGCTCGTGGCGCCCGATATGCAAAACGCGCTGCGCCTGCATGATGAAATCCGTCAGTTTACCGATCAGATGGTCATGAACCTCGCGGACTGGGAAACCCTGCCCTACGATAGTTTCTCTCCGCATCAGGAAATTATCTCCTCGCGTCTCTCCACACTGTATCAGTTGCCGTCGATGCAGCGCGGGGTGTTGATTGTCCCGGTCAATACCCTGATGCAGCGCGTCTGCCCGCACAGCTATCTGCACGGTCATGCGCTGGTGATGAAAAAAGGTCAGCGTTTATCGCGTGACGCCCTGCGTTTGCAACTCGACAGCGCCGGTTACCGACATGTTGATCAGGTCATGGAACATGGCGAATACGCCACCCGCGGCGCGCTGCTGGATCTGTACCCGATGGGCAGCGAACAGCCCTATCGTCTGGATTTCTTCGACGACGAAATTGACAGTCTGCGCCTGTTTGACGCGGACACCCAGCGCACGCTGGAAGAAGTCGACGCCATCAATCTGCTGCCCGCCCACGAATTTCCGACCGACAAAACGGCGATCGAACTGTTTCGCAGCCAGTGGCGCGATACCTTCGAGGTGAAGCGCGATCCGGAGCATATCTATCAACAGGTCAGCAAAGGCACGTTGCCGGCGGGGATCGAATACTGGCAGCCGCTGTTTTTCAGCGAACCGCTGCCGCCGCTGTTTAGCTATTTCCCGACCAATACGCTGGTGGTCAATACTGGCTCACTGGAAAACAGCGCCGAGCGTTTCCAGGCCGATACGCTGGCGCGTTTCGAAAACCGGGGCGTGGATCCGATGCGCCCGCTGCTGCCACCGGAATCACTCTGGTTGCGCGTCGATGAGCTCTTTTCTGAGCTCAAACGCTGGCCGCGCGTACAGCTCAAAACCGATCACCTTCCCGCGAAAGCGGCGAATACCAACTTAGGCTTCCAGACGCTACCGGACCTCGCGGTTCAGGCACAGCAAAAATCACCGCTGGATGCACTGCGTAAGTTCCTGGAATCTTTCAATGGACCGGTGATTTTTTCGGTTGAGAGTGAAGGTCGCCGTGAAGCCCTTGGTGAACTGCTCGCCCGTATCAAAGTCGCGCCAAAGCGCATTATGCGTCTGGACGAAGCGACGGATATCGGACGCTACCTGATGATTGGCGCCGCCGAGCACGGGTTTATCGATACGACGCGTAATCTGGCATTAATCTGTGAAAGCGACCTGCTGGGCGAGCGCGTGGCGCGACGTCGTCAGGATTCACGCCGCACGATTAACCCGGATACGCTGATCCGCAACCTGGCGGAGTTGCATCCGGGTCAGCCGGTGGTGCATCTGGAGCACGGCGTTGGACGCTATGCCGGGATGACCACGCTGGAAGCGGGCGGGATCAAAGGTGAATATCTGATGCTCACCTACGCCAATGACGCCAAACTGTACGTCCCGGTCTCTTCTTTGCATCTGATCAGCCGCTACGCCGGAGGCGCGGAAGAGAACGCGCCGCTGCATAAACTCGGCGGCGACGCCTGGTCACGCGCCCGACAGAAAGCGGCAGAGAAAGTGCGCGACGTGGCAGCCGAACTGCTGGACATCTACGCCCAGCGCGCGGCAAAAGAGGGGTTCGCCTTCAAACACGATCGCGAGCAGTATCAGCTGTTCTGCGACGGCTTCCCCTTCGAAACTACCCCTGACCAGGCGCAGGCGATTAACGCTGTGCTTAGCGACATGTGTCAGCCGTTGGCGATGGACCGCCTGGTGTGTGGTGACGTTGGATTTGGTAAAACCGAAGTGGCGATGCGCGCCGCGTTTCTCGCGGTCGAAAACCACAAGCAGGTGGCGGTGCTGGTGCCGACAACCCTGCTCGCTCAGCAACACTTTGATAATTTCCGCGACCGCTTTGCCAACTGGCCGGTGCGCATCGAGATGCTTTCCCGCTTCCGCAGCGCCAAAGAACAGGCGCAGATCCTGGAACAGGTGGCTGAAGGAAAAGTTGATATTCTGATCGGCACGCACAAGCTGCTGCAAAGCGATGTGAAGCTGAAAGATCTGGGGCTGCTGATCGTCGATGAAGAACACCGTTTCGGCGTGCGCCATAAAGAGCGCATCAAAGCAATGCGTGCCGATGTGGACATTCTGACGCTGACCGCCACGCCGATCCCGCGTACGCTGAATATGGCGATGAGCGGCATGCGCGATCTCTCGATTATCGCCACCCCGCCTGCGCGCCGTCTTGCGGTGAAAACCTTTGTTCGCGAGTACGATGCGCTGGTGGTACGCGAGGCGATTCTGCGTGAAGTGCTGCGCGGCGGGCAGGTCTACTACCTTTACAATGATGTCGAGAACATCCAGAAAGCCGCCGACAGGCTGGCGGAGCTGGTACCGGAAGCGCGAATTGCCATTGGTCACGGGCAGATGCGCGAACGCGAACTGGAACGCGTGATGAACGACTTCCACCATCAGCGTTTTAACGTGCTGGTCTGCACCACCATTATCGAAACCGGTATCGATATCCCAACCGCCAACACGATTATTATCGAGCGTGCGGATCACTTCGGTCTGGCGCAGTTACACCAGTTGCGCGGCCGCGTGGGACGTTCACACCATCAGGCGTATGCCTGGCTGCTGACGCCGCATCCCAAAGCGATGACCACCGACGCGCAAAAACGTCTGGAAGCGATCGCCTCGCTGGAAGACCTGGGCGCAGGCTTTGCGCTGGCGACTCACGATCTGGAGATCCGTGGCGCGGGTGAATTGCTCGGGGAAGAGCAGAGCGGTTCGATGGAAACCATCGGCTTCTCGCTGTATATGGAGCTGCTGGAAAATGCCGTCGATGCCCTGAAGGCCGGACGCGAGCCGTCGCTGGAAGATCTCACCAGTCAGCAAACCGAAGTCGAACTGCGTATGCCATCACTGCTGCCGGACGATTTCATCCCGGACGTGAATACCCGCCTGTCGTTCTACAAGCGTATCGCCAGCGCGAAGAGCGAGAATGAACTTGAAGAGATTAAAGTGGAGCTGATCGACCGCTTCGGTCTGTTGCCCGATCCGGCGCGTACCCTGCTGGATATCGCCCGCTTGCGTCAACAGGCGCAGAAGCTGGGTATCCGCAAACTGGAAGGCAACGAGAAAGGCGGCACTATCGAATTTGCCGAGAAGAACCATGTCAACCCCGGCTGGCTGATTGGCCTGTTGCAAAAACAGCCGCAGCACTTCCGTCTTGACGGACCGACCCGGCTGAAGTTCATTCAGGATCTGACCGAGCGGAAAACGCGAATGGACTGGGTGCGTCAGTTTATGCAACAACTGGAAGAAAACGCCGTAGCATGATTGAGTGGTGCCGGATAGCGGCTTCGCCTTATCCGGCCTACAAATTGATGCCTGCCCGTAGGCCTGATAAGCGCAGCGCCATCAGGAAAGGTTCCGCGATCTTTACAACTCTTTGCACTTTCCTTGCATTTAAAGACACACCGCCCCGCCATAATTATTATTGGACTTCTCTGGCATAATAACCCTTTGATTTGTGATGATAATGAACACTATGCGACTCTCCCGTTGGCTGGCCTTTTTTGCGCTCGCCGCCAGCATTACGCTTGCGTTTCCTGCACAGGCGAATACCTGGCCTCTTCCTCCGCCTGGCAGCAAACTGGTCGGGGAAAATAAATACCACGTTGTTGAAAATAACGGGGGTTCACTGGAAGCCATCGCGAAAAAATATAACGTCGGTTTTCTCGCCCTGTTGCAGGCGAATCCCGGCGTGGATCCCTATGTTCCCCGCGCGGGTAGCGTGCTGACCATCCCGTTGCAAACACTGCTTCCGGATGCCCCGCGTGAAGGTATTGTCATCAATCTGGCTGAACTGCGTCTCTACTATTATCATCCGGGGAAAAATGCGGTCACCGTCTACCCTATCGGCATTGGCCAGCTGGGCGGTGATACCCTGACCCCGACGATGGTCACGACCGTCTCCGACAAGCGCGCTAATCCGACCTGGACGCCGACGGCGAATATCCGTGCCCGTTATAAAGCGCAAGGAATCGATCTTCCGGCGGTGGTTCCTGCCGGACCGGATAATCCGATGGGACACCATGCCATTCGCTTAGCGGCGTATGGTGGCGTCTATCTGCTGCACGGCACCAACGCCGATTTCGGTATCGGCATGCGCGTCAGTTCCGGCTGTATCCGCCTGCGTGATGGCGATATTGAGACGCTGTTCAGACAGGTTACACCGGGCACCAAAGTGAATATCATCAATACCCCGATCAAAGCCTCGGTTGAGCCGGACGGGACGCGTCTGGTCGAAGTCCACCAGCCGCTGTCGAAGAATATTGATGATGACCCGCAGATTCTGCCTATCGTGCTGAACAGCACTTTGCAATCGTTTAAAGATTCCGCGCAGACGGACGCGGCGGTGATGCAGCATGTGATGGACGTTCGCTCCGGAATGCCGGTCGATGTCAGACGCCATCACGAGGTGGATCAACAGTCGATGTAACTGTTCCGGACATGAAAAAGCCCCGCTGAATGCGTTTCAGCGGGGCTTTTGTTATTTCGCGTTTATTGCAGTAGCAGGCATCAATGAGGGGTTAATGCTTATTTATAAATAACCGCAGTACCGTGCAGATTGTTCGGACCACTCACGGAAGTAATGCGGAACGATTTCGCCCCCATGGCATCCGCTTTCTGCGCCAGTTCATCCTGCAGTGAACTCAGGTTAGTGCCTGCGTTTGCAGAGATGGTGCCGACTTTTTGCTGACCGGTTGGCGTTGACTGAACTTCAACAGCCGCGAAGCTTGCAAATGACAGTGAACTCAGAACAGCAGCAGCGATGAGGGTTTTTACGTTTTTCATAATAGTGACCTTATGCAGATGATTGGGCGTCGTAAGCATTTACTTAACGATCGATAGGTAAATGATAGATGTGATCCAGGTCACACGTCAACCCATTTTTTATAACGATCGTTATATAAAATCAAAAGCGCTTATCTTTCATACGACTAAGCTGAAAATATTTTTCTCTCGAATGCGCTGGAGCCTGTGCGGGTTTATTTTTATAATGGTTGTTCACTAAACCCATTAAGGTACAACGGCACCATGACAACTGAATCGACAAGTTGTGTTAAAAAAAGCCGTGGCCGACCAAAAGTGTTCGACAGGGAAGCCGCGCTTGATAAGGCCATGACACTCTTCTGGCAGCACGGTTATGAGGCGACATCGCTTTCTGACCTTGTTGAAGCGACGGGCGCGAAAGCACCAACGCTGTATGCGGAATTCACCAATAAAGAGGGACTGTTCCGCGCGGTACTGGACAGATACATCGCCCGCTTCGCGGCAAAACATGAAGCGCAGTTGTTCTGCGAAGAGAAAAGCGTTGAGGCGGCGCTGGAGGATTACTTCACTGCGGTGGCAACCTGTTTCACCAGCAAGGACACCCCCGCTGGCTGCTTTATGATCAACACTTCCGCGACGCTAGCTGCCGCGTCACGCGACATTGCACATACCGTGAAATCGCGTCACGCGATGCAGGAACAGACCCTGACACAATTTTTGCGTCAGCGGCAGGAACGCGGTGAGATCCCGGCGCACTGTAATGTGCAAAATCTTGCCGAGTATCTGAGCTGTATTTTGCAGGGCATGTCCATCAGCGCCCGCGAAGGGGCCAGTTTTGACAAGCTGATGCAAATCACCCGCACCACCCTGCATCTGTGGCCTGAACTGCTGAAGGCCTGATCGTTTTCTCTGACCGGGAACCTCGTTTCCCGGTTCTGCTTCACCACAATTCCCGCACAACGACTAATGATATCATTTAGTTAGATTCAATTTTTTGTAAAAATCTATTGATAATAGCAATTATTATCAGCAATATTCGCATTTGATTTTACATCTATTTCACAATGTAACAACCGGCAACGACCGGTGAAAACCTTCACCTGCACAGATATTTTCAGAAAGGAATGCGAATGAATAAGCGTCTTTGGGTTCTCAACCCAATCCTGTTAGCCCTGACTCTGCCTGCTGCGGCGGCGCAAACAGAAGAAGAAAATCTCATCGTCAGCGCCAACCGTAACCAGAAAACCGTAGCCGAAATGGCACAGACCACCTGGGTGATTGAAGGCCAGGAGATTGAGCAACAGGTTCAGAGTGGTAAAGAGTTCAAAGACGTGCTGGCGCAACTGATTCCAGGCATCGACGTCAGCAGCCAGGGACGTACCAACTACGGTATGAACATGCGTGGCCGCGCGATTGTCGTGCTGATTGACGGCGTGCGCCTTAACTCATCGCGAACCGACAGTCGCCAACTGGATGCGATCGACCCCTTTAACATCGCGCACATTGAGGTCATTTCAGGCGCAACGTCGCTATATGGCGGCGGTAGTACCGGCGGCTTAATTAACATCGTCACCAAAAAGGGCCAGCCAGATCCTCAGGTGGATCTCGAACTGGGCAGTAAATCCGGTTTTAACAACAGTAACGATCATGACGAGCGCGTTGCCGCGGCAGTTAGCGGCGGAACGGATCGCGCATCGGGTCGACTGTCCGTGGCTTATCAGCGCTTTGGCGGCTGGTATGACGGCAATGGTGACGCCCTGATGCTCGACAATACACAAACCGGTCTGCAGCACTCCGATCGCCTGGACGTAATGGGAACCGGCACCCTCGATATCGATGACAACCGTCAGATACAGTTAGTCACCCAGTACTATAAGAGTCAGGGCGATGAAGATTACGGCCTGTACCTGGGCGAAAACATGTCCGCCGTTACCGGTAGCGGCACCGCCAGCACCCGCAGCGGGCTCAGTTCAGACCGTATTCCGGGCACGGAGCGCCATCTGATCAGCCTGCAATACTCCGACGCGGACTTCTTCGGCCAGAATCTGGTCAGTCAGATCTATTACCGCGATGAGTCGCTGAAGTTCTACCCCTTCCCGACGCTCAGCAAAGGTCAGGTGACCAGCTTCTCGGCATCGCAACAGGATACTGACCAGTTCGGCGCTAAAATTACCCTCAACAGCCAGTTGATGGATAACTGGGAGCTGACGTGGGGCGTCGATGCGGATCATGAAACCTTCGACTCCAACCAGAAGTTCTTCGACCTGTCCTGGTCTGTGCCGTCAGGCGGTATGGACAACCGCACGGCCTATACAACAGGCCGTTATCCCGGCTATAGCATCACCAACTTCGCTCCGTTCCTGCAAAGCAGTTATGACATCAATGACATATTCACCCTAAGCGGCGGCGTGCGCTATCAGTGGACGGAAAACCGGGTTGATGATTTCGTGGGCTACGCGCAGCAACAGGGGATCGCCAACGGTTTGGCGAGCTCTGCCGATGTCATTCCTGGCGGCAAAACCGATTACGACAACTTCTTGTTCAATGCCGGGCTCCTGGCGCATCTCACCGAACGCCAGCAGGCGTGGTTTAACTTCTCCCAGGGCGTTGAGCTGCCGGATCCCGGGAAATACTACGGCAACGGCACTTACCAGTTGGTGGGCGATCATTACCAGCTCCAGCGCAGCGTGAACGTGGCGGATTCACGTCTGGAAGGGATCAAGGTCAATTCGTATGAGCTGGGCTGGCGCTATACCGGTGATAATCTGCGTACCCAACTGGCGGCGTACTATTCAACGTCTGATAAGTCGATTGTGATTAACCGCAGCGATATGACGATCCGCGTGGAACCAGACGATCGCCGAATTTACGGCGTAGAAGGTGCGGCGGACTATTTTATCCCTGACAGCGACTGGAGTCTGGGGGCGAACTTTAACGTCCTGAAATCCGAAGTAAAACAGAACGGGAAATGGGAGAAATGGGACGTGACGCTGGCATCGCCGTCCAAAGCGACCGCCTGGGTCGGCTGGGCGCCCGAGCCGTGGTCGCTGCGGGTTCAGACCCAACAATCGTTTGATCTCACCGATGCCAGCGGCAACAAGCTGGATGGCTATAACACTGTGGACTTTATCGGCAGCTATCAGCTCCCACTGGGCAAACTGACCTTCAGCATTGAAAACCTGCTGGATGAAGATTACACCACCCTGTGGGGACAGCGCGCGCCATTGCTGTACAGCCCAACCTATGGCAGTCCATCGCTGTACGAATATAAGGGCCGGGGTCGTACCTTTGGTCTGAACTACGCCTTAACCTTCTGATAAAAAAAGCCCCTCATCCTGAGTAAATGAGGGGCCAACTTGCAGAGTATCGCTTTTTTACGCTTTGTTATTCAGAATCAACTGGCCGTTGTTATCCAGCGGGATCTGCGTGCCAGGATCTTTATCCATGCGAATCTTGCCCTGCTGGTCACCAATTTTGTAAGTGACGTCGTAACCGAGCATTTTTTCCGACTTGTCATAGACGGTTTTGCAGCGCTGCTGCGTGGACGTATAAGTGTCGTTTTCCTGCATCGAGCCCTGGATCTGGTTACCGGCGTAACCGCCCCCTAACGCCCCAACCACTGTCGCGACGTCTTTCCCTCGTCCACCACCAAACTGATGACCAAGCACGCCACCGGCAACCGCCCCCAGCACCGAACCGGTAATGCGGTTCTCATCCTGGACGGGTTTGCGATGCGTCACTGTCACGTTGCGACATTCCTGACGCGGCGTCTTAATCGTCTCTTTGATAGGTGTCGCAGAAACCACCTGAGCATACTGTGGGCCACGATCAAACACGTTCAGACTGGCAACCGCCGCCACACCCAGCGCAGCAGCTACGCCAATCCCTATACCCGCCAACATCGATTTATTCACGGGAGATCCTCCTTCTTTGCTATTGGTTACAATTTTGCAACCAATGCAATAAGAAGCCCATCAGACTGTGGATGAAAATATCGCTGATCGCTGATAAAACAGGATGATTCAGAGAACTCTGAAGGCAGGGGCCGCGCGGAGAAGACGCTCAGCACCGCCAGCAGGCGATGCTGAGTCAGAGGAGATTAATGCAGTTTCAGACGCGGGCGGATCACGCGGTTAATGCTGCCCACCAGCATCATCAGACCGGTTTTGAAATAGCCGTGCAGTGCGATCTGGTGCATACGGTACAGTGAGATGTAGACGAAGCGAGCGATACGCCCTTCCACCATCATCGACCCTTTGGTCAGATTACCCATCAGGCTGCCAACGGTCGAGAAGTTGGAGAGCGACACCAGCGAGCCGTGGTCTTTGTACTGATACGCTTTCAGCGGCTTGCCGTTCATCTGCGCCAGAATGTTGTTCATCGCGCAGGTTGCCATCTGGTGCGCTGCCTGAGCACGCGGCGGCACAAAGCCTCCTTCCGGACGTGCACAGGAGGCACAGTCACCAATCGCATAGACATCAGGATCGCGGGTGGTCTGCAACGTCGGTTCCACCACCAGTTGGTTAATCCGGTTGGTCTCCAGACCACCAATCTCTTTCATAAAGTCCGGCGCTTTGATTCCCGCCGCCCAGACCATCAGGTCGGCTTCAATATATTCACCGTCTTTGGTATGCAGGCCGCCTGCATCCGCGCTGGTCACCATCGTCTGGGTCAGGACACGAACACCGAGCTTCGTTAATTCGTTATGTGCCGCCGAAGAAATACGCGGTGGCAGCGCAGGCAGAATACGTTCACCGGCTTCCACCAGCGTCACGTTCAGCGCGTCGTTGGTCAGCCCTTTGTAGCCGTAGCTGTGCAGCTGTTTCACTGCGTTATGCAGTTCCGCCGACAGTTCTACGCCGGTCGCACCGCCACCGACAATCGCAATATTCACCTTACCGTTCGCGCCCAGATTGGCGGAATACTTCAGGAACAGGTTCAGCATTTCCTGATGGAAACGACGCGCCTGATGCGGATTATCGAGGAAAATACAGTGTTCTTTCACGCCCGGCGTGTTGAAGTCGTTGGAGGTGCTACCCAGCGCCATCACCAGTGTGTCATAAGCAATTTTGCGCTCAGGCACCAGCAGCTCGCCTTTCTCATCGCGCAGTTCCGCAATGGTGATGGTTTTCGCTTCGCGATCGATATTCATCACGGAACCCAACTGGAACTGGAAGCCGTGGTTACGGGCATGCGCCAGATAGCTCAGTGCGTCCACGCCTTCATCCAGCGAACCGGTCGCCACTTCGTGCAGCAGAGGTTTCCACAGATGGCTGTGGTTTCTGTCAACCAGCGTAATTTTCGCTTTTTTCTTGCGACCCAGCTTGTGCCCCAATTGCGTCGCCATTTCCAGCCCGCCAGCTCCCCCGCCGACAATCACGATCTTTTTCAATGGTGTAGTCAACGTGACCCCCTTAAAATGATTAACCAATTGTTAATTAAACGTTATAAACATAGCCTTTAATTAACAACAGGTTACGACAATGAAAATGTCCTTCGCGAGTGAGAATAACACATGCGGTGCATTGGTCATACCAAAATTGATATGTATCAAGTTTTGCTGCTGAAAAGATAGACAACAGCGGAAAAACAGGCAAAAAAAACCAGCCCTAAGGCTGGTTTGATTCAACGATGCGGCTGACGCAGGTTTTAACCTAAGGTCTTAAACGCCTTGATGCGCTGCAGATGCGGCGAAATATTCTTAAACTTATGCGTCTGCTCTTCGTCCCACACGATCTCATAGAAATGGTGTAGCTCTTCAGACGCTCGCTGACTGTTCAGGGCTTCGTCATGACGCGAGAGAATGACCAGGCAGCGATCGCGATTCTTCTCGCGGAAGTTGGTCACGCACTTGGTGGCAATATCGGCATACTCTTCCGGACGATCGATTTTACCTTCCATATTCTCATACGGGAACAGGTTCGGATTAAACACCACCTGACGAACATCGCAGAGAAAACCAATGCGTTCAGCCCAGTAGCCGCCGAGGCCAACGCCGCAAATCAACGGTCGCTCATCAACATTAAGCTGCAACATTTTGTCCACTTCTTTCAGCAGATGCTGCATGTCATGTTTCGGATGACGCGTGCTGTAGCTTATCAGTCTGACGTCCGGGTCGATAAACTGTAGCTGCAAGACTTTTTCGTGGTTTCCCGGACTGTTAGAGTCGAAACCGTGCAAATAGATAATCATCGCATCCTCACCAAACGTGCGTTAATGACCTGCTTTCTCTTCCTGCCAGCGTTCATGTAACTGGTTGAGCTTCGCGCTGACCGTTTTCCAGCGTGCCGAATCCATCAGTTCCTGACGCGAAAATGAACCTTTATGATACAAACGTGTAACACGCTCTGCATTGATCGGCGACAGATTATCTAAAACACTGACCGCCCCTTTACGATTATTGCAGACCAGAATCATATCACAACCCGCATCCAGCGATGCCTGTCCGCGCTCGGCATAACTGCCCATGATCGCCGCCCCTTCCATCGACAGATCATCAGAGAAAATGACACCGTCAAAGCCTAGCTCCTGGCGCAGAACCGTTTTCAGCCAGTGCGGAGAACCGCTCGCCGGACGCGGATCGACAGCGCTGTAAATAACGTGCGCCGGCATGATGGCGTCCAGCTTGTTTTCGGTAATCAGCGTGCGGAACACGGACATATCTTTTGCACGAATTTCCGTTTCTGGACGCGGATCGGTCGGTGTCTCCTTATGCGAATCGGCGGTCACCGCGCCGTGGCCCGGAAAATGTTTGCCGGTGGTTTTCATTCCCGCCGCATGCATGCCGTCAATAAAACGGGTCGCCATCGCCAGCGCTTTTGCCGGGTCAGCATGATAGGAACGTTCACCAATGGCGGCGCTGATATGCCCGACATCCAGCACCGGCGCAAAGCTGATATCAATGTCCATCGCGATCATTTCACTGGCCATCAGCCATCCGGCCTCTTCCGCCAGTTTTCCACCCTCTTCCAGCCCGTGCAGCGCCGCAAAGGACTGCGCGGCGGGCAGTCGGGTAAATCCTTCACGGAAACGCTGTACGCGCCCGCCTTCCTGATCGACGGCAACCACCAGATGGTTGCGCGATGCCACGCGGATCTGGCGCACCAGTTCACGTAACTGTTCCGGGTCGTGGTAATTGCGCGTAAACAGAATCAAACCGCCCACCAGCGGATGGGCCAGAATATCCCGCTCTTCCGCATCCAGCTCAAACCCTTCGACATCCAACATTACTGGACCCACACTGCTCTCCTTAATCTTTCGTTGCCAACTGCCGCCAGGTTGCATCGGCCAGGCTGATAAACTGTCGTTCGCCGGTCTGTTGCCAGCGGTATTCAAACCAACCGGCCTTCAGCATCTGTATCCACGGATACCAGCGTCTGACCTGTTGCCATAATTTTTGCCCGTCCATACGTGTGCGGGCGGCATAAGCCTGCACCAGTTGCCGGTGTTGCTGGATATCGTCCACCCACACCGCCGCCAGTTCAAGGGCGATATCGCCGTCTCCGGCGTATTCCCAGTCGATCAGCCGCAATCCTGTTGGACTATGAACGATGTTCGCGTCATGGACATCCATATGCAGCGGCGCGAGGCGCAGTGGACGTGGCTCGCCCTGCTTACGCAGACATTTCAGACTTCTCAGCCAGTGCGGTGTTCGCCGTGCCGGATCGCTTTCCTGCCAGTATTGTTCCAGTAGCGGTAGCAGATGGATACGCCAACCGAAGCAGGGCTGCTGATGAAGATGATACAGCAAGCCCGCCAGTTCGTCGGCATCCGGCAGTCCGGATGTTATCTCGCCCGGAATATAGTCCACCGCCATCCAGCCGGCCAGGTAAAAACGGGGCTTCGGCGCAAGGCTTTCAGGCAGCCGCGATAACGCGTGATACTGGCGTAAAAAATGCGCTTTCGGCGCATCGGGATCGTGATGACGGCGAAGAACCAGCCGCTGGGTTGGACTTTCAATGATCACGCTCCCGCCGCTAAGACCACTCTGACCTTCGGCGACGGGACGATAGTGCGGAAAGTAGCGCGACAACACCGCGTCGCGCCCTGGTATGTTATTGCTGCTGAACGGCACCTTTACCTGACCAGATTATCTCGCCAGTTTGTACCAGCATTAATTGCATTTGCAGCGATGGCGCATTGACGTTACCCGAGGCACTGGAATACAGCACATAGTGCGCGCCGACGTTACGGGCAATACCAATCGCTTTGCTGCGCGTTCCCAGACTGTCCTGCGGCGACAGCCCTAACTGCTGTTTTGCCATCGACAACTGTTGTGCAGAGACAAGGGTAAATTTGCCATTGTTCGCCAGCGCATTACGCAGCGTTTCAGTGGCTTCACCTGCGTTCAGCGAACCGTTAGTGCGGTTATTAACGCTATCGACCAGCAGTACACTCCCCGCCGTAACGCCATCGGCCTGCAACATTTTGCCCACCATCGGCTGCATCGCGCTATTCCAGTCGTAATGACGGATGCGCGGCGCTGGCGCCGCAGTCTGATCTTCATGTTCAACAGGACCCGGCTGTCCCGGGATCGTGGGAACCGAAGGTACTCCCGGAGCGGGTTCTTGCGGTTGAGCGGGCTGTTCCGGCGTGGGTTTCACCTCATCAACCGGTGCCGGTTCACGTTGCACCACACAACCGGACAGGAACATCGCCAGCGCGGCTATCAATGCGTAGCGACTCATTTTTGTCTTCAAGATTCACCCCTTACAAATAAAGATAAAGTCTGACTTTGTGCGCCCCCAGATAATTGGCGCTGCCATACAATGTGACCGACGAATGCGCCGGGATCGTCACGCTGCGTGGCGCCTCCAGAGGGTGCATCTCCAGCCCTCTGGCGTCATACCAGTAAAAGCGATAATGAACGGTAACGGGTTCTTGCCTTTCGTTATACAGCGTTGAGGATGCAGAGGGCTGAATATCAGACGTGGTCAACGTCGGCTCTTGCGCAGTGATCCCCGCCGCCAGTAGCGTCGACTCCATCACCAGCGACTGTTCATCGCTTACCGGGATCTCTGGATGAGAACGGCACCCGGCAAGGAAGAGCAGAGCAAGCGAAAGCGCAATGCATCCTCTGGTCATCATGACAACCCTTTGTGCGCAAGCATAGGACCGAGCGCGCGACCGCCCAGCAGATGCATATGGATGTGATACACCTCCTGGCCGCCATGACGATTAGTGTTCATGATCAGGCGGTAGCCATCTTCGGCAATGCCTTCTTGTTCTGCAATTTTTGCCGCAACGGTAATCATCCGACCCAGCGCCTGCTCATGCTCTGCGCTGACGTCATTGACCGTCGGGATCAGAACATTGGGGATGATCAGGATATGTGTAGGCGCCTGGGGTGAAATATCCCGGAATGCAGTCACCAGGTCATCCTGGTAAACGATATCGGAGGGGATTTCACGACGAATAATCTTGCTGAATATAGTCTCTTCTGCCACGACGTTTTCCTTTTCTAAAATTAGCCATGCGTGATGTCATGCTACGCTGAGCCACACTGCGAGTATAGAGTATGATCGACTTAAACCCGCTCTTTCAACCTTAACCCACGATTTCTTAAGCAAAAAATCGCCACAGCGGCGCGCTTATAACCATTTGTCCCCTCTCTTGCGCCAAAACGTAGTGAAACAAGATTTCAGAAAGCAAGTTACATCTGTTTACAGAGTGAATATGAATGCGTATATTTCGCATTTGCATTTTCATGCACATTGAATGGTTAGAAAAATAAAAAGGGGCTCATCGCCACCTTACAGGCCTGAGCCAGAATTCGTTCACTATTAAGGGCTTTCTGATGTCTTTCACAACACACAACAGGGATGAACAACGCCAGGCTGGCGCAACACCATCGCTGCTGGCAGCCTGCATCGCGATGGCATTGATGCCATCCATGAGCTTCGCGGCGACCACGCCGGAAGAGACCGTTATTGTTGACGGTTCTGCGCCAGCGGCCTCAGCGGACAGCGGCGAACAGGATTACAGCGTCAAATCCACCTCCGCCGGCACCAAAATGATGATGACCCAGCGCGATATTCCGCAATCGGTCAGCATCGTCAGCGAACAACGCATGGAAGACCAGCAGTTGCAAACGCTGGGCGACGTGATGGACAGCACGCTGGGGATCAGCAAAAGCCAGGCGGATTCTGACCGCGTCAGCTACTTCTCCCGTGGTTTCCAGATTGATAACTATATGGTCGACGGTATTCCGACCTATTTCGAATCCCGCTGGAACCTGGGTGATGCCCTCACCGATATGGCGCTCTATGAGCGCGTGGAAGTGGTGCGCGGTGCAAACGGCCTGATGACCGGCACCGGCAATCCGTCGGCCTCCATCAATATGATCCGCAAGCACGCCACCAGTCGTGAGTTCAAAGGTAATGTGTCCGCGGAATATGGCAGCTGGAACAAACAGCGCTACGTGATGGATCTGCAAAGCCCGCTCACCGATGACGGTAATGTACGCGGCCGCATAGTGGCGGGTTATCAGGACAACGATTCCTGGCTCGATCGCTATCACAACGAGAAAAACTTCTTCTCAGGCATCATTGATGCTGACCTGGGAGAAACCACCAGCCTTGCCGCCGGGTATGAGTACCAGAAAATCAGAGTGGACAGCCCAACCTGGGGTGGTCTGCCGCGCTGGAATACCGACGGCAGCAAAAACAGTTATGATCGCGCCCGCAGTACTGCGCCTGACTGGGCGTATAACGATAAAGAGATCAACAAAGTCTTTGTCACACTCAAGCAGCGCTTTGCCGACACCTGGCAGGCGACGATGAATGCGACCCACTCGGAGATCAAATTCGACAGTAAAACGATGTATGTCGATGCGTATGTGAATAAGGCTGATGGCATGCTGGTCGGCCCTTACAGCAGCTATGGACCGGGTTATGACTACGTTGGCGGTACTGGCTGGAACAGCGGTAAGCGTAAAATGGATGCGCTGGATCTCTTTGCCGACGGCGGTTACGATCTGTTCGGTCGCCAGCATAACCTGATGTTTGGCGGTAGCTACAGCAAACAGAACAACCGCTATTACAGCTCCTGGGCAAACGTCTTCCCGGATGAGATCGGCAGTTTCAACAACTTCAATGGCAACTTCCCGCAAACCGGCTGGGCACCGCAGTCGCTGGCCCAGGATGACACCACGCATATGAAGTCGTTGTACGCCGCAACGCGCGTTTCACTGGCTGACCCGCTGCACTTGATCCTCGGTGCGCGTTACACCAACTGGCGTGTCGATACTCTGAGCTACAGCATGGAGAAAAACCACACTACGCCCTATGCCGGCCTGGTTTTTGACATCAATGATAACTGGTCAACTTACGCCAGTTACACGTCCATCTTCCAGCCGCAGAACAAGCGCGATATGAGTGGGAAATACCTCACGCCGGTTACCGGTAATAACTATGAGGTGGGCCTGAAATCTGACTGGATGAACAGCCGACTGACCACCACCCTCGCCGTGTTCCGCATTGAACAGGATAACGTTGCCCAGTCAACAGGTGCGCCAATTCCGGGTACCAATGGCGATATTGCGTATAAAACGGCGAACGGTACCGTCAGTAAAGGGGTTGAATTCGAAGTTAACGGGGCGATTACCGATAACTGGCAGATGACCTTTGGTGCAACGCGTTACGTCGCAGAAGACAATGAAGGCAATGCCGTCAATCCGAATCTGCCGCGAACCAGCGTCAAGCTGTTCACCAGCTACCGCCTGCCGGTATTGCCTGATCTGACCGTGGGTGGTGGCGTGAACTGGCAGAACCGCGTGTACACCGATACCGCGACGCCGTACGGCACTTTCCGTGCAGAACAAGGCAGTTACGCGCTGGTGGATCTGTTCACCCGCTACCAGGTGACCAAAAACTTCTCCGTCCAGGGTAACGTCAACAACCTGTTCGATAAAACCTATGACACCAACGTTGAAGGGTCGATTGTTTATGGCGAGCCACGCAATGTGAGCATCACCGCAAACTATCAGTTCTGATCGTAGCCCATAAAAAAGGCAGCCATTCGGCTGCCTTAGTTCTCCCCAACATCTTAGGTCTTAGCTGTTACGGATGTATTCATCCATCTCAGTTTTCAGGTTATCGGATTTCGTACCGAAAATCGCCTGAACACCGGAGCCTGCAACGACCACACCTGCTGCACCCAGTTTCTTCAGGCCAGCCTGATCCACTTTCGCCACGTCAGCTACGCTGACACGAAGACGGGTAATGCACGCATCCAGGTTAGTGATGTTTTCTTTACCACCAAACGCCGCAATCAGCGCCGGCGCCATTTCACTGGTCGCGCCCGCTTTCGCGTCATCGGTGTTATCTTCACGGCCCGGGGTCTTCAGATCCAGCGCTTTAATCAGCACGCGGAAGATGGTGTAGTAAACAATCGCGTAGCCCGCACCGACAATCGGGAACAGCCACAGCTTGCTGCTGTTACCGGACAGCACGATGAAGTCGATCAGACCGTGCGAGAACGACGTACCGTCACGCATACCCAGCAGGATACAGATCGGGAATGCCAGACCCGCCAGAATCGCGTGGATAACGTACAGAATCGGCGCCACGAACATGAAGGAGAACTCGATCGGTTCGGTGATACCAGTCAGGAACGAGGTCAACGCCGCGGAGATCATGATGCCGCCCACTTTGGCGCGGTTTTCTGGTTTCGCAGAGTGCCAGATAGCAATCGCAGCCGCCGGCAGACCATACATTTTGAACAGGAAGCCGCCAGACAACATGCCCGCCGTCGGGTCACCCGCCATATAGCGAGGAATATCGCCGTGGAAGACCTGACCTGCCGCGTTGGTGTATTCGCCGATCTGCATCTGGAAAGGAACGTTCCAGATATGGTGCAGACCAAACGGTACCAGGCAGCGTTCAATGAAGCCGTAGATACCGAATGCCACAACCGGGTTCTGGTAAGCAGCCCACTGAGAGAACGTCTGGATAGCAGTACCGATCGGCGGCCAAATGAAGGACAGGATCACACCGGTAAAGATCGCCGCCAGACCAGAGATGATCGGCACGAAGCGTTTACCCGCGAAGAAGCCCAGATACTCAGGCAGCTTGATACGGTAGAAGCGGTTAAACATGTACGCTGCAATCGCACCGGAGATAATCCCCCCGAGTACACCCGTGTCCGCAAGGTGTTTTGCTGCGATTTCTTCAGCAGGTAAATGCAGAACCAGCGGTGCGACCACGGCCATGGTTTTCACCATGATGCCATAGGCAACTACCGCAGCCAGAGCCGAAACGCCATCGTTGTTGGTAAAACCAAGCGCGACACCAATAGCGAAAATCAGCGGCATGTTTGCAAAAACAGAACCGCCGGCTTCTGCCATCACGTGCGATACAACGGCTGGCAGCCAGCTGAAGTTTGCGGAACCGACGCCCAGCAGGATACCTGCGATTGGCAATACGGATACCGGCAGCATCAGCGATTTACCGACCTTTTGCAGGTTAGCAAATGCATTCTTAAACATAATTGAGAGTGCTCCTGAGTATTTGTGCTTTCTACGTTCACACGCATTGGCGAGGGGGGAGAACCCCGCCGTGGACAGGGCATCTAAGTGCCCTTTATTTATTACACAGAGTAAAATAAATCGGCGAAATATAGTTTGACGGCTATCACGTTTCAACTCTGGACAGCGCGTTAAGTTGCACATTTTGACAAAAAAGGTATCAGAATGTGTCAGATCGCTCATTCACCGCCCACTTTGTGGCGGTGAACTTTACTCGCTTTGATTATTAATTACGAGCTTTAAAAAAACTCAACTACGAGACTGATTGCAGGCGGGAAGCGTTGATATGGAACAGGCGGGCAAAGTTATCGGTGGTGATCTGCGCCAGTTCTTCAACGGCCACACCTTTCAATACGGCCATGTATTCCGCCACATCGCGGACCATCGCAGGCTGGTTCTCTTTCCCCCGATGCGGCACCGGCGCGAGATACGGGGAATCCGTCTCCACCAGCAGTCGATCCAGCGGCACATACCGTGCAGCGTCACGTAACTGTTCAGCATTACGGAAGGTCACAATCCCGGAAAAAGAGATATAAAAACCCAGATCCAGGAGTTTACCCGCCGTTTCTCTGTCTTCTGTAAAACAGTGTAGTACGCCGCCACAATCCGTCACGTTTTCATTCCGCAGTATCGCCAGCGTATCGGCGCGGGCATCGCGCGTGTGGACGATCACTGGCTTGTTCAGTTCACGGCCGATCTGGATATGATGAATAAACGACTCCTGCTGGCGCACTTTTGTTTCGGGGGTATAAAAATAGTCCAGCCCCGTCTCTCCCATCGCCACTACACCCTCATCGGCCGCCAGATGACGCAGTTCTTCCACGTCATACGGTTCGTCCTGATTGAGTGGATGCACGCCGCAGGAGAAAACGACGTTATCGCGCTGGCCGACCAGTTTCCGCATATCGCGGTATCCCGGCAGCGTCGTCGCCACCGCCAGACAGAATTTCACATCACGCGCGGCGGCTTTCGCCAGAACGTCATCCACATCCTTATGCAGAGATTGATAATCCAGGCCATCAAGATGGCAGTGCGAGTCGACTAAAAACATAATGTCTCTCTTACAGGTGGGGAACAGGCAACACGGTGCCTGGTTGGAGGTAATGCTCGATTTGCAGAAGAAGATCGGTTAACACCAGTTCACGGTTTATTCCGGTCACGTTAAGCAGTTGTTCGCGGCAGTGGCAGATAGCATTGAGGATTACCTGAATACGCGTCTGGGATAGCTGACCGGCAATCGTGGCGATCAGTTGCCCGGCATCCGCGTTGGTCATCACGGTGGCCCCGTGTTGACGTTTAAGCGCATCCATCATTAACGTCGCCAGCCAGTGCAGTCTGGCTGGCGCCTGTTCGTGATTCAGCACCGCTAATAATGAATACCAGTCGCCCGCAGGAATGCTGCTCGCCAGCGCCTGGCACAGCGCGTCACGCTGGGACCAGCTTTCGGATTCCAGTAGCGCCAGCGCCGCCCCCGGAGAACCGGCACTCAGGCGCAGCGCGGTCAACAATGCTTCTTGTGACACCGTCACTTCACGCGCAAGCCACGATACCGCGTACTGTTCCGCGGGTGGCGCAAGATGGTGCAAGCGGCACCGACTACGCAATGTTGCCAGCAACCGCGCGGGTTCACGGCTGGCGAGAAAGAACCAGGTTTGCGCGGGCGGTTCTTCCAGTGTTTTGAGCAGCGCATTGGCGGCAGCGTCTGTCAGCAGTGCCGCATCCGGGACCCAGACCACTTTTGCTCCGCCCAGTCGCGCACGCTCATACAGTTTTTCACTGACTTCACGTACCGCATCAATACCCAGCGTGCTTTTCCCTTTTTCCGGGAACAGTGAATAATAGTCCGGATGCGTTCCTGCCTGCATCAACTGGCAGCCACGGCAGTGACCGCAGCTTTTATGTCCATCCGGTTGCTGGCAGAGCAGATAACGACTCAGCGCATAGATCAATGCGTCGTCACCCATTCCCGGTAAGGCCTGAATCAGTAGCGCATGGTGACCCCTTCCCGCCTGATAGCTCGCTACCAGCTTCTCGAAGTCAGGTCGTAACCATGGATACCATTTCATTCGCCCTGCTCCTTCACCCACTCGGTGATGGTGGTACGGATATCACTCATCACCGTATCCAGCGGTTGCGTCGCATCAATCGTGCGGATACTGGCATCCCGGGCTGCCAGTTCCAGATAGCGAGCGCGGGTGCGATTGAAGAAATCAAACGACTCCTGTTCAATGCGGTCCAGTTCGCCACGGGCGCGAGCGCGCTTCAACCCCACTTCTGGCGTGACGTCCAGGTACAGGGTTAAATCCGGGCGGAAATCCCCCAGTACAGCATCACGCAGCGTCGCCAGCATCTGCTGATCGACCCCACGACCACCGCCCTGATACGCCTGCGTGGACAGGTCATGACGGTCGCCAATCACCCATTTACCTTCTGTGAGCGCGGGTTTAATGACCGTCTCAACCAACTGCACTCGCGCAGCATAGAACATCAGCACCTCGGCTTTTACGGTAATGGTTTCGTCACCGACTGAACGGATGTCCAGCACCAGGCTACGCAGTTTTTCTGCCAGCTGTGTACCGCCCGGCTCGCGGGTAAAAACCATGTCGCGAATGCCGAGTTGTTCAAGCGTCTCAACCACAACATTCTTTGCGGTCGTTTTTCCGGCGCCTTCCAGCCCCTCGATGACGATATAATTACTGCGCATTTTTTTCCTTAAGCACTTTCAGGTAGTCCTGCACTGACCGGTTATGGCTGGCAAGATTAGTATTAAAAGTATGACCGCCTTTACCGTCGGCCACAAAATAGAGATACGGTGTTTTGGCCGGATGCGCCGCCGCTTTCAGCGAAGCTTCACCCGGCATCGCAATCGGTCCTGGCGGGAGTCCGGTCATCGTGTAGGTATTATAGGCCGTTGGCGTTTCCAGGTCCGCGCGCGAGATCTTGCCATTATAACGCTCGCCCATCCCGTAAATCACCGTTGGATCGGTTTGTAAGCGCATCCCGATACGCAGGCGGTTGATAAAGACCGAAGCGACCTGATCGCGCTCACTGGCAATGGCCGTCTCTTTCTCAATAATGGAGGCCATCGTCACCAGCTGATTTTGATCTTTATACGGCAACCCTTCCGCACGCCCTGCCCAGACGCGCTCAACCGCTTTCACCATCTTCTGATGGGCGCGCTTGAGCAGGGCAACATCCGTGGTATTGGCGGTATACATCCAGGTATCGGGCCAGAACCAGCCCTCCAGCCCATCAGTACTCTCAAGGCCCAGCGCTTTTGCGACGGTTTCGTAGCTGTCATCGCTCAGGGTGTGTTTGATATACGGCGCGTCGCGCAGTTGTTTGAGATAGTCGCTTAACCGCATACCTTCCACCAGTCGCAGCGGGAACTGGGCCTCTTTACCGCTTTCCAGCAGTTGCAGCATCTCGCGGACACTCATGCCCGGCGTCAAACGATAGGTTCCCGCCTTAAAATGGGAAAGATCCGGCTCGACCCGTAGCAGCCATTGAAATACACGAGGGCGATTGATGACCCGATCGGCATACAGTTGCTCGCCCAGTGCGAGACGCCCGGTTCCCGGCTTGAGGGTAAAAATGGTCTCTTCTTTAATCAGGATTTTACTGTCCGCCAGATGACGAACCTTCCACATTCCCGCCCCAGCGGCAATGCCCAATACAACGACCAGTAAAAGGACAACACGAAACAATTTTTTCATGACTAATTCGGATGCTCACACAGTGGGGCCAGAAACTCAAATAATACACGTGAAGACAACGTGTTAGCGCCATACGCTCGCACTGGCACGATCGGCATCAGCGCATTGCAAACCACCATTTCGTCGGCGTGTTGCAACGCTTCTTCGCAAGCATTGGTTTCGACAACCTGAAAAGACGATTGTGCCAGTTTCCGGATACAGAATTGTCGCATAATACCGTTCACTCCCGCCTGATCGAGGCGCGGCGTATAGACCACGTTGCCTTTTCGCCAGAATAAATTAGCCGCACAGCATTCCGTAACCCAACCCTCACTGTCAAGAACCAGCGCCTCATCGGCGTCCGTCTGCTCAAGATGAGAGCGAATCAGCACTTGTTCGAGCCGGTTCAGGTGTTTGATGCCGGCAAGCAGAGGGTTGCGTCCCAGTCGGACCGGGCTTAAGGCGAGCGTGATGCCCTGTTCGCGCCAGCGGTCATAATGTTGCGGATAAGCAGAAACAGAGAGAATGCGGGTGCTGTTATGGCAATGCGCGCCACTGTATCCTCGTCCCCCACTACCACGACTGATGATCACCTTCAGTACCGCACGTGAATGACCCGCGGCCAGCACGGACATTTCTCGCTCAAGCACATCCCAGTCATCAAAGCCAATCAGCAATGTCGCGCAGGCCACCTGCAAACGCCGCAAATGCGCTGCCAGCAGCGATACCGTGCCGTCGACGATGCGCGCAGTGGTAAAGCAACCATCGCCAAACTGGATAGCGCGATCGCTTGCGGGAAGGGATTCCTGTTCACGGCCATTGATCAAGAACATAGTGGCTCCTTATGCGTGGCCCGTTAGTGTCGCAGGATGGATGGCGCAGGACAAGGGAAGCACGAGCAATAAAAAAGGCCCGACAAGCGGACCTTTTAACCAGGAAGCAGAACGGGAGTCAGACCTTTTTAAAGATCAATGAACCGTTAGTCCCACCGAAACCGAAGGAGTTACACAAGGTGTACTCCATTCCACTGACCTGACGCGCTTCGTGAGGAACGAAGTCCAGATCGCAACCTTCATCCGGGTTATCCAGGTTGATGGTTGGCGGAACAGCCTGATCGCGCAACGCCAGGATAGAGTAAATCGACTCTACTGCGCCCGCTGCACCCAACAGGTGACCGGTCATAGACTTGGTGGAGCTTACCATCACACGGCTTGCCGCTTCGCCAAAGACCGACTTAACAGCCTGCGCTTCAGCTTTATCGCCTGCCGGCGTGGACGTCCCGTGGGCGTTAACGTAACCAATCTGGCCAGGTTCAATCGCCGCATCACGCAGTGCGTTAACCATCGCCAGGGCAGCGCCAGCACCATTTTCCGGCGGCGACGTCATGTGGTAGGCGTCACTGCTCATCCCGAAGCCAACGACTTCGGCATAAATTTTTGCGCCGCGCGCTTTTGCATGCTCGTACTCTTCCAGTACCACCATGCCCGCACCGTCACCCAGTACAAAGCCATCTCGCTCTTTGTCCCACGGGCGGCTTGCTGCTTGTGGGTTTTCATTACGGGTAGACAACGCACGTGCTGCGCCAAAGCCACCTACACCCAGTGGCGTACTGGCTTTTTCAGCACCGCCCGCGACCATCGCGTCCGCATCGCCGTATGCAATGATACGCGCGGCATGACCGATGTTATGTACGCCTGAGGTGCAAGCGGTCGCGATAGAGATGCTTGGTCCACGCAGGCCATACATGATGGTCAGGTGACCAGCCACCATGTTAACAATCGTCGACGGAACGAAGAATGGGCTGATTTTACGCGGTCCACCGTTCACCAGGGAACTGTGGTTTTCTTCAATCAGTCCGAGACCGCCGATACCAGAGCCAACAGCGGCGCCAATACGGGATGCGTTCTCTTCCGTTACTTCAAGGCCAGAATCCTGCATGGCCTGAACGCCAGCGACAATTCCATATTGAATGAAGGCATCCATCTTGCGCTGTTCTTTGCGCGAGATAATGTCATCACAGTTAAAATCCTTTACTAAGCCAGCAAATTTCGTTGCATAGGCGCTAGTATCGAAATGGTCGATTAGGCTGATGCCACTCTGACCGGCAAGCAGAGCTTTCCAGGTAGACTCTACGGTATTGCCGACAGGAGACAAC
>DXKH01000068.1 GCA_019415335.1 Citrobacter sp. | reverse complement strand
CTTAAGAATGGAGGAAGTTATTAAAGAAGATAAAGCATAAAACTATTTCCCCGGTTACGAATCTTTTAACTTTGTTTTGTCACTTGCGTTATTAATGAATAAGAAATTTAAATATAAGAAATCGCTTTTAGCGGCTATTTTAAGCGCAACCCTGTTAGCCGGTTGTGATGGCGGTGGTTCGGGGTCATCCTCCGATACGCCACATGCAGATTCTGGTTCAGGGTCTTTGCCGGATGTGAAACCTGATCCAACACCAACCCCGGAGCCGACGCCTGAGCCGACTCCGGACCCAGAACCTACGCCGGATCCAACACCTGATCCTGAGCCGACACCAGAACCGGAGCCAGAACCTGTTCCCACGAAAACGGGTTATCTGACCCTGGGCGGAAGCCAGCGGGTAACTGGTGCTACCTGTAATGGTGAATCCAGCGATGGCTTTACTTTTACACCTGGCAATACCGTGAGTTGTGTGGTGGGCAGTACGACCATTGCAACATTCAACACCCAGTCAGAAGCTGCGCGTAGCCTGCGTGCGGTTGACAAAGTGTCGTTTAGCCTGGAGGACGCGCAGGAGCTGGCGAATTCTGAAAATAAGAAAACCAACGCCATCTCTCTGGTGACGTCCAGCGACAGTTGCCCCGCAGATGCAGAACAGCTTTGTCTTACTTTCTCGTCAGTGGTTGATCGCGCGCGATTTGAAAAACTGTATAAGCAAATTGATCTGGCAACAGACAATTTCAGCAAGCTGGTCAATGAAGAGGTGGAAAACAATGCTGCGACTGATAAAGCGCCGTCCACCCATACCTCAACGGTAGTGCCAGTCACGACAGAGGGAACAAAACCGGATCTGAACGCGTCCTTCGTGTCGGCTAACGCGGAACAGTTTTATCAGTATCAACCCACTGAAATCATTCTTTCCGAAGGCCAACTGGTGGATAGCCTGGGGAACGGTGTTGCTGGCGTTGACTACTACACCAATTCAGGCCGTGGCGTAACTGACGAAAACGGTAAATTCTCCTTTAGCTGGGGCGAAACCATCTCCTTTGGTATCGATACCTTTGAACTGGGCTCAGTACGTGGCAATAAGTCGACCATTGCGCTGACTGAATTGGGTGATGAAGTTCGCGGGGCAAATATCGATCAGCTCATTCATCGTTATTCGACGACTGGTCAAAATAATACTCGTGTTGTTCCGGACGATGTACGCAAGGTCTTTGCCGAATATCCCAACGTGATCAACGAGATAATCAATCTTTCGTTATCCAACGGTGCGACGCTGGATGAAGGCGATCAAAACGTTGTGCTGCCTAACGAATTTATCGAGCAGTTTAAGACGGGTCAGGCCAAAGAGATCGATACCGCGATTTGTGCGAAAACCGACGGTTGCAACGAGGCTCGCTGGTTCTCGCTGACAACGCGCAATGTTAATGACGGCCAGATTCAGGGCGTTATCAACAAGCTGTGGGGTGTGGATACGAACTACAAATCTGTCAGCAAGTTCCATGTATTCCATGACTCTACCAACTTCTATGGCAGCACCGGTAACGCGCGCGGTCAGGCGGTGGTGAATATCTCCAACGCGGCATTCCCGATTCTGATGGCGCGTAATGATAAAAACTACTGGCTGGCCTTCGGTGAAAAACGCGCTTGGGATAAAAATGAGCTGGCGTACATTACGGAAGCGCCTTCCATTGTGCAGCCAGAGAACGTTACGCGCGATACCGCGACCTTCAACCTGCCGTTTATTTCGCTGGGGCAAGTCGGCGACGGCAAACTGATGGTTATCGGTAACCCGCACTACAACAGTATTTTGCGTTGCCCTAATGGTTACAGTTGGAACGGGGGCGTTAATAAAGACGGGCAGTGTACGCTCAGCGGTGATTCTGATGACATGAAGCACTTTATGCAGAACGTACTGCGCTATCTGTCCGACGATAAATGGACGCCGGACGCGAAAGCCAGCATGACCGTAGGCACCAACCTGGATACCGTCTATTTCAAACGTCATGGTCAGGTCACTGGGAACAGTGCTCCATTTGGCTTCCATCCGGATTTTGCAGGTATCTCTGTTAAACATTTGACCAGCTATGGTGATCTAAATCCGGAAGAAGTTCCGTTGCTGATCCTCAACGGCTTTGAATATGTGACTCAGTGGTCTGGCGATCCCTATGCTGTGCCTCTGCGTGCAGATACCAGCAAACCGAAGCTGACTCAGCAGGATGTGACCGATCTGATCGCCTATCTGAACAAAGGCGGTTCGGTGCTGATCATGGAAAACGTGATGAGCAATCTTAAGGAAGAGAGCGCGTCCAGTTTTGTGCGTCTGCTGGATGCCGCGGGTCTGTCAATGGCTCTGAACAAATCGGTGGTGAACAACGATCCGCAGGGTTATCCGAACCGCGTGCGCCAGCGCCGAGCGACTGGCATTTGGGTTTATGAACGTTATCCGGTTGTGGAAGGTGCGCTGCCGTACACCATTAATTCTGAGACAGGCGAAGTTACCTGGAAATATCAGATTGATAACAAACCTGATAAGAAACCGAAGCTGGAAGTTGCCAGTTGGCAAGAAGAGGTTGATGGTGAACAAGTAACTCAATACGCGTTTATTGATGAAGCCGACTACAAAACGCCTGAGTTGCTGGCTGCGGCGAAGAAGAGAATTCTGGATGCGTTCCCTGGGCTGGAAGAGTGTAAGGATCCTGACTATCACTATGAGGTCAACTGCCTCGAATACCGTCCAGGCACGGGGGTTCCTGTAACGCCAGAGAATAATACTGGCATGTTTGTTCCACGCTATACGCAACTGAATCTTGACGCCGACACTGCGAAAGCGATGGTGCAGGCTGCAGATTTAGGCACCAACATTCAGCGCCTGTATCAACATGAGCTTTATTTCCGTACTAAAGGCAGTAAAGGCGAACGTCTGAACAGCGTCGATCTCGAACGTCTGTACCAGAACATGTCGGTCTGGCTGTGGAACGATACGAAATATCGTTACGAAGAGGGCAAGGAAGATGAGCTGGGCTTTAAAACGTTCACCGAGTTCCTGAACTGCTACGCCAATGATGCCTATGCAGGCGGCACCAAGTGCTCCGCAGATCTGAAAAAATCGCTGGTCGATAACAACATGATCTACGGTGACGGTAGCAGCAAAGCGGGCATGATGAACCCAAGCTATCCGCTCAACTATATGGAAAAACCGCTGACGCGTCTGATGCTGGGCCGTTCCTGGTGGGATCTGAACATCAAAGTTGATGTCGAGAAGTATCCGGGAGCAGTATCGGAAGAGGGACAGAACGTTACTGAAACCATCAGCCTGTACTCGAATCCGACCAAATGGTTTGCAGGTAACATGCAATCAACTGGCCTGTGGGCTCCGGCTCAGAAAGAGGTCACCATTGAGTCTACGGCGAACGTTCCTGTGACTGTTACCGTGGCGCTGGCTGACGACCTGACTGGACGTGAGAAGCATGAAGTTGCGCTGAACCGTCCGCCAAGAGTGACTAAAACGTATACTCTGGAGGCTAATGGTACGGTGAAGTTCAAGGTGCCTTACGGTGGCCTGATTTATATCAAGGGCAATAGCTCTACCAATGAATCTGCCAGCTTCACCTTTACTGGCGTGGTAAAAGCACCGTTCTATAAAGACGGCGCATGGAAAAACGATCTGAACTCTCCTGCCCCGCTGGGCGAACTGGAGTCTGCGTCGTTCGTCTATACCACACCGAAGAAGAACCTGAATGCCAGCAATTACACGGGCGGACTGGAGCAATTCGCTAAAGATCTGGATACCTTTGCCAGCTCGATGAATGATTTCTACGGTCGTAATGATGAAGACGGTAAGCACCGGATGTTTACCTATAAAGCATTGACAGGTCACAAACATCGTTTCGCCAACGATGTGCAGATCTCCATCGGTGATGCGCACTCTGGTTATCCGGTAATGAACAGCAGCTTCTCGACGAACAGCACCACGCTGCCGACGACGCCGCTGAACGACTGGCTGATTTGGCACGAAGTCGGTCATAACGCTGCAGAAACACCGCTGAACGTACCGGGTGCAACTGAAGTGGCGAACAACGTGCTGGCGCTGTACATGCAGGATCGCTATCTCGGTAAGATGAACCGTGTCGCTGACGACATTACCGTCGCGCCGGAATATCTGGAGGAGAGCAACGGTCAGGCCTGGGCGCGCGGCGGTGCGGGGGACCGTCTGCTGATGTACGCACAGCTGAAAGAGTGGGCAGAGAAAAACTTTGATATCAAGAAGTGGTATCCAGATGGCAAGCTGCCTGCGTTCTACAGCGAGCGTGAAGGGATGAAAGGCTGGAACCTGTTCCAGTTGATGCATCGTAAAGCACGCGGCGATGATGTTGGTAACAGCACCTTTGGTGGCAAGAATTACTGTGCTGAATCCAACGGTAACGCTGCCGACACGCTGATGCTGTGTGCCTCCTGGGTCGCTCAGACGGATCTTTCGGAGTTCTTTAAGAAATGGAATCCGGGTGCGAATGCTTACCAGCTACCGGGAGCGGCAGAGATGAGCTTCGAGGGCGGTGTGAGCCAGTCGGCTTACAACACGCTCGCGTCGCTCAAGCTGCCGAAACCGGAACAGGGGCCGGAAACCATTAATAAGGTTACCGAATATTCGATGCCTGCTGAATAACCTGGATAAGGCGTTCACGCCGCATCCGGCATGATATAAGGCGCATCGGGTCAACACATATGCCCGATGCGTCAGTTTATCGGGCCTGGAGGAAAGCCACATGGCATACACCCGCAGGCCCGCATCCGGCAAGTTACAACAAACAACCTTTAACCATGCTTTTTGATGTTTTTCAGCAATACCCCGCGGCGATGCCCATACTGGCAACCGTCGGAGGATTGATCATCGGCAGTTTTTTGAATGTGGTGATTTGGCGTTACCC
>DXKH01000067.1 GCA_019415335.1 Citrobacter sp. | reverse complement strand
TACTGGATGTAAGCTCCCGGGGATTCGCAAGCTTGCCGCCTTCCTGAAACGTGATCTATTTAGAGTATTAAATAAGCAGAAAAGATGCTTAAGGGATCACGATGCAGAACAGCGCTTTGAAAGCCTGGTTGGACTCTTCTTCCCTCTCTGGCGCAAACCAGAGCTGGATAGAACAGCTCTATGAAGACTTCTTAACCGATCCTGACTCGGTAGACGCTAACTGGCGTTCGACGTTCCAGCAGTTACCTGGTACCGGAGTCAAACCGGATCAACTCCATTCAAAAACACGTGATTATTTCCGTCGTCTGGCGAAGGATGCCTCACGTTACTCTTCTTCGATTTCCGACCCTGATACCAATGTGAAGCAGGTAAAAGTCCTGCAGCTCATTAACGCTTATCGCTTCCGTGGTCACCAGCATGCGAATCTCGATCCGCTGGGACTGTGGCAGCAAGAAACTGTGGCAGATCTGGATCCTTCCTTCCACGATCTGACAGAGGCTGACTTCCAGGAAAGCTTTAACGTAGGTTCTTTTGCCGGCGGCAAAGAGACGATGAAGCTGGGCGAGCTGATTTCCGCGCTCAAACAAACGTACTGCGGCCCGATTGGCGCTGAGTACATGCACATCACCAGCACCGAAGAGAAACGCTGGTTGCAACAGCGGATTGAATCCGGTCGCGCCGCATTCAGCGGGGAAGAGAAAAAACGCTTCCTGAGCGAACTGACCGCAGCAGAAGGTCTGGAACGCTACCTGGGCGCGAAATTCCCGGGCGCAAAACGCTTCTCGCTGGAAGGCGGCGATGCGTTAATCCCGATGCTCAAAGAGATGATCCGCCACGCGGGCAACAGCGGCACCCGTGAAGTGGTGTTGGGTATGGCGCACCGTGGTCGTCTGAACGTACTGGTCAACGTGCTGGGTAAAAAACCGCAGGACCTGTTCGACGAATTTGCGGGCAAACATAAAGAACATCTCGGCACCGGCGACGTGAAGTACCACATGGGCTTCTCGTCGGATATCGAAACCGAAGGCGGTCTGGTTCACCTCGCGCTGGCGTTTAACCCGTCGCACCTGGAAATCGTCAGCCCGGTGGTGATCGGTTCTGTTCGTGCACGTCTGGACAGACTGGATGAGCCAAGCAGCAACAAAGTTCTGCCGATTACCATCCACGGCGACGCCGCGGTTACCGGACAAGGCGTGGTTCAGGAAACCCTGAACATGTCGAAAGCGCGGGGTTACGAAGTGGGCGGTACCGTTCGCATCGTGATCAACAACCAGGTGGGCTTCACCACGTCTAACCCGCTGGATGCGCGTTCCACCCCGTACTGCACCGACATCGGTAAAATGGTACAGGCGCCGATCTTCCACGTGAATGCGGACGATCCGGAAGCGGTCGCGTTTGTTACGCGCCTGGCGCTGGATTTCCGTAACACCTTTAAACGCGATGTCTTCATCGACCTGGTGTGCTACCGCCGTCACGGCCACAACGAAGCCGACGAGCCGAGCGCAACTCAGCCGCTGATGTATCAGAAAATCAAAAAGCATCCGACCCCGCGCAAAATCTACGCTGACAAACTGGAAGCGGATAAGGTGGCGACGCTGGAAGATGCCACTGAAATGGTCAACCTGTATCGCGACGCGCTGGACGCGGGCGAATGCGTGGTGAAAGAGTGGCGTCCAATGAACATGCACTCCTTTACCTGGTCGCCGTACCTCAACCACGAGTGGGATGAAAACTACCCGAACCAGGTTGAGATGAAGCGTCTGCAGGAACTGGCGAAACGCATCAGTACGGTGCCGGAAGCGGTTGAGATGCAGTCACGCGTCGCGAAGATTTATGGCGATCGTCAGGCCATGGCGGCTGGTGAGAAACTGTTCGACTGGGGCGGCGCCGAGAATCTGGCCTATGCTACGCTGGTCGACGAAGGGATTCCGGTTCGTCTGTCCGGTGAGGATTCGGGTCGCGGTACCTTCTTCCATCGTCACGCGGTCATTCACAACCAGGCGAACGGTTCAACCTATACGCCGCTGCAGCATGTCCATAACGGACAGGGCTCCTTCCGCGTCTGGGACTCCGTGCTGTCTGAAGAAGCGGTACTGGCATTCGAATACGGTTATGCCACAGCGGAACCGCGCACCCTGACCATCTGGGAAGCGCAGTTCGGTGACTTCGCTAACGGCGCACAGGTGGTGATCGACCAGTTCATCTCCTCCGGTGAGCAGAAATGGGGCCGGATGTGTGGCCTGGTGATGCTGCTGCCGCACGGTTATGAAGGGCAGGGTCCGGAGCACTCCTCCGCACGCCTGGAACGTTATCTGCAACTTTGCGCTGAGCAAAACATGCAGGTGTGCGTACCGTCTACTCCGGCTCAGGTGTATCACATGCTACGTCGCCAGGCGCTGCGCGGGATGCGTCGTCCGCTGGTGGTCATGTCGCCGAAATCGCTGCTGCGCCATCCGCTGGCTGTCTCCAGCCTGGACGAACTGGCTAACGGCACCTTCCTGCCAGCCATTGGCGAAGTGGATGACCTCGATCCGAAAGGCGTGAAGCGCGTGGTGATGTGTTCTGGTAAGGTTTATTACGATCTGCTGGAACAGCGTCGCAAGAACAACCAGAAAGATGTCGCCATTGTGCGCATCGAACAACTCTATCCGTTCCCGCATCAGGCGATGCAGGACGTATTGAAACAGTACGCTCACGTACATGATTTTGTCTGGTGCCAGGAAGAGCCGCTCAACCAGGGCGCATGGTACTGCAGCCAGCATCATTTCCGTGAAGTGATTCCATTTGGGTCCGCTCTGCGTTATGCAGGTCGCCCGGCCTCCGCCTCTCCGGCGGTAGGGTATTTGTCCGTTCACCAGAAACAGCAACAAGATCTGGTCAATGACGCGCTGAACGTCGATTAATTAAAGGATACATAATGAGTAGCGTAGATATTCTTGTTCCCGACCTGCCTGAGTCTGTAGCAGATGCGACCGTCGCCACCTGGCACAAAAAACCGGGTGATGCAGTGGTTCGTGACGAAGTGCTGGTAGAAATCGAAACTGACAAAGTGGTACTGGAAGTACCGGCATCAGCGGACGGCATTCTGGATGCGGTTCTGGAAGACGAAGGCACGACCGTGACCTCGCGCCAGATCCTCGGTCGCCTGCGTGAAGGCAACAGCGCCGGTAAAGAAACCAGCGCTAAGTCTGAAGAAAAAGCGTCTACCCCGGCGCAGCGTCAGCAGGCTTCTCTGGAAGAGCAAAACAACGATGCGCTGAGCCCGGCGATCCGTCGCCTGCTGGCTGAGCACAACCTCGACGCCAGCGCTATCAAAGGCACCGGTGTGGGCGGGCGCATTACCCGTGAAGACGTGGATAAACACCTGGCGAAAGCCCCTGCGAAGGCCGAGGCCAAAGCACCGGCAGCGGCACCGGCTGCACAGCCAGCCCTGGGGGCACGCAGCGAAAAACGCGTACCGATGACCCGTCTGCGTAAACGCGTGGCCGAGCGTCTGCTGGAAGCGAAAAACTCCACTGCCATGCTGACGACCTTCAACGAAGTCAACATGAAGCCAATCATGGATCTGCGTAAGCAGTACGGCGAAGCGTTTGAAAAACGTCACGGTATCCGTCTTGGCTTCATGTCCTTCTACGTGAAGGCGGTGGTGGAAGCGCTGAAACGCTATCCGGAAGTGAACGCGTCTATCGATGGCGATGACGTGGTGTATCACAACTACTTCGACGTGAGCATGGCGGTGTCCACGCCGCGCGGCCTGGTAACCCCGGTACTGCGTGACGTTGATACGCTGGGTATGGCTGACATCGAGAAAAACATCAAGACGCTGGCAATCAAAGGTCGTGACGGCAAGCTGACGGTGGAAGATCTGACGGGCGGTAACTTCACCATCACCAACGGGGGTGTGTTCGGTTCCCTGATGTCCACGCCGATCATCAACCCGCCGCAGAGCGCGATCCTCGGGATGCACGCGATTAAAGATCGTCCGATGGCGGTAGATGGCAAGGTCGAAATCCTGCCGATGATGTACCTGGCGCTGTCCTACGATCACCGTCTGATCGATGGTCGCGAATCCGTGGGCTTCCTGGTGGCGATCAAAGAACTGCTGGAAGATCCGACTCGTCTGCTGCTGGACGTGTAGTAAACAAGAGTATCACCTGCCTCGTAGGCCGGATGAGCGTAGCGCCATCCGGCACAAGCACCACGCCGGTCTACGGGTTTAAAGATAACGATTACCTGAAGGATGGACAGAACACATGAACTTACATGAATATCAGGCAAAACAACTTTTTGCCCGCTATGGCTTACCGGCGCCGGTGGGTTATGCCTGTACTACTCCGCGTGAAGCTGAAGAAGCGGCATCGAAAATCGGTGCAGGTCCGTGGGTAGTAAAATGTCAGGTTCACGCAGGTGGCCGCGGTAAAGCGGGCGGTGTGAAAGTGGTCAAAAGCAAAGAAGAGATTCGCGCTTTTGCTGAACACTGGCTGGGCAAACGTCTGGTGACCTATCAAACAGACGCCAACGGTCAACCGGTCAACCAGATTCTGGTTGAAGCCGCGACCGATATCGATAAAGAACTCTACCTGGGCGCGGTAGTTGACCGTAGCTCCCGTCGCGTGGTCTTCATGGCCTCCACCGAAGGCGGCGTTGAAATTGAAAAAGTAGCGGAAGAAACCCCGCACCTGATCCACAAAGTTGCGCTTGATCCGCTGACCGGCCCAATGCCGTATCAGGGACGCGAGCTGGCGTTTAAACTGGGTCTGGAAGGTAAACTGGTTCAGCAGTTCACCAAAATCTTCATGGGCCTGGCGACCATTTTCCTGGAGCGCGACCTTGCGCTTATCGAAATCAACCCGCTGGTTATTACCAAACAGGGCGATCTGATTTGCCTCGACGGCAAACTGGGCGCTGATGGCAACGCACTGTTCCGCCAGCCTGATCTGCGCGAAATGCGTGACCAGTCGCAGGAAGATCCGCGTGAAGCACAGGCTGCACAGTGGGAACTGAACTACGTTGCGCTGGACGGTAACATCGGTTGTATGGTTAACGGCGCAGGCCTGGCGATGGGCACCATGGACATCGTTAAACTGCACGGCGGCGAACCAGCTAACTTCCTGGACGTTGGCGGCGGCGCAACCAAAGAGCGCGTAACCGAAGCGTTCAAAATCATCCTCTCTGACGACAAAGTGAAAGCCGTTCTGGTTAACATCTTCGGCGGTATCGTTCGTTGCGACCTGATCGCTGACGGTATCATCGGCGCGGTAGCAGAAGTGGGTGTTAACGTACCGGTCGTGGTACGTCTGGAAGGTAACAACGCCGAACTCGGTGCGAAGAAACTGGCTGACAGCGGCCTGAATATTATTGCAGCAAAAGGTCTGACGGATGCAGCTCAGCAGGTTGTTGCCGCAGTGGAGGGGAAATAATGTCCATTTTAATTGATAAAAACACCAAGGTTATCTGCCAGGGCTTTACCGGTAGCCAGGGGACTTTCCACTCAGAACAGGCTATTGCATACGGCACTAAAATGGTTGGCGGCGTAACCCCAGGTAAAGGCTGCACCACCCACCTCGGCCTGCCGGTGTTCAACACCGTGCGTGAAGCTGTTGCTGCTACTGGCGCTACCGCTTCTGTTATCTACGTACCAGCACCGTTCTGCAAAGACTCCATTCTGGAAGCTATTGATGCAGGCATCAAACTGATTATCACCATCACTGAAGGCATCCCGACGCTAGATATGCTGACGGTGAAAGTGAAACTGGATGAAGCAGGCGTTCGTATGATCGGCCCGAACTGCCCAGGCGTTATCACCCCGGGGGAATGCAAAATCGGTATCCAGCCGGGTCACATTCACAAACCAGGTAAAGTGGGTATCGTTTCCCGTTCCGGTACACTGACCTATGAAGCGGTTAAACAAACCACTGATTATGGTTTCGGTCAGTCAACCTGCGTCGGTATCGGCGGCGACCCGATCCCTGGCTCTAACTTTATCGACATCCTCGAAATGTTCGAAAAAGATCCGCAGACCGAAGCGATCGTGATGATCGGTGAGATCGGCGGTAGCGCTGAAGAAGAAGCGGCTGCGTACATCAAAGAGCACGTTACCAAGCCTGTTGTGGGTTACATCGCTGGTGTGACTGCGCCGAAAGGCAAACGTATGGGCCACGCGGGTGCGATCATTGCCGGTGGGAAAGGGACTGCGGATGAGAAATTCGCTGCTCTGGAAGCCGCAGGCGTGAAAACCGTTCGCAGCCTGGCTGATATCGGTGAAGCACTGAAAACTGTTCTGAAATAAATATCTGTAATAAGAAATAGCCCTCGCCGCTTCCCTCTACAGGAATGGCGAAGGGCTGTCGGTTTCGACATGGTTGGCCATCATATGATGGCCTTTTTTATGCCTTAAACGTTAACCACGGTCGGAATCTAACCGCTGGATGAATTAATCCGGCCTCTTGTTGGGCTTCGATAACCGGACCAATATCTTTATAAGCCGCTGGCGCTTCTTCAATACGCCGTTCTTCGCGCAATGTGACGCATTGCCACGGCAACGTTGACTCTTCAGTCGCGCGTGAGTGCATGGCCTGCCGACGCTGGCTGCGTCCTGCTCCGTGACTGCAAGACCACAGCCACTCCGGGTTGCCGCAACCGACTGCAAGCCACGAATAATCGCCCATTGAACCGGGGATTAACGCCAGATTGCCCGCGCGTGCCGGTGTTGCACCTTTGCGATGAATATTCATTTCATGCTCGCGAAGGATGATGTTATGCGGCACATCCACCACCAGATGTGAATCATCCTGATGAAATAAATCGGCAAAACATACGCGAACCATTTCCGCAATGGTCACGCGATTTAACCATGCGTAACGCGCCGCCATTCCCATCGCTTGTAGATATTCCTCCGCCAGTCCGCCTGCCAGGCCATATAACCCGCTTTGTGGATGTTTATGTCCGGTGGGCCATTCAGCACGGGCGCGATCCATCCAGCGTCTTCCGACGTAAAAGCCAACATCTCGCGATCCACTGTGGATCATCACCACAATATCGCCCGTTTTCAGCCCTTGTTGCCAGGCAACATGGCGATCAACCACGCTATCAACCACCTGAAGTTCAATAAAATGATTACCTGAACCCGGCGTACCAAGACAAGGATCGCGGAGTAATGGGCGGTCCGTTACCAGCAGGGCGGGTGGGGCATAACGCGAATGACTGTTATGCTCGTTAAGCCCAATGCAGCGGTCAATCTCTTGTACCATTCGGGGGATATTCGTGCGTGTCCAGAGACCTGCTGATGGCAAGGCTGACATGCACTCTGCCGGTCCGTCATCAAAAAGCGCGGTGAACGCCTGTGCGGATAACGGAACATCGCGCTCATTTTGCAGTAGCACTTGCGTTAACCGCTGAGCGATGACGTCTTTATTCGCTTCGGCTTGCTCAAGTGTTAATCCGGTCGTCAGCAGCCGCATGCCACAAGAAATATCGGTGCCGATGGCCGCAGGAATGACTAAATCCGGCGTAGAGGCGACTACCGCGCCAACGGGGACGCCATTGCCGGGATGAAAATCTGGCGTCGCACAGGTCTGGCGTACGTAACCTGGATGGTCTGGTATCTTCACTTCTGCAAAATCAAGCAGTTGTGTCACTGCTTTTTCTTCCAGCGGCAGTTCGTCCGGCAGCAGTACGCGGACACTGGCACCTGATGGACGAGATAATGAAACAATATTGTTGGCGCGGGAAAGTTGGATCCCTTTGCGCAGAAAGGCTTTATCAAGCCTTGAAAGATGATGCATAACGCTGTCCTGAAATATAGACGTTAATCAACCCCCTGTATTGCGAGGGTAATTTTGTCTTTCCGGTCAGCAGCCAGCAAAAGGGAAAGAAAACGCGCGTAGTGTATGCAGCAATGACGATCAATACAAGATAAAAAAGACTATTAACAAACGGGAGGGTTATAAAAGGGGTAAGTTATCGACGCCAGATTGTAAAATATGAAAAATGATAATTTCCAGTGGATATATTTTAAGATTTATTTTTACGCCTATTTTTACGCCTATTTTTACGTCGGGTAACTATCCATTGTTGCCGTTTTTTAATTATCAAAAGTGGGATGAAAACAAATGGATTATTAATGATAATAAAACATGTCTTTATGACGAATAATGAAGATCTTATTTTAAATATCATTGTGTTATGCGCACTGTGTGGTGTCGGAACACCTGTTGTTACGCTAATATCTGGTCGTTATCAACGCATTTCTTAAATAATTAAATTACTGACATCTTGCAATCTCATCATATTCATATGTTCAAATTAGAAAATATTTTGCCAACAATATCACTTTTTCGACAAGTTAAATTAAGCATATTGAATTCGCATACAACGCGTTGGTGGTTTTGAATTTATATTCATAGTGAATATACCACGATAAACAATATTCACTAAATGAATTAATAATACAAAATGATAAACGGGAATTATAGAAACCGTTTCTATATTCATTCGTTCGTTTTTTCTGACCGATTACAGCGTTTAATTTTATCAAGTAACAGGAGAAGATTCATGAGTAAGCCTTCAGACCCGCGTATTGATACCAGCCGTGTAATCCATGCGCCACACGGTACGCAGCTGCACTGCAAAAACTGGCAAATTGAAGCAGCCTACCGGATGTTGCAGAACAACCTTGATCCCGACGTTGCCGAAAATCCACAGCATCTGGTGGTGTATGGTGGTATTGGTCGTGCGGCACGTAACTGGGAGTGTTTTGACAAAATCCTTGAATCACTGAAAAATCTGGAAGCTGATGAGTCACTGCTGGTTCAGTCCGGTAAACCCGTAGGCGTGTTTAAAACGCATACCGATGCGCCGCGCGTATTGATTGCCAACTCTAACCTGGTACCGCAATGGGCCAACTGGGATCATTTCAATGAACTGGATCGTAAAGGTCTGTTCATGTACGGCCAGATGACCGCTGGCTCGTGGATCTACATCGGTAGTCAGGGCATTGTGCAGGGAACGTTCGAAACCTTTGTTGAAGCGGGTCGTCAGCACTACAACAATTCGCTGAGTGGAAAATGGATCCTGACCGCGGGGCTCGGTGGTATGGGGGGCGCACAACCGCTGGCGGCGACTCTGGCGGGGGCGTGCTCATTAAATATCGAGTGCCAGCAAAGTAGCATCGACTTCCGTCTGCGTACCCGTTATGTCGATAAACAAGCGAAAGATCTTGATGATGCACTGGCGCTGATTAAATACCACACCGAACGCAAAGAAGCCGTTTCTATCGCGCTGCTGGGCAATGCGGCGGAAATTGTTCCTGAGCTGGTGAAACGTGCGCATCAGGGATCGATCAAACCGGATCTGGTGACCGACCAGACCTCCGCTCACGATCTGGTCTATGGTTACCTGCCAATGGGCTGGAGCGTAGAACAATGGCGTGCTGCACAGCAGGATCCACAACAGCACGCCAGACTGCAAAAAGAAGCGGCGCAGAGTTGCGTGGCGCATGTTCAGGGGATGCTGGACTTCCAGGCGATGGGGATCCCGGTTGTCGATTATGGCAACAACATCCGCCAGGTGGCCTTCAACGAAGGTCTGCAAAATGCCTTTGATTTCCCGGGCTTTGTTCCGGCTTATATTCGTCCAATGTTTTGTGAAGGCAAAGGTCCATTCCGTTGGGTGGCGCTGTCTGGCGACCCGGAAGATATCTATAAAACTGATGCCAAAATTAAAGAGTTGTTCCCCAATAACGTACTGACGCATCGCTGGCTGGATATGGCGCGCGAGCGCATTGCCTTCCAGGGACTTCCTTCACGTATTTGCTGGCTGGGGCTTGGTGAGCGTCACCTGGCGGGGCTGGCATTCAACGAAATGGTGCGCAACGGTGAACTAAAAGCACCGATTGTGATTGGGCGCGATCATCTTGATACCGGTTCTGTCGCCAGCCCGAACCGCGAAACCGAAAGCATGCTTGATGGCAGTGATGCGGTTTCTGACTGGCCGTTGCTCAACGGTTTGCTCAACACTGCAGGGGGAGCAACGTGGGTATCCCTGCATCATGGCGGCGGCGTCGGGATGGGGTATTCACAACACGCCGGGATGGTTATTGTTGCCGATGGTAGCGAAGAAGCCGAAAAACGTCTGGCGCGTGTGCTGGTGAATGACTGTGCGTCCGGGGTTATGCGTCATGCGGATGCGGGTTATGAAGCGGCAATTGAATGTGCCAAAAACTATGGTCTGAAATTACCGATGATTCGCTAAATATTAACGCCGTCATTTAATATTTGCGCTAATACAGGCGGAGAATAATTCGCCTGTATAACAATAATTATCAAAAAATATTTTTACATCGTCGAGAGAAATATCTCCCGACCCTCTATTGCTGTTTCAAAAAATGACCTCTCATTTTGCAGGAGACTTTTTCATGGAATCAAGCAGCCCTATCCGCAGTAAAAAGCCAGTATTAGAATCAAATACGATTAACGCCGTTCCTGAGTCTGCTCGCCACGGCTCGCCATCCAGTCAGTTTACTTTATGGCTAAGTGCTAACTTACAAATTACCGCTGTGGTGGACGGCGCGTTAGCGATTATTTTTGGCTCCGAAGCCATGTCAGCAATAATTGGTTTATTAATCGGTAATATTATTGGTGGTGCAGTAATGGCATTGCACTCGTCGCAGGGGGCAAAGCTGGGATTACCCCAGATGATCTCCAGTCGTATCCGCTTTGGCGTTAAAGGAGCGGCGCTACCGTTACTGATGGTGATTATTATGTACCTTGGATTTGCCGCGACGGGTACAGTATTATCCGGTCAGGCGATTAACCGGATATTTGGTTTCGAATCGGCATCGACCGGAATTATTATTTTCGGCATGCTGACCGCGATGATCGCATTGGTCGGTTATAAACTTATTCACGTCGTTGGCCGTGTTGCAGGGATATTAAGTATTCTGGGGTTTATTTACCTGGCCACTCAACTTAGCGGTCACTACGATGTGGCTGCGGCATTTGGTCAAAAGCCATTTAGTCTGTCGGTCTTTTTATTAACGATTGCTCTCTCTGCCGGATGGCAATTAACGTTTGCCCCTTACGCCTCTGATTATTCCCGCTATTTACCCTCTGATACGCCAGCAAAATCAATCTTCTTTGCCACCTTTCTGGGAACCACGCTTGGTGCGCAATGTGCCATGACGTTTGGCGTACTTGTTGCGGCCTGTGGTGCTAACTTCCTGAAGGATCAGGTTGGTTTTATGGGTGAGTTAGCCGGACCCACCTTCGCTATTCTGATTTATATGGTGATTGTTTGCGGCAAACTGACGGTGAACTGTTTGAATGCCTACGGTGGCTTTATGTCGATTCTGGCGACCGTCAGCGCCTTTAATAATCGCAGTCAGGTTTCACAGCGTGTTCGTGCTGCCTACGTTGTAGGGTTCGTGCTGTTGTCGATGGTCGTCGCGCTGGCGGCAAGCGCAGATTTTTTGAATAATTTCAAAAACTTCGTTCTGCTGCTGTTGACGGTATTTGTGCCGTGGAGCGCCATTAATCTCATCGACTACTACTTCATCTCACAAGGTAAAACCGATATTCCGGCACTTTATACCCCGGAAGGGCGTTATGGCGCGTATAACAAAACCGCTTTGACGTGCTATGGCGTAGGCGTGTTGGTGCAGATCCCCTTCCTGAATCAAAAACTGTATCAGGGACCCATTTCTGTCCTGATGGATGGGGCGGATATCTCCTGGATTGTCGGCTTGTTAATTACCGCCGTTATCTATTACCCGTGGGCCAAACGCACCACCTGCGTTCCTGCTTATACGATTTATCCCGAGTCTTAATATGGAACCGATGCTGATTTCTGCAATGGATAAGCCGCTGCAACCGTGGCGCAACGGCGGGGGGGTTACCCGACAGCTGCTTGCCTGGCCCGATGATGAAAACTGGTTGTTGCGCATCAGTATGGCGAATGTCAGTCAGGATGGCCCTTTTTCAGCGTGGCCTGGCGTGGTTCGTGGCCTCGCGATCCTCGACGGGGAAGGGGTGAAGCTAACGTTTGCCGATTCGATCATCAACCTGCAACGTCACGATCCCGCCTTAATTTTCCCTGGAGAAGCTATGCCTGATTGCAAGCTGCTGGGCGGCGGGGTTCGCGATCTGAATGTTATGGCGCGGGAAGGCGATACGGGGATGTTGCGGGTGCAAAGTGCCGTTGACTGGCTTCCTCCGTCACTTGCGCAAGCGGGCCTGTTCACGCTGTGTGAAGGGGAGTGGATAAGCGGCAAGAAAAGGGTGTTTGTCGCGGCAAATATGTTGTTATGGCTGGTTGCACCTGATGGCAGGCCCTGGCGTTTCGTACCACGGAAGAAAGTCTCCGTCGGTGAGCTGGCGGGCTGGTGGCTTTATTATCTACGAGGGGAAAAATCCTTATGAGTGCATTAACGCTCTGGCGAAATACCACGCTGGCGACGCTTTCCGCTAACGATTGGGGAGTGATTGAAAAGGGGGCATTAATCAGCCGTGGCGACACTATTGTCTGGCTTGGCAAGGCCACGCAGATCCCTCGCGAACTGACGGCTGACATTACAGAGGAACACGACCTGCAGGGTAAGTTGCTGACACCCGGTCTGGTGGATTGTCATACACATCTGGTGTATGGCGGCCAGAGGGCGAACGAGTTTGAGATGCGGTTGCAAGGCGTAGCTTATGAAGATATCGCCAGAGCGGGCGGCGGGATCTTATCTACCGTCAATGCTACGCGGGCGGCCAGCGAAACACAACTGTTTGAACTGGCGGTGCAGCGACTACAAAACTGGTTGCGTGAAGGCGTCAGTACGCTGGAAATCAAATCGGGTTATGGCTTAACGCTGGAAGATGAAGCGCGTTGTTTACGCGTGATCCGCCGCTTGCAGCAATCTACCGGGTTACATATTCAGTCTACGTTTCTCGGGGCGCACAGCCTGCCGCCAGAGTTTGCCGGGCGCAGTGATGATTACATTACGGCGCTTTGCGACTGGATGTGCGTGTTGCATGAACAGGGGCTGATTGATGCAGTTGATGCTTTTTGTGAAAACATCGCCTTTACTCCAGAGCAGGTACGGCGCGTTTTCAGTAAAGCGCAAAGCTATGGATTACCTGTAAAACTGCATGCCGAACAGCTTTCTGACCAGCAAGGCGCGGCGCTGGCAGCGGCGTTTTCTGCACTCTCCTGCGATCATCTGGAGTACCTGAGCGAGTCGGGGATCGCCGCCATGAAAGCGGCTGGAACAGTGGCGGTTTTGCTTCCCGGTGCTTATTACTTCCTGCGCGAAACCCATCTGCCGCCGATTGTCGCTCTGCGGGCCGCAGGTGTGCCGATTGCTATCTCCACGGACCATAATCCCGGAACGTCTCCCAATATGTCATTGCCATTGATGATCAATATGGCCTGTACGCTGTTTCGCATGACGCCGCTGGAAGCCGTTCAGGGCGTTACGCGTAATGCGGCAAAGGCACTTGGACTTATTGACCGGGGTGAACTTGCACCGGGATTACGGGCGGATATGGCGGTCTGGGATCTTAATCATCCACGTGAACTGGCTTACTGGTTTGGGCATCAGCCTTGCCAGGGGCTTATTGTCGGCGGAAAAAGGAGTTGGTAATGAAGCAAACATTTTTGCCGTGGAGTGGGCGTGTTGACTCGCAGGAAACCGGCATCAGCACTCGCTGGCATCAGCATGTGCAACCGTTTAGTGAACAAAGCCACGGCGGTTGTACGCTGATTGGTTTTGCCGTTGATGACGGAGTGCAACGTAATGGTGGGCGAGCGGGTGCAGCAGGCGGACCGGGCGCGTTGCGCAGCATGTTGGGAAATATGCCAGTGCTCTGTGAAGGCGCTATTTTCGATATGGGCGATGTACAAAGCGAGGACCACGCGCTGGAATCCGCACAAAATCGTCTGGCGGCTAACGTATCTACAGCCATTGCGCGCGGCAGTTTACCGGTGGTTCTGGGGGGCGGTCATGAAGTGGCGTGGGGAACATTTCAGGGGATTATGCAGTCGCGTCCGGATATTCAGCGGTTACTGATTGTGAACCTTGACGCGCATTTTGATTTACGGATGGCGGAACAAGCCAATTCAGGTACGCCGTTTCGTCAGATGCAAGAGTGGAACGCGCAGTATGGCAAACCGTTTCATTATCGCGTGCTGGGAATAAGTCGTTTTGCCAATACTCAGGCGTTATTTGATCGCGCTGATTGTCTCGGTGTGCGTTATTGGCTGGACGAATCTCTGCAATTTGAACGTGGTTTGCATGAGATCGCTAATGCGCTCTCGGCAGATATTCAGGCTTGTGACGCCATTTATTTAACGATTTGTCTCGATGTTTTACCAGGTTATCAGGCGCCCGGTGTTTCTGCTCCATCACCGTTAGGCGTGCCGTTAAATATTACTGAAGCCATTGTGAATTTAATCGCCGGTAGCGAGAAGTTGATTGCTGCGGATATTGCCGAACTGAACCCGGACCTGGACCGCGATAATTTAACTGCGAAAGTTGCCGCTCGCCTGGCTGCCACTATTGTCCGGCGGGGGAAAACAGATAGAACAAATTAAAACGTTGTCGCAGTAACCCGTTGTTAAACTCATCATGATAAGGAAACACAATGAAAGGATTGATACGAAGAGTCACTGTCACCGTTGTGCTCTGGAGCGTTTGCTCCATTGCGATGGCGAAATCAACCATTACTCTGGATGGCGAACATCTTTCCATTGACCAGGCCTGGTCAATTGCATTAGGTGATAACGACGTCAAAATCGCGCCGAAAGCTCTGGGCAGAATGGAAAAAAGTTATGATCTGGTGATGACCGCCGCACATTCTGGAACACCCGTTTATGGTTTAACCGTAGGCGTGGGGCTAAATAAAGACCAGCCGATATTTGATGCCAAAGGAAATTTAACGCCTGAGGTGATTGACGCGTCGAAAAAATTTAATGCTGCCGCGCTGCGCGCCCATTCTGCGGGCGTCGGTCCGATGTTGCCGGATTATCTTGCCCGTCTCTCAATGGTGTTACGTTTAAATACTATGTTGCATGGGCAAACCGGCGCGCAGCCTTATATTGCCGAGTTGTATGCCGAGTTTATTAATCGAGGCGTTACGCCGTTAATTCCGGCGCGGGGAAGTATCGGCGCAGCGGATATTATGCTCGCTTCACACGTTGGTCTGGTGATGATGGGCGAGTGGAAAGCGCGGGTTAATGGCGTGGAAATGAGTGGTGGCGATGCGCTTGTGAAAGTGGGGCTTAAACCACTGGTCCCGCAGGGTAAAGATATGCTGGCGATTTTGTCGAACAACAGTGTCGGAACAGCATATGCAATTGAAGCGGTACGGTCGGCACGCCAGGTGCTGAACGTCAGTCCGGTGGTTTTTGCCATGAGCCTCGAAGCGTTGAATGGCAATGTCGCGCCGGTACTGCCGCAGTCGATCGCCGTGCGTCCTTTCCCGCAGTTGGCTGATTCCGCTAAAGAGATTCGCGATGCGTTAAGTGGTTCTTATTTATGGCATAAGCATGACAAACGTGCATTGCAGGATCCGTTATCGTTCAGAACGACGGTGTATACCATTTCTGAGGCAATGCGCGCGTTGCGCGATGCTGAAGATACCATTACCGTGCAGATCAACAGTTCCGATGACAACCCGGCAACCGTGCTGAATGCAGACAAAGCGTATCAGGACTCCAGTCAGGTCGCGCAATATTTTGTTAAAGATGGGGCAATCAGCGGTGGGATCTTCCCGACGGCGAATTTCGAATCGTTACCGGTTGCGCTTGCCACCCAGCGTCTGACCGTGGCGTTGGTACATGTTTCGCATAACAGCATGCGTCGCTCGCTGCACCTGGAAGATGAGCACTTTACCGGTTTAACGCGCTTCCTGTCGGCACCCGGTAATAAAGGTCACGGCTTCGGTTCGCTGCATATTCCGTTTGTCGCGCTGCATGCGGAAAACGTCGATCTCGCCAATCCTGTTTCTTTCGATATTCAACCGGTTGCCGGAGGTATAGAAGATACCGGTGCCAATAATGACCACGCGGCCAGAAGATTGAAACAGGTTGTCGATAATCTGAACGTGATTTATGGCATTGAACTGATGCATTCCGCACAGGCTCTCGATTTACGGTTGCAGGCCGATCCACAACTGGCATTAGGGAAATCCACCAAAGCAATGTTTACCGAATACAGAAAAGTCGTGCCGTTTGTCGACCAGGATCGGGTCTTTACCCCAGATATTGCAGCTTCGCAAAAATTCTTAGAAGGATATGCTATAAATCAAAAATAAAATTTTTGTTGATTGTTTGTCATAATATCCATAGATATGATAATTGCTATCAATTTAATAATCTTCACTTAACTTGAATCATAATAATCCGAAGGGCGTTTTGCTTTTCGGATTATTATTGTCTGATTGAGACAATTGTCACGCCAGGCTTACCAGGTTATAAATATCGAACATGATTTTTATAAAATATTGATTGCTGCTTTGGTTGCCATTACTTAGCAATAAGTAATGGTTTTTTGATAGTTTCAACTATTTTTAAGGGAAGGCATTATGCGAGGAAAAATACCTAAAACGGAACTGCTGGTGACTTTTGAGGTCGTCGCACGTCATGAAAGTTATACCAGAGCGGCAGAGGAGTTAGCGTTAACCCAAAGTGCAGTATTCAGACAAGTAAGTGCGCTGGAGGAATTTTTACGTACTCCGTTATTTTCACACTCTAAAAAACGCATTTTTCTTAATGATGCAGGGAAGTATTACCTGGGGATAGTAAAAGAAACATTAAATAAGCTGGAACGCGATACCAATACCATTATGACCTGGCAGCCTACGGTTCAGGTTATTGAACTTGCCGTTAATCCTACTTTTAGTACCCACTGGTTAATCCCAAATTTACATGAATTCACAAAGTTACATCCCGATATTATTGTTAATATTCATTCTTTAGCTAATAACGGCGACTTTCTTAATCGGGAGTACGATGCTGTCATTATGCGCGAAAATTTTTGCGCGCCCTGGGCGGAAGTAGAGTATCTCTTTGAAGAGGAGATTTTGCCGGTATGCAGCGGCAGTTTGCTTGCAATGTCCGATCAAAAACTGTCAGTGGCAGAACTGCTTACTGAGTTACCACTTCTGCATCAAAGCACCCGTATTACTGGCTGGGAAGAGTGGTTTGCTTTATCTGGCGTTAGCAGTCCGCTGGTCAATAACGGACCACGTTTCGATTTGCTTTCAATGCTGATTGCCGCCGTGCGCTCTAATCTCGGCGTGGCGCTGTTACCACGGTTCGCTATTCAACATGATTTGGATAGTGGCGATATGGTGATTCCCTGTGATGTGCCTATTCGTACCGGTAATCGTTTTATTATGACGTGGCAGGAAGAGAAGTCTGACTCACCGCACTTGCAGCAATTTCGTGAATGGTTGCTGGCGAAATCGGTCGTACCGCAGGAGATGTAAAACCTGCGCCTGGCGGGATGCCAGGCGCAGTTATTACCAGTCGATACCCGGCTGCGCCTGAATGCCGTTATCAAAAGCATGTTTGACGGGGCGGATTTCGCTGACCGTATCCGCCATTTTTAATATCTGACTGTGGCAACCGCGTCCGGTGACAATGACACTTTGTTGTGCCGGGCGGTTTTGCAGAGAAGCGATCACTTCTTCGGTATCCAGATAATGGTAAGCCAGCATATAGGTCAGCTCATCAAGCACCACTAAGTCGTAACGCTTGTCAGCCAGCATCCGTTTGCTTTCCGACCAGACCTCTTTCGCCGCGTCGATATCCGCTTGCCGGTTCTGTGTCTCCCAGGTAAAACCGGTTCCCATAATATGAAACTCAACCCCGAGCGGCTGGAGAAGGCTGTATTCGCCGTTGTCCCATTGCCCCTTGATGTACTGCGCAACCCCCACCGTTTTGCCATGACCCACCGCGCGCGTCACAGTACCAAACGCGGCAGTGGATTTCCCTTTGCCATTGCCGGTGAAAACAATCAAAATCCCTTTTTTCTCTATCGCCGCCGCGACGCGCGTATCGACCTGTTCCTTCAATTTCTGCTGGCGCTGCACATGCCGTTCAGTTGAAATTCGCGCTTCCATTCATTTTCCTTAATGTCCCGCAGGGCAACTGGCGCAGCGGTGTTGCTGCTCAAACTGACTAAAGAAATTATTGCCTTTATCATCTACCAGGATGAATGCGGGCAGATTTTCCACTTCCATCATCCACACCGCTTCCATACCCAGCTCCGGGTATTCCAGGCAACGCAGACTTTTGACATATTCTTGCGCCAGTAACGCAGCTGCACCGCCAATACTTCCCAGATTGAAGCCGCCATGTTTGTGACAGGCATCGGTGACCTGCTGGCTGCGGTTACCTTTCGATAACATCACCAGACTGCCGCCAGCCGCCTGGAAGGTATCGACATAACCGTCCATTCGACCGCCCGTGGTTGGACCCAGTGAACCGCAGGCCATGTTCTCCGGTGTTTTCGCCGGGCCAGCGTAATAGACAATATGATGCTTCAGGTAATCCGGCATCGGTTCGCCGCTATCCAGCCGCGCTTTTATTTTGGCGTGGGCGATATCGCGCGCCACTACGATGGGACCACTTAACGACACGCGGGTGCCTACCGGTAATCTGGCGAGATCCTGCATCACGTCACGCAACGGACGGTTTAGATCCAGTTGTACATGTTGCGCGTGATTTTCTTCCCGCAGTGAGGCTGGAATATATTGCCCCGGATTGTGTTCGAGTTTTTCCAGCCAGATACCGTGCTTGTTAATTTTTGCTTTGATATTGCGATCCGCAGAACAGGAGAGCGCCATAGCTATCGGGCAAGAGCCACCGTGACGCGGCAGACGAATGACGCGAATATCATGAGCGAAATATTTACCCCCAAATTGCGCACCAATACCAAATTGCTGACTGGCCTCGAGCAACACTTTTTCCAGCTCAATATCACGGAATGCTTGTCCCTGCTCGTTTCCGCTGGTGGGCAAATTGTCGTAATATTTCGTTGAGGCCAGCTTGGCAACTTTTAAGGTTTGATCGGCTGAAAGCCCTCCGACGACAAAGGCGATGTGGTAAGGCGGGCAGGCAGCGGTGCCCAGCGATTTCATTTTTTCGATTAAAAATGCGGTCAGTTTTTCTGGTTGCAATAGGGATTTGGTTTCCTGATAAAGCGCGGCTTTATTGGCAGAGCCGCCCCCTTTATTAATACAGAGAAAATGGTACTCATCACCAGCGACGGCGCTGATATCAATCTGCGCCGGTAGATTGGTTTGCGTATTGACTTCGGTATACATATCCAGTGGCGCATTTTGTGAAAAGCGCAGATTATTTTCCTGAAAAGTGGTGTAAATGCCTTTGCTTAAGGCTTCAGCGTCGTTACCTCCGGTCCATATCTGTTGCCCTTTACTGGCAACAATAGTTGCGGTGCCGGTATCCTGACAGTTGGGTAATACCCCTTTTGCTGAGACTTCAGCATTACGTAATAACTGCAACGCAACGTATTTATCATTACTGCTGGCCTGCGGATCGTTAAGAATGCTGGCGACCTGTTGCAAATGAGCGGAACGTAAGAAAAAAGAGGCTTCATAAAATGCCTGCCGGGCAAGCAGCGTTAATGCTTCAGGAGCGATTTTTATTACTTCTTCGCCGTCTAATTCCGTTACTGTAATATGTTGATCGCTAATTAATGTATATTCTGTACCGTCTTTATTTTGTAGAAACGGTTCTTGCCAGATAAATGGTTTGGACATATTTCACTTTTCACCTTAAACGTTAGTTTTACTTAATTGCCGTCTAACTTCATGATCCGGCTTATAAAAATGCGTAGTCATTGGCTTCTGATTGCTTAAGATCCCCCTCAGGGCAGAGCAACGTTCGATTCATTGGGTTTTAATGCTTTACCCCGACAGCCCTCGCCGAAATGTTCGCCTTCCCACCGACTCACCATCGCAGCGCCCATTGCGTTGCTCATGACGTTTGTCGCGGAACGCCCCATATCAAGGAACGGATCAACGCCCATCAGCAAGATCAGCCCCGCTTCCGGAATATTGAACTGGTTGAGCGTGGCGGCGATAACCACCATTGAGGCGCGTGGTACGCCAGCCATTCCTTTCGAGGTCAACATCAGGATCAACAGCATGGTGATTTGCTCACCGATGGATAAATGGATATTGCAGGCCTGGGCGATGAAAACTGTGGCGAAGGAGCAGTAGGCCATTGATCCAACGAGATTAAATGAGTAGCCAATGGGTAAGACAAAGCTGGCAATTTTGGGGGAAACGCCAAATTGCTCCAGTTTTTCAAGCGTTCCCGGAAAAGCCGCTTCAGAACTGGATGTGGTAAATGCCAGCAGGGCGGGTTCCGAAAGGGCGCGGGTCAGGCGTCTGATGCAGGGGCCGACATAAACGATGGCCAGACCGATAAGCAGCACCCAAAGTAATAACATGGTGAAATAAAATTCACCCATAAAGATCCCGGCGCTCACCATAACTGCCAGTCCTCGTTCAGCAATCAATGCTGAAATAGCAGCGAATACGGTCAGGGGAGCGAAGAGCATGACGTAGCCAGTGAGCTTTAACATGGCATGTGCCAGCGAATCTAAGGCGTGAACGATGGCGCTGCCTTTCTCACCAATCGCCGTCAGGCTACAGCCGAGGAAAATTGAGAACACCACGATTTGCAAAATTTCATTGTGCGCCATGGCATCGACAATGCTGGTGGGGAAAGCATGCGAAATAAATACTTTTAGTGTAAAGGGTTCTGACGCGACCACTCCGGTGGTTTCGGCACCGTGTGCAACAAAATTAATTCCTGTGCCTGGCATGAAGAAATTTACCGTTATCAAGCCTAAGGCAATTGACAGCAATGAGGCGCAAATAAATAAAAAGAGTGTTTTAGAAAAAATACGACCAAGGGCTTTGGCATCTCCCATTTTAGCTATACCTACCACCAGGGTAGAGACCACTAACGGAGCGATAATCATTTTTATCAGTCGTAAGAAAATCGTCGTGAATATCGATATTTCTTGCGCATAGAGTTTTGCGGTTTCCGGTGAAGCAGTGTTATTGAGCACTACGCCGATAATCATTCCAAGTACCAGCGCCAAAAGAATCATCGTGGTTAAACTTATTTTCTTCATTTTTTCCTCCATCAGGTGCACGGCGATAAATCAGAATCAGGAGAAGTAGATGCCTGAATAGAGATTCAGGCATCTACCTGCTATTACAACCTTACAAATAGCTGAAGTGTTGAACTGCAATAAGTGACGGGATGTCAGTTGGCTAAAAGTATTCGGATTTTTACAAATCGAAACTCATATTTAATAAAGGTGCATGTTGCTGTGCACCATAGACATCATTGTCACCTACATTCCCGGAGATAATATCTCGTGGCATGACGATTTTTACTGCGTTAGAAGGATCAAACCAGACAATACGGTGAATAAAGTCAGGTTCAACATGATATAAGCGCGCAATCAGTTCTGGGGTTAATTGCCCTGATGATTTAACTCGCTCATAGTTTTCTTTCGTTTTAAATAAAATATCTAAAACCAGTTCGTAAGGTCCGGCATTTTTCGAACGAATGACTTGCGCCAGTGAGACAATTGACTGTTTCATGCCTGAACTCCTTCTGGCGTCACCTGTTCAATATGGAAATCAAAACGCAGAGCGTCGTTGGCTTCAATCAGGTGATATATGGAAAATTCGTATACCGGCCCGCCCTGGATATCAGAAGGGGAGAACGGGAACGCCAGATTGCCTGCGGTAGCGATGCGGTTTTCATAGCCGTAGTGCAGCATGGTAGAGCGCACCAGCGAGCAAACGCTATTGGCAATTTCCTGGGTCGGTGCAACTACATCAAGGACAATCCCCAGCTCATGCCCGGCAGTTTGCATCGGTTCATGGTCGCCCATCACCCCGTTTTTGCCGTACAGGTGGAAATTGATGCGAATGCTGTCATCGTCGAGCGACAGGTTACGTGAAACGCTGGTTTTGACTTCATCGATGATTTTATCGATCCCGGCGATCATGATCGGGTCGCGCGTTCCTGCGATGGTCAGACAGCGGAAGCCCACCCGTCGCGCACCTTCCAGTTTCAGGGCATACGGCGTTTCTTCATGCTTAGAACCGCTGACGTACACTTCGCCGTCATTGACCGCTTTAAATGTGCAGCCTTTCAGGTTCAACACGCCGCCAGGTCCAGGCAGGAAGTAGGGATCGGATTTCTCATACAGTGTGTGTGCAGCCGCTGACGTTTCGGTAAATTTACGCTTCGGATTAAATGTCTTCAGCGTAAAGCCGTTGTCATCAATGATGCCCATCGCACAGTCAGAGCCTGAGCCGGGCGTTGCGGCGATTGCCGCGCATTCAAGGATTTTCCCACAATGCAGCGCCAGACCTTCATCAAAGCCTTGCATGATCGGAAGCGCAGCAAAGCAGGCCGGGTCGTAAGCGCGCCCGCCCAGCACCACTTGCGCGCCTTCTTTCAGCGCCCGCTGGAAGGGTTCGATGCCCATTTGCGCAACGATATACGTACTTTCGTCAATCGCGTCGTGGGTTAACGGCGGGACAAAATCCAGCGCCGTGATTTTGCCGTTATCCAGCGCCTGGTGGACGATGGCTTTGTCAACGTCTGCCGGGATCAGCGCCATCGAGAACGCGAGTTGCTCTTCCCGGGCAATCTCATGAATTATTTCTCGGCACCACTCCAGGTGTGGAGCGGCACCAGAACCGCCGGCCGTTCCGATCACCACCGGTATATTATTTTGCACGCCTGCGGTGATCATATAGCGCAGATCGCGCTTGACCCCTGCGCGATCGGTAAACGGTTTGCCCGCTCCGAGGTAGTGGGGGCCAGGATCGGAAGAGCCTGCATCAACGGCGATCAGATCGGGCGATTCTGCCATCGCTTTGCGGAAGCTCTCTTCCGGGAATCCATACCCGAGGATTGCCGTTGGCGATAAGACTTTAAAAGAACGAGCCATTTGTTAATCCTTAGCCTGCAACAGCGCGATAGTACGATTCATTTCGTTGAAGACGATATCGAGGCCTTCGTCAAAGCCCATCCCTGGCTTTACCAGCATACGCATAGGGCGAGCGGCAAGGGCGACGTGGACACAGGTGCGGGCACTGACATCAGTTTCATTGCAGGTGCCGCCCTGGTACGCTTCCATGCTGTGGCTGTTGCAGTAAAGAACCGCATCGACGATGTTGTGAATACTGCCCAGATCCGGGGTTTTGATTTGCACCATGTGGCAACTGGCGGCATCAGTGAAATCAACAATATCCTGGTAGGTGTTACACCATTCATCGGCCACAATTTTCACGCCGGAACCGAGGCGCGTCAGCTCTTTGGTAATCGCGGTCAGCAGGCGAATTTGATCGGGCTTGTTACCGGCATCGACCGGCCCTTCAATGTAGAGCGGCAGGCCTTGCGCTTCTTTTTCCAGGCTGGCGATGTATTGCGCACAGCGAAGCGGATCCATATCGAAGATCAGACCGATAGTGCCGTATACATCGATGTGCAGGGTTGGGTGGTAGCGTGCGCTGGTGCGCTTGCTCAGAATACGATCCGACAACCAGCGGACATATTCGCGCAGTTTTTCACCTTTAAAGCCCAGTTTCTCTTCGACGTTATTAATCAGTGCATGGGGCAGCACGTCGATGCCCTTAAGGATCATCTTATCGACGGCGATATATCGATCGTCCCCGCTCTGACCAAATAATGGAATGGATTCCGCCACGCGTGGCAACTGCCATTCATCATAGACCACTTCAGTTTTCAGACGGCCGGTTGCCAGCGCGGTAGCATCAAGCAGCGCCTGTGATAATCCGTAGCGCACGGCGGTATGCAGCAAGTTGCCGTCAATACGCAATTTGTCGAAGAAACGGGCATTCGGCAGGAAAGCATCCACATCGCGGCCTACCAGTAATGGCTTGATATGGTCGTTGAGGAACGGAATAAAGTGCTCTGCGAGGAACAGTGGATCGCGACCACCTGCCCCGGAATACTGTACGGCAGCACAGTCACCTACGGCGACCGCGCCGTTTTCCAGAATCAACTGTACCGATACGCACTCCCCGGCCTGACGAACGGCGTTAAACCCCTGTGTTACCGGCTCCCCGGTATAAAAAAAGCCGTCATGACCCGCTCCGTTTTTTATCGCCTGCTGGTCATCGAAATAGAATGAGGAGTAGCCAGCGGTGAACAGAGCCTGTTTTATTTTCATTATGGTCTTCCTATTAATTTACTGTGGGATACAGCATTGATGTCATCTACAACCATCTGGAATGTCGGTTGGCGTCCTTCAAAGCGTGCGCGTTCCGCAACGTAATCGTGGTGGAGGTCGAGAATATCTTTTGGCAATGGAACGGCTCCGGCTTCCAGTACGCGTATCGCGCCGGTGTTGTCACGGACCGGAAGAATTTTGCCCGCGTTGCAGGCGGCTGGCGCAAACGGCACATCCAGTACGCCCGATTCAAATGCCAGCACCGTACCGCGCGCAATATCACCATTACCCAGTTCGAACACTTTATTCAGTACCGCGCGAACCTCGCTCTTAATCAGTTCAATTTCCAGTTCAACCGCAGGGCACGGCGGGAATTTCTGCTCGTTGACCATGTTGAGCATCTGGCGGGAGGCTTTCAGCCCCTGAATGTTGGCAGCGGCAGTCGGGATGCCCCAGGCTTCGTGCGGACTTTTGGTGATGACTTTGGTGGCACCAGACATCCCCGCGACGGCTGCGCCCCAGGAGATAATAGCGAACGCTTTCGATTCGTCTTCCGGAAAGCCGCCCATCCACTGGTGAAACACGGTACTTAATTCATAGTCGGTATAGCCATAGCTCTGAAAATATTCGTGTGCAAGTTCACGCAGAGACTGGATCGCCGCAACATCCTGCGTCAGGCTGCCGACCTGTCCATAACCAACGGTGATAGATTTCACACCCTGTTCCAGCGCCAGTAATCCTTCGATTATCGCGATAGAGTGCGAGATAAACGGCGGGATCAGGGTACCCGTTAGTGGGCCAAACGGTTCGCGGTTGATGCGGATCCCGTGTTCTTCATACATCCCCATTAAACGGTCGCAGTACTGCCAGTCGCGGATCGATTTTTCCAGCGTTACGCGCTTGGCATACGGAATATTGTAGGAAATGCCGCCGCCTTCATAACTGGTAAAGCCGCTGGCCATCGAGATTTCAGCCAGCAGACGCGCATCTGGCGTGCCGTGGCGGATCTGTAGCGGTTTTTGCAGAGTTTCGGTGAGGCGACGGCAAGCTGCGACGCCGTGGTTAACGACCGGTAAACCGTTCAGTTTAGAGGTTCCGGCTTCGATGGATTTTTTAATCCCTACAGCCGCTTCTTCGTACCGATTCAGACGGGTATATGCGTCGATGGTGCTCGGCAGCAGATCGCATTCTTCTTGTAGTGTTTTCAGTAGTTCGATGTGTTCGTCCATCAGCGCCACGCCTGCGCGCGGTTGGCTAAGAGTTTTACCTTCCTTGTCTGCTTTCAGCAGGGCAAGAGAGAAGCGTTTATGCTCAGGAATGGTTTGTTGGTATTTAACGCCATCTTCAAAGTTTTCAACATCCTTGCCGGTTTCCCAGGTTTTCAGTACCTGTTGCCGCTCGGTCATGAATTCGTCATGGGTTAATTTCTTATTTCGAAGTTCCATTGATTGCAGCCTTAATTGTTATAGGGTTAAGCATTGAATACTGGTGCGCGCGGCGGCCAGCGGATCGACTCTGGCGACGTTTGCCAGCAGTGGTAATAGCCCCCGGGAATCGCGGTAATATTCAAATTCGGTCGGTAAGAGAATGCGTTTACCGTCGTCGTTTAACTCGCGGTATTTCAACCAGTGATGCATATCGAACTGACTGGCACGCGAGAGCCATCCGCCGGATCCGACGACTTTACGCACGGTTGTCAGGTCACGTCCCATCTGTAAATCGACATTGCCGACGCAGGTGCAGACCTCTTTTTTGGTGCCCGCATGTCTTTCGGTGGCATAACCCACACACAGTCCGGCCAGGACTGTATCGAAATATTTTTCTTCTGCATTCGCGGGTAAGTAGTCGGGATGAGCGACTAGATGACGGAGGTAATGATAAAAAGCGTCCAGCTGTGCGGGTTGCTGAGCAAAATTCACATTGACTAACTCTTTCGCACTTTCACCAACCACCATTGCCGAGACGCGCATTCCCAGATCGCCTTCCACCGTCCGTTTCACGAAGGGTTCCGGTACGCCGTGTAAAACGGTGTCGGGCGAGAGCGTGTTGGCACAGGCGGAATAGACATCGGTGGTTGCGCCACCCATGTCGATCAGCATGAACTCTTTCCAGCTGTGATCGACATTACTGATTGCCTTAACCAGTTCAAAGACTGTCCACGGTGTCGGCATTGGTTCTTCGCCTGTTTTATCAACAACGACATCCAGCCCTTTCCCTTTAATGATGCGTTTAAGGAATATGTCGCAGATAGCCTGGCGTGCAGCTAAAGGGTTCGGATGGTCAAGATCGGGCAGAACGTTGTCGACGATGGTCAGGTCTTTATGCCCTAGGATCTCCTGCACCTCGTCCTGAATATCCCGGTTTCCGGCATAAATAATGGCGCAGTCGAGTTTGGATTCTGCCAGCACACGGGCGTTATTCAGGCCGTAACTTTCTTCTCCGCCGTCGGTGCCGCCGGTGAACAAGAGAATATCGGGCTGCGTTTCTTCCAGTGCCTGGATATCACGGCGGTTCAGCTTGTAGGAGTAATATTGCGCAATTTTAGCCCCCGCAGAGTGAGCGGTTACTTTCGCGGTTTCCAGGGTGATAGAAGGCACCAATCCCATTGCGGCAACCGCCAGCCCACCTTTGGCAGAGGAGGAATACTTCAATGCAACCTCACCGTTGTTAAACAGGGGGAGGGCATTATCTACGTTTAACACCAGGTTCAGGCTGGAGAAAAACCCCTTCGCCAGATGATGGGTGGTGGTTGGGGTCAGTACGTGGTTAACCAACGTTAACGCGTCCCCCTCCCGGGCGAAGAGGGCTGCTTTGGTCCACGTCGATCCAATATCGACAGAGACGATTTGCATCAGATTGCCTCTTCAAGAATACGAGTATCAACGTCATGACGTTGGTTGATATCGTGTGCCATCAGCTGACAAACATCTTCTAAGTCATGACTTGGGGCAAAGACGCGATCAAATCCCATCTCTTTGAATTTGGTTTCCACGTCAGCGAAGTCATGTTTTCCGACCACCAGGTTACCGCCCACATAGAGCAGGATGTCCCCTAGTCCACGCTCGATGCAGCGTTCGCGCATGCCCAGACAGTCGATATCGCCATGCCCATAGATAGAGGAGACGACAATCGCGTCAGCGCCAGTTTCAATGGCCGCATCAATATATTCGTCCTGGCTGACCATTACGCCCAGATTAATGACTCTGAAGCCATGGTTGCTAAAAACGCGGTCCAGAACTTTATTGCCTACTACATGGCAGTCCGCGCCAATAACGCCAATCACAAGTGTTGCTTTCTTCATGGGTAATCCTTTGTAAGACAGAGAGTAAAATAAGTTACACACGTCGTATTTATGGCCGTTCATAACGGCACAGGTTTAATATCACAGGAGTGTCTTTATCTGACCGTAATGTTGCAATTGATCTATTTTCAAAATGTCTTTCGGGAAATGATTGTTTAAAGTATGTTTTTAAATTCTCATGTTAATTCAGTGTGTTATGTCAACTAATGTCATGAATGTTAAATTTTTAAAATTAACTTGATTTGGTGTATTGAGGTATTTGTGATCTACTTCTAATTTGCATTTTAGTGATATGGGTTTAGCCATGAGTAAATGCATTTCATAAAATTTAAGTCGAATTTCACTGCAATTCATCTCTGCTTAATGTAAAAATAATGTTGAAAATAACAAATGGTTAATGATTCATGCGAATTATGACCTTAGTTAGCTCTTTTGATTTTTCGTAAAAAAGAGAGGTACATGAAGGTGCTACCAGTATGAGTAACGTTAATCAAAGGTTTTATTACGTCTGGCAATAACGCAGGCCATTTTCGCGACTGGGTGGATTTAATCAGTATAATCCTCATACAATAGTTCACGATTAACTGAACCGTTAACGGGGATTTGGTGTTGAAATTTAGAAATGGCGGAGTCAATTAATGAAGACAACATCGAAAAAATGACAGTGTCAGAATTAATTTCAATTAATCCTTCTCGTTGTTGACCAAAAAAGATATTTATCTTGATTTCATTTGTACTACGGCAATCAATATGTAGTAATTTTTGATCGCTGAGATTTTCTGTTTCATAAATGTTTTTGGCGATAGTCGGATGTATTGATGCCAGACATCTGCTCAGATAAGCCAGATCCTTTAGGGAACACCCCGCTGAGTAGAGGATGTCAGAGAATTTTTGTGTGTCAACTGTTGTCTCTGAAGCGTATGTTGCATTGACAGGAAGGGTGTTGAAAGAGATTTGAGATGGGATCATTATTTAAATCTTTCCGTGAGTAATAAAAATTAATCCCCGGGCATTGTTTAGCAATATTTGCCACAGGGAATATATAAAAATTAAAGTATTTGATTGGCATCGGTTAACTGATCAATAACCAGTGCCAGATTGGTAAACATTTTGAAAAAGCGATACTGGCTCGGAATATCTCTTTCAAAGACGAAACATTCAATGTCATTGTTTGAAAAATAAAGGACTAGTGTTGCTGATTCGTCAGGAAAAATATGGAAATATATCTGGTTACCAGAAGGAGGATAGTCCAGAAGAAGGGTATCTTTGCCCGTCACATACCTGTTGTGGTCGTGGATGCTACGCTCACACTTCATCAGAGGTGTCATGATACTCATGTATTCATCTGATGTTAATATATTAAAATCACCATCCATTTTAAAGAAACGATAAAGTAACAGTACATCCTCTTGCGTAACCGGTTCGTTTGTTTTTAGAGGGAAATAAGTGGGAACCAGAAGATGAGGTTCTAATCTATTTTGTTGAGCGCTATAACTAAATTTGAACATAAATTCGGGATCGCTCATCAATTGAGCGACATAATTATGCCTGGCTTCAAAAATTTTAACTTTTATCAGGTTAAATAAGTCTGTTTCGTCATCCTGTATTAAAAGACATTGGCCATAGCAGTCAGGCTTTTTTTCATTATAAGCAGAAACGGTTATTCTGTCAGGAGTGTCAACGTTATATCCAAAAGCCAGATAGTGACCGTCCTCATCGAGATTTGTTTCCAGGTTATTTAAATTTATCACATGAAGTGTTTGCAATGCTGATTCAATGAGCTGTTGACTCTCTGAGGTAAATGTTTCGCGCTGCGTTGTATAAAGTGTATCGATTCCAACGACTATCCGATATGGGTCAAGGATGGCGGCAATCATCTTTATTACCTGCACAGTCATGGGTGATGTCATTGATTCTTTATCTGTTTTTAGAGGATCATTAGATGGCCAACCTGAGAAGCGATTGACAGCAGAACTGATATTATCAGGACTCATAGCAGCAACCTCATTGTAATCAAGCGAGGCGCTGAGCGTACTCGGCTATAGAAAAACTAACTTGCAAAAATCGCTCATTTTTCATTTATCAGGCGAAAGTGGTCTCTGTTCACTCAGAAACAATCACTCCCGCTAAGTCATACCTGTTTCATCGATACATTTAAGTGATTATTACTAATGAAACAATAACATAACGGGCTTACGGCCGGTGCTCATAAAGGCAACAATCAATTAACTTTGATAAAAATATGTTATGTAAAATAGCAACAAATTGGCTAATCTAATCAATTGGTATTATAAAAAGTGGATAAGGCGGTTCTGTTAAATAAAACACTGGTTTTTTATCTATACCTTTTCATTGTAATAATTGTGTTGCATAAATATTTCACAATAAATTAACAATAAAATCACCAATGATCTATGGTTTATACATAATTAACATATTTGGTTGGTTTTGATATAAATCAATTTTTAATTCTTGAAAAAAATCTGCAAAACACGATAAATTGTCGTAGATCAAATTGGTGAGATCGTGACAATTTCGCTATAAATTGATCACTGTCGAAAAATGCAAATTTGCTCAATAAAAACCTGTTTATTGTAAGGATTTTGCGGCGTAATATAATTACGGGATCAATTTGGTTTATTCATT
>DXKH01000066.1 GCA_019415335.1 Citrobacter sp. | reverse complement strand
CATCGCAGGCTATGACGGCGGCACCGGCGCAAGTCCGCTTTCATCGGTGAAATACGCAGGCTGTCCGTGGGAGCTGGGGCTTGTTGAAACCCAACAGGCGCTGGTTGCCAACGGCTTGCGTCACAAGATCCGTTTGCAGGTTGATGGCGGCCTGAAAACCGGCGTTGATATCATCAAAGCGGCGATTCTCGGCGCAGAAAGCTTCGGCTTCGGCACTGGCCCGATGGTGGCGCTCGGCTGTAAATATCTGCGTATTTGCCATCTGAACAACTGCGCGACGGGTGTTGCAACTCAGGATGACAAACTGCGTAAGAATCACTATCACGGCCTGCCGTTCAAGGTGACTAATTACTTTGAGTTTATCGCACGTGAAACCCGCGAGCTGATGGCACAGCTGGGGGTAACGCGTCTGGTGGATCTGATTGGTCGCACCGACCTGCTGAAAGAGCTGGACGGTTTCACCGCCAAACAGCAGAAACTGGCGCTGTCGAAGCTGCTGGAAACTGCCGAGCCACATGCAGGTAAGGCACTCTACTGCACCGAAACCACCCCGCCGTTTGATAACGGCCTACTGAACGCGCAGTTGCTGCAACAGGCAAAACCGTTTGTCGATGAACGCCAGAGCAAAACCTTCTGGTTCGATATCCGCAACACCGATCGTTCTGTCGGCGCGTCGCTTTCAGGCTATATCGCCCAGACGCACGGCGATCAGGGGCTGGCTGCCGATCCGATCAAAGCATACTTCAACGGCACCGCAGGCCAGAGCTTCGGTGTGTGGAACGCGGGCGGCGTGGAACTGTATCTGACCGGCGATGCTAACGACTATGTCGGTAAAGGCATGGCGGGCGGCTTAATTGCCATTCGTCCTCCGGTTGGCTCAGCCTTCCGCAGCCATGAAGCAAGCATTATCGGCAACACCTGCCTGTATGGCGCGACCGGAGGTCGTCTGTATGCCGCAGGCCGCGCGGGTGAACGTTTCGGCGTACGTAACTCCGGTGCTATCACCGTGGTAGAAGGCATTGGCGACAACGGCTGTGAATATATGACGGGCGGTATTGTCTGTATTCTGGGTAAAACCGGCGTTAACTTCGGCGCGGGCATGACCGGCGGCTTCGCTTACGTTCTCGATGAAAGCGGCGATTTCCGCAAACGCGTTAACCCGGAACTGGTCGAGGTCTTAAGCGTTGACGATTTGGCGATCCATGAAGAGCATCTGCGTGGTCTTATCACCGAGCATGTGCAGCATACCGCTTCCCAGCGCGGTGAAGAGATTCTGGCGAACTGGTCAACCTTCGCCACGAAATTCGCGCTGGTTAAACCGAAGTCCAGTGATGTAAAAGCACTGCTGGGTCACCGTAGTCGTAGCGCAGCAGAGTTGCGCGTGCAGGCGCAGTAAGGGGTAGCAACAATGAGTCAGAATGTTTATCAATTTATCGACCTGCAGCGCGTTGATCCGCCAAAGAAACCGCTGAAGATCCGCAAAATTGAGTTTGTTGAAATTTACGAGCCGTTTTCCGAAGGCCAGGCCAAAGCGCAGGCTGACCGCTGTCTGTCGTGCGGCAACCCATACTGCGAGTGGAAATGCCCGGTACACAACTACATCCCGAACTGGCTGAAGCTCGCCAACGAGGGGCGTATTTTTGAAGCGGCAGAACTGTCGCATCAGACCAATACCCTGCCGGAAGTGTGCGGACGTGTCTGCCCGCAAGACCGTCTGTGCGAAGGTTCCTGCACCCTGAACGATGAGTTCGGCGCAGTGACCATCGGCAACATTGAGCGCTATATCAACGATAAAGCGTTCGAGATGGGCTGGCGTCCGGATATGTCCGGCGTGAAACAGACCGGTAAAAAAGTGGCGATTATCGGTGCAGGCCCGGCGGGTCTGGCGTGTGCGGATGTCCTGACGCGCAACGGCGTAAAAGCGGTTGTCTTCGACCGTCACCCGGAAATTGGCGGCTTGCTAACCTTCGGTATTCCGGCCTTCAAGCTGGAAAAAGAGGTAATGGCGCGCCGCCGTGAAATCTTCACCGGCATGGGTATTGAATTCAAACTCAATACCGAAGTGGGCCGCGACGTACAGCTGGACGATCTGCTGAGTGATTACGATGCCGTGTTCCTTGGCGTCGGGACTTATCAGTCAATGCGCGGCGGGCTGGAAAACGAAGACGCCGATGGCGTGTACGCAGCGCTGCCGTTCCTTATCGCCAACACCAAACAGTTAATGGGCTTTGGTGAAACCCGCGACGAACTGTTCGTCAGCATGGAAGGCAAACGCGTGGTGGTCCTTGGCGGTGGCGACACTGCGATGGACTGCGTGCGCACGTCTGTACGCCAGGGGGCAAAGCACGTTACCTGTGCCTATCGTCGTGATGAAGAGAACATGCCGGGTTCCCGCCGCGAAGTGAAAAACGCGCGGGAAGAAGGTGTTGAGTTCAAATTCAACGTCCAGCCGCTGGGTATAGAAGTGAATGGCAACGGCAAAGTCAGCGGCGTAAAAATGGTGCGCACAGAAATGGGCGAACCGGATGCCAAAGGCCGTCGCCGCGCAGAGATCGTGGCAGGGTCAGAACATATCGTTCCGGCAGATGCGGTGATCATGGCGTTTGGTTTCCGTCCACACAGCATGGAATGGCTGGCAAAACACAGCGTCGAGCTGGATTCGCAGGGGCGCATTATCGCCCCGGAAGGCAACGACAACGCTTTCCAGACCAGCAACCCGAAAATCTTTGCTGGCGGCGATATCGTCCGTGGTTCCGATCTGGTCGTTACCGCCATTGCCGAAGGTCGCAAAGCGGCAGACGGCATTATGAACTGGCTGGAAGTTTAAGCTCTGCCTCAGCGCCGCCTTCTCAGAAAAGAGTCGGCGCTGAAATTCTCCTTTCGTTCTGGAAAGCGCCTCGCATAATCTGAAGAAAACCAATGTAATACGCACATCTGGATTGTTACCGGCAGATGCCCGGCGTATAGCTGATTCCATTATTCAACACTGCGCCATATGAAGGGACAGATAATGGAATCGCTCTCAGAAGGAACCACAGCAGGCTACCAGCAAATCCACGACGGCATTATTCATCTGGTCGATAGCGCCCGGACGGAAACGGTACGTAGTGTTAACGCGTTAATGACCGCCACATACTGGGAAATTGGCCGACAAATTGTCGAATTTGAACAAGGTGGCGAGACCAGGGCTGCGTATGGTGCGCAGCTAATCAAGCGACTATCAAAGGATTTAAGTCTAAGGTATAAGCGTGGGTTTTCCACCAGGAATTTATGGCAGTTTAAGAATTTTTATATTTGTTTTCAACGAATTGAAATTGTGCAGACACTGTCTGCACAATTCACCCCCACAATTCGCCAGACACTATCTGGCGAATCTTGCCATTTAGCGCAACTTGCCAAATCTTTCCCCCTGCCCTGGTCCACTTACGTCCGTTTGCTTTCTGTTAAAAACGCTGACGCTCGTAGCTTTTATGAGAAAGAAACACTCCGCTGTGGCTGGTCTGCTCGTCAGCTCGAACGGCAAATTGCGACCCAATTTTATGAGCGGACACTACTGTCACATGACAAATCAGCCATGCTGCAACAACACGCTCCTGCCGAGACGCATATTCTTCCGCAACGGGCGATACGCGATCCCTTTGTGCTCGAATTTCTGGAATTGAAAGATGAATATTCAGAATCCGATTTTGAGGAGGCGCTGATCAACCACCTGATGGATTTCATGCTGGAACTTGGGGATGATTTTGCCTTTGTTAGTCGACAGCGAAGGTTACGCATTGATGACAACTGGTTTCGTGTCGATCTGCTGTTTTTCCACCGCCGTTTACGCTGCCTGCTAATCGTCGATCTAAAAGTGGGCAAATTCAGCTATAGCGATGCCGGACAGATGAATATGTATCTCAACTACGCCAAAGAGCACTGGACGCTACCGGATGAAAATCCGCCCATCGGTCTGATTCTCTGTGCAGAGAAAGGAGTCGGAGAAGCGCATTATGCACTGGCTGGTTTACCTAACACCGTTCTGGCGAGTGAATATAAGATGCAACTACCTGATGAAAAACGACTCGCGGATGAACTCGTTCGAACACAGGCGGTGTTAGAGGAAGGCTATAGACGCCGTTAATTTCAGCGGTTTCGAATTCTCCAGACACTGTCTGGAGAATCTTTAAAACGAACTAAGTTTTAAGCCATTAAATCAGCCTTAACCTTCACCACAACCTTTTTAATCTCACCAGGCTCGCCAACAACGCATCCTGGTTTATGCGGTTCTCCTGGCATAAACACGGCAAACATTCCCGGTTTTAAGATGATGGTTTGCTCATTCTCAATGGCGCTGCAAAGCTGGTAATCATCTTCATGGTGGAACTCTTCACACTGACGCGCAGTGCCTGCCATGCCAAACAGGATCCGTTCCTCACCGTTTAATAACAGCTGGATATCAATGTACTGCTCGTGCAATTCCGCTTTTTTCTCGACGGGCGATTGAGTGTTAAACGTCATGACATTCATAAAGATATTATCGCCCTGTAATTCGTAACGACCCGGCGCTTTTTCTTGCGGTCTGGCAGCTAATGCCAGCGTTAACGCGTCCTGTAACGCAGGATGTAATCCGGCAGACGGTAATGACTGTACTTCACCCATCATCATAATTTTTCTCCCTGGGCCAACAGCGCAGCCCCAAGTAAACCTGCATCATGGCGGTAGTGCGCCGCCAGTAAATCAACATGAAATGCCGCTGGCTCCTGCGCCAGATACGTTTCCACCAACGCCAGATACCCTTCTGCCAGACCAACGCTGCCACCGACCACTACGCACTGACAATCAGTTGTGGCTTTAATATCAGCGATCAGCCTTGCCAGCACATGTGCGGAGCGGTGAATCAGTTGCTGCGCCTGCTCATCGCCCTGCCCAGCGTGCGTGAAAATAGTTTTCGCATTCGCACCAGCCAACTCCCCTTGCGCCGCCGCCGCAATGCCGCGACCAGAAGCAATCGCCTCCACGCAACCTGTGCGTCCACAGCCGCAGACTGGACCATGCGGATCGGCAAGCGTATGCCCGATGTGCCCCGCCAGACCTCCAGGGCCGGTAAGCAGTTTGCCGCCGCTCACTACACCGCCGCCGACGCCAGTGGAAACGGTGATAAACACCATCTCGGTTATATCGCCTTCCAGCGCCTGATACTCCGCCCATGCTGCGGCCTGCGCGTCGTTAATGGCAATGGTCGGCAAATCGGTAAGCTGCTCCAGTGTTTTAACTAACGGAAAGTGTAGTAATCCACCGAGATTATGCGGATTCAGCGCCAATAAGCTGCCGTCGCGAATAATTCCGGTTGAAGCGATAGCAACCCGCTGCGCATGAACTTGCAACGGAGAGACTAATGCGGATAAGGCATCACGCAAGGCTTCTGGTGTCTGGCTGGCTGGCGTAGGAAGTTCACGACGATCGCGGATCTGCCCATCAGCGCCAATCAGCGCGGCGGCAAGTTTAGTACCGCCGATATCAATCGCCAGTGTGGTCATAGCACCGCCTTTTTCATCGCTGTGTTGTACCACTGACAAATGTGTTCAAGACGCGTAATGGCAGAACCGACCGTCACCG
>DXKH01000065.1 GCA_019415335.1 Citrobacter sp. | reverse complement strand
AGGCGTGTGGCGTAACCGATCACACGATCCGCTCGGTTCCGATACCCGAGGCGCGGCAGCCTATGACGAATCCTACGCTGATACCCGTCGATGGGTGGAACAAGGGTTGCTGGATTACATTGCTCCCCAAATTTACTGGCCGTTCTCACGGAGTGCCGCACGTTATGACGTGTTGGCAAAATGGTGGGCGGATGTCGTTAAACCGACCAGGACCCGCCTGTATATCGGTATCGCCTTCTATAAAGTGGGTGAACCTTCAAAGATAGAGCCAGACTGGATGATTAACGGCGGCGTACCGGAACTGAAAAAGCAGCTCGATCTTAACGATGCCGTGCCAGAAATTAGCGGCACAATCTTGTTCCGTGAGGACTATCTGAATAAGCCACAGACTCAACAAGCGGTCAGCTATCTGCAAAGTCGTTGGGGCAGTTAAACTCCCATTCTTACTTTGTAACAAGCCGGTGCTTTCCCCCCGGCTTGTTACCCTCTTGAAATATCCCACTAGTAATCATGCTTACTTAAGTCAAATTAACTACGCAATTAACCACACTTAGTTAAACAGTCATAAATCCCCTAATAAAAATGTATGAACATGAAAAAACATACGATATTCGCTGTCACCGAAAAATAATTACGATGGGCTATACTCTTCTGAAGAACAGTAGCGTAGATTGAAACTGTCCTAAGTCGCTTATTTGTTTTCAGTATATCTTCATATTTCAGGAGAGTATGGTGCAGTTAGTCGATCTCGCACGTTGCGTTTCGTTTTGATTCCGTCTGCTTTCCCAGCCTTATAAGGGTGTGAATTATGGAGATGTATTTTAAAAGAATGAAAGATGAGTGGACCGGGCTTGTCGAACAAGCAGATCCGCTCATTCGTGCTAAAGCCGCGGAAATTGCCGTTGCGCATGCTCATTATCTGAGTATTGAGTTTTATCGAATTGTCCGTATCGACCCACATGCCGAAGAATTCTTGAGTAATGAACAAGTTGAGCGGCAGTTGAAAAGTGCGATGGAACGCTGGATTATTAACGTGCTTTCTGCCCAGGTTGACGATGTCGAAAGGCTAATACAAATCCAGCATACCGTCGCGGAAGTGCATGCCCGCATAGGAATTCCGGTAGAAATTGTCGAGATGGGGTTTCGGGTGCTGAAAAAAATCCTCTATCCGGTCATCTTCTCTTCGGATTATTCCGCCGCAGAAAAACTTCAGGTCTACCATTTCTCTATTAACAGTATTGATATCGCTATGGAAGTGATGACCCGCGCGTTTACCTTTAGTGACAGTAGTGCCTCAAAGGAAGATGAAAACTATCGTATCTTCTCGTTACTGGAAAATGCCGAAGAAGAAAAAGAACGGCAAATAGCCTCAATACTTTCATGGGAAATAGATATTATCTATAAAGTCCTGCTGGATTCTGATTTAGGCAGTAGTTTACCTTTAAGCCAGGCTGATTTTGGCCTGTGGTTTAACCATAAAGGTCGACATTATTTTAGCGGCATTGCCGAAGTGGGCCATATCTCCCGTCTGATTCAGGATTTCGACGGTATTTTCAATCAAACCATGCGTAACACCAGGAATTTGAATAACAGAAGTTTACGGGTGAAATTTTTATTACAGATAAGAAATACCGTATCGCAAATTATTACCTTGCTGCGTGAATTGTTTGAAGAAGTATCGCGCCACGAAGTCGGTATGGATGTCCTGACGAAATTACTTAACCGTCGTTTCCTGCCGACGATCTTCAAACGCGAAATTGCCCATGCCAACCGGACCGGTACACCGCTGTCAGTGCTGATTATTGACGTTGATAAATTCAAAGAGATCAACGATACGTGGGGCCATAACACTGGCGATGAAATTCTGCGTAAAGTCTCTCAGGCCTTTTATGACAACGTCCGCAGTAGTGATTATGTTTTCCGCTACGGTGGCGATGAATTTATCATTGTTTTGACTGAAGCTTCGGAAAACGAAACGTTACGTACCGCAGAACGTATTCGCAGTCGGGTGGAGAAAACCAAACTGAAAGCCGCAAACGGCGAGGATATTGCCCTCTCACTTTCCATCGGTGCCGCCATGTTTAATGGTCATCCTGACTATGAGCGCCTCATTCAAATAGCCGATGAAGCTCTGTATATCGCCAAAAGACGAGGTAGAAACCGTGTTGAACTCTGGAAAGCCAGTCTTTAGATGCGTCAGGATGCAGAGGTAATTATGAAGCTAACCGATGCGGATAATGCCGCCGATGGCATTTTTTTCCCCGCCCTTGAGCAAAATATGATGGGTGCGGTGTTAATTAACGAAAATGATGAAGTGATGTTTTTCAACCCCGCCGCAGAGAAGCTCTGGGGGTATAAACGTGAAGAAGTCATTGGCAATAACATTGATATGCTGATTCCGCGGGATTTGCGTCCTGCGCATCCTGAATACATTCGTCACAACCGTGAAGGTGGTAAAGCGCGCGTCGAGGGGATGAGTCGGGAGCTGCAGCTGGAGAAAAAAGACGGCAGTAAAATCTGGACCCGTTTTGCGCTATCGAAAGTGAGCGCCGAGGGTAAAATTTATTACCTGGCGCTGGTACGGGATGCCAGCGTAGAAATGGCGCAAAAAGAACAGACCCGACAATTGATTATTGCCGTTGACCATCTCGACCGACCGGTGATTGTCCTCGATCCGGAACGCCATATTGTGCAGTGCAATCGCGCATTTACCGAAATGTTTGGTTACTGCATTAGCGAAGCCAGCGGTATGCAGCCCGATACACTCCTGAACATTCCTGAATTCCCTGCCGATAACCGCATTCGTTTACAACAGTTGCTATGGAAAACCGCCCGCGATCAGGACGAATTTCTGCTATTGACGCGCACCGGTGAAAAAATCTGGATTAAAGCCTCTATCAGCCCGGTTTATGACGTGCTCGCGCATCTGCAGAACCTGGTAATGACCTTCTCGGATATCACCGAAGAACGGCAAATCCGCCAGCTTGAAGGCAATATTCTCGCCGCCATGTGCAGCAGCCCGCCATTTCATGAAATGGGGGAAATCATTTGTCGTAACATCGAATCTGTACTCAACGAATCGCATGTTTCGCTGTACGCGCTGCGCAACGGGATGCCGATACACTGGGCGTCATCTTCGCACGGTACAGAAGTTCAAAATGCGCAAAGCTGGTCAGCGACCATTCGTCAGCGTGATGGCGCGCCGGCGGGGATCCTGCAAATTAAAACCTCGTCAGGAGCAGAAACCAGCGCCTTTATCGAACGCGTGGCAGATATCAGCCAGCATATGGCCGCGCTGGCGCTGGAACAGGAAAAAAGCCGTCAGCATATTGAACAACTCATCCAATTTGATCCGATGACCGGTCTGCCAAATCGCAATAACCTGCACAATTACCTCGATGACCTGGTCGACAAAGCCGTCTCTCCAGTGGTGTATCTCATCGGTGTTGACCATATTCAGGATGTGATTGATAGCCTTGGCTATGCGTGGGCCGATCAGGCATTGCTGGAAGTGGTCAATCGCTTTCGTGAAAAACTCAAACCGGATCAATATCTCTGTCGTATCGAAGGTACGCAGTTTGTCCTCGTGAGCCTCGAAAACGACGTCAGTAACATTACGCAGATCGCCGATGAGCTACGGAATGTGGTCAGCAAGCCGATAATGATTGACGATAAACCATTCCCGCTCACCTTGAGCATTGGCATCAGCTACGACGTGGGTAAAAACCGCGATTACCTGCTCTCCACTGCTCACAATGCAATGGATTTTATTCGCAAAAATGGCGGTAACGGCTGGCAGTTCTTCAGCCCGGCGATGAACGAAATGGTAAAAGAGCGTTTGGTTTTAGGCGCGGCGCTGAAAGAAGCAATTAGCAATAACCAACTGAAACTGGTTTACCAGCCACAAATCTTCGCAGAAACGGGTGAACTGTACGGCATCGAAGCCCTTGCTCGCTGGCACGATCCCCTGCATGGTCATGTGCCCCCTTCACGGTTTATTCCTCTCGCAGAAGAGATCGGTGAAATCGAAAATATTGGACGCTGGGTCATCGCGGAAGCTTGCCGTCAGTTAGCAGAATGGCGTAGCCAGAATATTCATATCCCGGCGTTATCCGTGAACTTGTCGGCGCTGCACTTTCGCAGTAATCAGCTGCCTAATCAGGTGTCTGATGCAATGCAAGCCTGGGGTATTGACGGCCACCAGCTGACGGTAGAAATCACGGAAAGCATGATGATGGAACACGATACCGAAATCTTTAAGCGCATTCAGATCCTGCGCGATATGGGCGTGGGCTTATCGGTAGATGATTTTGGCACGGGCTTTTCCGGATTATCCCGCTTAGTCAGTCTTCCGGTAACGGAAATCAAAATTGACAAAAGTTTTGTCGATCGTTGTCTGACGGAAAAACGCATCCTTGCCTTACTTGAAGCCATTACCAGCATTGGGCAAAGCCTTAATTTAACCGTCGTGGCGGAAGGCGTCGAAACCAAAGAGCAATTTGAGATGCTACGCAAGATCCACTGTCGCGTTATTCAGGGATATTTCTTTTCCCGCCCCCTACCCGCCGAAGAAATTCCAGGCTGGATGAGCAGTGTGTTACCGCTGAAAATCTGACAAATTCCTCTCGCCCGCACTCGCGGGTTTTCCTTTAACGTGACACTGTCACTTAAATACTGTGATTTCAGCTACGATTCCGGGAGATTCCTTCCTTAACTTCCCCTCTTGCACCAAAACTGCACTACGCTGCACAAATGTTGATCAAAAGTTAAAAAATATAACTTTAAGCCAGCATTCTGGCGCTTATCCCGGCGTGGCATGAGATCTGCATAAGCGGAAAGCGCAGCAATTTTTGTCTTATACAGGAACCGTTTATGTCGGATACCACCGAACTGGTTGATTTAGCCGTGATCTTCCCTGATCTGGAGATCGAATTGAAATACGCCTGCGCTGATAACATCACAGGCAAAGCTATTTATCAGCAAGCGCGTTGTCTGTTACACAAGGATGCGATTACCGCGCTGGCGAAAAGTATCAGTATCGCCCAGCTGTCAGGCTTACAACTGGTGATTTACGATGCGTATCGCCCACAACAAGCACAGGCGATGTTGTGGCAAGCCTGCCCAGACCCGCAATATGTTGTTGATGTGGCGGTCGGTTCTAATCACAGCCGTGGCACGGCGATCGACCTGACGCTTCGTGATGAGCACGGGAACATACTGGATATGGGTGCAGAGTTCGATGAAATGCACGAACGTTCCCATGCTTATCACCCTTCCGTCCCGCCAGCTGCTCAGCGCAATCGGCTGTTGCTGAATGCGATTATGACTGGCGGTGGCTTTGTCGGTATCCCGAGCGAATGGTGGCACTTCGAATTACCCCAGGCAGCGAGTTACCCACTTCTCGCTGATCAATTCACCTGTTTTATATCCCCTGGCACACAGCACGCCAGTTAATCAGGAAACTGTCATGAAGAGATCGATATCGTTTCGTCCTACATTGCTCGCGATCGTCCTTGCCACAACAATGCCGGTTGCGCACGCCGCCGTACCGAAAGATATGCTGGTGATCGGTAAAGCTGCCGACCCACAAACCCTCGACCCAGCGGTGACAATTGATAATAACGACTGGACAGTGACCTACCCGTCTTATCAGCGACTGGTTCAGTACAAAACGGACGGTGATAAAGGCTCAACCGACGTTGAAGGCGATCTGGCGAGTAGCTGGAAAGCGTCTGACGATCAAAAAGAGTGGACGTTCACCCTGAAGAACGACGCTAAATTTGCCGATGGCACACCCGTCACTGCCGAAGCAGTAAAACTCTCTTTTGAGCGGTTACTAAAAATCGGTCAGGGGCCAGCAGAAGCATTTCCCAAAGATTTAAAGATTGATGCTCCCGACGAACATACGGTGAAGTTTACCCTTAGCCAGCCATTCGCACCGTTCCTCTACACGCTGGCGAATGACGGTGCATCCATTATCAATCCGGCGGTCTTAAAGGAGCATGCGGCGGATGATGCCCGTGGTTTCCTCGCGCAAAATACCGCTGGCTCCGGACCGTTTATGCTGAAAAGCTGGCAAAAAGGTCAGCAATTAGTTCTGGTGCCAAATCCGCATTACCCCGGCAATAAACCGAATTTCAAACGGGTATCGGTAAAAATTATCGGTGAAAGTGCTTCCCGTCGCCTGCAGCTCTCCCGTGGCGACATTGACATTGCCGATGCGCTGCCGGTGGATCAACTCAACGCCCTGAAGCAGGAAAACAAAGTCAACGTGGCAGAGTATCCGTCACTGCGCGTCACCTATCTGTATCTGAATAACAGCAAAGCGCCACTTAATCAGGCGGATCTGCGTCGGGCCATTTCCTGGTCTACCGATTATCAGGGTATGGTTAACGGCATTCTGAGTGGTAACGGAAAACAAATGCGCGGCCCGATTCCGGAAGGCATGTGGGGATACGATGCGACGGCAATGCAATACAACCATGACGAAACGAAAGCCAAAGCCGAATGGGATAAAGTGACGAGCAAACCCACCAGCCTGACGTTTCTCTATTCTGATAATGATCCGAACTGGGAGCCTATTGCTCTGGCGACACAATCCAGTCTCAACAAGCTGGGCATCAATGTGAAGCTGGAAAAGCTGGCGAACGCCACCATGCGCGACAGAGTGGGTAAAGGTGATTACGACATCGCGATTGGCAACTGGAGTCCGGATTTTGCCGACCCGTATATGTTTATGAATTACTGGTTTGAGTCCGACAAAAAAGGTCTGCCGGGTAACCGCTCGTTCTATGAAAACAGTGAGGTCGATAAGTTACTGCGCAATGCGCTAGCGACCACCGACCAGACGCAGCGTACCCGGGACTACCAGCAGGCACAGAAAATCGTCATTGATGACGCTGCTTATGTGTACCTGTTCCAGAAAAACTATCAACTGGCGATGAACAAAGAGGTGAAAGGCTTTGTGTTCAATCCCATGCTGGAACAGGTCTTCAATATCAATACTATGAGTAAATAACGTGACCTTCTGGAGTATTTTACGCCAACGCTGCTGGGGGCTGGTGCTCGTGGTGGCGGGCGTCTGCGTGATTACGTTTATTATCTCGCACCTGATCCCTGGCGATCCGGCGCGGTTACTGGCGGGTGACCGCGCCAGCGATGCTATCGTGGAAAATATTCGCCAGCAACTGGGGCTGGACCAGCCACTGTACGTACAGTTTTACCGCTACGTCAGCGATCTGTTTCAGGGTGACCTGGGAACATCCATTCGTACCGGGCGTCCGGTGCTGGAAGAGTTGCGTATATTTTTCCCGGCGACGCTGGAACTGGCATTTTGCGCGCTGCTGCTGGCACTCCTGATTGGCATCCCGTTGGGCATACTCTCTGCAGTCTGGCGAAATCGCTGGCTGGATCATCTGGTGCGAATAATGGCCATTACCGGAATCTCCACACCTGCGTTCTGGCTTGGGCTGGGCGTCATTGTGCTGTTTTATGGTCATCTGCAAATTCTTCCCGGCGGCGGAAGGCTTGATGACTGGCTGGATCCACCAACGCACGTTACCGGCTTTTATCTGCTCGATGCGCTGCTTGAAGGCAACGGTGAGGTCTTCTTCAATGCGTTGCAACATCTTATCTTACCGGCATTAACGCTGGCGTTCGTTCACCTGGGGATTGTCGCCCGCCAGATCCGCTCAGCTATGCTGGAACAATTGAGTGAAGATTACATTCGTACCGCCCGGGCCAGCGGCTTGCCCGGCTGGTATATCGTTTTATGTTATGCGCTACCCAATGCGTTGATCCCCTCGATTACCGTATTGGGACTGGCGCTGGGCGATTTGTTGTATGGCGCAGTGCTCACCGAAACCGTTTTTGCCTGGCCCGGAATGGGTGCATGGGTAGTAACATCAATACAGGCGCTCGACTTCCCGGCAGTGATGGGCTTTGCCGTCGTGGTTTCATTTGCTTATGTGCTGGTGAACCTGGTGGTGGATTTGCTCTATTTGTGGATTGATCCGCGTATCGGACGTGGAGGTGGTGAATGATGCTAAGCGAGGAAACGTCCGCCGTACGCCCACAAAAACAAACGCGATTTAACGGTGCAAAACTGGTATCGATGCTGAAAGGCAGCCCGCTCACCGTGACCGGCGCAGTCATCATTGTATTAATGCTATTGATGATGATTTTTTCACCGTGGCTGGCGACGCATGATCCCAACGCCATTGATTTAACCGCCCGCCTTTTGCCGCCTTCTGCGGCGCACTGGTTTGGCACCGATGAAGTGGGACGCGATCTGTTCAGCCGCGTACTGGTCGGCAGTCAGCAATCAATTCTCGCCGGATTAGTGGTGGTCGCCATTGCAGGTATGATGGGGTCGCTACTCGGGTGTCTATCCGGTGTGCTTGGCGGACGCGCAGACGCGATTATCATGCGCATCATGGACATTATGCTGTCGATTCCTTCGCTGGTACTGACAATGGCACTGGCAGCCGCTCTCGGGCCGAGTTTGTTTAACGCCATGCTGGCGATTGCTATTGTGCGAATTCCCTTTTATGTGCGCCTGGCGCGGGGGCAAACATTAGTTGTTCGCCAGTATACCTATGTTCAGGCGGCGAAAACCTTTGGTGCGTCGCGTTGGCATCTGATCAACTGGCATATTTTACGTAACTCCCTGCCGCCGCTGATTGTGCAGGCATCGCTGGATATCGGTAGCGCGATTTTAATGGCCGCCACGTTGGGATTTATTGGCCTTGGTGCTCAACAACCGAGTGCTGAATGGGGGGCGATGGTGGCGAATGGTCGCAACTATGTGCTCGATCAATGGTGGTATTGCGCATTTCCGGGGGCAGCGATTTTGCTTACCGCCGTCGGGTTTAATCTCTTTGGCGATGGTATTCGCGATCTGCTTGACCCGAAAGCAGGAGGAAAGCAGTCATGACCCAACCCGTTCTGGACATTCAACAACTGCATTTGAGTTTCCCCGGTTTTAACGGCGACGTTCACGCGCTCAACAATGTGTCATTGAAAATCAACCGCGGTGAAATTGTCGGTCTGGTGGGAGAATCCGGCTCGGGTAAATCAGTCACTGCAATGTTGATTATGCGTCTGCTACCGACGGGCAGTTATTGCGTACATCGGGGACATATTTCACTGCTGGGAGAAGATGTTCTTAACGCTCGGGAAAAGCAGCTTCGTCAGTGGCGCGGCGCACGAGTGGCGATGATCTTTCAGGAACCGATGACCGCCCTCAATCCGACACGTCGAATAGGTCTTCAGATGATGGACGTGATCCGCCATCATCAACCAATAAGTCGTCGGGAAGCCAGAGCTAAAGCGATTGCCCTGCTGGAAGAGATGCAAATCCCGGATGCCGTGGAAGTTATGTCGCGCTATCCGTTTGAGCTTTCAGGTGGTATGCGCCAGCGGGTAATGATTGCGCTGGCATTCTCCTGCGAGCCGCAATTGATTATTGCCGACGAACCGACTACGGCGCTGGACGTCACGGTACAGTTGCAGGTACTGCGTCTGCTTAAACATAAAGCCCGCGCCAGTGGAACTGCGGTACTGTTCATCAGCCATGATATGGCCGTGGTGTCGCAACTGTGCGATAGCGTTTACGTGATGTATGCCGGAAGCGTGATTGAAAGCGGCGTGACGGCAGACGTTATCCATCATCCCCGGCATCCGTATACCATTGGTTTGCTGCAATGCGCACCGGAACATGGAATACCGCGCCAGCCATTACCCGCCATTCCAGGGACGGTACCAAACCTCACCCATTTGCCTGACGGCTGCGCTTTTCGCGATCGTTGCTATGCGGCAGGTGCGCAGTGTGAAAACGTCCCGGCGCTAACAGCGTGTGGTGACAACAACCACCGCTGCGCCTGTTGGTATCCTCAGCAGGAGGTCATTAGTGTCTGACACGTTATTAACGTTACGCGACGTCCATATCAATTTCCCGGCCCGAAAAAACTGGCTTGGTAAAACTACGGAACATGTTCATGCCATCAATGGTATTGATTTACAGATCCGTCGTGGTGAAACCTTAGGGATCGTCGGTGAGTCAGGTTGCGGCAAAAGCACCCTCGCACAGCTTTTAATGGGTATGCTGCAACCGAGCCACGGGCAGTACATCCGTTCAGGATCACAACGCATTATGCAGATGGTGTTTCAGGACCCGCTCTCTTCGCTTAATCCGCGCTTACCGGTGTGGCGCATCATCACGGAACCGCTCTGGATTGCTAAGCGTAGTAGTGAACAACAGCGGCGAGCGTTGGCAGAGGAGCTGGCTGTGCAGGTGGGTATTCGTCCGGAGTATCTCGACCGCTTGCCCCATGCGTTCTCAGGCGGGCAGCGGCAACGTATCGCCATTGCCAGAGCACTCTCTTCGCAGCCTGACGTGATTGTGCTTGATGAACCAACCTCGGCGCTGGATATCTCCGTGCAGGCGCAGATCCTCAATTTACTGGTAACGCTACAGGAAAATCGCGGGCTGACTTATGTGCTGATTTCACACAATGTCTCGGTGATACGTCATATGAGCGATCGGGTGGCGGTGATGTATCTCGGACAGATTGTGGAACTAGGAGACGCGCAACAGGTGCTGACAGCTCCGGCACATCCATACACCCGATTATTGCTGGATTCCCTCCCCGCCATTGATAAACCGCTGGAGGAAGAATGGGCATTACGTAAAACGGATCTACCAGGAAACCGCACGTTGCCACAAGGCTGTTTTTTCCGTGAACGTTGCCCTCTGGCAACCCACGGGTGTAAAGTCCGGCAATCATTAACAATAAGGGAGGACGGACGTGAGATCCGGTGCTGGCGGGCGCTGTAGAGACGCTAACAACGCATCAGGCAATCGCGCGCCTGACGCGTCATCCGGCAATGCTTTACGATTTCAACTGGTAATCCAGCGTAATTTCCGCTTTCAGTACCTGAGAAACCGGGCATCCTGCTTTTGCTTTCTGGATAATGCCGTCAAAAGTAGAGGCATCAATACCCGGCACCGCAACTTCGCTCTTCAGTGCGATTTTAGTAATCGCAAAACCGGCATCCACTTTATCCAGCGACACATCGGCGGTGGTATCAATCGATGTTGGCGTGAATCCCGCTTCCCCCAGCATTAATGAAAGCGCCATTGAGAAACATGCGGCATGCGCTGCGCCAATCAGTTCTTCAGGGTTGGTTCCTTTTTCGCCTTCAAAACGCGTGTTAAATCCATACGGCTGTTGGTTCAGCACGCCGCTCTCGGTGGATACAGTTCCCTTCCCGCGTTTGATATCGCCTTCCCAGTGTGCCTGACCTTTCTTATGGATTGTCATTGTTGCTCTCCTGTGGGCTTAAAAAGGAAATTATAGACTACGTGAGAAACCGCACGAGGATAAGCAGGTTATTCCGAATAAAATCCGGCGAAAATATTACTTCTGCACTTAAATTAAATTCCCACAATAGATTACCGGGAATATATATATCAAGAGATATTGCATCAATATCATTCAACTCACCACAATAATAATACCTATCAATATCATGGGGTTAAAATATAAAAATTATCAACCAGGACTAATCTTAACAACGAAGCGGCAAATATTTGCCATGCTGAATGTGCTTTATAAATCTGCGATCCGTAGCAGACACCATAAATACACAGACACGGAGAATCACTATGTTTACTTATTATCAGGCAGAAAATTCAACAGCAGAACCCGCTCTGGTTAATGCCATTGAGCAAGGCCTTCGGGCAGAGCACGGTGTTGTCACTGAAGATGACATTCTCATGGAGCTGACCAAATGGGTGGAAG
>DXKH01000064.1 GCA_019415335.1 Citrobacter sp. | reverse complement strand
TTTCCATGTACTGGTCGAAACTGACTACCCGTGGCGCAATGCTGGGCGGCTGGTTAGGACTGATTACTGCGGTGGTGCTGATGATCCTCGGCCCGACTATTTGGGTACAGATCCTCGGTCACGAAAAAGCCATCTTCCCGTATGAATACCCGGCGCTGTTCTCTATCAGCGTGGCATTCCTCGGTATCTGGTTCTTCTCAGCAACGGATAATTCAGCGGAAGGTGCGCGCGAGCGTGAACTGTTCCGTGCGCAGTTTATCCGCTCCCAGACTGGCTTTGGCGTTGAGCAGGGCCGCGCGCATTAATCTCTCCCCTTCCCCGGTCGCTTGATCGGGGAATTTCTTCAGAACATCATCCTGGCCACCAGCGGCGAAACCAATACCATCAATACACCTGAAAGCATCATGACCAGGCTTGCAACTACGCCTTCTTGTTGACCCAGTTCATACGACCGCGCAGTCCCGGCACCATGAGATGCCGCGCCGAATCCAGCACCTTTCGCCATCCCTTCGCGAATAGAGAGACGTAAAAACAACACGTCGCCAATCGCCATGCCAAACACACCGGTGACCACCACAAACAGCGCCACCAGATCAGGCTGTCCGCCGAGCGACTGGCTCGCTGCCAAAGCAAATGGCGTAGTGACCGAACGCACCGCCAGGCTACGCTGGATCTCATCTGGCAGGGTAAACAATCGCGCCAGCCACACTGAGCTGGTCACTGCCACCACCGTTGCCGTCAGTACGCCTGCCGTCAACGACATCCAGTGACGCTTAATGATCGCCCGATTGTCATACACTGGTACCGCAAAGGCGATGGTGGCCGGACCTAATAGCCATAGTAACCAGTGCGCTTCGCCAATATAGTTTTGCCAGGAAATATTGCCAAAAACCAGCAGCATAACCAGTAGCGTAGGCGTCAGCACCAGAGGCATCAATGGCAATTTACGAAAGCGGCGATAAAGGCGTTTGTTAAGAAAATAGATAACTAGCGTAATTGCCAGACAGAGCATACTTAGCTGAAAATTAGCCACGGTTTAACCTGCGCATTTCATAGCGATAGACTTTTTCCACTACCCAGGCAGTCGTGCCCAGCACCATCACCGTACTCAGCGCGATCACAGCAAAAATACGCCAGCCATCCACCAGTAATAGTTGTGCATAGTTCACCACAGCCACCACGGCAGGGACAAAAAACAGCAACATTTCGGCCAATAGCCAACGCGCCCCGGCTCGAACCCATTGCAGAGGAAGAATGCGACAAACAATCAGCGCCAGCATCAGGATCATCCCCACCAGGTTGGCAGGCAGCGGCAAATGCAACCAGGAGACGAGATACTGCGCAAAAATAAATAAACCTGCATACAGCACAACCTGAAAAAATACCTGGATAGATTGCACTACGGCAGGGGTAATGCGGCGAAGCGCCACGGGCATGAGAGGATATCCTGAAAATAAAACAGAATGGTAAGTATAGAGAGCGCTCGCCCCTGACTGAAATGAATTAAAATCATTGCAGGTATAGTCAAAGGGAATAGTTATGGATATCAGAACGCTGCGTTATTTTGTCGAAGTCGTGCGCCAGCAAAGCTTCACCCGCGCAGCGGAGAAGTTGTTTGTCACCCAACCAACTATCAGCAAGATGCTGAAGAATCTCGAAGATGAGCTGAACTGTATATTGTTGATCCGCGATGGTCGTCGGCTGCTTCTCACTGATACTGGTCGCGTCGTATTTGAGCGCGGGCTGGCTTTACTGGCTGAGTTTCGGCAACTGGAAGCTGAGCTTAGCGATATCAATCAGCTTAAAACCGGCGTTTTGCGGCTGGGAATCCCGCCGATGGTTGGGATGTTGATGGCCGGGCCGATTGGCCTTTTTCGCCAGCGTTACCCCGGCGTAGAATTGAAAATTTCGGAGTTTGGTGGTCTGACGGTACAACAAGCGGTGATGAACGGTGAACTGGATATGGCACTGACAGCCCTGCCAGTAGAAGAAAGCGGCCTGACAACGTTATCGCTGTTTAGTCATCCACTATGTGTACTGACGCCACATTCAGGTAAATGGCTTGAATGTGATGCCGTCTCACCGGAGACATTGGCGGAACATCCTCTACTTATCTATAACGAAGATTTTGCCTTAAGTAAGCAATTGATGAAGTTATTCGATGAACATGGCGTTAAGCCGAGAATTGCAGTTCGCAGCGGGCAATGGGATTTTCTCGCCGCGATGGTTCAGGCCGGTGTCGGAATAGCCATATTGCCGGAACCCATTTGCCAGCGATTAGATAAAAACACCTTAAAATGGCTACCGCTGGAAAGCGAACTAAGCTGGAAATTAGGAATGATTTGGCGTGAGGGCGTTTACCTTTCCCACTCTGCCCACGCGTGGCTGAGCTGTTGTGAAGGATACTGGTTAACGCCAGAGTAAGTCGGGTTGGCGGGCTCGCCCGCCAACCATGCAGATTACTGATTTTCCTCAATCAGCAACGCTTCAAGCAAATCGAGATCGTGCAGTAATTTTTGCAGCGTTTCGTTACTGATCTCCCGCGTGGCGCGCAGGTGGTACAGTTCAGCACGTTCAGAACGCAATGCCGCCAGACGGAAGCGACGCTCCAGGTTCTCTTCCAGGATTGAACTTTCTACATCATTACGTCC
>DXKH01000063.1 GCA_019415335.1 Citrobacter sp. | reverse complement strand
CGGTTTTCATGGTGTTGCCCGCATTATTAGCAAACAGTGACGTCAGACCGGCCTGAGTCGGAATATAGTTGGTTCCACAGCCGCTGTACGTCGTGGAAAAACTTGCATAATTAATGTTAAACAACGCCCAGTTTTCATTGTCTTCAGACGTTGATGTTCGCCCAGTCTGATAGGCCAGTTCCTTCAACAACAGCGGGCGCTTAAATACCGTACCGTCCGCAGCAGTCACCGTTTCCGGCATATGTCCCCACATTTTTGCCAGGCGGCTATCCGGGCTGGTCACCACCGTAAAGATTGTGTCGATGCTGGATTTTTTCGTCGCATCAGAGTAAAGCGTTGCCGTCAGCGCCGTTTTGGTGCCGTGAGTATCCGGGCGGGTAATATTGAGAATTTTGCTGCCGTCATTGTCGGTCATGGCGGTATACACCGTTGCAGTGTCGTTCAACGTGGTTTCATCTGCCAGCCCGCCATTGACTACCACCGGCGCAACCAGCGCATCGCCGCTGCCCGCCACATGTTTTTCGCCGCTACGGGTATAGCCATCACCGCGATTGAGGGTAAATGGCATATCCGCTAACGCGTTGCCCTGTGCGTCTTTTACCGTCACTTTAACCTGTAGCGTCTCGCCTTTTTTCAGCGTTGCCGCGCTATTCCCGGTATTCCATTGCGCTTTATCAACCACCTCCAGCGTAATGCTGCTGGCAGGTTTGTTCGCCGTCTTCAGGCAACTGACGTAAACCGGCGTATCGCCGCCAATAGTTTGTGCGCCATCGTTCAGCGCTATCGTGAAAAAGTGTGGAGTTTTATCTGCCGGTGAGTTGCTCCAGTAAGGCTGACGCTGTGTTGGCCAACCGTGCGCCGTTTGCACCGCGTTACCACTGTTGGCGTTATACAGCGCACTTAGCTGGGAACGACGTGGCAACATATTGGTGTCGCAGCCACCTTTACTGGTACTGGACGTATTGGCCTGGCTCACGCGCGCCCAGATTTCGTTATTTTCGGTCAGGGTTCCGTCCGGGCTGGCGACTTCCGACGCCAGTTTAGGCCGGGTAAAGGTTGATGAATCAACGGTGATCGTTTCATCCATATGGCCCCACATCTGCGCGCCGGTAACGTCCGGGCTGGTTGGGGTAGTAAAAATAACGCTGTAGTTAACGGTATTCGGCAGGTAGGAATTTACCGGCGTTACGCTCAGCACCGTTTTTAGCCCGACGCCCTGTGGTTGCTTAATCTCGACCGTCGCCACGCCCCGGGCATCGGTTATTCCCGCATAAACCTTCGATGACTGTGATGTGCCGTATTGCGTGTTATCCATCGTGATTGCACCACTGCTCGGGTCATCAAACCCGCTCACCTGCCCCGCTCGGTTATACCCCATACCTTTGGTAATGGTGAATGCAGTAAAGGGTACAGGGATATTATTGAGCGAGTTAATCGTACGCACGGTCATCACAATGGTGTCACCCACTTTGGCTTGCGCTTGAGTGCCAACAGACACATCATGATCGGTGCTGACTTCAACATTCGCTACCATCTCATTCCCCGAACAGGAGAGGTAATTCTGCTTAAAGCCGGAATAGCTGTCGACGCTCCCGTTCCCCAGTTCCACCGATGAATGCGTGGCTTGCTCCACCGCGCTTAAATAGCCCTGTTGTGCTGTGGGCCAGCCATATTCAGTGCCAATCGCGTTACCGGGATGGGCTGAAAACAGACTTTCCAGTGAGCTCTGGCGCGGTATATGACCGACGCCGCATTCCGCCTGCATACTGGTGTTTTGATCGTACAGCGCCCAGTCTTCGTTATTTTCCCGCACTGTTCCCAATTCATGCTCGGTTTCATCCGCCAGCAACGGGCGTTTATACAAACTGCCGGACTCAATAATGCCGCGCATATGGCCCCACATCCGCGCTTTGTCGCTGTCCGGGCTGGTGATTACGGTAAAAATCACATCTTTGGCATCTGTGGCGTTAAAATCGCTGCGCATTCTTGCCGTGATATGGGTTTTCACCCCCGCGCCGCCGGGCTGGCTCAGGGTGAGCGAAGCCTGGCCGTTGGCGTCGGTCATGCCTTCATAGGTATGTGCGTCGACCTGGCGAAAATTACTGCCGCCAGCAATCTGTACCGGATGGGCTTCCCAGGCAGTGTCGGTTTGATTCTTACGATTGACGCCATCATCCAGATGTAGCGAGAAGTAGTAATACGCCAGCGGTTGATCGTTGTTTTTCGTGTCGGTGATGGCCAGACGCATCGTCGCATCCTCGCCCACCTTCGCTTTCATCGCCTGCGCCGTGTCATCATAGTTTTCTGGCGTGAGGACGATTTTCGGCTCGACGTCAGGCGCGGGCTTATCCACGCAGCTCACGAGGAACGTGGTGCTGTCCGGCTTCTGCGTTTCGCCACGGTTAGAGACATCTGCCGCATGGTGCTGCCCGGTAAGCCCCGCCAGCGATGACCAGTAATAATCGCCCTGCATCGGCCAGCCGAGCACAGTCTGTACCGTGGAGGGAATCACCGTCGCCAGTGCGCCGAAGTGGCGCATGCCCGGCAGCACGGTGCAATGGCTATCTGCGCCGCTCCAGGTAAAGGTGGACCAGGTTTCATTGTGATCGACGACCGTGGCATTTTCGTTACTGACTTCCGCCGCCAGTTTTGGTCTACTGAACGTGTAACCATGGGCTTCCACCGTCTCCGCCATATGGCCCCACATCGTGGCCTGCGCCACGTCCGGGCTGGTGAGCACGGTAAAGATCACCGCCGCCTCACTGGTTTGTGCAATGCCGGAAATGCCGACTACCAGCGGCGTTTTAACACCGGGGCCGTTAGGCTGGGTCACCGTGATGGTTGCCGTACCGTTAGCATCCGATGTGCCACGATACTCGGTTACCGTCGTCGTTAACTCGGTGCTATCCAGCACCACCGGCGCGGTATTATTTACCGCGCCCTGACGGTTTTGGGCATCTTTACGCTTGATAATAAATGGAATATTACCCGCGACGTTACCCTGACAATCTTTGGTGGTGACGGTCAGCGTGATAGTGCCGCCAACGGTGGTTTTTGCCGCGCCGAGCGTTTCGTTATAACCACTGGCGCTCACCGAAATTAAATCGCCCTGCGCGGGCGCGATATTCAGCGTCACTTTCTGGTCAGCCAGCACCACCGTCCCCTCATAGGGATAACCGGTCGAGGTCAGCAGATAAAGCAGTGGAATGGTCTGCTGCGCATCAATCTGTGGCCAGGCCACCAGCGAACGCCCGGCCAGACCTTGCGCGCAAAAGCTGCGGTTGGCGATGGGCTGTGGATTGAGCGGCGTATCCGGCGTGGCGGCATCCGCCCACACCAGACTGACGGTCGGCGGCGTCTGGTTTTCCCAGCGCAGCGCAGGTGG
>DXKH01000062.1 GCA_019415335.1 Citrobacter sp. | reverse complement strand
GGGTTGTGGTTCCTGGGGTGGTAACTCCATCTCTGAAAACGTTGGTCCGAAACACCTGATCAACAAGAAAACCGTTGCTAAGCGAGCTGAAAACATGTTGTGGCACAAACTTCCGAAATCTATCTACTTCCGCCGTGGCTCACTGCCTATCGCGCTGGATGAAGTGATTACTGATGGCCACAAACGTGCGCTCATCGTGACTGACCGCTTCCTGTTCAACAACGGTTATGCCGACCAGATCACCTCTGTGCTGAAAGCCGCTGGCGTTGAAACCGAAGTATTCTTTGAAGTGGAAGCTGACCCAACGCTCTCTGTGGTCCGTAAAGGCGCAGAACTGGCAAACTCCTTCAAACCTGACGTGATCATCGCCCTGGGTGGCGGTTCCCCGATGGATGCCGCGAAAATTATGTGGGTAATGTACGAACATCCGGAAACTCACTTCGAAGAACTGGCGCTGCGCTTTATGGATATCCGTAAACGTATCTACAAGTTCCCGAAAATGGGTGTGAAAGCGAAAATGGTCGCGGTCACCACCACATCCGGTACTGGTTCTGAAGTCACACCGTTCGCCGTTGTAACTGACGATGCGACTGGTCAGAAATACCCGCTGGCTGACTATGCCCTGACCCCGGACATGGCGATTGTCGATGCCAACCTGGTCATGGATATGCCGAAGTCTCTGTGTGCCTTCGGTGGTCTGGATGCCGTCACTCACGCCCTGGAAGCTTACGTTTCCGTACTGGCTTCAGAGTTCTCCGATGGCCAGGCACTGCAAGCGCTGAAACTGCTGAAAGAAAACCTGCCGGCGTCCTATAACGAAGGGTCCAAAAACCCGGTTGCCCGTGAACGTGTTCACAGTGCAGCCACTATCGCCGGTATCGCGTTTGCGAACGCCTTCCTCGGTGTGTGTCACTCCATGGCACACAAACTGGGCTCACAGTTCCACATTCCACACGGTCTGGCGAACGCCCTGCTGATCAGCAACGTTATTCGTTATAACGCGAACGACAACCCGACCAAGCAGACTGCCTTCAGCCAGTATGACCGTCCGCAGGCACGCCGTCGTTATGCTGAAATCGCAGACCATCTGGGTCTGAGCGCACCGGGTGACCGTACTGCTGCGAAGATCGAGAAACTGCTGGCATGGCTGGAAAGCCTGAAAGCTGAACTGGGTATTCCGAAGTCAATCCGTGAAGCGGGCGTTCAGGAAGCTGACTTCCTGGCTCACGTAGACAAGCTGTCTGAAGATGCATTCGATGACCAGTGCACCGGCGCCAACCCGCGCTACCCGCTGATCTCCGAACTGAAACAGATCCTGCTGGATACCTTCTACGGCCGTGAGTTCTCTGAAGGGACCCCGGCGGCGAAAGAGGTTGCCGCTGCACCGAAAGCCGAGAAAAAAGCGAAGAAATCTGCGTAATTCCCACTGAGCAGTTACAACGTAAAAGCGGCCTCTGATGAGGCCGCTTTTTTGTATCCGAAATCGTCACTGCTGTCGCCACGTGTTTGGGTCAATGAACGGCTCAGCGCATCGCTAACCGTTGGTCAGGACAGACGATTAGTCGTGGCTATGGCGTTCCTGTATCGCCGTCAGAGAGCCCTCCTCCAGCGCTTCCTTATAGTGCTTACGGCAGACTGAGACATACCGTTCGTTGCCGCCAATGACCACCTGCTCACCTTCATTATAGGGTCTGCCTGCCTGATCAAGACGTAGCACCATACTTGCTTTACGCCCACAGAAGCAGATCGTTTTTAATTCCACCAGCTTATCTGACCACGCCAGCAGGTATTGGCTACCCACAAACAGTTCACCGCGGAAATCAGTGCGCAATCCGTAGCACAACACCGGAATATCCAGTTGATCAACCACTTCCGATAATTCATATACTTGCTGCCGGGTTAAAAACTGACATTCGTCCACCAGTACGCAATGAATAGGTTGTCGCACATTATCGGCTGCAATCTCTTCATACAACGATGAATTTTGGTTAAACAATTTGGCGGGGGAAGACAACCCAATACGCGAACTCACTTTCCCTGCGCCATAGCGATCGTCTATTTCGGCGGTATATACGACAGTACGCATCCCGCGTTCCTGGTAATTGTATGAAGATTGCAGTAAGGCAGTCGACTTACCTGCATTCATTGCTGAATAGTAGAAATATAGCTGTGCCATCGGCCACAGACCCTCACCAAAGTGAAATAAAGACGGGTCGCAGTGTAGCATAATTTCAATCGATATCGGGCCTGGTTCTACGCCTATCGGCTATATCTTCCGGCACCAGCTCCCGGCACGCGAAAAATCTGTAGTGATGAATGTACGGAAAATACGAATTAACAATTGAACAAACAACGCGCGACGGATCCCATTCTTGTCGTAATGTGCGTTCGATATTCATCAACACTGCTTATCAACGCTGCCCTAATGGAAACCCTGAACTTATTGTTACTGTTCTACATAACTGTTGCGAAGTAATAGGCGGTGTCCTGCAGCAAAACTAATACAAAAGGTTGAAATCACTACAATGAGAGTCTATTTCATCATGTGAAAATGTGACCTGAATCCGGATGTTTTCGCCCGAAAAAAGGAGTAACCGCTCAGCCAATAAGCCCTTTTTTGTGCGTTCCTTCAAGAAAAATTTAAGTTCGGATATTTATAGTTGGCAAAAAATAAAGGGCAATTTTGAATTCCTTACATTCCTGGCTATTGCACATCTGAATTTAACGCTCTATTATTAGCTCAACAAACCACCCCAATATAAGTTTGAGATTACTACAATGAGCGAAGCACTTAAAATTCTGAACAACATCCGTACTCTTCGTGCGCAGGCAAGAGAATGTACCCTTGAGACGCTGGAAGAAATGCTGGAAAAATTAGAAGTTGTTGTTAACGAACGTCGTGAAGAAGAAAGCGCGGCAGCAGCTGAAGTTGAAGAGCGTACTCGTAAACTGCAACAATATCGTGAAATGCTGATTGCTGACGGTATTGATCCGAATGAACTGCTGAATAGCATGGCGGCGGTTAAATCCGGCACCAAAGCTAAACGTGCAGCACGTCCGGCTAAATATAGCTATGTTGACGAAAACGGTGAAACTAAAACCTGGACTGGTCAGGGTCGTACTCCGGCAGTGATCAAGAAAGCAATGGAAGAACAAGGTAAACAACTGGACGATTTCCTGATTAAGGAATAATCCGTAATCACCTTGCTTAAAATCCCGCGCTCTGCGGGATTTTTTATGCCCGCAATCTGCCGATTCCACGTAACGCGTTCGTATAAAAAAACGGCGCTGAATACCAGCGCCGTCTCTGTTCGTTAATTATAACGTTGGGTTACTTCTTAATACCCATCTCTTCTTCGAGCCAGGCCTTAAATTCGCTACCAAGCGAATTATGTCGAATGCCATATTCCACAAATGCCTGCATATAACCTAATTTATTGCCACAGTCGTGACTCTTCCCTTTCATATGATAGGCTTCGACGGTCTCTTTTTCGATCAGCATGTCGATCGCGTCAGTTAACTGAATTTCGTCACCCGCACCCGGAGGGGTTTTCGCCAGCAGAGGCCAGATGTCCGCGCTCAGCACGTAGCGGCCAACAATGGCCAGGTTTGACGGGGCAACATCCGCTTTCGGTTTCTCAACAACGCCTACCATTGGCACGCTTTCACCCGGTGCTAATGGTACGCCTTTACAGTCAACCACACCGTAGGCGGTTACATCCGCGACCGGTTCAACCATAATCTGGCTATTTCCGGTTTCATCAAATCGACGAATCATCTCAGCCAGATTATCCTGGGATAAATCGGACTCAAACTCATCAAGAATAACGTCAGGCAAAATAACCGCGACAGGTTCATTACCGACCACCGGATGGGCGCACAATACTGCGTGCCCCAGACCTTTTGCCAGCCCCTGACGAACCTGCATTATTGTGACGTGCGGTGGGCAAATAGATTGCACTTCTTCGAGCAGCTGGCGCTTAACACGTTTTTCCAGCATCGCTTCCAGTTCAAAACTGGTGTCGAAGTGGTTTTCGATCGAATTTTTCGATGAGTGCGTCACCAGCACAATTTCAGTGATGCCCGCAGCAATACACTCGTTAACGACGTACTGAATTAATGGCTTATCAACCAGCGGCAACATCTCTTTCGGGATCGCTTTCGTCGCCGGTAACATCCTGGTTCCTAATCCCGCTACCGGGATAACGGCTTTTTTGACTTTCGAGTTAATGGCAGCCATTTAAATTCTCCTGGACTGTTCATGTATTGAACGTGTTCATCAATCTGTATCGCATCGAGTATATCAGGACTGACACAACCCTCAGGTCCGAAAAGGATGCGTGTTCGTATAATTAAGATAAATACGTATAAGACTGGCGCTGATAGTAACACCGGCAGAGAAAGGCAGGTACGGCAATTTGCGTCCGCCCTCTCGATTGTTCATTCCGCAGACAACATAAGACGCAGTCGACCTCCTGCCCCCCAAATTTGACACTGCCAGGCTTCGCAACGTTGACTAATTTGGTTGAGGTAGGTATTGCCCAACGTTCCCAGCGGAACGCCGTTACTGATCTGCACATTATGCGATCCGGTATTTAATGTCGCATTGAGTCCGGCAGAAACCAGAATCAGATTTTTTAGCTCACTATGATAATAGCCGACTAATAGTGGGAACTGTCCGGGTAAATTGGCCTGGCGAAGCAGATGGTTGACCTGTTTCAATAATGCCCCCAGTTCCGGCAGACGCTGATTCTGATGCGCGAGTTGATCCTGCAACAAGCCATTAAATAGTGCCCGCAGAAGTAATGCTGCCAGTACGCCATTGTCGCCAGCTCGGGTAACGTCCAGACAATAAAAGGCGAGATCGTTATCCGAAAGCGGCGCGATATCCAGAACCAGTCCTGGCTTATCCGCAGAAACCAATTGTCGGTAATTGACCCGGCAATGCGAAATAACCTGCTGTACCGGAGGCTGAAGTTCCTGAAGCAATTTCGCGGCGGCGGCAGGATTGTCCACCATCGCATCCCAGTCGCGAAACAGGCGCTCTTCTTCTTCAACACGAGAATTAAACATGTTCGGATAAAGGCAGGCAAATACGGTTTCCCGCAGTCGGGTCAGGTCCTTTACCGGTTTTAGCAGAACATCATCCACACCGAGGCGTAAGGCTTTGGCAATATCTGCCATATTTTCTGTCGCCGAGATCACCAGAATCGGCGTCTGGTCACCGCGATTACGTAAATGCTCCACCAGACTAAGACCATTCATTCTTGGCATGGCGAGATCGCAAATCATGAGGTCGGGCGTGAAATCGGCTAAACGGTCCAGTGCCTCTATGCCATCGCCCGCCAGTGCCGTTGTCGCGCCCAAAGAGGAAAACCACGAATCCAGAAGCGAGCGGAAAACCGGCTCGTCCTCAACGATTAGAATCTGTTTTCCGACCAATGGCTGCGTCATGTTCTCTCCCCTGACTGGCTTTACTCAATAGTGGCATGCTATTGCCACACACGCCTGTCAGAATATGCTTAAGTGTAGTTAAAAATGGTGCGTCAAACGCCGGCACGCACCAGAGGTAAAAGTTCGTCCATCTTTTTCTCTACCGCTAACCGCCCTGCTTCTATGGCAGCGCTGGCACGATGAAAATCCAGGGTGGAGATTTGTGGACAGAACGGTTGGATTAAGATGTCCGGTGGGTCACCCGCCATGCGGTTACGCTTAAGGCGATTTTCCAGCACCTGAATCGAGGTGGTCATGATTTCCATCGCGGTTGGCGCGGTCACCACGCGACGTGCGGTGATATTACCCAGCCGCCCTTTCAGGCGCGCATGCCAGGAGAGACCTTCGTCGTCTCCCTCCGGAGTATCATCGCTGACGTTCAACGACAACAGATCCTGCTGCATCAGATGCGCGTCGTGTTGCAGATCGACAGCAATCACAATATCTGCGCCCAGCGCACGGGTCAGTGAGATAGGGACCGGGTTAACAACGCCTCCGTCCACCAGCCAGTAGCCATTGTGGGCGACGGGAGACATCAGGCCGGGAATACTGCAGGAGGCGCGAACGGCAAGATGGAGATCACCCTCCGTAAACCATAATTCACGCCCCGTGCTGAGATTGGTCGCCACCGTCGCAAACCGACGGCTGCACTGTTCAATTTCAGCCACGGGCATGACGTTGCGATATTGATTAAAGACGCGCTCGCCGCGCAGCAATCCGCCTCTTCGCCAGGACAGGTCCATCAGACGCAGGACATCCCAATAGCTGAACGAGCAGACCCATTCTTCAAGTGCGGGCAATTTATTACAGGCATAGGCTGCACCAACCAGTGAACCGATGGAACACCCTGCAACGATATCTATATCAATGCCCATGTGTTTGAGGGCTTTGATGACACCAATATGCGACCAGCCTCGCGCAGCACCTGAGCCTAGCGCCAGACCTATTTTCATTTTTCTCATTTGACCGACAGACTTCCCCTGGCTTACGGGCGTAGCAACATCTCCAACGCTCAGTTAACATAGTGCTACCCAGGCTTTTTTATACGCCGTTTTTTTATCAGGGAGTTTTTTGTGTCTCAGCTTTGTCCCTGTGGTAGCGCTGTCGAGTATAGCCTATGTTGCCACCGATATCTGTCTGGTGAGCAAGTCGCACCCGATCCATCGCACCTCATGCGTTCGCGCTACTGCGCTTTTATGATGAAAGACGCAGATTATTTAATCAGAACCTGGCATCCGACCTGTCACGCGGGCAATTTCCGGGATGAGATCAGTGCCGGATTTGCCGCGACCGAATGGCTGGGGTTGACCGTTTTCGAACACACGGTGTCTGAGGCGGACAACACTGGCTATGTCAGTTTTGTCGCCCGTTTCCGCGAACACGACAAACCGGGGGCGATCATTGAACGTTCTCGTTTTTTAAAAGAAAACGGTCAGTGGTACTATATCGATGGTACACGCCCGCAATTTGGACGCAACGACCCCTGCCCTTGTGGCTCAGGTAAAAAATTTAAAAAATGCTGCGGCTAGTCAACTGCCCGACAGTATTCACTCAGCAAACATCATCAACAGGATTACCGCTGCAATGCATTCTTTACAACGAAAAGTGCTTCGTACCATCTGCCCTGACCAGAAGGGGCTTATCGCGCGTATTACGAATATTTGCTACAAACATGAACTGAATATCGTGCAGAACAATGAGTTTGTAGACCACCGCACCGGGCGTTTTTTCATGCGCACCGAGCTGGAAGGCATTTTTAACGACTCCACACTTCTGGCCGATCTGGACAGCGCCTTGCCGGAAGGCTCCATTCGTGAGCTGAATCCCGCCGGACGCCGTCGCGTGGTGATACTGGTCACGAAAGAAGCGCATTGTCTGGGCGATCTGTTAATGAAAGCCAACTACGGCGGGCTGGATGTGGATATCGCCGCCGTGATTGGCAATCACGAAACGCTGCGTTCACTGGTTGAGCGTTTTGAAATTCCTTTCGAACTGGTCAGCCACGAAGGTTTAACCCGCGAAGAGCACGACCAGAAGATGGCAGACGCGATTGACGCCCACCAACCGGATTACGTGGTGCTGGCGAAATATATGCGCGTGCTGACACCGGAGTTTGTGGCGCGCTTCCCGAACCAGATTATTAATATTCACCACTCGTTCCTGCCGGCGTTCATCGGCGCACGCCCTTACCACCAGGCTTATGAGCGCGGGGTGAAGATCATCGGCGCGACAGCGCACTATGTGAATGACAATCTGGACGAAGGTCCGATCATCATGCAGGACGTCATCCATGTGGATCACACCTACACGGCGGAAGACATGATGCGAGCCGGCCGCGACGTCGAAAAGAACGTTCTGAGCCGTGCGTTGTATCAGGTACTTGCCCAGCGCGTATTTGTCTACGGCAACCGGACGATTATTCTTTAATCGACTGAGAAATGAATTGGTTACCTTTACACCTTTGCGGGTAAAAATCAGGCAACCAGTTTATTTTTCTCACCGGAATGCTTTACAGGGGCGCATCATTTGATATGATGCGCCCCGCTTCCCGGAATGGAAGCAGGCCAGTAAAACGCATTACCCCGTGGTGGGGTTCCCGAGCGGCCAAAGGGAGCAGACTGTAAATCTGCCGTCATCGACTTCGAAGGTTCGAATCCTTCCCCCACCACCATTATTCACTACAGTGATGTAGTTAACTCGATGAGCAATGCAGAAATTTGCGCTTGTCGGGGAAGGGTGAGAACCTTCGATTAAGGTTCGGCTCGAGCGAAAGCGAGAGAACGTTGCCAACGGCAACGGCCCGAAGGGTGAGGAGCGAAGCGACGAATAATCCTTCCCCCACCACCATTCACGCTGTAAGTTTTCACAATATGTTTACCCCTGGTGGGGTTCCCGAGCGGCCAAAGGGAGCAGACTGTAAATCTGCCGTCATCGACTTCGAAGGTTCGAATCCTTCCCCCACCACCATCCTCTTCTGTTGCACCTTAGCCAAATCAATCGATGTTGCCCTATATTCTGCCCATGCGGGGAAGGATGAGAAGCTTCGATTAAGGCTCGATTCGAG
>DXKH01000061.1 GCA_019415335.1 Citrobacter sp. | reverse complement strand
CATCCACACTCATCACAAACGGATAAGACTGGTTCTGGATTAACCTGAAATTCACCACTGCAAAGGTGTCCGGCTCCTGGCCGTCAACCTCCAGCGTAAAGCGAAGACCTTTTAAGGACATAATGACCTCCCTGATTCATTCACGGACCAAATGATTCCCACCATGCAGCAAAGGGTGCCAGTGCAGCGTTACACTCATCTTTACATTTTCAGGTACGCTACCGCCCGGGTTTCCGGCATCCACCATCTCCCTCATGAAAGCGTAACTCCTTACTGACACTCATTTTTTACACGTACAAAAACAACATCCTGCACGGAGGCAGGATGTTGTTGACTCAGATTTATGCTTCCAGCGGTGCACGCCAGTCATCGGCACCAGAAGTACCGGATTTGATGTGCTCCCACTCAACCTTACGGTAGGCCAGTGATACTGCGAGCAATTGCGTAAACTCACGCTGTGCAGGGTCCTGGCAGTGCGGCATATGCAGGTTCATGTCCACAATCGTCGCGTCAGTAAGACGTGTGGTGAAGTAGTGCTCCTGCTTGCCTTCAACAGAGGTACGCCACCAGTGCAGCTCCACTTTCGGCAGCATTTCACCGGAGGCCAGCGCGTTGTACAGCAGCGGAACGGCTTTGTTCAGCGCCACGGTGAAAATGAACGGTTTGTGAGCACGCTGCCCGGAAGGCTGACCAGACTGCGGATCAGTTGGAACAGTAACGTTATGCAGAAACTCCTGCACCAGCATTTCATCTTCGTGTCCCTGCACGTAGATATTGCCGACAGAATCTGCGGTGAAAGCACCGGCAGTGATGTTCCCCTGGGTCTGACCTGTAATTGAAATGTAACATGGGGTTGGCATTTATGAACTCCTTGTGAAATTATCAACTGCTGTTTTACGAACAACCCGTCGTTAATCCCCGACAGGTTAGAGTGTGATGCGGCTCACATCAGGAACCACACCCTTTTCTTTATTCGAGTTACAGGCACACGTAATTAGCACCTACCGAAAAACTCTTTTATGGTGTTTAAATATATTTTTAGTCAATTTCAGAACACGGCCACATAAGCTAAAAATATATCAACATCAACAGTAGAATTATCCATAACGTATCCTTACCCCCATAAAAACCTACAATTTCTTCAAAAATCAATTATTACAACACTTACTTCACCATCGTTCCGGCACGCAATTAAGATATTCCTTAAAGGAATTTCTTATGATGTATTTCTTGCAATTAATTAATTTATTTATAAAACCATACATAAAACTTATTAATCAATTTAATAAACACATATAAATCAATGCATTATGTAACTTTATTAGCCGTAAAATCATATTCACCAAGTCTATAAATACCAAATTGATTTAACTCTCATGTATTAATAATGAAGGATACATCTCTTTCAAAAATATAAATAGTTCTTTTAATATTTTATTTCATGAGTAGAATACCGATCACAACAGAAGGAAGGTTACATTATCTAACTGCCACTGAAACGGTATTGTCGGTATTTGTATGCAGTACGAAAATGCTGTGCTCATGGCCTGAACGGGAACATTTTTATGAGCAAAATGAACAACAATGGCGGCAGTGTCGCGCCGAAAGAAAGAATCAGCGTTCGGTATACACCAAAAGTTGATGGGGTGGCTGCTGATATCGAATTGCCGCTGAATTTATTGATCACCGGCAATCTGAAAGGGAAACCAGATAACACGCCGTTGGATGAGCGAACTGCCATTGCTATCAACCGCTATAACCTCAACGCAGTCATTTCAGAAGCTGACATTGAACGGGAGTTTGTTGTTCCGGCTGAACTCAGTGACGCTCCCAATGAGCAAATGTACGTCAACCTGAAAGTCAAATCTATGGATGACCTTTCTCCTGACCATATTGCCAGCCAGGTACCAGAAATAAAACGTCTGCTCGAATTGCGTGAAGCCCTGGTCGCACTTAAGTCTCCACTAGGCAATATTCCGGCCTTCCGCGCACAACTTCAGGCGCTACTGGAAAACGAAGACACCCGCGAGCAGCTGATCCAGGAACTGGGTATCGCCGTTCAGAAATAATTTTCACAGAAGGATATTCAGTATGTCAGTAAAGGAAGAAATTGCTCCCGTCAGCGCGTCTCAAACCGCCGCGCCCCCATCTCTGCTTGATGAAATCATGACGCAAACCCGCGTCCAGCCTAAATCAGAAAGCTACGATATCACCCGCCAGGGCGTGAGCGCCTTTATTGCCGCCATGTTACAGGGCGACAGTAGCGCTGAACCTATCAATATCCTGGCCGTTGACGCCATGATTGCTGATATTGATGCCCGAACCAGCAGGCAGATGGATGCCATTATTCATGCCCCGGAGTTTCAGGAACTGGAATCCCTGCTGCGCTCGCTGAAGCTGCTGGTTGAACGCGCGGATACACGGGAAAACATCAAAGTCCATTTCCTGAATGTCACTCAGGAAGAACTGCTGGATGATTTCGAATTTGCACCTGAAATCACGCAGTCTGCGTATTACAAGCATGTATATTCAAGCGGTTACGGACAATTTGGCGGTGAGCCAGTGGCGGCGGTAATCGGCAACTTTGCCTTTAAGAACACCACGCCGGATATGAAGCTGCTGAAATATATCAGCCAGGTCAGCGCGATGGCGCACAGCCCGTTCCTGTCGTCAGTATCATCCGAATTTTTCGGTCTGGATTCATGGACAGAGTTACCGGGGATCAAAGAACCGGGTGCCATCTTTGAAGGCCCGGCCTACTCCCGCTGGCGCGCCCTGCGTGAATCGGAAGATTCCCGTTACCTGGGCCTGACCGCCCCCCGGTTCCTGCTGCGCCACCCTTACTCACCGGATGAAAACCCTGTCAAAACCTTCCGTTACCATGAAGATGTCAGCCAGAGTCATGAGTCTTATCTGTGGGGGAATACCTCGTTTTTACTGGCCGCCAACCTGGCGGAAAGTTTTGCTAAGTATCGCTGGTGCCCAAATATTATTGGCCCTTCCAGCGGCGGCGCAGTCAAAGACCTCCCGGTGCATCTGTATGAATCCATGGGGCAAATGCAGGCAAAAATTCCGACTGAAGTGTTGATCACTGACCGGAGAGAGTATGAGCTGGCGGAAGAGGGCTTTATCACACTGACCATGCGTAAAGGGTCTGATAATGCGTGCTTTTTCTCGGCCAACTCGGTGCAGAAACCCAAAACATTCCCCAAAACCCCCGAAGGCAAGGCTGCGGAGACCAACTATAAACTCGGCACCCAGCTGCCATACTTGTTTGTTATCAGCAGGTTAGCGCATTACATCAAGGTAATTCAGCGCGAACAGCTTGGCTCATGGAAAGAACGTAGTGACCTGGAGCGTGAGCTGAACACCTGGATTCGCCAGTATGTTGCTGACCAGGAAAATCCGCCTGCCGAAGTCCGCAGCCACCGGCCTTTGCGTCAGGCTAAGATCGAGGTACTGGATGTGGATGGTGAGCCGGGCTGGTACCAGGTCGCGATTTCTGTCAGACCGCATTTTAAATACATGGGTGCCAGTTTCGACCTGAGCCTGGTCGGACGACTGGATAAGGAATAATCCGATGCAAAGACGGGATTCAGGACCAACCGGCAGTCTTTTTGAACGTATCCGTGAGGCGGCAAATCCGCCTTCATATCAGAATCCAAAAGAAGCACTGATACGTTCCATCAGACGTAACCTGCGACAGGTCCTGAATACCCGCTCCGGCAGTTGTTATGGCTCACCGGAGCTGGGGATTACTGATTTAAATGATGAATCGCTGGCCTCCAGCGATTTCAGACGAGAAATCCGTAAGTCCATTAGCCAGTGCATTTTACATTACGAACCTCGTATTACCGATGTTGTTGTTACGGCTGCGGCACCGGATGAATACGCCCCTGTGGAACTGCGTTTTCATATTGTGGCTACGATCGATGTCAGCAAGATCAGGGGAGTGTTTGAATTTGACATTTTGCTGGACAACCATCAACGCTATTGTGTGGAGTGATCTCTGTGGCTTTTGAAGAACGTTACTACCGCGAAGAACTGGATTATCTGCGCCAGCTTGGCAAACTGTTGGCGCAGGAAAAACCGCATCTGGCCCATTTTCTGGCCGAGAAAGAGGGTGATCCGGACGTGGAGCGTCTGATGGAAGCCTTTGCCTTTATGTCCGGTAGCCTGCGCCAGAAACTTGAGGACGAATTCCCCGAGTTCACCCATGGGCTAATCCGTATGCTGTGGGCAAACTATTTACGCCCGGTTCCGGCCATGACGGTTATTGCCTATGAACCCAAAACCGATCAGTTAAAAGTCCCTGTTCAGGTCTGTCGTAATGAACTGATCAGAAGCCGCTCAGAAAAGTCCTCCCTGACTGCTCAGAAGGTGCTGCCTGACAATCATGATAAAATCGTTTCTTCCGTAGCCTGCCATTTCACGCTGGCGCGCGATATCTGGCTGCAACCACTGCGCATTCTCGATACCCGCAACGCCAGCAGTCTGAAAGAAGGCATCATAGATATCAGTTTTACCGCAGATAACAATGTCTCCCCCGCCATGCTTGACCTGAACAAAATCACGTTCTGGCTGGGTAATGAAGACGATTATACCCGACACCAGCTTTATCTGTGGTTTTGCGAATGCCTGATGGATGCGGAACTGATTGCCGGAGAGCACAGCCTGCCGCTGCCGGATCTGTGGCTGGATGCTGCGGGTTTTGACAACCAGGATGCCCTGCTGCCGTGGCCGAAAAATGTCCACAGCGGCTACCGCGTGCTTCAGGAGTATTTCTGCTATCCCGAAGCCTTCTTCTTTTTCCATCTGCGCGATGTTGCGCCGCTACCAGACGATTTCCCGGTGAGTGCGTTTACGCTGCGCCTGCACTTTAACCGCCCGTTACCTGCCGACATCAAGCTGCGCCAAGATTCGCTGCGTCTGCACTGTACGCCAGCCATTAACCTGTTTACGCATTATGCGGAACCCGTCAGGCCGGATGGGCGGATGGCGGAATACCCGCTGCGCGCCAGCCATAAGCATCCGGACGCCTATGACATTTTTCAGGTCAGTACAGTCACCAGTAAAATCAAAGTGTCAGGGACTGATTCCAGCCCCGGCAGCCAGGTGCGTGTCTGGCCCGAATTTGAAAGTTTCCAGCACCAGATGGAGTACAGCCGCCAGCGGGAAGTCGTCTACTGGCATCACCGGACTAAAACGTCCCTGTTTCACTACGGGCTTGAACATAGTATCGCCTTTGTCCATGCAGACGGTAGCATTCCGGGCAGCTCACGGTTTAACGATGACGTGATCACCACGTCATTAATCTGTACCAACCGTATGATCCCTGCCCGGCTGCATACCGGTGATATCTGCGTGGCCGTCAACAAAAATCCGGCAGTGGCCTCATTTCGTAATGTCACGCGCCCGACACAGCCGCTCTGGCCAGTCACGGACGGCGACATGCACTGGTCGCTGATTTCCGCGATGAACCTGAACTACCTCTCCCTGCTGGACAGGGAGACACTGATCCAGATCCTGCGGACCTTCGACCTGCCAGGCGCTCACCATCCGCAGCGGGCCAGACTGTCACGCCAGAAACTGGATGCCATAGAAAAACTCGAAACCAAACCTGTTGACAGGTTGTTTAAAGGCGTACCGGTTCGCGGGCTGGCGACCACGCTGTGGATACATCCCGATCCGTTTATCTGCGAAGGTGAAATTTATCTTCTGGGTACCGTGCTCTCGCACTTCTTTGCCCTCTACGCCAGCATCAATTCGTACCACTGTCTGAAAATCATTAACACGGAAAGTCAGGAGTCCTGGGAATGGCAGGAGAAAATGGGCCAGCACGCCCTGATATAGCGACAAAACCGCCGTTACCGGCGGATGTGCGCAACTGCAATTTCTATGTGCTGATGGAGGCGCTGTACCGTCGGTATGGCGCGCCGGGCCAGGACATTTCCCTGCGTACCGAGCCTGCCCGGGAGATCGTGCGTTTCAGCTCTGACGCCAGTATCGGTTTTCCGGGTACGGACCTGAGTGCGCTTTCCCGTAGCCAGAACGGACAGTATGTACTGCAAACCCGGTTCCTGGGTTTTTCCGGCAGCCAGTCGCCGCTACCGGGC
>DXKH01000060.1 GCA_019415335.1 Citrobacter sp. | reverse complement strand
CGAACTGTCGCGCTTACAGTTTGCCTTGACCGCGATGTACCACTTCCTTTTTGTGCCACTGACGCTCGGTATGGCGTTCCTGCTGGCCATTATGGAAACGGTCTACGTCCTTTCCGGCAAACAGATTTATAAAGATATGACTAAGTTCTGGGGCAAGTTGTTTGGTATCAACTTCGCTCTGGGTGTGGCAACCGGGTTGACCATGGAGTTCCAGTTCGGGACAAACTGGTCTTACTATTCCCACTACGTTGGGGACATCTTCGGTGCGCCGCTGGCGATCGAAGGTCTGATGGCCTTCTTCCTCGAATCCACCTTTGTAGGTCTGTTCTTCTTCGGCTGGGATCGTCTGAGCAAAGTTCAGCACATGGCGGTAACCTGGCTGGTCGCTTTAGGTTCTAACCTGTCCGCTCTGTGGATCCTGGTCGCTAACGGCTGGATGCAGAACCCTATCGCATCGGATTTCAACTTCGAAACCATGCGTATGGAGATGGTGAGCTTCTCTGAACTGGTCCTTAACCCGGTAGCCCAGGTGAAATTTGTTCACACCGTGGCGTCTGGCTACGTGACCGGGGCGATGTTCGTGCTCGGTATCAGCGCTTACTACCTGCTGAAAGGCCGCGACATTGCTTTCGCAAAACGCTCTTTCGCAATCGCAGCAAGCTTCGGTATGGCTGCCGTGCTGTCTGTTATCGTTCTGGGTGATGAATCCGGTTACGAAATGGGCGACGTGCAGAAAACCAAACTCGCGGCCATTGAAGCAGAGTGGGAGACTCAGCCTGCTCCGGCTGCCTTTACCCTGTTCGGTATTCCTGACCAGGAGTCGCAGGAAAACAAACTGGCGATTCAGATCCCTTACGCACTGGGCATTATTGCCACGCGTTCTGTTGATACGCCGGTTATCGGTCTGAAAGACCTGATGGTGCAGCATGAAGAGCGTATCCGTAACGGAATGAAAGCGTATGAACTGCTGGAGCAACTGCGTGCCGGTTCGACCGACCAGGCGGTTCGCGATCAGTTCAACAGCATGAAGAAAGACCTCGGTTATGGTCTGCTGCTGAAGCGCTATACTCCGAACGTTTCAGATGCCACCGAAGCGCAGATTCAGCAGGCGACGAAAGATTCTATTCCACGTGTTGCGCCGCTGTATTTTGCTTTCCGTATCATGGTGGCATGTGGCTTCCTGCTGCTGGCGATCATTGCGCTCTCCTTCTGGAGCGTGATTCGTAACCGCATCGGTGAGAAGAAATGGCTGCTGCGTGCTGCGCTGTACGGTATTCCACTGCCGTGGATTGCAGTAGAAGCCGGCTGGTTTGTCGCCGAATATGGCCGTCAGCCTTGGGCTATCGGTGAGGTGCTGCCAACCGCAGTGGCGAACTCGTCGCTGACCGTCGGCGACCTGCTGTTCTCCATGATCCTGATTTGTGGCCTGTATACCCTGTTCCTGGTGGCTGAACTGTTCCTGATGTTCAAGTTCGCACGCCTTGGCCCAAGCAGCCTGAAAACCGGTCGCTATCACTTTGAGCAGTCCACCGCGACTACTCAGCCGGCACGCTAAGACAGGAGTCGTCAAATGATCGATTATGAAGTACTACGTTTTATCTGGTGGCTGCTGGTTGGCATTCTGCTGATTGGTTTTGCGGTCACCGATGGCTTCGACATGGGGGTGGGCATGCTCACCCGTTTCCTCGGTCGTAACGACACCGAGCGTCGAATTATGATTAACTCCATCGCTCCGCACTGGGACGGTAACCAGGTGTGGCTGATCACTGCGGGCGGCGCGCTGTTTGCGGCCTGGCCGATGGTCTATGCTGCGGCGTTTTCCGGTTTCTATGTGGCGATGATCCTCGTGCTGGCGTCCTTGTTCTTCCGTCCGGTCGGTTTTGATTACCGCTCGAAGATTGAAGATACCCGCTGGCGCAACATGTGGGACTGGGGCATCTTCGTGGGGAGTTTCGTGCCGCCGCTGGTGATCGGCGTGGCATTCGGCAACCTGCTGCAGGGCGTACCGTTCCATATTGATGAGTATCTGCGTCTGTACTACACCGGTAACTTCTTCCAGCTGCTGAACCCGTTTGGTTTGCTGGCAGGCGTGGTAAGCGTGGGGATGATCATTACTCAGGGCGCGACCTATCTGCAGATGCGTACCGTGGGTGAACTGCACCTGCGTGCCCGTGCGACGTCGCAGATTGCGGCGCTGGTCACTCTGGTCTGCTTCGCGCTGGCGGGTGTCTGGGTGATGTACGGTATTGACGGTTACGTGGTGACCTCTGCGGTGGATCATCATGCGGCGTCTAACCCGCTGACTAAAGAAGTGGCGCGTGAAGCGGGTGCCTGGATGGTCAACTTCAACAACGCACCGATCCTGTGGCTGGTTCCGGCACTGGGTGTGGCGCTGCCGCTGCTGACGATTCTGACGTCCCGTATGGAGAAAGGGGCATGGGCATTCCTGTTCTCTTCTCTGACGCTGGCCTGCATCATCCTGACTGCTGGTATCGCGATGTTCCCGTTCGTGATGCCTTCAAGCACCATGATGAACGCGAGCCTGACCATGTGGGATGCGACATCCAGCCAACTGACGCTGAATCTGATGACCTGGGTTGCTGCGGTGTTTGTTCCGATCATTCTCATCTACACCAGTTGGTGTTACTGGAAAATGTTCGGTCGCATCACCAAAGAGCATATTGAAAACAATACCCACTCTCTGTACTAAGTAAGGAGCAAACTATGTGGTATTTCGCCTGGATTCTGGGAACGCTTCTTGCCTGTGCATTTGGGATCATCACCGCGCTGGCCCTTGAGCACGTCGAGGCAAGCAAAGACGGTCAAGAAGAACACTGATGACCACCCTGATCGCGATGCAATATAACGCGATGGACAAGCGCCCGTTACGGGCGCTTTCTTTGGTGATGGCGTTAGTGTTAGCAGGATGTATGTTTTGGGATCCCTCCCGCTTCGCGGCTAAAACCAGCGGGCTGGAAATCTGGCACGGTCTGCTGCTGATGTGGGCGGTCTGTGCGGGCATCATTCATGGCGTGGGTTTTCGTCCTCGCGCCGCGCATTGGCAGGGGATTTTCTCTCCGCTACTCGCCGATATCGTGCTTATTGTTGGTCTGATTTTCTTCTTCTTTTGAATAAGAAACATCCTTAAATATTTATGGGCTTGCATAAGCCCATAAATTTTTACTCTCCCTTAACCTCTCCCCATTCCCAAGCCTCAATCGCGCGCGTATAGTAGCAACGTTTAAAAGCACTAACTTTTGTTGCATTACCGGGATGTAAAGTGAATACAACGCTATATACAACAGCATTCTTGATGCATCGCGGCGGCAAGTGCGCGAATCACCAGGAGCTTACAGGAGTAAGTGACTGGTGTGAGTGGACGAAGCCAACAGAGAGGCCGCAGGAATGAATAAGTATATATTTCGATGGCCGGTACGTGTCTACTACGAAGACACCGACGCCGGTGGTGTGGTTTATCACGCCAGTTACGTCGCTTTTTATGAAAGAGCACGCACAGAGATGCTGCGTCATCATCACTTCAGTCAGCAGGTGCTGTTGGCTGAGCGAGTTGCCTTCGTGGTGCGTAAAATGACGCTGGAATACTACGCACCTGCGCGACTCGACGATATGCTCGAAATCCAAACAGAAATTACGTCAATGCGTGGCACCTCTTTGGTTTTCACGCAACGCATTGTCAACGCAGAGAACACCGTGCTCAATGAGGCTGAGGTTCTGATTGTTTGCGTTGATCCACTCAAAATGAAGCCTCGTGCGCTTCCCAAGTCTATTGTCGCGGAGTTTAAGCAGTGACTGACATGAATATCCTTGATTTGTTCCTGAAGGCAAGCCTTCTGGTTAAACTTATCATGTTGATTTTGATTGGTTTTTCAATCGCATCCTGGGCCATCATTATCCAGCGGACCCGTATTCTTAACGCCGCCGCGCGTGAAGCCGAAGCGTTCGAAGACAAATTCTGGTCCGGTATTGAGTTGTCTCGCCTGTATCAGGAGAGCCAGGGCCGCCGTGATAATCTGGCGGGTTCGGAACAAATCTTCTATAGCGGGTTCAAAGAGTTTGCACGATTGCATCGGGCAAACAGCCATGCGCCAGAAGCCGTGGTGGAAGGGGCATCCCGTGCGATGCGGATCTCGATGAACCGTGAACTTGAAACGCTGGAAACGCATATTCCGTTCCTCGGCACCGTGGGTTCCATCAGTCCGTATATCGGTCTGTTCGGTACCGTGTGGGGGATCATGCATGCGTTTATCGCGCTTGGGGCGGTAAAACAGGCGACGTTGCAGATGGTTGCGCCGGGTATCGCGGAAGCATTGATTGCTACGGCGATTGGTCTGTTTGCGGCAATCCCGGCGGTCATGGCCTACAACCGTCTGAATCAGCGTGTTAACAAGCTGGAACTGAATTACGACAACTTTATGGAAGAGTTCACCGCGATTCTGCACCGTCAGGCGTTTACCGTTAGCGAAAGCAACAAGGGGTAAGCCATGGCCAGATCGCGTGGACGAGGTCGTCGCGACCTGAAGTCCGAAATCAACATCGTACCGTTGCTCGACGTTCTGTTGGTGTTGCTGCTGATCTTTATGGCGACAGCGCCGATCATTACACAGAGCGTGGAAGTCGATCTGCCGGATGCGACCGAGTCGCAGGCCGTAAGCAGTAACGACAATCCGCCGGTCATTATTGAGGTTTCCGGAGTAGGGCAGTACAGCGTGGTGGTTGAGAAAGATCGTATGGATCAACTGCCGCCGGAACAGGTGATCGCTGAGGCGAAAAGCCGCCTGGAGTCCAATCCGAAAACGGTCTTCTTGATCGGGGGCGCGAAAGACGTGCCTTACGATGAAATAATTAAAGCGCTGAACTTGTTGCACAGTGCGGGTGTGAAGTCGGTTGGCTTAATGACGCAGCCTATCTGATCATTCGCGTCTCTGGTTTGAAAGAGAGCGTGTAACAGGCGAACAGTTTTTGGGAACCGAGAGTGTCAAAGGCAACCGAACAAAACGACAAGCTCAAACGGGCGATAATTATTTCAGCGGTGCTGCATGTCATCCTATTTGCAGTCCTGATCTGGAGTTCGTTCGATGAGCATATTGAGGCTTCAGCCGGTGGCGGCGGTGGTTCTTCCATTGATGCCGTGATGGTTGATCCTGGCGCCGTGGTTCAGCAGTACGAACGTCAGCAGCAGCAACAGTCAAGTGCGCAGCGTGCCAAAGAGCAACGTGAAAAACTGGAGCAGCAGCAGGCGGAAGAACTTCGTGAGAAGCAGGCTGCCGAACAGGAACGGCTTAAGCAGATCGAGAAAGAACGTTTAGCGGCTCAGGAACAGCAGAAGCAGGCTGAAGCCGACGCGAAGAAAGCGCAGGAACAGCAGAAACAGGCTGAAGAAGCGGCGCAGAAAGCCGCAGCGGATGCCAAAGCGAAAGCTGACGCGCAGGTGAAAGAAGCCGCTGAAGCCGCGAAGAAAGCCGCGGCGGATGCACAGAAGAAAGCCGAAGCAGAGGCGGCAAAAGCCGCTGCTGACGCGAAGAAGAAAGCGGAAGCAGAAGCGGCTAAAGCGGCTGCCGATGCGAAGAAGAAAGCCGAGGCAGAAGCCGCTAAGCAGGCTCAGGCAGAGGCCGCGAAGAAAGTTGCCGCGGAAAAAGCCGCTGCAGCCAAAGCGGCAGCAGCCGAGAAAGCCGCCGCTGATAAAAAAGCCGCCGCAGAAAAGGCTGCCGCTGATAAAAAAGCTGCAGCTGAGAAAGCCGCTGCCGATAAGAAGGCAGCAGCCGATAAAGCCGCTGCGGCCAAAAAGGCCGCTGCTGAAAAAGCGGCTGCGGCATCCGGTGTTGATGATCTGCTTGGCGATCTCAGCTCCGGTAAGAATGCGCCGAAAACCGGTGGTGGGGCAAAAGGGAACAACGCTTCTCCTGCGGGGAGTGGTAATACTAAAAACAATGGCGCATCAGGCGCGGATATCAGCAACTATGCCGGGCAGATTAAATTTGCCATTGAGAGCAAGTTCTACGACGCATCGTCTTATGCAGGTAAAACCTGTACGCTGCGGATAAAACTGGCTTCTGACGGTATGCTGCTCGACATCCAGTCTGAAGGTGGCGATCCCGCGCTTTGTCAGGCAGCGCTTGCTGCAGCCCGACAAGCGAAGATTCCAAAACCACCGAGCCAGGCGGTATATGAAGTGTTTAAAAACGCACCTCTGGACTTTAAACCGTAAGCTAAACTTTCCCCGTCATGGCGGGGAATACAATCTACGGTAGTCGCTGGGTTCTGGTAGTTTTGTGTATTTGAGTTTGTTAACATTCTGCTAAATTATCGTGGGCTGATCGCCTGGATAAGGGAGATATGATGAAGCAGGCATTACGAGTAGCATTTGGTTTTCTAATGCTGTGGGCAGCGGTGCTGCACGCAGAAGTACGTATCGAGATAACCCAAGGGGTGGATTCGGCGCGCCCGATTGGCGTTGTGCCATTCCAGTGGGCGGGGCCGGGTGCTGCACCTGAAGATATCGGTGGCATCGTTGGTGCAGACCTGCGCAACAGCGGTAAATTTAATCCGTTAGATCGGTCTCGTTTGCCACAGCAACCGGGAACTGCCCAGGAAGTTCAACCTGCGGCCTGGTCTGCGCTGGGGATTGACGCGGTTGTGGTCGGTCAGGTGACGCCTAATCCGGACGGTTCCTATAATGTCGCTTATCAACTGGTTGACACCGGCGGCGCACCGGGTACCGTACTGGCTCAGAACTCTTACAAAGTGAACAAGCAGTGGCTGCGTTATGCCGGCCATACTGCCAGTGACGAAGTGTTTGAGAAGCTGACTGGCATTAAAGGCGCATTCCGTACCCGTATCGCGTATGTTGTTCAGACCAACGGCGGCCAGTTCCCGTATGAACTGCGCGTGTCTGACTACGATGGCTATAACCAGTTTGTGGTTCACCGTTCACCGCAGCCGTTGATGTCTCCGGCCTGGTCTCCGGACGGTTCTAAACTGGCGTATGTCACCTTCGAAAGCGGTCGTTCTGCGCTGGTTATCCAGACGCTGTCTAACGGCGCGGTCCGTCAGGTTGCGTCATTCCCGCGTCACAACGGTGCGCCGGCGTTCTCTCCGGATGGCAGCAAACTGGCGTTTGCCCTGTCTAAAACCGGGAGTCTGAACCTGTACGTGATGGATATCGGCTCTGGCCAGATCCGTCAGGTGACCGATGGTCGCAGCAACAACACGGAGCCAACCTGGTTCCCGGACAGCCAGAACCTGGCCTTTACATCGGATCAGGCGGGTCGTCCGCAAGTGTATAAAGTTAATGTTAACGGCGGTGCTCCACAGCGTATTACCTGGGAAGGTTCACAAAACCAGGATGCTGATGTCAGCAGCGACGGCAAATTTATGGTAATGGTAAGCTCGGCCAACGGTCAGCAGCACATTGCCAAACAAGATCTGGTAGCGGGTGGCGTACAAGTTCTGTCGTCAACGTTCCTGGACGAAACGCCAAGTCTGGCACCTAACGGCACTATGGTAATCTACAGCTCTTCTCAGGGGATGGGATCCGTGCTGAATTTGGTTTCTACAGATGGGCGTTTCAAAGCGCGTCTTCCGGCAACTGATGGACAGGTTAAATTCCCTGCCTGGTCGCCGTATCTGTGATAATAATTAATTGATTAATAAAGGAATCATTGAAATGCAACTGAACAAAGTGCTGAAAGGGCTGATGATCGCTCTGCCTGTTATGGCTATTGCGGCATGTTCTTCTAACAAGAACGCCAGCAATGACGGCAGCGAAGGCATGCTGGGTGCCGGCACTGGTATGGATGCAAACGGCAGCGGCAACATGTCCTCCGAAGAGCAGGCTCGTCTGCAGATGCAGCAGCTGCAGCAGAACAACATCGTTTACTTCGATCTGGACAAGTACGATATCCGTTCTGACTTCGCTGCAATGCTGGATGCGCACGCTAACTTCCTGCGTAGCAACCCGTCTTACAAAGTCACCGTAGAAGGTCACGCGGACGAACGTGGTACTCCTGAGTACAACATCTCCCTGGGTGAACGTCGTGCGAACGCCGTTAAGATGTATCTGCAGGGTAAAGGCGTTTCTGCAGACCAGATCTCCATCGTTTCTTACGGTAAAGAAAAACCTGCAGTACTGGGTCATGACGAAGCGGCATACTCCAAAAACCGTCGTGCGGTACTGGTTTACTAAGAGAATTGCATGAGCAGTAACTTCAGACATCAACTATTGAGTCTGTCGTTACTGGTTGGTATAGCGGCCCCCTGGGCCGCTTTTGCTCAGGCACCAATCAGTAGTGTCGGCTCAGGCTCGGTCGAAGACCGCGTCACTCAACTTGAGCGTATTTCTAATGCTCACAGCCAGCTTTTAACCCAACTCCAGCAACAACTCTCTGATAATCAATCCGATATTGATTCCCTGCGTGGTCAGATTCAGGAAAATCAGTATCAACTGAATCAGGTCGTGGAGCGGCAAAAGCAGATCCTGTTGCAGATCGACAGCCTCAGCAGCGGTGGTGCAGCGGCGCAATCAACCAGCGGTGATCAAAGCGGTGCGGCGGCATCAACGACGCCGACAGCTGATGCTGGTACTGCGAATGCTGGCGCGCCGGTGAAAAGCGGTGATGCAAACACGGATTACAATGCAGCTATTGCGCTGGTGCAGGATAAATCCCGCCAGGATGACGCAATGGTGGCATTTCAGAATTTCATCAAAAATTACCCTGATTCAACTTACCTGCCAAACGCCAATTATTGGCTGGGTCAGTTAAACTACAACAAGGGTAAAAAAGATGATGCGGCGTATTATTTTGCTTCGGTAGTGAAAAACTATCCGAAGTCACCGAAGGCTGCAGATGCGATGTTTAAAGTCGGCGTCATCATGCAGGACAAAGGTGACACCGCAAAAGCGAAAGCCGTATACCAGCAGGTTATCAGTAAATACCCTGGTACTGATGGCGCTAAACAGGCGCAAAAACGTCTGAACGCGATGTAATGCATAACACACGACCAGAAGTCGCATTATTTCTGGTCGTGTCGTGCGAATCATAAGCAGTTGAGTGATCTACATCGAAATTTTTGTTGCGCTCAAGTCTGAAATCAGTAATATATGCCGCCGTTGCCACGGGATATCAAACAAACCGAAAGCAACGAAAAAGTGGGTCGTTAGCTCAGTTGGTAGAGCAGTTGACTTTTAATCAATTGGTCGCAGGTTCGAATCCTGCACGACCCACCAATCGCTAAGGTGGAAGCGGTAGTAAAACGTGAAGGATAACGTTGCGTCAGCAACGGCCCGAAGGGCGAGACGAAGTCGAGTCATCCTGCACGACCCACCACTAACATAGTTAGTTGTAGTATCCAGCGTAGTATCGGGTGATTAGCTCAGCTGGGAGAGCACCTCCCTTACAAGGAGGGGGTCGGCGGTTCGATCCCGTCATCACCCCCCACCGGGTCGTTAGGTCAGTTGGTAGAGCAGTTGACTTTTAATCAATTGGTCGCAGGTTCGAATCCTGCACGACCCACCACTAATTACGGTGGGTTCGGTGGAAGTAGTTTGTAGTATCCAGCGCAGTAT
>DXKH01000006.1 GCA_019415335.1 Citrobacter sp. | reverse complement strand
GACTTAACGCACGTTGGCGCAGGTCAGGCAAAACGCATAACGGTTTTGTGGGTCGTTAAACGCGGCCAGCTTGTCGCTTTCACTTTTAACGGTAGAGGCTACCGAGGCCAGCGGTGCAGGTAACATGGCCTGGAACGCATCTGGCAACATTGCCCGGACAGAACCAGACATGTTGTCCATCACTTTGTCGAAGAAGGTCGGTTCATCAACGTAGTATTCCAGATGCCACTGTTTCACTTTTGCCAGCTCTGCGGCTTTGGCGACCGCATCATCGAAATCCCCGAGACTATCGACCAGCCCGTTAGCTTTTGCATCCTGACCGGTCCAGACGTGGCCCTGGGCGATTTTATCAATCTGCTCCGGCGTTGAATGACGCGCATCAGCAACCAGCGTGATAAAGCGTTTATAGCCATTCTCAATGCTTAACTGCATCATCTGCTGCGCTTCCGGCGGCAGTGCCCTGGTGATAGAAACATCCGCCAGCGGTGAAGTTGAGACACCATCAGTATGAACACCAATCGAATCCAGACTATTTTCTACGGTGGTGATCACGCCGAAGATACCGATAGAACCGGTCAGGGTGCTGGGGTTAGCCACAATGTAATTAGCTGGCGTGGAAATCCAGTAACCACCAGATGCCGCCATGCCGCCCATCGATACAACCACAGGCTTACCCGCTGCCCGGGCTGCTGCCAGTTCAGCGCGAATCACTTCAGACGCGGTAACGCTGCCGCCTGGGCTATTAACACGCAGGACAATCGCTTTCACTTTCGGGTCAAGGCGAGCGTCGCGGATTTGTGCCGCAGTGGTATCACCGCCAACATTCCCCTGAGTTTCCTCGCCATCCATAATTGCGCCATTAGCGAAGACGACACCGATACTGTCACCGGTATCTGCCGGCGTTTTCAATGCGTAATCGTAATAACTGATGGCGCGATAATTTTTATCAGTCTTGCTCCAGCCGAACTCTTTGGTCAGAGTTTTTTCGATTTCGGCACTCGATGCCAGTGCATCGACCAGCTTGTTTTCCAGCGCATATTTCGCGGTATCGCCACCGGTTTTGGTTAAACCCTCAAGCAACCCTTGCGCGCCAGGGAATACCTGCTGAGCAGGGATCTGCCGGTTAGCGGCAACAGTATTCAGATAGTTTTGCCACAGCTCACCAATCCAGCGGCTGTCAGCTTCGCGGGCTGCCGGCGACATATCATCACGAATAAACGGTTCAACGGCAGATTTATACGTACCCACGCGGAACACATGGGTGGAAACTTTCAGCTTATCCAGCAACGATTTGTAGTACAGACCGTTGGTGGCAAAGCCGTGCAGATCCACCACGCCTTGCGGTGACAGCCAAATTTTATTGGCGAAACTGGCGAGATAATATTGCCCCTGGCTGTAGTTCTCGCCAACGGCATAAACCGGTTTCCCGCTGTCACGAAACTCTTTCAGAGCTTTGCCGATGTACTGCATAGACGGCTGGTCGCCGCCTGCGAAGTTTTTCAGATCCATCACAATACCGGTGATATTGCGGTCGTCCTTCGCCTGGCGAATGGTGTTGACGATATCAAACAGTGAGTTTTCCTGCAGACGATCGGAACTGGCACCAAGCAGCTGGCGGCTTAATTTACTAAACCGCTGAGAACTGTCGGGTTTATCGACGATCACACCAGAAATGTCCAGCAGCAGTGCGCCACGACTGGCCGTTTCTTTCGAATCACCACCACTGACCTGCATCCAGATCCCCACACCAACCAGCACGAGAAAAATAAAGAACAGGTTAAGTACCATTTCACGGACGAAATTCAGCAGACGCCACGTCCATTTAAAAAATCCGGCAATAAATCGCCAAAGGGTTCGCATGTATTCTCCCAACTTAAGGTCACACCTGTCTCAGGCGCAATAGATGTGGTTATCGTAATGACCCAACCGGCACTTGTCAGCAGGAATTGCGGACTGGGCTGTAACAAAATCCACTCTCGTGTTAATTTTGTGAATAAATATCATGACAGGAGTTAATCAAATGGATGCACTCGAACTATTGATCAATCGCCGTAGCGCCTCCCGCCTGGCTGAACCCGCGCCAACGGGTGAACAACTGCAAAACATCCTGCGTGCGGGTATGCGTGCGCCGGACCATAAGTCCATGCAACCGTGGCATTTCTTTGTAATTGAAGGGGAAGGGCGCGAGCGTTTCAGCGCTGTACTGGAGCAGGGGGCGATTGCTGCCGGTAGTGATAACAAAGCCATCGACAAAGCGCGTAATGCGCCGTTCCGCGCACCGCTCATCATAACGGTGGTGGCGAAATGCGAAGAAAATCATAAAGTCCCGCGCTGGGAACAGGAAATGTCTGCGGGATGCGCGGTCATGGCGATGCAAATGGCAGCAGTTGCCCAGGGGTTTGGCGGCATCTGGCGCAGTGGTGCATTAACTGAAAGTCCGGTAGTGCGTGAAGCATTCGGTTGCCGTGAGCAGGATAAAATTGTCGGTTTTCTCTACCTCGGTACGCCGCAGTTGAAAGCATCTACGTCGATAAACGTCCCGGACCCGACGCCGTTTGTGACTTATTTCTGATAATTGTCGCGAAACTGTCTGGATTGTGAGCAAAGGCGCAGGAATTCAGACACTCTCACTTATCACTTCATGGAATGAGGGTTACCATACCCGGATTGCATTGACAGGAGATGTCCATGAGCGAGAACTCGATTCGTTTGACCCAATACAGCCACGGCGCTGGTTGCGGCTGTAAAATTTCCCCAAAAGTGTTGGAAACCATCCTGCACAGTGAGCAGGCGAAGTTTGTTGATCCGAATTTGCTTGTGGGTAATGAAACCCGCGACGATGCGGCGGTGTACGATCTGGGCAATGGCACCAGCGTTATCAGTACCACCGACTTCTTTATGCCGATCGTTGATAATCCTTTCGATTTTGGCCGCATTGCGGCGACTAACGCCATCAGCGATATCTTCGCAATGGGCGGCAAACCGATTATGGCGATTGCGATCCTCGGCTGGCCGATTAACAAACTTTCCCCGGAAATTGCCCGCGAAGTGACCGAAGGTGGACGCTATGCATGCCGTCAGGCGGGTATTGCGCTGGCTGGCGGTCACTCCATCGATGCGCCGGAGCCGATTTTTGGTCTGGCGGTAACGGGGATCGTACCGACCGAGCGGGTGAAGAAAAACAGTACCGCACAAGCCGGATGCAAACTGTTCCTGACGAAACCGCTGGGGATTGGCGTTCTTACCACGGCTGAGAAAAAATCACTGCTTAAACCAGAACATCAGGGATTGGCGACGGAAGTGATGTGCCGGATGAACATCGCAGGCGCGTCCTTTGCCAACATCGAAGGCGTAAAAGCGATGACAGACGTTACGGGTTTTGGTTTGCTGGGGCATTTAAGCGAAATGTGTCAGGGCGCAGGTGTGCAGGCGCGCGTCGACTATGACGCGATCCCGAAATTGCCTGGGGTTGAAGAGTACATTAAGTTGGGCGCAGTGCCTGGCGGCACCGAACGTAACTTTGCCAGCTACGGTCATCTGATGGGTGAAATGCCGCGTGAAGTGCGCGATCTGCTGTGCGATCCGCAAACTTCTGGCGGTTTGCTGCTGGCGGTCATGCCGGAAGCAGAAAATGAGGTCAAAGCTACAGCCGCCGAGTTTGGCATTGAACTGACGGCGATTGGCGAACTGGTGCCAGCGCGCGGCGGTCGTGCCATGGTTGAGATCCGTTAATTCAATGCGGTTGTTTATTGCCGAAAAACCGAGTCTGGCGCGCGCCATTGCTGATGTCCTGCCTAAACCGCACCGGAAAGGCGATGGCTTTATCGAGTGCGGTAATGGTCAGGTGGTGACCTGGTGTATCGGTCACCTGCTTGAGCAGGCGCAGCCAGACGCCTACGACAGCCGCTATGCGCGCTGGAATCTTGCGGATTTGCCAATTGTCCCGGAAAAGTGGCAATTACAGCCCCGACCCTCCGTGACTAAACAACTTAATGTCATCAAACGCTTCCTGCATGAAGCCAGCGAAATCGTTCACGCCGGAGACCCGGATCGCGAAGGGCAACTGCTGGTGGATGAAGTGCTGGACTACCTGCAACTGGCACCGGAAAAGCGCCAGCAGGTACAGCGTTGTTTGATAAACGACCTGAACCCGCAGGCGGTTGAGCGGGCGATCGATCGTCTTCGCTCCAATAGCGAGTTTGTACCGCTGTGCGTTTCTGCACTGGCGCGAGCCCGAGCTGACTGGCTGTACGGCATCAATATGACCCGCGCTTACACCATTCTCGGTCGCAATGCCGGTTATCAGGGCGTACTTTCCGTGGGACGCGTGCAGACGCCCGTACTCGGACTGGTGGTGCGCCGCGACGAAGAGATTGAAAACTTCGTGGCGAAAGATTTCTTTGAAGTCAAAGCACATATCGTGACACCTGCCGATGAGCGGTTTACCGCTATCTGGCAACCGAGCGAAGCGTGTGAACCGTACCAGGATGAAGAAGGGCGCTTGTTACATCGTCCACTGGCGGAGCATGTGGTTAACCGCATTAGTGGTCAACCAGCTATTGTCACCAGCTATAACGATAAACGGGAATCAGAATCCGCGCCGCTTCCTTTTTCGCTTTCGGCGTTGCAGATTGAAGCGGCTAAACGTTTTGGTCTGAGCGCGCAGAACGTGCTTGATATCTGCCAGAAGCTGTACGAAACGCACAAGCTAATCACTTATCCGCGTTCCGATTGCCGCTATTTGCCAGAAGAACATTTTGCCGGACGCCACGCGGTGATGAATGCTATCAGCGTTCATGCACCGGATCTGTTGCCGCAGCCAGTGGTAGATCCAGATATACGCAACCGCTGTTGGGATGACAAAAAGGTCGATGCGCACCACGCCATCATTCCGACCGCACGGAGTTCTGCGATCAACCTGACGGAGAACGAAGCGAAGGTCTATAACCTGATTGCCCGTCAGTACTTGATGCAGTTCTGCCCGGATGCGGTGTTCCGCAAGTGTGTTATCGAACTGGACATTGCCAAAGGCAAATTTGTCGCTAAAGCCCGTTTTCTTGCTGAAGCAGGCTGGCGCACGCTGTTAGGCAGCAAAGAGCGCGATGAAGAAAACGACGGCATGCCGCTGCCTGTGGTGGCGAAAGGCGATGAATTGTTGTGCGAAAAAGGTGAAGTGGTAGAGCGGCAAACCCAGCCGCCGCGCCATTTTACCGATGCAACACTGCTTTCGGCGATGACCGGGATCGCACGCTTTGTGCAGGACAAAGATCTGAAAAAGATCCTTCGTGCGACCGATGGTCTGGGGACAGAAGCAACCCGTGCCGGGATTATTGAACTGTTGTTCAAGCGTGGTTTCCTGACCAAAAAAGGGCGCTATATCCACTCCACCGACGCCGGAAAAGCGCTATTCCATTCGCTGCCAGAAATGGCGACGCGACCGGACATGACCGCGCACTGGGAATCGGTGCTGACGCAAATCAGCGAAAAGCAGTGTCGCTACCAGGACTTTATGCAGCCGCTGGTGGGGACATTGTACCAGTTGATTGATCAGGCAAAGCGCACGTCGGTAAGGCAGTTTCGGGGAATAATGGCTCCCGGCGGTGGAGAAGGGAAGAAAAAGGATTCGCCACGCAAGAGAGCGCCGAAAAAAAGCCCGCCATCAGAAGAGGCGGGCAATGGAGTGATAATATAAAGGTTCTTTCAACCATCTGATACTGAAGATTTTTATGGCCGGATAAGGCGTTTGCGCTGTATCCGGCACAATTGTCTTAAATCACGCCCTGGCTTAACATCGCATCCGCAACCTTCACAAAACCGGCAATGTTCGCGCCCTGCACGTAGTTGGTTTGATCACCTTCACCACCATGCTCAACACAGGCATGGTGGATATCCAGCATGATGTGATGCAAACGTGCGTCAACTTTCTCGGCTTTCCAGCCCAGGCGCGCAGCGTTTTGCGCCATTTCCAGGCCCGATGTTGCTACACCGCCAGCATTAGCCGCTTTACCCGGTGCAAACAGTACGCCTGCCTGCTGAAACAGTTCAGTCGCTTCGATGGTGGTCGGCATATTTGCCCCTTCGGCGACGGCTTTAACGCCATTGGCGATAAGCTGATGCGCGGCGTCAACATCCAGTTCGTTCTGGGTGGCGCAAGGCAGAGCGATATCAACCGGTACAGACCACGGTTGTTGGCCTTCGAGATAGACCAGACCAAATTCTTTGGCGTAATCTGCCACTCGACCATCGCGGCTGGCTTTGATTTCGATAAGACGTGCCAGTTTCTCTTTCGTGAATCCGCTTTCATCAACTACAGTGCCACTGGAGTCTGACGCAGTGATCACACGAGCACCAAATTCCATCGCTTTTTCGATAGCGTACTGGGCGACGTTGCCGGAGCCAGAAACGGAAACGCGCATTCCTTCAAAACCCATACCGTGGCGTTTTAGCATTGCTTCTGTGAAATAAACCAGACCGTAGCCGGTAGCTTCCGGGCGAATAAGACTGCCGCCAAATGAAAGGCCCTTACCGGTGAAGACGCAGGCGGTATTGTTGGAGAGCTTTTTCATCATCCCCGCCATAAAGCCGACTTCACGACCACCAACGCCGATATCACCTGCCGGAACGTCAGTATCCGCGCCCAGGTGGCGATACAGTTCAGTCATCAGCGCCTGGCAAAAACGCATCACTTCACCTTCGCTTTTTCCTTTCGGATCGAAATCGCTGCCGCCTTTACCACCGCCCATCGGCAGAGTAGTCAGGGCATTTTTGAAGGTTTGTTCGAAGCCGAGGAATTTGAGAATGGAAAGGTTAACTGACGGATGGAAGCGCATACCGCCTTTGTACGGGCCGATGGCAGAGCTGAACTGCACACGCCATGCACGGTTGACCTGTACCTGGTTGCGATCATCAACCCATACCACGCGAAACTGGATCACGCGCTCCGGTTCAACCAGACGCTCCAGTAATGACATCTGGCGATATTTTGGATTTTGTTCAAGAAAAGGCCAGAGTGTGGTCATTACTTCACGAACGGCTTGCGCGAACTCGGTTTGATTCGGGTCGCGCTTTTGGACATGGTTGAGGAATGACTCCAGAGAATATGTCTGATCCATAGATATAAAACCCTTATATATTAATACGATTGTGCTTATGTTGTTTATGTCATGTGCTTTTGCAGTTTTCGACTATACCATCAAGAATGTGACGGTAAGCAAGAAAAAAATGACCCAGGAAAGCAAATTAATAACGAGAGTAATCTCATAACCAAATGCGATAACTCAGACGCTAAAGTTATGCCGCCCGGCTACCGTTATTAGTAGCAGAGACAATAACGTTAAGGAGTTCCCTGTGAGTCGAGCATTGTTCGCCGTAGTATTAGCATTTCCATTAATTGCACTGGCTAACCCGCATTATCATCCGGACGTGGAGGTAAACGTACCGCCAGAAGTGTTCAGTTCAGGCGGGCAGTCAGCGCAGCCCTGTACTCAGTGCTGCGTTTATCAGGATCAAAATTATTCTGAAGGGGCGGTAATTAAAGCCGAAGGAATACTGCTGCAATGCCAGCGTGATGACAAAACCCTTAGCACTAATCCGCTGGTCTGGCGGCGCGTAAAGCCATAAACGCCTCTAATAGTGGAATGTCAGCAGGGGCCAGCGGATATTGCAGCGCCTCTTCAGGTGAGCACCAGACCAGCGCCTGATGTTCATGTGCCTGTAACGTCCCGTGGAAGTCGGGTACGTGCCAGGCATGAAGATGGATAATCCGCCCCGAAACTTCTCGCTGATGGCTGGCAACATATTCACTCACAGCTGCTTCGATGCCCAGTTCTTCGCGTAACTCACGCACCAGCGCCTGCCGCTGGCTTTCATCCGGCTCGACTTTACCACCGGCAAACTCCCATAATCCCGCCTGATCGCTATGGGCAGGGCGTTGCGCGAGTAAAATTTTGCCATCACGTTCGATGATGGCGGCAACAACTTCAATCATTTTCATAAATTACACACGGGCAGATAAGCGAAAAATGCCATAATATCCGCACTGTTGCTCAATCAGAAAGGCTTTATATTTAAGGAGTGCCTGTGCTAGACCGCCATCTTCATCCCCGGATTAAACCGTTGTTGCATCAGTGCGTGCGGGTTCTTGATAAACCGGGCATTACGCCAGATGGTTTAACATTAGTGGGATTTGCCATCGGCGTGCTGGCACTGCCTTTTCTGGCGCTGGGCTGGTATCTGGCGGCGCTAGTCGCCATTTTGTTGAACAGGCTGCTTGATGGTCTGGACGGTGCGCTGGCGCGGCGCAGAGGGCTTACCGACGCGGGCGGCTTTCTCGATATTTCTCTCGATTTTCTCTTTTACGCGCTGGTGCCGTTTGGTTTTATTCTTGCTGCACCGGAGCAAAATGCGCTGGCAGGCGGCTGGCTGCTGTTTGCGTTTATCGGCACGGGCAGCAGTTTTCTCGCTTTTGCTGCGCTGGCGGCGAAACATCAGATTGATAATCCTGGTTATGCGCATAAATCGTTTTATTATCTGGGCGGGTTAACCGAAGGCAGCGAGACGATTTTGCTGTTTGTTCTGAGTTGCCTCTTTCCGGCCTGTTTTCCGTGGTTTGCGTGGGTATTTGGTGCGTTGTGCTGGATGACGACCTTTACGCGGGTGTGGAGTGGGTATCTGACGCTGAAGTCGCTCCAGCGTCAGTAATTGCAATGTTATTTGCTGCTGTCCGGGCCGCGTTCACCGGTTGCTACCGGATTTTTTGGATCGCTGCTCCATTCGTACCAGCCGCCGTCGTAAACGGAGACGTTATTCCAGCCCATTGCTCGTGCGTACATAAAGGTTTCGGACGCGCGCCAGCCGGTGCCGCAGTAGAATGAAACTTGCTGATCTGGTCTGATATTCCATGCTTTCCACATAGCCGTAATATCATCGGCGCTGCGCATGGTGCCATCCGGGTTATGGAAATCTTCCATATGCGTCGAGTCGCTACCAGCGTGTCCCCAACGTGCTCCGGCTATTTCACCTTTTGGTTTAATATAGCTGTAACCACTGGTCGTACCGATAAACTCCGGCCACGAACGAATACTCACCAGCGAGGCGTCCTGGCGATGCAGCAGTCCACGCGCCTGTTCCATATCAAGCATCAGTTGCGGTTGTGCCGGGATCTTCACGCCGAAATCCGGTTCCGTTTTCACTTTCGGTGGCGTTCCGCGCTCAACGGGCAGTCCCGCGTCGGACCAGGTTTGCCAGCCGCCGTCCAGCAGGCGGACATCTTTCACGCCAGCGTAGAGCATAATTTGTGCCACACGCGCTGCAGCGTATACGTCACGCCCGTACAGAATGACCGTGGTGTCATGGCGAATGCCGTGTTTTGCCAGCATCGCTTTCAGTTGTTCATCAGAAACTTTGTTCCACAGCGGTTCGCTTTCCACTTCGTTGGTATCGATGTAGTCAGCGCCGGGAATATGGCTGATAAGGTAAAGCTTAGGAGCGCCCCAGGCCGCTTCAATGACTTTCCAGTCACCGGCAGGTTTCGCCGTAACCTCTTTACCTTGTTGCAGGTCGTGCAGCCATTGCGGATAAACCAGCTGCTCAAAATGCGGCAGTTTTTGCAGACGGGAAGGTTCGCTTAGCGCGTCACTCAGAATGGAGATATGCGTAAAACCTGCTTTTTGCAGTCGCGTTTTGACGGCGTCGACATCTTTGTCATTACCGTACAGCGCCACCGGAGCATCGGCTTTCAGGTTATGTTGCTTGATCCACGCGTTGAGCTGTTCGGTGCTCATTTTGTCGAGCCAGCTGGCAGAGAGGTTTAAGGCGGCAGGTTCATGACCAGAAGGGCCATTTAAGGTTTGTGGCCAGCCGTTATAAAACGCGCTGGGGCGAGTATCTATCGCTTTGCCATTTTGTTGTTGAAGCTGGTCAAGTGTAAGAGGCTTCGCCAGTTCAGCGGCCCACGAAGAAGCGCAAGCCAGCCCTAAAGCCATTGCCAGCGCGGTCATTTGAGAAACACGTTTCATCGAAAATCCCGACATTGTAGTTTTGAGTGCGCCATTCTGAACTGACGCATTGAGAAAAACTTTGCGTTATCGCAGTTTGTTGTAATTTTCTGACCACTGCGCCATATCCAGAACAGAACTATCAGCAGGAACATCCTGGAGATCGTGCGTTACCTGAACGACGGGGATCGCCAGGGCGTGAACTTCGCTGAACACCCACTGGCGAAAATTATCGCGCAGAGCCACATCAAGACGGCTGAATGGCTCATCCAGTAGCAACGCTTTTGGCTGAGCGAGAAGGGCGCGCAGCAGAGCAACGCGCGCTCGCTGACCGCCAGACAAAGTGGCAGGATCCTGATGGAACATACCGCCAAGCCCCGCACGCTCCAGCGCATCATTTACCGCATCGCGCCTTGCAACACCTTTGAGTGCCGCTGGCAGAGCCAGCAGTAAATTTTGCCCGACGCTGAACTGGTCAAATAACAGTGCATCCTGGAAAAGAATGCCAATCTGACGCTCTGCGGTGGGTAGCATGTCAATCCGTTGCTCATTGAGCCATAGCTCACCTGTACAAGAAAACTGTCCGGCCAGCGCACCAATCATCCATGAAAACAGTGTAGATTTTCCACAGCCAGACGGCCCCATTAACGTGACAATGTCACCTTTATCCACCGTAAAGTTAACGTTTGTCAGCAAGCGGCTTTCTGGTAAACGTAGCGAAACATTTTTCACGCAGAGCATTAGCGGAGTCCTTGTCTGACATAACCTACCCATTTTGCGACTAACGCGGTCAGGGC
>DXKH01000059.1 GCA_019415335.1 Citrobacter sp. | reverse complement strand
GTGTACGCGCCGGCATCGAGCATGGTCTCCTGTACAATCAGGAACAGCGTCTGTGGTACATCGGACCGATGTTCCGCCACGAGCGCCCGCAGAAAGGGCGCTATCGTCAGTTTCATCAGTTGGGTGTCGAAGCCTTTGGTCTGCAAGGGCCGGATATTGATGCCGAACTGATCATGTTAACCGCACGCTGGTGGCGCGCGCTGGGTATCGCTGAGCATGTCAATCTGGAGTTGAACTCCATTGGTTCGCTGGACGCGCGTGCAAACTACCGTGATGCACTGGTGGCCTTCCTTGAACAGCACGTTGAGAAACTGGACGAAGACTGCAAACGTCGCATGTACTCCAACCCGCTGCGCGTGCTGGATTCAAAAAATCCGGACGTACAGGCGCTGCTCAACGATGCACCTCAGCTTGGCGACTATCTGGATGACGATTCCCGCGAACACTTTGCGGGTCTGTGCAAACTGCTGGAAGCCGCAGGGATTGCTTACACTGTCAACCAGCGTCTGGTGCGCGGTCTCGACTATTACAACCGCACCGTGTTTGAGTGGGTCACCAGCAGTTTGGGTTCACAAGGCACCGTCTGTGCGGGCGGTCGTTATGACGGACTGGTAGAGCAACTCGGTGGTCGCGCGACCCCTGGTGTGGGCTTTGCAATGGGTCTGGAGCGACTTGTTTTACTGGTTCAGGCAGTTAATCCGGAATTTAAAGCCGATTCTGTTGTCGATATATACCTGGTCGCTTCAGGTGCGGATACGCAGTCTGCGGCAATGACACTGGCTGAGCGCGTGCGTGATGAAATCCCGGGCGTGAAGCTGATGACAAACCACGGCGGCGGCAACTTTAAGAAACAGTTTGCCCGGGCTGACAAATGGGGTGCCCGCGTTGCACTGGTACTTGGCGAGTCCGAAGTGGCTGCCGGTACTGTTGTAGTGAAGGATTTGCGCTCCGGTGAGCAAACCGAGGTGGCACAGGACAGCGTTGCCGCCCATTTGCGCACGTTAATGGCTTAAGGAGAGGACTGCGTGGAAATTTACGAGAACGAAAACGACCAGGTCGATGCGATTAAACGCTTCTTTGCTGAAAACGGCAAAGCCCTGGCTGTTGGGGTTATTTTAGGTGTTGGCGCGCTGATTGGCTGGCGCTACTGGAACAGTCATCAGACTGAGTCCGCACGCTCTGCTTCTCTGTCATATCAAACCGTGGTGAGTTCGCTCAGCGCGGGTAAAGCGGAAAACCTGTCTGCAGCGGAGAAATTTGCCGCAGACAACAAGAACACCTACGGCGCGTTAGCGTCGATGGAACTGGCGCAGCAGTTTGTCGATCAGAATCAACTTGAGAAAGCCGCAGCCCAGCTTCAGCAGGGACTGGCCGCCACGAGTGATGAGAATCTTAACGTGGTGATCACGCTGCGTCTTGCTCGCGTTCAGGTTCAACTCAAGCAGGCGGATACCGCGCTGAAAACCCTGGATAGCGTGAAGGGTGAAGGGTGGGCGGCGATTGTTGCCGATCTGCGCGGCGAAGCGCTGCTGAGCAAAGGTGATAAACAAGGTGCGCGTAGTGCGTGGGAAGCGGGCGTGAAAAGTAACGCCTCTCCGGCACTGAGCGAAATGATGCAGATGAAAATCAATAATTTGTCCATCTGAGAGGGACCCGATGCAATTGCGTAAATTACTTCTGCCAGGACTGCTTTCTGTTACCCTGTTGAGTGGCTGTTCACTGTTTAGTGGCGAAGAAGACGTTGTTAAAATGTCCCCATTACCGGTGGTTGAAAATCAGTTTACCCCGTCTACGGCCTGGAGCACGTCTGTAGGTAACGGTATCGGTGATTTCTATTCCAACCTCCACCCGGCGTATGCCGATAACGTAGTATACGCTGCCGATCGCGCTGGCGTGGTGAAAGCGTTGAATGCTGATGACGGCAAAGAAGTCTGGTCAGTTAACCTGGGCGAGAAAGATGGCTGGTTCTCACGTTCGTCGGCGCAGTTGTCTGGCGGCGTTACGGTTGCTGGCGGTCACGTTTATATTGGCAGCGAAAAAGCGCAGGTTTATGCGCTGAGCGCGGCGGACGGTACGGTCGCATGGCAAACCAAAGTTGCGGGCGAAGCGCTTTCTCGTCCGGTGGTCAGTGACGGAATGGTGCTGATTCATACCAGCAACGGTCAGTTGCAGGCACTGAACGAAGCCGATGGTGCCATTAAGTGGACCGTAAACCTGGATATGCCGTCTCTGTCCCTGCGTGGCGAATCAGCCCCAGCAACCGCCTTTGGTGCGGCCATTGTTGGTGGCGATAACGGTCGCGTAAGCGCCGTGCTGATGCAGCAAGGCCAGATGATTTGGCAGCAGCGTATTTCTCAGGCGACCGGCTCTACCGAGATTGACCGTCTGAGCGATGTGGATACCACGCCGGTTATCGTCAATGGCGTCGTTTACGCCCTGGCTTATAACGGTAACCTGACCGCGCTGGATCTGCGCAGTGGTCAGATCATGTGGAAACGTGAACTGGGCTCGGTGAATGACTTTATCGTCGACGGCAACCGTATCTACCTGGTGGATCAGAATGACCGCGTGCTGGCGTTGACCACCGATGGTGGCGTTACGCTGTGGACGCAGAGCGATCTGCTGCACCGTCTGCTGACTTCCCCAGCGTTGTATAATGGCAACCTGGTAGTGGGTGATAGCGAAGGTTATCTGCACTGGATTAATGTCGAAGACGGCCGTTTTGTGGCTCAGCAGAAAGTAGACAGCTCCGGCTTCCTGACCGAACCGGTCTCTGCCGATGGCAAACTGCTAATCCAGGCCAAAGACGGTACCGTGTACTCTATTACACGTTAATCGTCCTGGTCGTACGCTTTAAAAAACGGCTCCTGGTGCAGGGGCCGTTTTCCTGTTTTTAACAACGGCGCAAAAATCGCGTCTGTTGTCTGATGATTTTTAAAATGAGGCTTTAAACATGGTACCTGTGGTCGCGCTTGTCGGGCGCCCTAACGTCGGAAAATCCACGTTATTTAACCGTCTAACTCGCACCCGAGATGCGCTGGTTGCGGATTTCCCGGGTCTGACTCGTGACCGTAAGTACGGTCGTGCGGAGATTGAAGGTCGTGAGTTTATCTGCATCGATACCGGCGGTATTGATGGCACCGAAGATGGTGTAGAAACGCGGATGGCGGAACAGTCGCTGCTGGCGATTGAAGAGGCGGATGTGGTGCTGTTCATGGTGGATGCGCGCGCTGGTCTGATGCCAGCGGATGAAGCTATCGCCCAGCATTTACGTTCCCGTGAAAAACCGACGTTCCTGGTCGCCAACAAAACGGACGGACTCGATCCGGATCAGGCCATCCTTGATTTCTACTCGCTGGGTCTGGGTGAAATTCACCCAATCGCCGCATCTCATGGTCGTGGGGTGCTCAGCCTGCTGGAACACGTTCTGCTGCCGTGGATGGACGATGTCGCGCCGCAGGAAGAGGTGGATGAAGACGCCGAATACTGGGCGCAGTTCGAAGCCGATGAAAACGGTGAAGAAGAGCCGGAAGATGACTTCAATCCGCAGGATCTGCCAATCAAGCTGGCGATTGTCGGTCGTCCGAACGTCGGTAAGTCCACACTGACTAACCGTATTCTGGGTGAGGACCGCGTGGTGGTTTATGACATGCCAGGTACCACCCGTGACAGTATTTATATCCCGATGGAACGCGATGAGCGCGAATACGTGCTCATCGATACTGCCGGGGTGCGTAAGCGCGGCAAAATCACCGATGCGGTGGAAAAGTTCTCAGTTATCAAAACACTGCAGGCGATTGAAGACGCTAACGTGGTGATGCTGGTGATTGATGCCCGTGAAGGTATCTCTGACCAGGATCTGTCGCTGCTGGGCTTTATCCTCAATAGTGGGCGCTCACTTGTCATCGTGGTGAACAAGTGGGACGGACTGACTCAGGAAGTGAAAGAGCAGGTGAAAGAGACGCTGGACTTCCGTCTGGGCTTTATCGATTTCGCGCGCGTGCACTTTATCTCTGCGCTGCACGGCAGCGGTGTCGGTAACCTGTTTGAGTCCGTACGCGAAGCGTATGACAGTTCTACCCGTCGCGTCAGTACGGCGATGCTGACCCGTATCATGACAATGGCGGTCGAAGATCACCAACCCCCGCTGGTCCGTGGTCGTCGTGTGAAGCTGAAATATGCCCACGCCGGGGGGTATAATCCACCGATTGTGGTGATTCACGGTAACCAGGTCAAAGACCTGCCGGATTCCTATAAGCGCTATCTGATGAACTACTTCCGCAAATCGCTGGAAGTGATGGGGACGCCGATTCGCATCCAGTTTAAAGAGGGCGAAAACCCGTACGCTAATAAGCGCAATACGCTGACCCCGACCCAGATGCGTAAGCGTAAGCGTCTGATTAAACACATCAAGAAAAGTAAGTAATAACTTACCTGCCTTGCAGGTAACGCCCAGAAAGCCCGCATCCGTCGGGCTTTTTGGTGTCTGTCAGTCTACCGTTGATATTCTGTTAACGTAACTCAGGCGCACGGATGCCCGTCTTTAGAAGATCGTCTGATGACCGATAAAGCAAAACAAATCGAGAAAATCCGCAAGCTCCTGGCGCTTGCCGCGCAGTCCTCCAATGACGGTGAATCCGCAAACGCGTTTAGTCGCGCTCGCCGATATATGGCGATTTATGGGCTGACAATGGAAGACATCTACAGCACTGGTGGGGCGTCGAGCGACAGTTCCGCAGAGTCCGAACGCTATCGCCGGGATGCCGAAACCGCCAGACAGGAGGCGGCAAACGAACGTCGGGCGAGGCAGGAAGCAGAACAGAGGCATCGGGAATACCAGACCGAGCAAAATAAGCGCGCAGCGGAAGAGAAGAAGCGTCACGACGAGGCGTACTTTCGCCAGCAGGCCGAGCAAAAAGCACAGGAGCAGAGGCGACAGGCCGATGAGCGCGCCCGTCAGGACACCGCTACACAGCAGACGAAAACAACGGCGGCACGCTCAGGAAAAATATCATTTTATGACAAACTAAAGGCGGAGAAATTCGGGTTTGGCATCCTCGCCATCGTTGCGGTGTTGGTGATCTTTGGTCTGAATAACTCCTCGTCGACGCCAGCGGATACCGCACTCGCCAACACGCCGGTGACGCCTTCCGTCGCAAAACCGGTGCCTGCACCACCTCCGACAAGACTGCCCGAACCGCCACAGGCGGCGAAATATCAGCCCCAGTCCGAACCGGTTCAGAAACCTGTGCCCGTCATGCCAGTGGTGCCACCGCGCCCTGCTGCGGTGAACATCATTGAATACTCAGCAAAAAGCCGGGCAGTATACTCCTGTCTGGCTGACGGCACGGAGAAGTACAACGGCGGTGGTAATGTCAGTTACAAAATGCAGACTTTTTTCTTTGTCAGCCCCTCTGAGATTGCTTTTGGTAAAAATAAATCCGGAATACGGGTTGTGACAGCCGAAGGGAACGGAATGTACAAGCTTGAAAATGGTGACGAAGTCGCGATTGATGTGTTTGGCGCAATTGAGCGTTACTGGAACCCGAAGATGACCTTTACCTGTTTCACCTCAGAAAAGGCTCTGGGTCAGTATCTTCAGGACAGAACGCCCCAGTAATTGGTATCCTTTTCAGTAGAAGAGGTGTGTGAAGGAGATGGTATGGAACTGATGTGCCCTGTTTGTCATAACCCGCTGGACCGCAGTGGCGATACAGCCCATTGTGCGACCTGTCATACCGACTTTACCGTTGAAGCGCAGTGTCCGGACTGCCACCAGCCGCTACAAGTGCTAAAAGCCTGCGGTGCGGTGGATTATTTTTGTCAGAACGGTCACGGGTTGATTTCAAAAAAACGTGTTGAGTTTACGCTGCATAACGCGTGAGTCGATATGGCTCAGTCCCTGACAGAGGCTGAGCCACTTATTGGCGGGCGCGCTTCTTCACCGGTTTGATATCGGTGACCTGGCTCTCCACCCAACCGTCTTCCAGCCGGGTGGTCATCACATCACCCGTTTTCACCTGTTTCACTTTTTTCAGCACTTTGCCATCGGTGGCGGTAGAGACGCTGTAGCCACGTGCCAGGGTCGAGAGTGGGCTGACCGCTTCCAGATGCGTTACCGCGTTGCCAAAGCGTTCACGTGTGGCGCTCAGGCGTGAACGCACATTCTCCGCCAGACGGTATTCCAGTTGCTGAATGCGGGTTTGTGCACGATGAATGCGCGGCTGAGGACTTTGTTGGTTCAGGCGTTGCAGCAGACGGGATTGCCGCTGGCTGGTGAGCTTCAACTGGCTGTCGATAGCAACGTTCATCCGCTGATGCAATCTTTCCAGTGCCGTCTGCTGACGGGCGAGACGCAATTGCGGATGCTGCTGTTGCAGGCGATGATAAATCTGGGTGAACCGGCGACTGCGGTTTGCCAGAAAGTAATCCATCGCCATGCCGAGACGCTGTTGGGCAGACAGGATTTGGCGCAGCAACTCCTGCTGATTCCGGCTGACCAGTTCAGCGGCAGCCGAAGGCGTCGGTGCACGCAAGTCGGCAATAAAATCGGCAATAGTCACGTCAGTCTCGTGGCCGACGGCGCTCACTACCGGGATCGCGCTGGCAAAAATAGCCCGTGCGACGCGCTCGTCGTTAAAGCTCCACAAATCTTCCAGCGAACCGCCACCGCGCCCGACGATCAGGACATCACACTCCTGGCGCGCATTCGCCAGCTCAATTGCGCGGACAATCTGACCTGGCGCATCGTCTCCCTGGACGGCGGTCGGGTAGATAATGACCGGCAAAGAGGGATCGCGACGTTTCAGGACATGGAGAATATCGTGCAGCGCGGCCCCGGTCTTCGAGGTAATCACCCCCACACAGTGGGCGGGAGAGGGGAGTGGTTGCTTGTGCTGCTGATCAAAAAGCCCTTCAGCCTGCAATTTGGCTTTTAACTGTTCATACTTTTGCTGGAGCAGACCTTCGCCGGCAGGTTGCATGCTTTCGACGATAATCTGATAATCGCCGCGCGGCTCATACAGGGTGATATTGGCGCGAACCAGAACCTGCTGGCCGTGCTGAGGGCGAAAAGTTACCCGACGATTGCTGTTGCGAAACATTGCACAGCGGACCTGTGCCGTGTCATCTTTCAGCGTGAAATACCAGTGCCCCGATGACGGCTGTGAGAAATTAGAAATCTCACCGCTGATCCAGACCTGTCCCATCTCCTGTTCTAACAGCAGACGAACCGTCTGATTGAGGCGGCTAACAGTAAAAATTGCGGAGGTCTGAGAGGATAACATGTGAGCGGGATCAAATTCTAAATCAGCAGGTTATTCAATCGATAGTAACCCGCCTGAGCAGGAGCGCAAGCATTATTTGCAAAAAAGTGTGGATGCAACCGATTACGCTCTGTATAATGCCACGGCAATATTTATCCACCCCCAGGTTAGAGATATTGCCCATGCTACGTATTGCTAAAGAAGCTTTGACGTTTGACGACGTTCTCCTCGTTCCCGCTCATTCCACCGTTCTGCCGAATACTGCCGACCTCAGCACGCAGTTGACGAAAACCATTCGTCTGAACATTCCTATGCTCTCCGCAGCGATGGATACCGTGACTGAAGCGCGCCTCGCGATTGCGCTGGCACAGGAAGGCGGCATCGGTTTTATCCACAAAAACATGTCGATTGAGCGTCAGGCGGAAGAAGTTCGCCGCGTGAAAAAACATGAATCAGGCGTGGTAACCGACCCGCAAACCGTTCTGCCGACGACCACTCTGCGTGAAGTGAAAGAGCTGACTGAACGCAATGGTTTTGCTGGTTACCCGGTGGTGACGCAAGACAACGAACTGGTCGGGATCATCACGGGTCGTGACGTGCGTTTTGTGACCGATTTGAGCCAGCCGGTCAGCGTTTACATGACGCCGAAAGAGCGTCTGGTCACCGTTCGCGAAGGCGAAGCGCGTGATGTTGTGCTGGCTAAAATGCACGAGAAACGCGTTGAGAAAGCGCTGGTTGTTGATGACAGCTTCCATCTGCTTGGCATGATCACCGTAAAAGACTTCCAGAAAGCCGAGCGTAAGCCGAACTCCTGTAAAGATGAGCATGGCCGTCTGCGCGTTGGCGCTGCGGTTGGCGCAGGCGCAGGCAACGAAGAGCGTGTTGATGCGCTGGTCGCGGCCGGTGTTGACGTGCTGCTGATCGACTCCTCTCACGGCCACTCAGAAGGCGTTTTACAGCGCATTCGTGAAACCCGTGCGAAATACCCGGATCTGCAAATCATTGGTGGCAACGTAGCGACTGGTGCGGGCGCGCGGGCGCTGGCGGAAGCGGGCGTGAGCGCGGTAAAAGTGGGTATCGGTCCTGGTTCCATCTGTACGACTCGTATCGTGACTGGCGTGGGTGTTCCGCAGATCACCGCGGTGTCTGATGCCGTTGAAGCGCTGGAAGGCATGGGTATTCCGGTTATCGCTGACGGCGGTATCCGTTTCTCTGGCGATATCGCCAAAGCCATCGCGGCTGGCGCAAGCGCAGTGATGGTGGGCTCCATGCTGGCGGGCACGGAAGAATCCCCGGGTGAAATCGAACTCTACCAGGGCCGTTCTTACAAATCCTACCGTGGCATGGGCTCTCTGGGCGCGATGTCCAAAGGTTCTTCTGACCGTTACTTCCAGAGCGATAACGCCGCTGACAAACTGGTGCCGGAAGGTATCGAAGGTCGCGTTGCCTATAAAGGCCGCCTGAAAGAGATCATTCACCAGCAGATGGGCGGCCTGCGCTCCTGTATGGGGCTGACCGGCTGTGGTACTATCGACGAATTGCGTACTAAAGCGGAATTCGTACGTATCAGTGGTGCGGGTATTCAGGAAAGCCACGTTCACGACGTGACCATCACCAAAGAGTCCCCGAACTACCGTATGGGCTCCTGATAAGTTTCCGCGCCCGGTTTTAACCGGGCGTTTTGTTATTGTTTCACTTGCCTCGGAATTAGCGTCAATGACAGACAATATTCACAAGCATCGCATTCTCATCCTTGATTTCGGATCGCAGTACACACAGCTGGTTGCACGTCGCGTGCGTGAACTGGGCGTTTACTGTGAACTGTGGGCGTGGGATGTGACTGAAGCACAGATTCGCGAGTTTAATCCTAGCGGTATCATTCTTTCTGGTGGCCCGGAAAGCACTACCGAAGAAAACAGCCCACGCGCACCGCAATACGTTTTCGAAGCCGGTGTTCCGGTCTTCGGTGTGTGCTACGGCATGCAGACGATGGCGATGCAACTGGGCGGTCATGTTGAAGGTTCGACTGAGCGTGAATTCGGCTACGCGCAGGTTGAGGTTGTGACCGACAGTGCGTTGGTTCGCGGCATCGAAGACTCCCTGACTGCTGACGGCAAACCGTTGCTGGACGTGTGGATGAGCCATGGCGATAAAGTTACCGCTATCCCGTCTGACTTCGTGACCGTTGCCAGCACTGAAAGCTGCCCGTTTGCCATTATGGCGAATGAAGAAAAACGCTTCTACGGCGTTCAGTTCCACCCGGAAGTGACCCACACCCGCCAGGGGATGCGTATGCTGGAGCGTTTTGTTCGCGACATCTGCCAGTGTGAAGCGTTGTGGACGCCGGCAAAAATCATCGATGACGCCGTTGAGCGTATCCGCCAGCAGGTGGGTGACGACAAAGTGATCCTCGGCCTTTCCGGCGGCGTGGACTCTTCTGTTACCGCGATGCTGCTGCACCGTGCGATCGGTAAAAACCTGACCTGCGTCTTTGTCGATAACGGTCTGCTGCGCCTGAATGAAGCCGAGCAGGTGATGGACATGTTCGGTGACCACTTTGGTCTGAACATTGTTCATGTTCCGGCAGAAGAACGTTTCCTGACGGCGCTGAAGGGCGAGAACGATCCGGAAGCGAAACGTAAGATCATCGGCCGTGTCTTTGTGGAAGTCTTCGACGAAGAAGCGCTGAAGCTGGAAGATGTGAAATGGCTGGCACAAGGCACCATCTATCCTGACGTTATCGAATCTGCTGCCTCCGCGACCGGTAAAGCGCACGTCATCAAATCTCACCATAACGTAGGTGGTTTGCCGAAAGAGATGAAGATGGGGCTGGTTGAGCCGCTGAAAGAGCTGTTCAAAGACGAAGTGCGTAAAATTGGTCTGGAACTCGGCCTGCCGTACGACATGCTCTACCGTCACCCGTTCCCGGGCCCGGGTCTGGGCGTACGCGTGTTGGGTGAAGTGAAGAAAGAGTACTGCGACCTGCTGCGCCGTGCGGATGCTATCTTCATTGAAGAACTGCACAAAGCCGATCTGTACAACAAAGTGAGCCAGGCGTTCACTGTGTTCCTGCCAGTTCGCTCTGTTGGTGTAATGGGTGATGGCCGTAAATACGACTGGGTGGTTTCTCTGCGTGCAGTCGAAACCATCGACTTTATGACCGCACACTGGGCGCACCTGCCGTATGACTTCCTGGGCCGCGTCTCTAACCGCATCATCAATGAGGTGAACGGTATTTCACGCGTCGTATATGACATCAGCGGTAAACCGCCAGCCACGATCGAGTGGGAATAATATCCCCTTACGTTGCTGATGTATAATCGACAAAACCCTCTGTTTATGCAGAGGGTTTTTTGTTTTATGCAGGCGTATAAAAGACTTAATGGTTTCTGTCTGGAATAAAAGGATTAACGTTGAGCAGGCTTTTCGACAGAGAGACTGGATTGGTGTGCGTCTTTTTTGTCCTGATGATGATGCCAGGCACCGATAGAAGAGTAGACAAAACGTCCAAAAAAGAAGATAAAGCTGATAAGCAATACGATACGGGTCATGCGACTGTTAAATCGATGTCGTTTTCGCATACTGGATGCCTGACTCACAAAAGGTTCCTTAAGGGATGCCCAAACGGGCGATAAGTACATTAAGGCACACAGCGCCGAGCGGGTCAATTCTTGATTATGTAAAATTGCGTCAGTTGATTCATATTCAGGTGTTATGAAAATTAATTACATTATTTGCGTTAATAATGTGAAAATGATAACGCAGTGAAATAAAGGTAATAATTGATTAATGGGGACTAAATTATTTGATATATGTCAAAATTTACTTCCCGTTGATAACTAAAATCGGTGCGACATGTATGGTGAGTTTTTCATCTTAATTTTGACGTCAGGTGGGATGCCTGTCTGATACACCCCTTCAGGATTCAGGGGGTTCCGCTGAGCATCTATGCGACTGAATAAAAGTTATATTGCAATCAGAGATAAGTGGTGGGGACTACCTCTGATTTTGCCTTCCCTGTTTTTACCGCTTGTGAGCCATACGAATACCTATGCGCATGTGGCCACCGGGGATGTCATCCTTTTCTACTTACCGTTATCGCTCATGATGAGCCTGATGATTTTTTTTGGCTGGGCTGCATTACCCGGAATTGTTCTGGCGATTTTTATTCGCAAATATCCTCAGGTTGGATTGGCAGAAACGTTGCCCATTGTTGCGCATTTTCTTATTGCTATCGTGCTCAGTTGGGGTGGATATCGCGTCTTTACGCCCCGGCGTAACAACATCTCGCACGGTGACGCGCAGCTGGTATTTCCTCGCATTTTTTGGCATGTATTTTGTCCTGCGACGCTATTTCTGGTGCTTTTCCAGATCGCAGTCTTTGTGGGGATGTATGAAAGTAAGCTGAGCTTAATGGGAGCAACACCGTTTAACATCAATGCATTAATAAACTACCAGGGCATTCTGGTGGGGAATTTGATTGGCGTACCACTCTTTTACTTTATTATTCGCGTTATTCGTAACCCGTTGCATTTGCGTGGTTATTATTCGCAGTTAAAGTTGCAGTTTGATGCCAAGGCCTCGCAAAAGGAGGTCATTATTTGGCTGCTGGTATTATCTGCGTTAATGTCTTTGCTTTGTATGCCGCTGAATGAAAATAGTTCAATATTCAGCACAAACTATACAATGTCGTTATTACTCCCGGTTATGTTATGGGGAGCGATGCGTTATGGATATCGTTTCATATCGTTACTGTGGGCGCCGGTTTTAATTATTGCGATTCATAATTACAGAAGTTATACACCCTATTATTCGGGCTACGATGTGCAACTGGCGATTACCTCTTCCAGCTTTCTGGTTTTTTCTTTTATTGTGAATTACATGGCGGTGCTGGCAACGCGCCAGCGGATTGTAAGCGGGCGTGCCCGTCGTCTTGCATTCCTCGACCCGGTTGTCCATCTTCCCAATCTTCGCGCACTTAACCGCGCGCTGAGAAGTACGCCCTGGTCAGCACTGTGCTTTCTGCGCGTGCCTGAACTGGAATTTCTCGTTAAAAATTACGGGATAATGTTGCGTATCCAATACAAGCAGCAAATCTCTCATTGGATAGCCGAAAAGTTGGGGCCAGATGAACATGTTTACCAAATGTCCGGGCCTGATCTGTTGCTGCGCTTAAATACAGAGTCTCATCAGCAACGTATTGAAGAGCTGGATGAGCATATCAAGAGGTTCCGGTTTGTCTGGGATGGCATGACGTTCATACCGCAGGTGGGGATGAGCTATTGCTATGTGCGTTCCCCGGTAAACCACATCTATTTGTTGCTGGGTGAGTTAAGCACTATTGCTGAGTTGTCCATCATGACCAACACGCCAGAAAATCTAGAGCGTCGTGGCGCCATGAACATGCAGCGTAATCTGAGGGACAAAGTCGCGATGATGAACCGGTTGCAGCATGCGCTGGAACATGACCGTTTTTGTCTGATGGCGCAGCCAATCGAAGGGCTTCGCGGCGATGTTTATCATGAGATTTTACTGCGATTGCTGGACGAGGACGGTGGGATGATAAACCCTAATACCTTCCTGCCCGTTGCGCACGAGTTTGGTCTCTCTTCCAGAATTGATCTCTGGGTTATCGAACATACGTTACGCTTTATGGCAGAGAATCGCGCGCAGATGCCTGCCCGCCGTTTTGCGCTTAATCTGTCGGCGTCGTCTGTCTGTCGGGCAAAGTTTGCGCAGGACATCAGCAAACTGCTGAGCAAATACCAGATCGAAGCCTGGCAATTGATATTTGAAGTGACAGAAAGTCAGGCGCTGATGAATGCCGGCCAGGCGGAGGTAACGCTGCAAAATCTGCAACAGCTGGGCTGCCAAATCGCTATTGATGACTTTGGTACGGGTTACGCCAGTTATGCAAGGCTGAAAAACGTGAACGCCAATATTCTGAAGATTGACGGTAGTTTCATCCGCAATATCGTTTCGAATAGCCTCGACTATCAGATCGTGGCCTCAATCTGTCATCTGGCGCGTATGAAGAAAATGCAGGTGGTCGCTGAATTTGTCGAAAACGAGGAGATTCGCCGTGCGGCGATTTCGCTGGGGATTGACTACATGCAGGGATACTTAATCGGCGTGCCGCAGCCGTTAAGCGATACGCTGAAAGAGCAGGTGCCAGTGACTGGCACCTGAGTGTGATTCACGCAGCGATTTCCGGTGAACGTTCTTCTTCGATTTTTAAACGCCAGCCGGTCACCGCTTCCCAGTACTGCTGTTCTTTTTCCAGATCGAGCAAAACCAGCGCGTTCTGGCTGAACCAGTCATGAGGGAAACGCAGAGTCCAGTGGTTGTCGTCGGTGATGAGCGTCAGTGTCGGCGGCGTGGTTGTGGCCTGGCGCTGGTTATTCAGCAGCACGCCAAGACGCAACAGTTGAATAAGGGGCAGGAACTGTTTCTTCTTAAACAGCGTAAAGCGGGGGAGATCGTCCAGCTTCACCGCTTTACGATGGAAGCGAACCAGCGTGGCCATCATGGTTTGCTGCTCCTGATTAAAACCAGGTAAATCGCTGTTTTGCAGAATATACGCCGAGTGGCGGTGCAGGCCGCTGTGATTGATGTTCAGTCCCACCTCGTGCAACATCGCCGCCCATTTCAGCAATGCTTCGAGCTGCGGATGCGCCAGCTTCGGCTGCTGTGCCTGCCATTGCTCATACATCTGCATGGTGGTTTCCAGCACCCGTCGCGCCTGCTCGCTGTCGATGTTGTACTGGTTCGCCAGACTGCTGGCGGTACGACTGCGAACATCCTGATGGCGGAAGCGACCTTCCATTTCATACAGCACGCCTTCGCGTAGCGCACCATCGGAAAGACGTAACTCGCGGATCGCCAGCGCATCAAAGACACCGCATAAAATCGCCAGACCTGGAACAAAGACCGCTTTCCGCTCTTCAGATAAGCCCGGCAGGCTTAGCGCCTCAAAACTGCGGTGTTGCAGCAGTTCGGCAACCAGTCGGTCCAGACGCTCTGGCGTGATGAAGCCGTCTTTCTCACCCATCGCCAACAGTACTTCGTGCGCAGCTTTAATGGTGCCGGAGGCCCCCAGCGCGACGTTCCAGCCCTGAATGCGGAATTGCCAGGTCAGGGTTTCAAGCTTCTGCGCTGCTGCCATTCTGGCGCGCTGGAAATTCTCCTGGCTGATGACCCCGCCAGGGAAATAGATCTGGGCAAAACTGACGCAGCCCATACGACGGCTTTCAACCAGTTTCGGTTCGAAGTTTTCGCCAATGACCAGCTCCGTTGAGCCACCGCCAATGTCGATGACCAGTTTGCGGCCTTTTTCCGGCTGCGTATGCTCAACACCCATAAAGATCAGGCGTGCTTCTTCATTACCGGAAATGATTTCGATCGGATAGGGAATGACCTTTTCCGCCCGTTTGAGAAAATCGGTGGCGTTTTGCGCCTGACGAAGCGTATGCGTCCCGACAATACATACGCTGGAGGGGGCGAAGCCCTGAAGACGTTCAGCAAACAGTGACAGGCAGCTTAGCCCGCGCTCCATTGCCTCTTCGCTCAGCATGTTGTCTTCGCCGAGGCCATCCGCCAGATGCACGCGCTGCTTCAGGCGGCCAATAATCTGCATGGCGCCATCCACCACACGGGCAATCACCATGTGAAAACTGTTTGAACCGAGGTCGACCGCCGCAAACTCCTGCGGTCGTGGGGTCTTATCATGTATTGGCATAGCGTTAGTCAGATTGTTCGAGTGATTTGATATAGTCGTAAATAGCCAACTGCGACTGCACTTTGCGGCGGTTTCCACGCGGCACGTAGCGATTACTCAGTTCTTTATCGATGTAGCGGGCTTTTACCGTATCGCTGAACAGGATGTCAACAATATCCAGTACTCGCTGCTTCAGACGCGGATCAAGCAGCGGTGTCGCCACCTCAATGCGGTAGTCGATGTTACGCGTCATCCAGTCTGCGGAAGAGAGATAAACCTGCTTATCGCCGCCGTTTTCGAAGATGTAGACCCGGTCATGCTCAAGATAACGATCCACAATACTGATGACGCGGATATTATCACTGATTCCTTCCAGATTCGGAATGAGAGAGCACATGCCGCGAATCAACAGATTGACCGCCACACCGGAGCTGGAGGCGGCATACAGTCGATCGACCAGCCCTTTATCCACCAGGTTATTCAGTTTCAGTGTGATGCCGGAAGGCAGTCCCTGCTGGGCGTTGGCGATTTCACGATCGATCATCTCATACAGCAGCCGGCGCGAGTTTTGCGGCGAGACCAGCAGATAATCAAACGTCACCGGGCGATACGGGTTCTCGATAAAATTGAACACCCGACGGACTTCATTGGTGATTCGCGCATCGGCGGTCAACAGCGAATAGTCGGTATACAGGCGCGCGGTTTTTTCATTGAAGTTACCGGTGCCGATATGGGCGTAACGCACCACTTCTTCACCTTCTTTACGCGAAATCAGGAACAGCTTGGCGTGAATTTTTAAGCCGGGTGCGGAGAAGATGACATGCACGCCCGCTTCCGTCAGGCGTTTCGCCCAGTGAATGTTGGCCTCTTCATCAAATCGTGCCTGCAGCTCCACCACGACGGTCACTTTTTTACCGTTATGGGCGGCGTGGATCATCGAGTCGATGATCCGTGAGTCTTTCGCCACGCGGTAGATGTTGATTTTGATTGCCAGCACGCTCGGGTCAAACGAGGCCTGTCGCAGCAGTTCCAGGACGTGCTCAAAGGTGTGATACGGATAATAGAGCAGTACGTCACGTTCGCGAATCGCGTCAAATCCGTTACGGAACTTCTCTTTATCGAACCAGATATGGCGCAAGCGCGGGAGCGGCTTATTCACCAGATTGGCTTTGCCAACATTGGGGAAGTTAATGAAATCTTTAAAGTTGTGATAACGCCCACCGGGAACAATAGAGTCATAGCGTGAAATCGTCAGCTTCTCGCGCAGCACTTCGACCAGCGCATTAGGCATGTCGCGCTGATAGACAAAACGCACCGGCTCGGCGGTCAGACGTTGTTTCAGGCTGGAGGACATCAGTTCCATCAGGCTGGATTCCATCTCGTGAACCAGATCGTACTCGGCGTCACGGGTCATCTTCATGGAATAGGCGTTCAGCGCGTCGTAATCAAAGAAGCCCTTAAAGATGTCGTCCAGGCAGTAGCGCAGAATGTTGTCCAGCAAGATCATCGGCTTGCGGCGACGCGGGGCTTCCGGCGGCAGATTCACAAAGCGAGGAACCTTGTCCGACGGAATTTCCAGCAGCGCATAGCGAATGGTGTCGCCGCGAATAATTTCGACTGCCAGATAGGTGTAATCATCTTTCAGGAACTGCACCAGATCCGTTTCGCGGTTAATTAAAATCGGGGTAATGTGCTGGCGCAGATACTGTTTGAAGTAGTGGCGCAGCCAGCTTTGCTGATTGACTGACAGCTGACGCTCGTTGATCAGGAAGATCTGATTACGCGCCATCTCCAGCAGCAGCTCGTTATACAGGCCATCGAATTCCTGATCGGCTTTCAGCACTCGGGACTGGATTTTGCCTAACAGGTGGCGAGAATGCGAATTTGAACCCTGTTCTTCGCTGATAATGATGCGGCGTTTGAGTTCTGCGAAGCGAACTTTGTAGAATTCATCCAGATTATTGGAATAGATGCCTAAGAAACGCATCCGTTCGATCAGCGGGTTTGATTTATCCGCCGCTTCCTGGAGCACACGTTCGTTGAACGCTAACCAACTCAGCTCTTTCTCGATATAAAGCTTTTCCTGACCCATTAATACTTATACTCCGTTTTATTCACGGGACACTGCCTGATTATTATGGCGAGCATTGCGCTCAGATGTCCAACTGTGCCAGAAAAGTATGACAATAAACCGTCTGATCGCAAAGAGGAAGGGGGACTGGAGGTCTGAAGAGAACTGCAGGCCGGATAAGGGACGTCCGATATCCGGCACGGTTTTATTCGTCGGCTGCGTAACCCTGTGGCGGCAGGCGAACACCGTCCAGCCAGGCGGCGTTATCGTGCATTTTCAGTCGACCGTCCACAAACCAACTGACGACCAGCGGATAAATGGCGTGTTCCTGTACCTGAACGCGGGCGGTGATTTCATCTTCGTCATCGCCTTCAAACACCGGGACTTTTGACTGCAAAATAACCGGCCCACCGTCGAGCTCGTCTGTCACAAAGTGGACCGAGGTGCCATGCTCCTCATCGCCATTTTCCAGCGCCTGGCGGTGGGTGTGCAAACCAGGGTATTTGGGCAACAGGGAAGGGTGAATATTCAGCAGTCTTCCGTTGTAGTGCGCGACAAACGCCGGGCTCAGAATACGCATAAAACCGGCCAGCACCACCACATCAGGCGCATAGGCGTCAATCTCAAGGATCAGCTCGCGGTCAAACGCTTCACGGCTGGCAAACTGGTCAGCCGTCAGCGTATGGGCCGGGATTGCCGCTTTTCTGGCTCGCTCAAGGCCGAACGCATCGGCCTTGTTGCTGAATACTGCCCGCAGGGTGCCGTTGATTTTCTTCTCTTTACAGGCATCAATAATCGCCTGCAAATTGCTTCCGTTACCGGAAATAAGCACCACAATATTCATTATTCAATAACCACGCGCTGCGCGGAATCGGAAGCCTTGATGACACCGAGCTTCCAGGCTTCTTCACCTTTTGCCTTCAGCAGGGCAAGGGCGTTGTCCACTTCCGCCGCTGGCAGGGCAATGACCATGCCGACGCCGCAGTTAAAGGTACGATACATTTCATGCTGGCTGACGTTACCGGCGCGCTGCAGCCAGTTGAAGACGGCTGGCCACTGCCAGGAGGATTCATCGATTACCGCCTGCGTGTTGTCCGGCAGGACGCGCGGAATGTTTTCCCAGAAGCCGCCGCCGGTCAGGTGCGCGATGGCGTGCACATCAACCTTCTCGATCAGTTCCAGAATCGATTTCACGTAGATACGGGTTGGCGCCAGCAGGTGGTCGGCCAACGGTTTGCCTTCCAGATCTGTCTTTTCTGGATCGCAACCGCTGACGTCGACAATTTTACGTACCAGTGAGTAACCGTTGGAGTGCGGACCGCTGGAACCCAGTGCAATCAGTACATCGCCATCGGCCACTTTGGAACCGTCGATGATTTCTGATTTTTCTACCACGCCGACGCAGAAACCAGCGACGTCATAATCTTCACCGTGGTACATCCCTGGCATTTCAGCGGTTTCCCCGCCGACCAGCGCGCAGCCTGACTGCAGACAGCCTTCGGCGATCCCCTGAATCACGCTGGCTGCGGTATCCACATCCAGTTTGCCAGTGGCGTAGTAGTCGAGGAAAAACAACGGCTCAGCACCCTGAACCACCAGGTCGTTGACGCACATCGCCACGAGATCGATGCCGATGGTATCGTGACGTTTCAGATCCATCGCCAGACGCAGTTTTGTCCCGACGCCATCAGTACCGGAAACCAGCACGGGTTCACGATATTTTTGCGGCAATGCGCACAGCGCACCGAAGCCACCCAAACCACCCATTACTTCCGGGCGGCGAGTTTTCTTCACTACGCCTTTGATTCGATCCACCAGAGCATTACCCGCGTCAATATCAACACCGGCATCTTTGTAGCTAAGAGAGGTTTTATCGGTCACTGCCTGGTTCCCCACGTTTTCTTACGGTAAAAGTAAAATTCGGCGCAATTCTAACAGGGAAAGCAAACGTTTGCGAGCCTGCGTTGCATCCGTTTTTTTCTGTTGAGATTTCTTGCATTTTCTCCACAGTGTGGCGTTTTTATGACCTGAACCACGAAAATGAAACCGGGTTCAGTTTCACCCTTGAAAGCATTGCCGGGATTGCTCAGTATCATAATGAAACCGGTTTCTGTTTTGTCATAGCGAATCAACGAGGGACACTATGTCTGGATTTAATGCGAATTTCATGTGGGGCGGGGCGGTCGCTGCTCATCAGCTTGAGGGCGGCTGGCAGGAAGGCGGAAAAGGGATCAGCGTTGCCGACGTCATGACGGCGGGTGCTCACGGCGTTGCGCGAGAAATTACCGATGGCGTACTGCCCGGAAAAAACTACCCTAACCACGAGGCGATCGATTTCTATTATCGCTACAAAGAAGACATCAGGTTGTTTGCGGAAATGGGTTTTAAATGTTTTCGTACCTCCATCGCCTGGACGCGTATTTTCCCTCGCGGGGATGAAACGCAGCCAAACGAGGCCGGACTGCAATTTTACGACGATCTGTTTGATGAATGTCTGAAGTACGGTATTGAACCGGTGATTACCCTGTCGCATTTCGAGATGCCCTACCATCTGGTGACGGAGTATGGCGGCTGGCGCAATCGCAAGCTGATCGACTTTTTTGTCCGCTTTGCGAAAGTGGTCTTTACCCGCTATCAGCACAAAGTGAAGTACTGGATGACCTTCAATGAGATCAACAACCAGGCCAATTATCATGAGGATTTCGCGCCGTTCACTAACTCCGGCCTGAAGTATCAGCCAGGTGAGGATCGTGAACCGGTGATGTACCAGGCGGCGCATTACGAACTGGTGGCCAGCGCGCTGGCGGTAAAGGTTGCACGAGAAATTAACCCGACGTTGCAGATCGGCTGCATGATCGCCATGTGCCCTATCTACCCGCTGACCTGTGCGCCGAACGATATGATGATGGCGATGAACGCCATGCATCGTCGCTACTGGTTTACCGACGTGCATGTGCGGGGGAAATATCCGCAGCATATCCTCAACTATTTTGCGCGCCACGAGTTTGACCTCGATATTACGGAGGAAGACCGCATTGCTCTGTCCGAAGGCTGCGTGGATTACATCGGTTTCAGCTATTACATGTCGTTTGTCACCAAAGCGACTGACGACAATCCGCAACTCGATTATGACGAGAGCAAAAGCCTGGTCTCTAACCCCTACGTACAGAAATCGGACTGGGGCTGGCAGATTGATCCGGTTGGGCTGCGCTATTCGCTAAACTGGTTCTGGGATCACTATCAGTTGCCGTTGTTTATCGTTGAAAACGGGTTTGGTGCGATTGATGTTCAACTGCCTGACGGCACCGTGGACGACAGTTATCGTATCGACTATATGGCGGCACATATTCGTGAAATGAAAAAAGCGGTGGAGGAAGATGGCGTGGAACTGATGGGTTATACCCCGTGGGGATGTATCGATCTGGTCTCTGCGGGAACGGGAGAGATGAAAAAGCGCTACGGGTTTATCTACGTTGATAAAAATAATGACGGTAGTGGGACGCTGGTGCGCAGCCGTAAGAAATCTTTCGCCTGGTATCAGCAGGTGATAAAAAGCAACGGTGAATCCCTCTGATTTCAGCCACTTGATACTCGGCCCCGCACAGAATGCGGGGCATGTTTTATACTCATCACCCAAACGTATACCACTTTGCTTGATCCAGGTCATGCATACGTTATGTTGCGTCAGAGAGGAAAAGCGGTATAATCCGGCGATTTTTTTGTGGTTGCCACTCGTCTGAGGAAAGGAGAAGAGTATGAAGATCGTGGAAGTCAAACACCCACTCGTCAAACACAAGCTGGGTCTGATGCGTGAGAACGATATCAGCACCAAACGCTTTCGTGAACTCGCCTCGGAAGTAGGCAGTCTGCTGACCTACGAAGCGACTGCGGGCCTGGAAACCGAAAAAGTGACCATTGAAGGCTGGAATGGTCCGGTCGAAGTGGACCAAATCAAAGGCAAAAAAATTACCGTCGTGCCTATCCTGCGTGCAGGCTTGGGGATGATGGATGGCGTGCTGGAAAACGTCCCGAGCGCGCGTATCAGCGTGGTCGGCATGTACCGTAACGAAGAGACGCTGGAGCCGGTCCCGTATTTCCAGAAACTGGTTTCTCATATCGACGAGCGCATGGCGTTGATCGTCGACCCGATGCTGGCGACCGGGGGGTCTGTTATCGCAACCATCGATCTGCTGAAAAAAGCGGGCTGCAGCAGCATCAAAGTGCTGGTGCTGGTGGCGGCGCCGGAAGGCATCGCCGCGCTGGAAAAAGCGCATCCGGATGTGGAGCTCTACACTGCATCGATCGACCAGGGATTAAACGAGCACGGATACATTATTCCGGGGCTGGGTGATGCCGGCGATAAGATTTTTGGTACTAAGTAAGTGAATAACTAATAAATAGCCGACTTTAAGAGTCGGCTTTTTTTTGAATAAAACAACTCAACGACTCATAACAAACACACTCAGAGGAAAACACTATGACGCGCCGTGCTATCGGGGTGAGTGAAAGACCGCCGCTTTTACAGACAATCCCGCTTAGTTTGCAACACCTGTTCGCCATGTTTGGCGCAACCGTGCTGGTGCCAGTTCTGTTTCATATCAACCCAGCCACCGTTCTGTTATTCAACGGGATCGGAACGTTGCTGTATCTCTTTATCTGTAAAGGAAAAATCCCTGCCTATTTAGGTTCAAGCTTCGCCTTTATCTCTCCGGTTCTGTTGTTATTACCGTTGGGATACGAAGTGGCGCTGGGTGGCTTCATTATGTGTGGCGTGCTGTTCTGCCTGGTCTCTTTCATTGTGAAGAAAGCCGGTACCGGCTGGCTGGACGTGATGTTTCCTCCTGCGGCAATGGGCGCAATCGTTGCCGTCATCGGTCTTGAACTGGCTGGCGTTGCCGCCGGTATGGCCGGACTGCTGCCTGCGGAAGGACAATCTGCGGATTCGAAGACCATCATTATCTCGATGGTGACGCTGGCGGTGACCGTGTTCGGCTCGGTGCTGTTCCGTGGTTTCCTTGCGATTATCCCGATCCTGATTGGGGTGCTGGCAGGTTATGCACTGTCATTTGTGATGGGCGTGGTTGATACCACACCGATTGCCGAGGCGCACTGGTTTGCGCTGCCAACCTTCTACACCCCTCGCTTTGAGTGGTTTGCTATTCTGACCATTCTGCCTGCAGCGCTGGTGGTGATCGCCGAACACGTCGGTCACCTGGTGGTGACGGCGAACATCGTCAAAAAAGATCTGGTTCGCGATCCAGGGCTGCATCGTTCGATGTTTGCCAACGGTCTGTCGACAGTGATTTCTGGCTTCTTCGGCTCCACGCCGAACACCACCTATGGTGAGAACATTGGCGTGATGGCTATCACGCGTGTTTACAGTACCTGGGTGATCGGCGGCGCGGCGATTTTCGCTATTCTGCTGTCCTGCGTCGGTAAACTGGCGGCGGCGATCCAGATCATTCCGCTGCCGGTGATGGGTGGAGTGTCATTGCTGCTGTACGGGGTGATCGGCGCATCCGGTATTCGCGTGCTGATTGAATCGAAAGTGGATTACAACAAAGCCCAGAACCTGATCCTGACCTCTGTCATCCTGATCATCGGCGTCAGCGGTGCGAAGGTACACATTGGCGCGGCGGAGCTGAAAGGGATGGCGCTGGCGACCATCGTTGGGATCGCGCTGAGCCTGATCTTCAAGCTGATCTCTGTCCTGCGCCCGGAAGAAGTGGTGCTGGACGCGGAAGATGCGGATACATCGCAATAGTAATACAGGTGCCGGGCAGTGATGCTGCCCGGTTCTAACACGACAGAATTCTGTGGTAAACTCATCGCGATTGAATGAAATCTGGATTGAGGTCTCTCTGAACACACCGGCACAGCTCTCTTTGCCACTTTATCTGCCTGACGACGAAACTTTCGCAAGTTTCTGGCCGGGGGATAACGCCTCTTTACTGGCCGCACTGCAAAATGTGCTGCGTCAGGAGCATAGCGGATACATCTATCTCTGGTCGCGTGAAGGCGCGGGCCGCAGCCATTTGCTGCATGCCGCCTGTGCTGAACTGTCTCAGCGTGGTGATGCGGTAGGTTATGTGCCGCTGGACAAACGCACCTGGTTTGTACCGGAGGTGCTCGATGGGATGGAGCATCTGTCGTTAGTCTGTATCGACAACATCGAATGCGTTGCCGGGGATGAACTGTGGGAGATGGCCATTTTTGATCTCTATAACCGCATTCTGGAATCCGGAAAAACACGGTTACTGATCACCGGCGATCGCCCACCGCGCCAGTTAAAACTGGGGTTACCCGATCTGGCCTCGCGCCTGGACTGGGGACAAATCTACAAGCTGCAACCCTTGTCAGATGAAGACAAACTGCAGGCGCTACAGCTACGCGCCCGACTGCGCGGATTTGAACTCCCGGAAGACGTAGGACGCTTCTTGCTTAAACGACTCGACAGGGAAATGCGTACGCTGTTTATGACGCTCGATCAGCTTGATCACGCCTCCATCACCGCGCAGCGCAAATTAACTATCCCGTTCGTTAAAGAGATCCTAAAGCTGTAACGACGTTACGTTCTCGTCCTCGGATTGATGTAACGTCTGTTCATCGATGCCCGTCACGCTAATAACGAGTGGGAGTGCGAGCCCATTTTTCAGCATTTCTCTGGCAATACGTAGTGCGGCGACTCTTTGTCCTTCTTCACGCCCTTCATTTCTCAGATATTCCGCTACTGTCATAATTGTGTCCCTGTGTTCAGATGATTGACTGGCCAGATAATGGATAAAGGTTTGTTGATTTTCTACTTTCCCCGTTTCTAAAATATAATGCAATACCGTTTTTAGCTGCGCTGACGTGAGCGTGTTTCGATTAATTAATATAACCAACTTATCTGCTAATTCGTTAATATCGCGCAGGCGAATATGTTTTTGCAATATTTCAAGAATAGCGACGCGGCGGTGTTGCATAATTTCATCATCCGGCGTCACGGTAATATCCACGAGGGGAAACGCGGCGGTATAGAATTTTTCCACAAGCGCAGGAAGGGTAAACTCATCCAACCAGCGCATCGAATAAGGGTAGGGACTGACCAGTCCATGATAGAAGAGCACCGGGATGACCAGCGGTAAGGTGTCGTGTCCGGCATCAAGGTGGCGCTGCATAGCGGCAATCGCGTAACGCATCAGGCGAAATGCCATATGGCGATCGGGCGAACTCTGGTGTTCAACTAAGGCGTAAATATATCCCTTACCGGTTTGCGTTTTTAAGGAGTAGAGAATATCAGAGTAATAGGCTCGCATATTCTCTTCAATAAAACTCCCTGACTCCAGTTGCAGCGTATTGAGATCGCAAATGTGATGCAAGACGCTGGGTAAATGAATATCTAAAAAATCCCTGGCGGTTTCTGGATGGGACAAGAATTGTTTAAACACAATATCATGGGGTGTTGATGTCGTCCGTTTATTCATGGCTTCCTTTTCCTGTTTTTATTAACAGACAGGAATCTACCATGAATAAAAATAGTCGCGGTAACTGCGATTAACGGGATGCGAGAAGGCTCGGAAAATTTCGTGGTCTGCGCCGCAGTCGGTAATGACTGCGGCCTGCAGGGGGTTAGCTGATGATTTCCAGCACTTGTTCCGGTGGACGACCAATACGCACCTGACCGTTTGCCACCACAATTGGACGTTCCATTAGTTTCGGGTTTTCCACCATCGCCTGAATCAGTGTTTCTTCGCTCAGACTGCTGTCTGCCAGATTAAGTGATGTGTAGAGATCTTCTTTTCGGCGCATCAGTTCCCGGGCGCTTTTCATACCCAGCATCTTCAACAGCTGGCGCAGCGTTGTGGCATCTGCTGGCGTTTCCAGGTAAAGCACCACTTCTGGCTCCACACCGTGCGATTGCAGCAGATTCAGCGTTTCGCGGCTCTTGGAGCAGCGCGGGTTATGGTAGATTTTTACGGCCTTTGACATGGTGGATCCCTTTTACATTTTCGTGTACGGCTTAAAGCGTTCCTGCAACTGGCGCAGCTGGTCGATGCGCGCATCGTAACGCGCCTGTTGCTGGCTGCCCAGCTTCACTTGTGAACTGGCGCTGCTCAGTAACGAGATGGCTTGATCAAGGCGACCCGCCAGCGCATACCCCTCCGCACGTGCGGCCAGTTCCTGATCGCGGTTATTTAGCGCGGCTTCCGCCTGCGCCAGCAGATCCCAACCGTTGGCATCGTCTTTGTTGCTAAACGTGTAGCGGTTGAGAATGGTCGCCGCTTCTTGCGGCTGACCTCCCTGCAATAGGGCGTTTGCAAGGTTGAGTTGCAGGACCGGGTTGACCCGCAAATCACGCGCTTTTTTCAGTCTGGCAATCGCGTCACTGGTTTTCTTTTGTCCGAGATCGATATCGGTTGCCAGATCCAGGTACCAGGCATTATTCGGTTCTGCGGACAGCAGCGGTTGTAGTGCTTTGCGAGCGTCGTCGTATTTACTGGCTTCCATCGCCTGTAATGCACGGCCATATTGCGCCGCACGCTGCTGTCGAACGTTACCTTTTGACCACTCGTCCAGCATGTCGCTGGTCAGTTGGTTTCGCCCGGAGTTATACATCCCCAGCGTTCGCGCTTTTGCCAGGTAGAAATCTTCAGAGGATTGCGCAACTACCGGACGCATCTGGTTTGCGCGGTTACGGGTATCTGAAAGACGGCTTTCTGGCAGGGGGTGGGTCAGCAAAATTTCAGGCGGACGTGAAGAATAACGCGCCTGGTCGAGCAGTTTTTCCAGGAAGGTCGGCATGGCCTGCGGATCGAATCCAGAACGTTGTAAAACCTGAATGCCGATACGGTCTGCTTCCTGTTCATTCTGCTGCGTGAAGCTAATCATCCCCTGACGCGATCCCGCCAGCGTACCGGTGAGCGCAGCCATCCCGGCTTGTGGGCTAGCCATCGCTAAAAGAATGGAGCCTAACGCGCCAACCCAGGTCAGCGGCGCGCTGCGTTTCTGATCTTCCATGGCGCGCGCCAGGTGGCGCTGGGTGACGTGTGAGATTTCGTGTGCCATGACTGAGGCAAGCTGGCTTTCATTGTCGGAATAGCGAAACAGTGCAGAGTGCAGCACGACGTTACCGCCAAAAAAGGCAAAGGCGTTAATTTCATCGTTATTAATCAAAAAGAAATGGAAGGGGGTCCTGACCGAATCGGCGTGCGAAACCAGACGCATGCCTAGCCCATTAATGTACTGAACCAGCAAAGGGTCGTTAATCAGCGGCGCGCTGCCACGCAGCTGGCGTACATAATAATCGCCCATCTGCATTTCCTGTCCGATGGAAAGGGTACTTGCCGCCGAGGTTCCCATGTCCGGCAAACTGTCCGCAGAGTCTGCGAACGCGGGAGCCACCTGACTTAGCGTCAGCGCGGCAATGAGGGTAGCCACCAGGTTTTTCTTAAACTGCCTGAACATAACCTCTGTCCTGTTTTCTTTGAGATAGCCATTTGACCGATGCCGGGCTGTATCGTTCCGTTCAGCCGACACAGGCAGTGTAACGGCGAAATTTGTCGATGAATACCCCGCACAAATGACTTTTCAGTTTCCTGAATCAGCAATAAAAAGCGAAGTCTTTTTTGTGACATTTCGATACAATTCGGGATCGCAATCCCGCTATTGAGGTTCAGGGAAGGTTTTATGCTCGAAATGTTGATGCAATGGTATCGCCGTCGCTTTAGCGACCCCGAAGCGATTGCCTTGCTGGTTATTCTGGTCGCCGGATTTGGCATTCTTTTCTTTTTTAGCGGATTACTGGCGCCGCTGCTGGTCGCTATTGTGTTGGCTTATCTGCTGGAATGGCCAACGGTGCGCCTCGAAGCCATCGGTTGCTCGCGGCGCTGGGCGACTTCTCTCGTGCTGATTGTGTTTGTTGGCATTTTGCTGCTAATGGCCTTTGTAGTGATGCCAGTGGCATGGCAACAGGGGATCTTACTGATTCGCGATATGCCCGGCATGCTGAATAAACTGTCGGATTTTGCCGCCACGCTGCCGCGTCGCTATCCGGCCTTAATGGATGCGGGCATCATTGATGCCATGGCGGAAAACATGCGCACCCGCATGCTGACAATGGGCGATTCAGTGGTGAAATATTCACTGGCCTCTCTCGTCGGCCTGCTGACCCTGGCGGTCTATCTGGTGCTGGTTCCGCTGATGGTGTTCTTCCTCGTCAAAGACAAAGAACAAATGCTGAACGCCGTGCGTCGTGTGCTACCGCGTAACCGTGGTCTGGCAGGGCAGGTCTGGAAGGAGATGAACCAGCAAATTACCAACTATATTCGCGGCAAAGTGCTGGAGATGGTGGTGGTAGGTGTGGCGACCTGGCTGGGTTTCCTGCTGTTTGGCCTCAACTACTCGCTGCTGCTGGCTGTGCTGGTGGGGTTTTCCGTACTCATTCCTTATATTGGCGCTTTTGTGGTCACCCTCCCTGTGGTGGGCGTTGCATTGTTCCAGTTTGGTCTGGGGACCGAATTCTGGAGTTGTTTCGCGGTCTATTTGATTATCCAGGCGCTGGACGGAAACCTGCTGGTGCCGGTGCTGTTTTCTGAAGCGGTGAATCTGCATCCGCTGGTGATTATCCTGTCGGTAGTGATCTTTGGTGGCCTGTGGGGATTCTGGGGCGTTTTCTTCGCCATTCCGCTGGCGACGTTAATCAAGGCCGTTGTCCATGCCTGGCCGGATGCGCAGGTCGTTGATGAGTCCTGATGAGTTTATGTAACGTGTCTGTAAGTCAATGTGCTCTGGGCGAAAGGCAAAAAGGTGGCAAGATAAAAAGGCGTGTGTAAAAAGGACGCTAAAACAGACAACCGATTACCCGGCCTACACACGGTAGGCCGGACAGGGCGTCAGCCGTCATCCGGCAGCGCGAAAATCAGGTGTTTTCTTTCAGCCAGTTCAGCACCACATCGTGGTGATTGCTGGTTTTGAAATCATCGAAAACATGTTCAATCTTACCGTCAGCGTCAATCAGGAAGCTGATGCGATGGATCCCGTCATAGGTTTTCCCCATAAAGGATTTCTCGCCCCAGACGCCAAACTGCTCACAGACCTGATGATCCTCATCGGACAGCAGGGTAAAGTTAAGCAGCTCTTTTTCGGCAAAACGGGAAAGCTTTTCAGGTTTGTCAGTGCTGATACCCAGCACGTCCACACCTGCTTTTTTCAGCTCATCCATGTTATCTCGCAGGCCACAGGCCTGAACGGTACAGCCTGGCGTCATGGCTTTCGGATAGAAATAGACCAGCACACGCTGTCCCTGGAAGTCGGTCAAATTTACTTGTTCTCCGTCTTGATCCGGCAAGCTAAATTTCGGTGCGATGTCACCGGCTTTCAGTGGATTCATTACTTAACTCCATCCTGTTCATCATGTTGTGAATAATTAACAACGTTAATACTGCCTTGTGCATTGAGTTCTGTACATAGTGCTTTAAAGGCCTGTTCAATATTTGCGGCATCATCTGACGCCGGACTGTGGGCGGTAATCTGGATGTATAACTGCGCCGCCTTATTATTTTCAGCAGGTTGCGTGCGCGAAACCAGTTCCGCAATGTTCATTCGGTGGCTATCAAACAGGGCCGTAAATCGTTCAATTAAATGTGGCGAATCCGGCACATCGACCTGAACCCATACCGTTGCCGGCATTGGTGGACGTGGGCGCGCCGTCGTACGTTTCATCACAATCAATAAATCCAGCTCTGCACCTTTCAACGGCAGGGTTGATTCGATCAGGGTGATGGCATTCCAGGTACCCGACAGCAACATGATAAACGTAAACTCATCGCCCAACATGGCCAGGCGACTGTCTTCAATATTACAGCCGCAACTGCTGACATGGCGGGTGATCGTGTTCACAATTCCAGGGCGATCGGCACCCAGCGCAGTAATAACCAGGTAATGTTGCGATGAAGGAGTCAAACCTGTTCTTCCTTTGAGAGGTGGGGTAATCATAAGGAAAGCATAAAAAAAACCTGCATACAACAATCAGAAGGGCTCTCGTCGCTTGCTTTTATTGTCGTACCAAACGTAACATTGAGACACTTGTTTGCACAGAGGATGGCCCATGTTCACGGGAAGTATTGTCGCGCTTGTTACACCGATGGATGAAAAAGGTAATGTCTGCCGGTCAAGCCTGAAAAAACTGATTGATTATCATGTCGCCAGCGGCACCTCGGCGATCGTTTCTGTAGGCACTACCGGTGAGTCCGCCACGCTGAGTCATGATGAACATGGCGATGTGGTGATGATGACGCTGGAGCTGGCTGATGGGCGTATCCCGGTGATTGCCGGTACGGGCGCAAACGCGACCGCAGAAGCCATTAGTCTGACGCAGCGTTTCAATGACAGCGGGATTGTCGGCTGTCTGACGGTGACGCCTTACTACAACCGTCCGACTCAGGAAGGTCTGTTCCAGCATTTCAAAGCCATCGCTGAACATACTGACCTGCCACAAATTCTGTATAATGTGCCATCCCGTACCGGTTGCGATATGCTGCCGGAAACCGTTGGCCGTCTGGCGGAATTAAAAAATATTGTCGCAATTAAAGAGGCGACAGGGAACTTAAGTCGGGTTCACCAGATCAAAGAGCTGGTTTCAGATGATTTTCTGCTGCTCAGCGGCGATGACGCGACCGCGATGGACTTTATGCAGTTAGGCGGTCATGGCGTGATCTCTGTGACGTCTAACGTTGCGGCGCGTGATATGGCGGAAATGTGCAAACTGGCGGCGGAAGGGCGTTTTGCCGAGGCGCGTACCATTAACCAGCGTCTGATGCCGTTACATAACAAACTGTTTGTCGAACCCAACCCTATCCCGGTGAAATGGGCATGTAAGGCGTTGGGCCTTGTGGCGACCGATACGCTGCGCTTGCCGATGACACCGATCACGGACAATGGTCGTGAAATTGTCAAAGCGGCGCTCAAGCATGCCGGTTTGCTGTAAAGTTTAGGGAGATTTGATGGCTTACTCAGTACAAAAGTCGCGCCTGGCCAGGGTTGCGGGTGTTTCGCTTGTTTTGCTGCTCGCGGCCTGTAGTTCTGACTCGCGCTACAAGCGCCAGGTGAGTGGTGATGAATCCTATCTGGAAGCCGCACCGCTTGCTGAACTTCATGCGCCTGCCGGTATGATTCTGCCGGTGACCACGAGCGACTACAACATTCCGGTCACCAACGGCAGCGGTGCCGTAGGGAAAGCGCTGGATATCCGTCCGCCGGCACAGCCGCTGGCGCTGGTTTCCGGTGCCCGGACCCAGTTTGCGGGCGATACCGCCACGCTGCTGGTGGAAAACGGTCGTGGAAATACGCTGTGGCCGCAGGTGGTCAGCGTGATTCAGTCTAAAAACTACACGATTGAAAAACGTGATGATGCTAGCCAGACGCTGACAACCGGTTGGGTTGACTGGAACCGTCTGGACGAAGACGAGCAGTACCGTGGCCGTTATCAAATCTCGGTTAAACCGCAGGGCTATCAGCAGGCGGTGATGGTGAAACTGGTCAACCTTGAGCAGGCCGGTAAGCCTGTGGCGGATGCCGCTTCACTGCAGCGTTATAGCACTGAGATGATGAACGTGATTTCTGCGGGCCTCGATAAGACCGCGACTGACGCCGCGAATGCTGCGCAGAACCGTTCTGCCGCTACGATGGATGTGCAGAGCGCCGCTGATGACACCGGTTTACCGATGCTGGTGGTGCGTGGTCCATTCAACGTCGTCTGGCAGCGCCTCCCGGCAGCACTGGAGAAAGTCGGCATGAAAGTGACCGACAGCACCCGTTCGCAGGGGAGCATGGCCGTCACCTACAAACCGCTGTCCGATAGCGGCTGGCAGGAGTTGGGCGCTCGCGATCCAGGGCTCTCTTCCGGTGACTACAAACTGCAGGTCGGTGATTTAGACAACCGCAGCAGCTTGCAGTTTATCGATCCGAAGGGGCATACCCTGACGCAGAGCCAGAACGACGCGCTGGTTGCCATCTTCCAGGCAGCGTTTAGCAAGTAAAAAAACAGGGCTGGAGAAATCCGGCCCTTTTTATTTCCGTGCTACGCAAACGTGTGCGTGGCATAATATTCCCCGTTTTGAATACAAATGATCACACCCAGGAGTAATGAAGATGCAAAAGCAAGCTGAGTTGTATCGTGGTAAAGCGAAGACCGTATACAGCACGGAAAACCCGGACCTGTTGGTGCTCGAATTCCGCAATGATACGTCAGCAGGGGATGGTGCGCGCATTGAGCAGTTTGATCGTAAAGGCATGGTGAATAACAAGTTCAACTATTTCATCATGACCAAACTGGCTGAAGCGGGTATCCCGACGCAGATGGAGCGACTGCTCTCCGATACCGAATGTCTGGTGAAAAAGCTGGATATGGTGCCGGTCGAGTGCGTGGTGCGTAACCGTGCGGCAGGCTCTCTGGTGAAACGTCTGGGTATTGAAGAGGGCATTGAACTGAATCCGCCGTTATTCGACCTGTTCCTGAAAAACGATGCAATGCATGACCCAATGGTCAACGATTCCTACTGCGAAACCTTTGGTTGGGTGAGCAAAGAGAATCTGGCACGAATGAAAGAGCTGACCTATAAAGCGAACGATGTGCTGAAAAAAATGTTCGATGACGCAGGACTGATCCTCGTCGACTTCAAACTGGAGTTCGGTCTGTACAAAGGCGAAGTGGTGCTTGGCGATGAATTTTCTCCGGACGGTAGCCGTCTGTGGGACAAAGAGACCCTCGAGAAAATGGACAAAGACCGCTTCCGTCAGAGCCTGGGCGGCCTGATTGAAGCCTATGAAACCGTGGCACGTCGTCTGGGTGTGAATCTCGACTAACTCGCCTTTCGGGCCGGGGTGTTCTCTCCGGCCCGCTCTTCGCACTTCAATCGCGCTTTCCTGTGGTAATCTTGTGCTGAACCGCCTACGATCATCATCATAACGAATATATTGTTGAGGTGAGTATGCGCTGGCAAGGGCGTCGTGAAAGTGACAATGTGGAAGACAGGCGCAGCAACTCGGGCGGTGGTCCCTCTCTGGGTGGGCCAGGGTTTCGTCTGCCGAGCGGCAAAGGCGGGATTATTCTGCTCATCGTCGTGCTGGTTGCCGGGTATTATGGCGTCGATTTAACCGGACTGATGACGGGACAGCCGGTCTCTCAGCAGCAGTCCCAGCGTTCCATCAGCCCGAATGAAGACGAAGCGGCAAAATTTACCTCGGTGATTCTGGCAACAACAGAAGACTCCTGGGGACAGCAGTTTGAAAAAATGGGTCGCACCTATCAACCGCCGAAACTCGTCATGTACCGCGGGGCAACGCGTACCGGCTGCGGTACCGGACAATCCATCATGGGGCCGTTTTATTGCCCGGCGGATAGCACGGTCTATATCGATCTCTCCTTCTACGATGACATGAAAGAAAAACTGGGCGCGGAGGGGGATTTCGCTCAGGGCTATGTGATTGCTCATGAAGTGGGTCACCACGTCCAGAAACTGCTGGGCATCGAACCGAAAGTGCGTCAGATGCAGCAGAACGCCTCGCAGGCGGAAATCAACCAACTCTCAGTGCGTATGGAACTGCAGGCGGACTGCTTTGCCGGTGTCTGGGGTAACAGCATGCAGCAGCAGGGCGTTCTGGAGTCCGGCGATCTGGAAGAGGCACTGAATGCCGCTGAAGCGATTGGCGACGATCGTCTCCAGCAGGAAAGTCAGGGACGCGTTGTTCCGGACAGCTTCACCCACGGGACGTCAGAGCAGCGCTATCGTTGGTTTAAACGCGGTTTTGATAGCGGCAACCCGGCGCAATGTAATACCTTTGGCAAAGGTTTTTAACTTCTGAGGCAGGGATGTCTGTTTATACCGCACTGAGTGCGTTAACCGCGCAAATGTCCCGGGAGGGGATTCGTCGTCTGCTGGTGCTGAGCGGCGAGGCGTCCTGGTGTCATGAACAAGTCCAGCACCTGCGTGACGCGTTGCCCGGCGACTGGCTATGGGTTTCCCCTGATGCGTCCAGCGAACCGTGCTGTACGCCGCAGGCGCTGCAAACGTTATTGGGTCGCGAATTCCACCATGCCGTTTTCGACGCCCTGGCCGGGTTTGATGCGGCAGCCTTTGCTGCCTTAAGCGGAACACTGCGTGCGGGCAGTTGGCTGGTGCTACTCACGCCGCCGCTGGCGCACTGGCATCACTGTCCTGATAATGATTCTCTGCGCTGGAGCGACTGCGCACACCCCATTGCGACTCTTCATTTTATCGACCGCATCCGTCGCCTCATCGCGGCGGATGAGCAGACGCTATGCTGGCAGCAGCCGCAGCCGTTTTGCGTACCGCATTTTCCAGAACGTCCTCACTGGCAGTCTGCAACTGGAGCGCCGTTGCCGGAACAGGCAGCCATTCTGGCGCAACTGCTACAGATGCCTGAAGGGATCGCCACGGTGACCGCCGCGCGCGGGCGCGGGAAATCGGCATTGGCGGGGCAGTTGATTTCGCGCATAACGGGTAACGCCCTTGTGACGGCACCGGCGAAAGCAGCAACGGACGTGCTGGCACAGTTTGCCGGTGACCGCTTCCGCTTTATGGCGCCAGATGCGCTGCTGAGCGCGGCGGTTGATGCCGACTGGCTGGTGGTGGATGAGGCGGCGGCGATCCCCGCGCCGCTCCTTCAGCGTCTTGTTTCCCGTTTCCCGCGAACCTTATTGACCACGACCGTACAGGGCTATGAAGGCACCGGACGCGGCTTTTTGTTGAAATTTTGCGCCCGTTTCCCTGAACTACAGCGTTATGAACTTCAGCAACCCGTCCGCTGGGCGCAGGGGTGTCCGCTGGAGAGATGGGTCAGTGACGCACTGGTTTTTGATGATGACCGTTTTGCGACTACGCCGCAGGGCAACATTGCGATTGCCCCCTTCGAACAGGACGCCTGGCAGACGAGTCCGGAAATGCCTCTGGCGGTCTATCGACTGCTTTCCGGAGCGCATTACCGCACCTCTCCGCTGGATCTACGCCGAATGATGGATGCGCCAGGCCAGCATTTTTTCAGGGCCACCTGTGACGGGCAAATCGTCGGAGCGCTCTGGCTGGTTGAGGAAGGCGGTCTTGCTCCCGAACTCAGCCAGGCCGTTTGGGCAGGATTTCGGCGACCACGGGGGAACCTCGTCGCGCAGTCGCTGGCAGCACACGGTGGTGATCCGCTGGCGGCTACTCTGACCGGCCGTCGAATCAGTCGTATTGCCGTCCATCCGGGACGCCAGCGTGAGGGCATTGGACAACAGCTGATCGCACAGGCCCAGGCCCATGCGGCACACTGTGACTATCTTTCCGTGAGCTTTGGCTATACGCCTGAGCTGTGGCGCTTCTGGCTGCGCTGTGGCTTTATCCTGGTGCGCGTAGGCAACCACAAGGAGGCTAGCAGCGGCTGCTATACCGCCATGGCGCTCTTACCGCTAAACGCGGCAGGCAGACGCCTTACCGAATATGAGCACCACCGTTTGCGTCGTGATGCGGATATTCTTGCGCGGTGGAATGGGGAGGCGATCCCGGTTGAGTCGCTGAAAGCGACTACGCTTAATGAAGATGACTGGCAGACGCTGGCGGGGTTTGCTTTCGCGCACCGTCCGTTGCTGACTTCTCTCGGCGGTCTGAGCCGTCTGTTGGCGACCAGCGCACTGCCGTTGCCGGCGCTACGGGGCAGTCTGCATGCGCGGCTCAGCGAGGCGGAACTCTGCCTGACGTTGCACCTCTCAGGGCGCAAAGCACTGCTGAAGCGTCAGCGGGAAGAGGCGGCGCTGGCGTTAGCCGGGCTGGATCCCGCGCGGACTGAGCATGACCGTAATCGCATTCTGCAATGGCAATTTTTTCACTAACTCCTTCAATTTTCTGGCATGGTCATTGCGATTGAGCAGCGTAGAATTAACGACATCAGTTAAGGAGATCGCCATGAAACATGACCATTTTGTAGTTCAAAGTCCGGCCCAACCTGCTCAACAGCTGTTGCTGCTGTTTCATGGCGTGGGCGATAACCCCGTCGCAATGGGTGAGATAGGGTCGTGGTTTGCTCCACTCTTTCCTGACGCGCTGGTGGTCAGTATCGGCGGCGTTGAGCCGAGCGGCCCGGCATCCGGACGTCAGTGGTTTTCCGTGCAAGGGGTGACGGAAGAGAACCGCCAGGCACGGATTGACGCGATCATGCCGGTGTTTATCGAAACCGTACGCTACTGGCAAAAGCAGAGTGGCGTAGGGGAAAATGCCACGGCGCTGATTGGTTTCTCTCAGGGGGCGATTATGGCGCTGGAGAGCATCAAAGCCGAGCCTGGTCTGGCCTCGCGGGTGATTGCGTTTAACGGACGCTACGCCAGCCTGCCGGAAAGCGCATCGACTGCCACTACGATCCACTTGATCCACGGTGGTGAAGATCGGGTCATTGAGCTTTCGCATGCGGTAGCCGCCCAGGACGCGCTGTTAAGCGCTGGCGGGGATGTCACGCTGGATATTGTGGAAGACCTTGGTCACGCGATTGACGACCGTAGCATGCAGTTTGCCCTCGATCATTTGCGCTATACCGTGCCGAAGCACTACTTTGATGAAGCGCTCAGCGGCGGTACGCCGAACGATGATGACGTGATTGAGATGATCTAAAAGACAAAGCCGGAATGGGGGATCCCTTCCGGCCTTTGGTTATTTCTTCGGTTGATCTTTCTTCGGCCAATCGTCGTCGTCATCCCACTTATCGTTAAAATCACGATGCGGGGGAAGTTCTGGTTTATTCGCAAGGAATTTTTTGTGGTCGACGCGTTTGAGATCCTTGATCACATTCAGCAGTACACCTACCAAAAACACCAGCACCAGAATCCACCAATATTTTGCCAGCCAGTCCATGCGCGTTACCTCTTTCTGGAATCTCGTCAGGCGACGAGTTGTTCCATAATACGTTGATACATACGGGCAAGCAGTTGCAGGTCGGCGGCGTTCACGCATTCATTGATTTTATGAATCGTGGCATTCACCGGTCCCAACTCCACGACCTGTGCCCCCATACGAGCGATAAACCGTCCATCAGACGTACCGCCTGTGGTCAGTAACTGCGGTTTAATTTCATTATAGTGCTCGATGGCGTTCACTACCGCATCCACCAGCTTGCCGCGATCGGTGAGGAACGGCTGGCCAGAGAGCCACCAGTCAACGGTATAGCGCAACTGATGTTTTTCGAGCAACGCGTGCACCCGCGCTTTGATCATTTCGTCGGTCAGTTCGGTACTGAAACGAAAGTTGAACTGCACAAACAGTTCCCCTGGGATGACGTTATTGCTACCGGTGCCCGCCTGGACGTTGGCAATCTGCATACTGGTGGCCGGGAAAAATTCATTACCCTGATCCCATTCAATGTTCACCAGCTCATTGAGCATCGGCGCGGCGCGGTGTACCGGGTTATCCGCCAGATGGGGATAGGCCACGTGGCCCTGCACGCCGTGGATGGTCAGGTTGCAAGTGAGCGATCCGCGACGACCGTTCTTCACCACGTCGCCAACGACTTCGGTGCTTGAAGGTTCGCCAACCAGACAGTAATCCAGACGCTCATTGCGCGCCATTAGCGCCTCGACAACCTTGACGGTGCCGTTTTTCGCGCTGGCCTCTTCATCGGAGGTGATCAGAAACGCCAGACGCCCTTTGTGGTTCGGGTGCTGAGCGACAAAACGCTCTGCTGCCACCACCATGGCTGCCAGCGAACCTTTCATATCCGCCGCGCCGCGACCGAACAACATCCCGTCGCGAATAGTTGGCTCGAAAGGTGGGTTGATCCAACGATCGGCATCGCCCGCTGGCACCACGTCGGTGTGACCGGCAAACGCCAGCGTCTCACCCTGTCCGCGCCATGCCCAAAAATTCTGTGTATCCGCAAAATCCATGCGCTCAACGGTAAAACCGATCGCGCGCAGGCGTTCAATCATCAACGCCTGACATCCCGCATCATCCGGGCTCAGGGAAGGGCGGCGAATAAGCTGCTGTGTCAGCTCAATAACCGGGCACGACATAGACTACACCTCGTCAAAAAACTGCTGATAACTGGATTCACTAAAACCCAGCAGCATAGGCTTACCGGGCGCGCAGAGCAATGGGCGTTTGATGATCGCCGGCATTTCAGTCATTAATGCGGCGGCAGACGCGGCATCGGTGATATGACTGCGCGTGGCTTCATCCAGTTTGCGCCACGTCGTCCCACGAGTGTTGAGAAGCGATTCCCAACCTAATTCATTGATAAATGAAGTGAGAAGCGTGTTGTCCAGTCCATCGACACGGTAATCGTGAAAACGGTAATCAATGCCACGCGCTTCCAGCCAGCGGCGCGCCTTTTTCATGGTGTCGCAATTTTTAATACCGTAGAGGGTAACCATTTGCATCCTTATTAACGTAATTTGACTATATAGTCATCAATATCGTTACGGCCGATAATACATCTTGTCATTTAATCGTGATCGGTAAATATAACATTGTTGAAGTAATGTGAATAATAATTCCTGAATATGTTGATATTTACTGCTTAATCAAAATTCGGAATTTTCTCCGACGCAGTCACTTGTTTTTAATCGAAATTGAAGAAGTACCAGATAAGGTATGATTGTTGCGAATTATTGCAGTAAGTCACATAAAATTTATGGTGACCGCGCCATAGTAATCACATCAACCACACCCCGGAGGATGTAATCACAGCAATCGGTTAATTTGTCTTCACCAGATGAGAATGTTTTTGTAGAATACCCATAATAAGAAGCAGAGGTTGTTATGATTGAACGCGAACTGGGGAACTGGAAAGATTTTATCGAAGTTATGCTTCGCAAATAAATTTCTGGAAGGATGACCAAATAACAGAGCATACCGTGTGAGATTCATCACACAGAAAGGGCGACCCGTTGGCAGGTCGCCTTTTTTTATTTCTTATTCCGGGCGTGGCTTCAGCGGGAAGCGGCGACGGACCAGCACGAAGAACAGCGGCACGAAGTAGATCGCCAGTACCGTTGCCGAGATCATCCCGCCCATGACGCCCGTCCCGACGGCGTGTTGACCGCCGGAGCCTGCGCCATTGCTGATAGCCATCGGCAGTACGCCGAAGATAAACGCCAGCGAGGTCATCAGAATTGGACGTAAGCGCTGCCGACAGGCGTGCAACGTCGCATCCAGCAGATCGTGTCCTTTTTCGTTCATCTCATTGGCAAATTCAACGATTAAAATGGCGTTTTTCGCCGAAAGCCCAATGACCGTCAACAGCCCGACCTGGAAATAGACATCGTTTTCCAGACCGCGCATCCAGGTCGCAAGCAGCGCGCCGATGACCCCCAACGGCACCACCAGCATCACTGAGAACGGCACTGACCAGCTTTCATACAGTGCAGCCAGGCACAGGAATACCACCAACAGTGAAATGGCATACAGGGCCGGTGCCTGCGCCCCGGAGAGTCGCTCCTGGTACGACATGGCGGTCCATTCCAGACCAAAACCGGTCGGCAACTGACGCACCAGCGACTCCATCACATCCATCGCTGTCCCGGTACTCACGCCAGGCGCGGCTTCACCGACAATTTCGACGGCAGAATAGCCGTTGTAGCGTTCCAGACGCGGAGAACCGGTCTCCCAGCGAGAGGTAGCGAAGGCCGAGAAAGGCACCATGCCGCCGCTGTTATTGCGCACGTACCACAGGTTGATGTCGTCTGGCAGCATGCGGTATTTTGCTGCCGCCTGGACGTAGACCTTCTTCACGCGGCCACGGTCCATAAAGTCGTTGACGTAGCTCGATCCCCAGGCTGTCTGCAACGTATCGTTGATGTCGTCAATGGATACGCCCAGCGCCTGTGCTTTGCGTTGGTCGACATCAATTTGCAGTTGAGGACTGTCGTCCAGACCGTTGTGGCGCACGCGGGTCAGGGCGCTATCCTGTGACGCCAGGCGAAGCAGTTGGTCACGTGCGGCCATTAAGGCGTCATGACCAGCACCGGCGTGATCCTGCAATTCCATATCAAAACCTGCGGAGCTGCCGAGACCGCTGATGGCTGGCGGGCTGCTGGCGAACACACGCGCCTCTTTGATTTTGTTAAACGCCTTCGTCGCACGTTCGATAATGGCAAACGAGGTGCCAGTCGTCGGGTCGCGTTCGCTCCAGTCTTTCAGGCGTACAAACATACGTGCCACGTTCTGACCGTTGCCCCCCGGGCCGGAACCGACCGTCGCAAAGACGGACTGGACAGTATCCTTTTCATGGGTGAAATAATATTTCTCGACTTCCTGTACCACTTTTAAGGTTTGTTGCTGCGTGGAGCCGCTTGGCAACTGAACCGAGGTGATAAACATGCCGCGATCTTCCAGCGGCAGGAACGAGGTCGGCAGACGCAGGAACAGAACCACCATCGCGCCCAGCAGCAGTACATAAATCAGGATCCAGCGCAGGCTGCGATGCAGAATTTTGGCCACGCCTTTTTCGTAACGCTCGGCGTTACGGTTGAAGGTGCGGTTAAACCAGCCGAAGAAACCGGTTTGCCCGTGATGCTCGCCTTTGTGCAGCGGTTTAAGCAGGGTGGCGCACAGGGCAGGAGTGAGGATCATCGCCACCAGAACGGAAAGCACCATCGCCGCCACAATGGTAATGGAGAACTGACGGTAGATTGCCCCGGTGGTCCCGCCAAAGAAGGCCATCGGTACGAAGACGGCTGACAGCACCATCGCAATACCGACCAGCGCCCCCTGGATTTGTCCCATCGATTTTCGTGTCGCCTCGCGCGGCGTGAGGCCTTCCTCACTCATAATGCGCTCGACGTTTTCCACGACCACGATGGCGTCATCCACCAGCAGGCCGATCGCCAGTACCATCGCAAACATGGTCAGGGTGTTGATGCTGTAACCGAAGGCATAGAGCACCGAGAAGGTACCCATCAGCACCACCGGTACGGCAATGGTCGGAATCAACGTGGCGCGGAAATTTTGCAGGAACAGGTACATCACGAGGAACACCAGCGCGATGGCTTCCAGCAGCGTTTTCACCACGTCTTCAATGGAGGCTTTAACGAAGGAGGTGGTTTCATAGGCCACCTTGTATTCCAGACCGTGTGGGAAGTATTGCGCCAACTCATTCAGGCGCTTAATCACCTGGGTCGCGGTGGCCATTTCGTTGGCTCCGGACGCCAGTTTGACCCCAAGCCCGGATGCCGCATTGCCATTGAAGCGGCTGAGATAATCATACTTCTCCGCTCCCATTTCGACGGTGGCGACATCGCCTAAGGTCACTTCTGAGCCATCCTGATTGACGAGCAGCGTAATGGCGCGAAACTGTTCCGGCGTTTGCAGCAGCGACTGGGCGTTAATGGTGGCGTTCAGCGCCTGGGTATCAACGGAAGGGGTTCCGCCAAGCTGTCCGACGGCGATCTGCGCGTTCTGCGACTCTATGGCGTCGGTAACATCTTTTGCGGTCATCTGGAAACTGTTGAGCTTTGCCGGATCCAGCCAGATGCGCATGGAATATTGCGAGCCGTAGGCATCGATATCGCCGACGCCGCTCACCCGGCTGAGCGGATCCTGAATATTACTGGCGACGTAGTCCGCGATATCCTGCTTATCCATAGACCCGTCGGTGGAGACAAAAGCAATCGTCAGGATATTGGTATCCCCGGTCTTACGGACCGTGACGCCCTGGTTCTGTACCGCCTGCGGCAGTTTACGCATTGCCGACTGTAACTGGTTCTGGACCTGTTGGACGGCTTCATCCGGATCGGTTCCCGCCACGAAGCTCAGCGTGACCGACGCTTGTCCGGTGCCGCTGCTTTGCGATGACATGTACATCAGATTATCGAGGCCGGTCATGTTCTGCTCAATGACCTGGGTGACGGTGTTTTCCAGCGTTTGGGCGGAGGCGCCGGGATAGTTTGCCGTGATGCGCACGTTTGGCGGCGCCAGATCCGGATATTGTTCCACCGGCAAAGAGAAAATAGCCAGGGTACCTGTCAGGCACAACAGGATAGCCAGCACCCAGGCAAAGATGGGGCGATCGATAAAGAAATTCGCCATCAGAAAGAGGACCTCATTATTCTACATATCTTTATAGGTATGACTTGCTTCACTGTAGCGGGAAGGTACGAGTCAAACGTGGAGAAAAAAAGGAGATAATGTAAATTATCATGCCTGATTACAGCGTTTGTCAGCTTCCCGCACGCTCGCGTCCGGTTTTGTGCGATTTTATGTCAGATGACTCGCATCCTCTTCTGATTCTGTCGAGCGAAAGCTAATGCTCACTAACGTCCCGCCGCCGGAAGGCTGCGAGAAACTTAACGTGCCGCCAAGACGTTCCGCGCGCTCACGCATAATGTTCAGGCCATAATGTCCCGCCGGTTCGTTAGGCTCGCCAATGCCCACGCCGTTATCGCGAATATACACTGTGTGATTGCCATCCGGCGCCGTCACACAGCTTACGGCAATCTCACTGGCATTGGCGTGCTTCATCGCGTTGAGCACCGCTTCCCGGATAATCTGTAACAAATGGACCTGCATCTGCGCATCAAGCGCCAGCGTCGGCAACCGGCAGTCCAGAGTGAGTGTAGCGGCAGTTTGTCCTTGCAGCGCTTCGAGCATTTCATGCAGTGCAGAGGGTAAATCGGCCTGCTGCAGCGTCAGGCGGAAGGTGGTCAGCAGTTCACGCAACTGACGATAGGCATCGTTCAGCGCCCGCGAGAAGTCATCCATAATGGCCTGTGCCGGGGCGTTATCCTCCGGAATGGCGCGCTTGAGCAGCGTCAACTGAATGCGCAGATACGAGAGCACCTGCGCCAGCGAATCATGCAGTTCGCGAGCAATGGTGGCGCGTTCTTCCATCAGCAACAGTTGCTGGAAGTGTTTCTGCGCGTGATTGAAGTACAGGCCGCGCCCCAGCATTGTCGACACGCTGTTTAGCAGAGGGATCGCGCTGGCGACATGCTGGCTTTGCCAGTGCAGTTCACCGTAGACCGTCTCCTGCATAGTCACCGGCAGAATTTGCATCGGCAGGTCGGCCTGTTTTTCCCCCTCACTGATACGCCAGTTTTCCCCGACGGTAAGCTCAAGGAATTGTGCCGCTTCGTTATCACGAACAATCTGCAAAATATGGCGGAAGCAGTGCACATCAATCTGACTGGTATTCAGCGCCTGAGAACACTGGTACAGCACTTCCAGACGCCGTTTGGCTTCATGGAGATCGTGGGTCTTTTCTTCGACCTTCGCCTCCAGCGAGCGGTACAGCTTATGCAGTTCGCTCGACATCTGATTAAAGGTCTTCGCCAGCAGCCCCAGCTCGTTGGGAAGGTGCGTATCCAGCGGCGGTGAATCAAACTGACCGTGTTCAATACGCTGACTGGCCATCACCAGCTGATTCAGCGGGCGCACAACCTGATGACGAATACGGCGCAGGGTGAAAAAGACGAGGGTAAAGATCCCGATACCGCCCGCCAGCGAGATCCCCACTACCAGCATCACTTTGCGTTCGGCATAGTGCTGCAAGGCCAGCACGAAGAGATCGATCTTATCGACGTAGGCGTTAATGTTGTTTTGATACCACTGCAGGTCGCCATCAATCAGGCGGGGATTCATCTCCAGCCAGTTGGCGTGCAGTTGCGCGTAGCGACCTTTCACCGCCTGAGGCACATACCAGGCATTCAGATTGCTTAACGCCGGTGAGTTGAGGGCCTGTTGAAAGAGCTGGCGATGGGCGTTTAATTGCGGGCTATTGCTTTGCAGATCGTACCCCAGACGATAGCTCTGCATACGCAAAGAACCCGCCACGTTAATGGCTTCGGCATCCCGCAGGCTGCTGGCCAGCGTCAGTAGTGCGACGCCGGTCGAGAGAATCGAGAGCAGGACAATGTAAAAAAAAGCCCGGGCCAGACTGGCCGAGACAGGGCGTTTGACGATCACACGCGTAATTTCCTTTAAAAGTGCTTACGGTGAAAAAGCTTTCGCAGAACTGAAACGTAATTTCACCTGGGCTGAAATAAATTGATCTGCCACAGGTTCTGTAGAAATAGTTGTGCTTCCTGGGCAAATGAACATTGCCGACGTGTGGTCAGTCGGTTAATAACAACACTTATATAAAGAATAAGGTTTTTACAACCAAAAAAGAAGGTCGCCATGAACCGTTTTATTATGGCCAACAGCCAACAGTGCCTGGGATGCCATGCCTGTGAAGTTGCTTGCGTTTTGGCCCACAATGAAGAGCAACACGTCCTTAGCCAACGTTACTATCAGCCCCGGATCACGGTTATCAAGCATCAGCATCAGCGAAGTGCAGTGACCTGCCACCATTGCGAAGATGCTCCCTGTGCGCGCAGTTGTCCGAATGGGGCGATAAGCCACGTTAACGACAGTGTGCAGGTCAATCAACAAAAGTGTATCGGCTGTAAATCCTGCGTGGTGGCCTGTCCGTTTGGCACCATGCAGATCGTCCTGACACCCGTCGCCAAAGGTCAGGTTAAAGCAACGGCGCACAAATGTGACCTTTGCCAGGGGCGGGAAAATGGACCGGCCTGCGTGGAGAACTGTCCTGCAGACGCGCTGCAACTGGTGACGGAAGGATCGTTAACCCAACTGTCAAAAGCACGACGCTTACGTACCGCCAGGCAGGAGAATCAGCCCTGGCATGCGGATGCGACGGCGACATCCTTCACCGGGATGAGCAAAATTGAGCAAATGCACGCGACGCCTGCGCGCGGTGAGCCGGATAAACTGGCTATCGATGCGCGAAAAGTCAGCTTTGACGAAATCTATCTGCCGTTTCGTACGGCTCAGGCAAAACAGGAGGCCTCACGCTGCCTGAAGTGCGGTGAGCACAGCATTTGTGAATGGACCTGCCCACTGCATAACCACATCCCCCAGTGGATTGAACTGGTGAAAGCCGGGAACATTGATGCGGCAGTGGAGTTATCTCACCAGACGAACTGCTTGCCGGAAATCACCGGGCGCGTCTGTCCACAGGATCGACTGTGCGAGGGTGCCTGTACGGTGCGTGATGAGCATGGCGCGGTGACGATCGGCAACATTGAACGTTACATTTCCGACCGCGCGCTGGGTAAGGGCTGGCGACCGGATCTGAGCCATGTCCAGAAGGTCGACAAGCGCGTTGCGATTATTGGTGCCGGTCCGGCAGGGCTTGCCTGCGCTGACGTGCTGGCGCGTCACGGCGTCAGCGCCACGGTTTTTGACCGTCATCCTGAAATCGGCGGACTGCTGACCTTTGGCATCCCGGCCTTCAAACTGGATAAATCACTGCTGGCGCGCCGTCGGGAAATCTTCAGCGCGATGGGGATCCATTTTGAGCTGAACTGCGAAGTGGGCAGGGATGTGAAAATGGAGGCGCTACTGGAAGATTACGACGCCGTGTTTGTCGGCGTGGGAACCTATCGTTCGATGAAGGCCGACCTGCCCAATGAAGATGCCCCGGGCGTCTACGACGCGCTGCCATTCCTGATCGCCAATACCAAACAGGTGATGGGACTGGATGAATGTCCTGAAGAGCCGTACATCGACACCGCCGGACTCAACGTGGTGGTGCTGGGTGGTGGTGACACGGCGATGGACTGCGTCCGTACCGCGCTGCGTCATGGCGCAAGCCAGGTCACCTGTGCTTATCGCCGCGACGAAGCCAACATGCCGGGTTCAAAGAAAGAGGTGAAAAATGCGCGTGAGGAAGGGGCCAACTTCGAGTTCAACGTGCAGCCGGTCGATCTGGAACTGAACGCGGAAGGGCGCGTCAGCGGCATCCGTTTACTGCGTACGCAGTTGGGTGAGCCAGATGCCCAGGGACGCCGCCGTCCGGTGCCGATCGCCGGCAGTGAGTTTGTGATGCCGGCAGATGCCGTGATCATGGCATTTGGTTTCCATCCGCACGGGATGCCGTGGCTGGAGACCCACGGTGTACAGGTGGATAGCTGGGGACGTATCGCGGCGAACGTTGAGAGCGCGTACCGTTACCAGACCAGTAACCCGAAGATCTTTGCGGGTGGTGATGCCGTTCGTGGCGCCGATCTGGTGGTCACCGCAATGGCGGAAGGACGCCATGCCGCGCAGGGGATCATCGACTGGCTCCGGCTGTAAACGTATAACTGTCCCGTAGGCCGGATAAGGCGTCGCCGACATCCGGCCTACCCATGCAGGATGGCGCTGCGCTTATCAGGCCTGTAATTCACCTCTATCCGGCATAAATCAGCCTTATCTTACACAGACAAAACCGGTTTCGCGGCGTAGTATGATTTCTCTTCTTACGCTGTGGAGCCGGTATGTCGCAAAAAATCACCCTCGTTAAAGACAAAGTCCTTTCTGATAACTATTTCATCCTGCGCAATATCACCTACGATTTAACCCGCTCGAACGGCGACGTCATCCGCCACAAACGCGAAGTGTACGATCGCGGCAATGGGGCAACGATACTGCTGTACAACGCAGAGAAAAAGACCGTCGTGTTGATTCGTCAGTTCCGCGTGGCGACGTGGGTGAACGGTAACGAAAGCGGACAATTGATTGAAACCTGCGCTGGATTGCTGGACAACGACGAACCGGAAGCTTGCATTCGCAAAGAGGCCATTGAAGAGACGGGCTATGAAGTGGGCGAGGTGCGCAAGCTCTTTGAACTGTACATGTCCCCTGGCGGGGTGACGGAGTTGATTCACTTTTTTATCGCCGAATACAGCGAAAGCCAGCGTGCTAATGCTGGCGGTGGTGTCGAAGATGAAGATATTACTGTGCTGGAATTGCCGTTTACCCAGGCGCTGGAAATGATTAAAACCGGTGAGATACGAGACGGTAAGACCGTGTTATTGCTCAACTATTTGCAATCCTCTCATTTAATGGATTGATAAATAAGGCTTATATTTCTTTACGAATTATTGAATCTATCCGACAAATCCGATTGAGCATGATTAACCGCACAACGAAGATACGACCTGTGTTGTTCGTTTGATTTCTGGGGTTATTACCGTCCATGCGCTATCGCGTTATTTTCCTTTTCCTGCTCGGTCTGATTCCGGCCCGCTTGCTGTGGGCCGCACCCGCGCAACAGGCCTTTTCTGACTGGCAGGTGACCTGTAATAACCAGAATTTTTGCGTCGCGCGTAACACCGGTGAACACGGCGGACTGGTGATGACCCTGAGCCGCAGCGCCGGCGCGCATACTGATGCTGTTTTGCGCCTCGATCTTGGCGGATTGACCGCACCCGCCAACGAAGCGGATATCGCACCACGGCTGTTGCTGGATGGCAAACCGCTGGCGTTGAGCCCAGAGCACTGGCGAATGACATCGTGGCACCTGATGACGGACGACACGGCGACCATCGCAGAATTTCTGGTGACGATTCAGGACGGGAAGGCGATCACGCTACAAAAAGGTCATCAGATCCTTTCGCTGGCCGGGCTGAAAGCGGCGCTGCTGTTCATCGATGCGCAGCAAAAGCGGGTGGGCAGCGAAACGGCATGGATTGAAAAAGGCGACGATCCCCCACTGAGCGTACCACCGGCACCGGCGCTGAAAGGCGTAGCCGTCGTTAACCCAACGCCCACACCGCTCTCCCTCGACGAACGCAACGACCTTCTTGATTACGGCAACTGGCGAATGAACGGCATTACGTGTTCACTCGATCCGTCACGCCGCGAGGTGCGGGTGACCGCCCTTACCGATGACAAAGCCCTGTTGATGATTGCCTGCGAAGCCGGAGCGTACAACACGATTGATCTGGCGTGGATTGTATCGCGTAAAAAACCGCTGGCCTCACACGCCGTGCGGTTACGTTTACCGTTCAACAGCGGCGCGGAAAGTAACAACATGGAGTTGATGAACGCCGTGTTTGATGAGAAGTCGCGCGAACTGGTCACTCTGGCAAAGGGGCGGGGATTAACGGACTGCGGTATCCAGACGCGCTGGCGTTTTGACGGCCAGCGTTTTCGTCTGGTGCGTTATGCCGAAGAGCCGAGTTGTGATGGCTGGCATGGGCCAGATGCCTGGCCCACGCTATGGATCACGCGTTAATTGTCTGTCGGATGGCGGCTGTGTCTTATCCGACCTGCGAAAGGCTATCTGTAGGCCGGATAAGACGTGTTAGCGTCGTCATCCGGCGTTGCATACATCAGGCGTTCAAAACCTTGTGTGCTTTCTCCACAATGTTCTCAACCGTAAAGCCGAAGTAAGGGAACAGCTTCTCTGCTGGCGCGGATTCACCGTAGCCGGTCATCCCGACAATCGCCCCTTTTAAGCCCACATATTTGTACCAGTAATCGGCAATACCGGCTTCGACTGCGACGCGCGCGCTGACGTTCGACGGCAACACCGACTCGCGGTATGTCTCGTCCTGGGCATCGAAAATATCCGTTGAGGGCAGCGACACCACGCGGACGTTACGCCCTTCGCCGGTCAGTTTCTCCACCGCCTGCAGGGTAATCTCCATTTCTGACCCGGTGGCAATCAGAATGATATCCGGTTTGCCGCCGCTGTCTTTCAGCACGTAGCCACCGCGGGCGATCGCTTTCACCTGCTCCGGCGTGCGTTCAACCTGCGCCAGATTCTGTCGCGACAGGATCAGTGCCGTGGGGCCATCATGGCGTTCGACCGCCAGTTTCCAGCCCACTGCGGCTTCAACCTGATCGCACGGACGCCAGGTGCTGAAATTGGGCGTCAGTCGCAGGCTGGCCAGTTGTTCCACCGCCTGGTGGGTCGGACCATCTTCTCCCAGACCGATGGAGTCATGGGTATACACCATGATTTGCCGCGCTTTCATCAGTGCCGCCATGCGCGCTGCGTTGCGCGCATATTCAACGAACATCAGGAAAGTGGCGGTATAGGGTACGAATCCACCGTGATGGGCGATACCATTGGCGATGGCGGTCATGCCGAATTCACGCACGCCATAGTGAATGTAATTGCCCGCCAGATCCTCTTTCAGTGAGGTAGAACCTTTCCAGATAGTCAGGTTGCTCGGCGCAAGATCTGCCGAACCGCCTAACAGCTCCGGCAGAAGCGGGCCGTAGACGTTGAGGGCATTTTGCGAAGCCTTGCGGGTGGCGATTTTGGCGGGATTCGCCTGCAGTTCGTTGATGTATTTCTGCGCGGTTTTTTCCCACGCCTCTGGCAGACCGCCGGTCATGCGTCGCGTAAACTCGGCGGCCAGTTGCGGATGCGCTTTCTGGTAAGCAGCGAATTTTTCATTCCAGCGCTGCTGCGCTTTCTCGCCTTTTTCGCGGGCGTCCCAGGCGCGATAAATCTCTTTCGGGATCTCAAATGCCGGATGGTGCCAGCCGAGTTTCTGCCGCGTCAGCGCCACTTCTTCTTCGCCCAGCGCCGCACCGTGGGATTCCTCTTTCCCTGCTTTGTTCGGTGAGCCAAAGCCGATCACCGTGCGGCAGATAATCAGCGACGGTTTGTCCTTCACGCTTTGTGCTTCCTGAATCGCTCTCTTCACCGCTTCCGGGTCGTGACCATCGATTTCATGGACGACATGCCAGTGGTACGCTTCAAAGCGTTTGGCGGTGTCATCGGTAAACCAGCCGTCGGTTTCACCATCAATGGAGATGCCGTTGTGATCGTAAAAACCGATCAGCTTGCCCAGCCCCAGCGTTCCCGCCAGCGAACAGACCTCATGCGAAATGCCTTCCATCAGGCAGCCGTCGCCCATAAACACATACGTGAAGTGATCGACAATCTCGTGGTCCGGCTGGTTGAACTGTGCCGCCAGCGTGCGTTCAGCAATGGCTAAGCCGACGGCGTTCGCCAGCCCCTGGCCCAGCGGCCCGGTGGTGGTTTCCACCCCTGGCGTATAGCCGATTTCCGGGTGGCCCGGCGTTTTAGAATGCAACTGGCGGAAGTTTTTCAGCTCTTCAATCGGCAGATCATAACCTGTCAGGTGTAGCAGGCTATAGAGCAGCATCGAGGCGTGACCGTTAGAGAGAATAAAACGGTCGCGATCGTACCAGCTCGGATCGGTTGGGTTGTGGCGAAGGAAATCGTTCCACAGGACTTCGGCGATATCCGCCATTCCCATCGGCGCGCCGGGGTGGCCGGAATTGGCTTTCTGAACAGCGTCCATACTGAGCGCACGAATGGCATTGGCAAGGTCTTTACGGGACATAGAACACTCCGTGGCAAGATTTAGAGTTTGGCAGCAAGCAGGTCTTCCAGTTTGCGTTGGTCAACAGCGAACAGACGGATACCGTCAGAGAGTTTCTCTACCGCCATCGCATCCTGGTTATGCTCCCAGCGGAATTCAGCTTCGCTCATGGGCGCCGGACGATGGAAGGTTTGTGAAGACGGCACCAGCTTACGCACGACCGGTTCTTCTTTTTCCTGTAATGCTTTCAGGAGATTGGGGGCGATCGTCAGGCGATCGCAGCCGGCCAGTGCGAGGATCTGCTCAGTGCGGCGGAAGCTGGCACCCATGACGATGGTGTCATAGCGATGCTGTTTGAAGTAATCGTAGATATTGCGCACTGACTTCACGCCGGGATCTTGCTCGACAACGTACGGGTCCATCGGGCTGCGTGCCTGATACCAGTCATAGATGCGCCCGACAAACGGCGAGATCAAAAAGACGCCCGCTTCGGCGCAGGCGCGGGCCTGAGCAAAGGAAAACAGCAGCGTCAGGTTACAGTTAATTCCCTCTTTCTCTAACGCTTCTGCTGCGCGAATACCTTCCCATGTGGAGGCCAGCTTAATCAGTATGCGGGATTTATCGATCCCCTGCTGCTGGTACAAATCGACCAGGTGGCGGGCCTTGTCGATACTCTTTTGTTGATCGAAGGAGAGGCGGGCATCCACTTCGGTCGACACGCGGCCCGGAATGCTTTTAAGAATTTCCGCACCAAAATTGACCGCCAGCTTGTCACAGGCTTCGGCAACCTGCTGTTCCTGGGTTTTACCCTGTTTTTTCCCCCACTGGATTGCATCGTCAATCAGATGCGCGTAGTGCGGCAGGCCAGCAGCCTTCAGCAGCAGGGAAGGGTTGGTGGTGGCATCCTGGGGTTGGTAATGACGAATAGACTCAATATCGCCGCTGTCGGCCACGACAGTGGTGAATTGTTTGATGCCGTCTAACTGGTTCATAGGAAATACTCCTTGAAAAGTAACGTGTTAGGTGAGTGCTTAAAATCACACTTCTGAGAAATTCATGATGTGCACCACAAAAAAGCATAGCAGACAGGCATGGTATTGCTGGCACAAGCAGGTAACATGGTTGTTATGAGTTGATTACGAAATCTTTATTTAAGTCGTGATAGTTTGGGGACCTTCAAAGTTTGCGTCCCGCAGTGCGGTGATAATGTGCGACGCACCTGACTGCGCGTGACTTTTTTGAACGATACGTGAAAGGAACAACAAGATGGATGACCAGTTAAAGCAAAGCGCCCTTGATTTCCACGAATTCCCGGTACCTGGTAAAATCCAGGTTTCTCCGACCAAGCCCCTTGCCACGCAGCGCGATCTGGCGCTGGCCTACTCGCCGGGCGTTGCCGCACCTTGTCTTGAAATCGAAAAAGACCCGCTCGCTGCGTATAAATACACCGCGCGTGGCAACCTGGTTGCCGTTATCTCTAACGGGACGGCGGTGCTGGGCTTAGGCAATATCGGTGCGCTGGCCGGTAAACCGGTCATGGAAGGCAAAGGCGTTCTGTTTAAGAAATTCGCCGGTATTGATGTGTTCGATATCGAAGTCGATGAGCTCGACCCGGACAAATTTATTAACGTCGTTGCTGCGCTGGAGCCGACGTTCGGCGGGATCAACCTGGAAGACATCAAAGCGCCGGAGTGTTTCTACATCGAACAGAAACTGCGCGAACGCATGAATATTCCGGTGTTCCATGACGATCAGCACGGTACCGCGATCATCAGTACCGCCGCCATTCTTAATGGCCTGCGGGTGGTAGAAAAAAATATCTCCGACGTGCGGATGGTGGTATCCGGTGCGGGTGCAGCGGCGATCGCCTGTATGAACCTGTTGGTGGCGTTGGGGATGCAGAAACACAACATCGTGGTCTGCGACTCTAAAGGCGTCATCTACAAAGGTCGCGAGCCGAATATGGCTGAAACCAAAGCGGCCTACGCGGTAGACGATGACGGCAAACGGACGCTGGATGACGTTATTGATGGGGCGGATATTTTCCTCGGTTGTTCAGGCCCGAAAGTGCTGACCCAGGAGATGGTCAAGAAAATGGCCCGCGCGCCGATGATTCTGGCGCTGGCTAACCCGGAACCGGAAATTCTGCCGCCGCTGGCAAAAGAGGTACGTCCGGACGCCATTATCTGTACCGGCCGTTCCGACTACCCGAACCAGGTCAACAACGTCCTGTGCTTCCCGTTCATTTTCCGTGGTGCGCTGGACGTTGGCGCAACGGCGATCAACGAAGAGATGAAGCTGGCTGCGGTCCATGCCATTGCCGAACTGGCACATGCCGAGCAGAGCGAAGTGGTGGCCTCGGCCTATGGCGACCAGGATCTGAGCTTTGGCCCGGAATACATCATTCCAAAACCGTTCGATCCGCGTCTGATCGTTAAAATCGCGCCAGCGGTTGCCAAAGCGGCGATGGATTCCGGCGTGGCGGTGCGCCCGATTGCCGACTTTGATGCTTATATCGATAAGCTGACCGAATTCGTCTACAAAACTAACCTGTTCATGAAGCCAATCTTCTCGCAGGCACGCAAAGCACCGAAGCGTGTCGTGTTGCCGGAAGGGGAAGAGGCGCGTGTGCTGCACGCCACGCAGGAACTGATCACGCTGGGTCTGGCAAAGCCGATCCTGATTGGTCGTCCGGGCGTAATCGAAATGCGCATTCAAAAACTGGGTCTGCAGATCAAAGCGGGTGTCGATTTTGAGATCGTCAATAATGAATCCGATCCGCGCTTTAAAGAGTACTGGAGCGAGTACTACCAGATCATGAAGCGTCGCGGGATTACCCAGGAGCAGGCACAGCGTGCGGTGATTGCCAACACCACGGTGATTGGCGCGATCATGGTGCAGCGCGGCGAAGCGGATGCGATGATCTGCGGTACCATTGGCGATTACCATGAGCACTTCAGTGTGGTGAAAGAGGTATTTGGCTACCGTGAAGGTGTCCATACTGCCGGGGCGATGAACGCCTTGCTGCTGCCGAGCGGCAATACCTTTATTGCCGATACCTACGTCAATGACGATCCTGAACCGGAAGAACTGGCGGAAATCGCCGTGATGGCAGCGGAAACCGTGCGTCGCTTTGGTATCGAACCGAAAGTGGCGCTGCTGTCGCACTCTAACTTTGGTTCGTCCAACTGTCCGTCAGCGGGCAAAATGCGCGCCGCGCTGGAGATTATCAAAGCGCGTGTGCCTGATCTGATGATTGATGGCGAAATGCATGGTGATGCTGCGCTGGTGGAAAGTATCCGTAATGACCGGATGCCGGACAGCCCGCTGAAAGGCTCGGCCAATATTCTGGTGATGCCAAATATGGAAGCTGCGCGTATTAGTTATAATTTACTGCGTGTCTCCAGTTCAGAAGGTGTCACGGTTGGTCCGGTACTGATGGGGGTAGCAAAACCGGTTCATGTATTAACGCCGATCGCCTCTGTTCGTCGCATCGTAAATATGGTGGCGCTGGCGGTGGTTGAGGCGCAAACACAGCCGCTGTAATTTCACTTTAATTAATTCCGGCGCGGGTTTCTCCTGCGCCTTTTTATTTCCCCATTCTTAGTGATCCACTTCACCTTTTAAATCTCTTTGCCGAATTTTGTTATTTACCCTGACAAAAAATTGCCACGATAAGCCCAGTCTTAACACAGGCGGTGAGCAATGGATAAAGAACGCATTATTCAGGAATTTGTGCCGGGCAAACAGGTCACGCTGGCGCATCTCATTGCGCATCCAGGTGAAGAACTGGCGAAAAAGATCGGCGTTCCCGAAGCAGGGGCCATCGGCATTATGACCCTGACGCCGGGAGAAACCGCGATGATTGCCGGCGATCTGGCGATGAAGGCTGCCGACGTACATATCGGTTTTCTCGACAGATTCAGCGGCGCGCTGGTGATCTACGGCTCGGTTGGCGCGGTAGAAGAGGCCTTATTGCAAACGGTCAGTGGGCTGGGTCGGTTATTAAATTTCACCCTGTGCGATCTGACGAAAAGCTAATTTTGAGGTGCTTATGAAACGTATTGCGTTTGTTGGCACTGTCGGCGCGGGAAAAACAACGCTTTTTAATGCCTTACAGGGAAATTATTCCCTCGCCAGAAAAACGCAGGCCGTGGAATTTAATGAAAATGGCGATATCGATACTCCAGGGGAATATTTCAGTCACCCTCGTTGGTATCACGCCTTAATTACCACGCTGCAGGACGTTGATACGTTGATTTATGTCCATGCAGCCAATGACAAAGAAAGTCGCTTACCTGCCGGGCTGTTAGATATCGGTGCCAGTAAACGACACATCGCCGTGATCAGCAAAACGGATATGCCAGATGCCGACGTAACCGCGACGCGGGAATTACTGCGCGGGATTGGGTTTCAGGAGCCGATTTTCGAACTCAACAGTCATGACCCGCAAAGCGTGCAGCACCTGGTGGATTATCTGACTGAGCTCAGCCAAAAGGAGGAAGGGGCAGGTGAAAACACTTATCACAGCTAACGATATACGTGCGGCGCACGCACGGGGCGAACAGGAAATGTCGGTGGTGCTGCGCGCCAGCATCATCACCCCGGAAGCCCGCGAAGTTGCGGAGTTACTGGGTGTCACGATTGTGGAGGGCGAGGGATCCGCCCCAACGGCAACGTGCAGTGCGGACGAGGCCAAATCTGAAACGCAGCGCATTCGCGAAACCATCATCGCGCAACTGCCGGAAGGGCAGTTTACCGAGAGTCTGGTTTCGCAGTTGATGGACAAAGTGCTGAAGGAAAAACAGTCGCTGGAGCAGGGCGGGATGCAACCGGGTTTTCATTCGGTGACCGGCAAAGGCGGCATCAAAGTGATCGACGGCAGCAGCGTTAAGTTTGGCCGCTTCGACGGTGCGCAACCGCACTGTGTGGGTCTGACCGATCTCGTTACCGAGCAGGACGGCAGCAGTATGGCCGCCGGGTTCATGCAGTGGGATAACGCGTTCTTCCCGTGGACGCTGAACTACGACGAAATCGACATGGTGCTCGACGGTGAACTGCATGTGCGCCATGAAGGCGAAACGATGATCGCCAAAGCCGGGGATGTCATGTTTATCCCGAAAGGCTCGAGCATTGAATTTGGCACGCCGACGACCGTGCGTTTCCTGTACGTTGCGTGGCCTGCGAACTGGCAATCGGTATGAAAGATTTCATCACCGAAGCATGGCTCAGAGCGAACCATACGCTCAGCGAAGGGGCAGAAATCCATCTCCCCGCTGACGCTCGCCTGACGCCCTCTGCCCGCGAACTGTTGGAAGGCCGTCATCTGCGCATCAAGTTTCTGGATGAGCAGGGCAGTCTGTTTGTCGACGACGAGCAACAGCAGCCGCAGCCGGTGCACGGGTTAACCAGTAGGGATACACATCCCCAGGCCTGCTGTGAGCTGTGTCGCCAGCCGGTGGCGAAAAAGCCTGACACCTTGACCCACCTGACGGCGGACAAAATGGTCGCCAAAAGCGATCCGCGTCTGGGCTTTCGCGCCGCGCTGGACAGCACCATCGCGCTGGCGGTGTGGCTGCAAATCGAACTGGCGGAGCCGTGGCAGCCCTGGCTGGCGGATATTCGTTCGCGGCTGGGCAATATTATGCGCGCCGATGCGATGGATGAACCGCTGGCGGCACAGTCCATTGTCGGGCTGAACGAGGATGATCTGCATCGTCTTTCCCATCAACCGCTGCGCTATCTGGAGCACGATCATCTGGTGCCTGAAGCCAGCCATGGTCGTGAGTCCGCGCTGCTGAATCTGCTGCGTACCAAAGTTCGCGAAACGGAAACGATCGCCGCCCAGGTCTTTATCACCCGCGGTTTTGACGTCCTGCGACCGGATATTTTGCAGGCGCTGAACCGTCTCTCCAGCGCGGTCTACGTGATGATGATTCTGTGTGTCACCAAACACCCGCTCACCGTCAGCCAGATCCAACAGCGACTGGGAGGTGAACAATGATCATTGAACGCGCCCGCGAGCGGGCTCAGCAAGCCCCGGCTAGGGTGGTTTTCCCGGATGCGTTAGACGAACGCGTGCTGAAAGCGGCGCACTACCTGCAACAGCACGGCCTGGCGCACCCCATTCTGGTGACCAGTCCGTTCGCGCTGCGCCAGTTCGCCCTCACGCATCGGGTGGCGCTGGACGGGATTCAGGTTATCGATCCGTACAGCAACCTGGCGATGCGTGAAGCGTTCGCAGAGCGCTGGCTCGCCCGGTCCGGAGAGAAAACGCCGCCGGATGCCGTTGAGAAACTCAATGACCCGCTGATGTTCGCTGCGGCGATGGTTAGCGCAGACCAGGCGGATGTCTGTATCGCTGGCAACCTCTCTTCCACGGCTAACGTGCTGCGCGCGGGCTTACGCATTATCGGCCTGCAGCCGGGATGTAAAACGCTGTCGTCCATTTTCCTGATGCTGCCGCAGTACGTCGGCCCGGCGTTAGGGTTTGCCGACTGCAGCGTGGTGCCGCAGCCAACGGCGGCACAACTGGCGGATATCGCGATCGCCAGCGCCGACACCTGGCGCGCCATCACCGGTGAAGAACCGCGCGTGGCGATGCTGTCATTCTCCAGTCAGGGTAGCGCCCGTCATCCCTGCGTGGCGAACGTGCAGCAGGCAACGGAGATTGTTCGCGAACGCGCGCCCACGCTACTCGTGGATGGCGAACTGCAGTTTGACGCCGCCTTTGTACCGGAGGTCGCCGCGCAAAAAGCGCCAGCCAGTCCGCTACGGGGCAACGCCAACGTGATGGTTTTTCCGTCACTGGAAGCCGGCAATATTGGCTACAAAATCGCCCAGCGTCTGGGCGGGTATCGTGCCGTCGGGCCGCTGATTCAGGGGCTTGCCGCACCGCTTCATGACCTCTCGCGAGGCTGTAGCGTACAGGAAATTATCGAACTGGCGTTGGTGGCAGCCATGCCGCGCCAGACTGACGTGAGTCGCGAACGTGACTCACAAACCCTGGTTGTATAAATGGTCCCGTTCTGGACCCCATGAGAGGAAAACACAATGGAAGCTTTAGGAATGATTGAAACCCGGGGCCTGGTTGCACTGATTGAGGCCTCTGATGCGATGGTAAAAGCCGCACGCGTGAAGCTGGTTGGTGTGAAACAGATTGGTGGCGGTCTGGTGACTGCGATGGTCCGTGGCGATGTCGCGGCCTGCAAAGCAGCAACCGATGCTGGTGCTGCTGCTGCGCAACGTATCGGCGAACTGGTCTCCGTTCACGTGATCCCACGTCCGCATGGCGATCTGGAAGAAGTGTTCCCGATCAGCTTCAAAGGCGACGGCAACATCTAAGCAGGACTGGGGGCCGGATGGCGCTGCGCTTATCCGGCCTACAGGATCGCAGCACAACTTAACCCACGGAGGCGGGTATGAAACTGGCAGTCGTCACAGGACAAATCGTTTGTACCGTACGCCATCAGGGACTGGCACACGACAAATTGCTGATGGTGGAGATGATCGATGCCCAGGGAAATCCCGACGGGCAGTGTGCCGTCGCCATTGACAGCATCGGGGCGGGAACCGGGGAGTGGGTGCTGCTGGTTAGCGGCAGTTCTGCTCGCCAGGCGCATCGCAGCGAAGCGTCCCCTGTCGATCTGTGCGTGATTGGTATCGTCGATGAAGTGGTGGCTGGCGGTCAGGTGATATTCCACAAATAGGACTGAACATCATGAATCAACAGGATATTGAACAGGTGGTGAAAGCGGTACTGCTGAAAATGAAAGACAGCAGCCAGCCAGCGACCGCCGTTCATGAAATGGGCGTCTTTGCCTCCCTGGATGATGCGGTGGCGGCAGCAAAAGTCGCTCAGCAGGGGCTGAAGAGCGTGGCGATGCGCCAGCTTGCCATTCACGCCATTCGTGAAGCGGGCGAAAAGCATGCCAAAGAATTAGCGGAACTTGCCGTCACAGAGACCGGCATGGGACGCGTCGACGATAAATTTGCCAAAAACGTGGCACAGGCACGCGGGACACCGGGCGTGGAGTGTTTATCGCCGCAGGTACTCACCGGCGATAACGGCCTGACGCTGATCGAAAATGCGCCGTGGGGCGTCGTCGCCTCAGTGACGCCATCCACTAACCCGGCGGCGACGGTGATTAATAACGCCATCAGCTTGATTGCTGCCGGTAACAGCGTCGTATTCGCTCCCCATCCGGCGGCGAAAGGCGTTTCACAACGCGCTATCACACTGCTTAACCAGGCGGTGGTGGAGGCAGGTGGCCCGGAAAACCTGCTGGTGACCGTGGCGAACCCGGATATCGAAACCGCACAGCGGTTGTTTAAGTACCCAGGCATTGGTCTGCTGGTCGTCACCGGTGGCGAAGCGGTGGTCGACGCCGCCCGCAAACACACCAATAAACGTCTGATTGCCGCTGGCGCCGGTAATCCGCCGGTGGTTGTCGATGAGACGGCGGATCTGGCGCGGGCTGCGCAATCCATCGTCAAAGGCGCGTCCTTCGATAACAACATCATTTGCGCTGATGAGAAGGTGCTGATTGTCGTCGACAGCGTGGCGGATGAGCTGATGCGCCTGATGGAAGGCCAGCAGGCGGTGAAACTGAGCGCCGCGCAGGCCGAACAGCTCCAGTCAGTGCTGCTGAAAAATATCGATGAGCGTGGCAAAGGCACTGTCAGCCGTGACTGGGTCGGACGCGACGCGGCGAAAATTGCCGCCGCCATTGGGCTGCAAGTTCCGGCGCAAACCCGACTGCTGTTTGTTGAAACGCCTGCCACGCATCCCTTTGCCGTCACGGAACTGATGATGCCGGTCCTGCCGGTGGTACGGGCGGCAAACGTTGACGAGGCGATTGCGCTGGCGGTGCAACTGGAAGGCGGCTGTCACCATACCGCCGCGATGCACTCGCGCAACATCGACAACATGAACCAGATGGCGAACGCCATTGATACCAGCATCTTCGTCAAGAACGGACCGTGCATTGCCGGGCTGGGACTGGGCGGTGAAGGCTGGACCACCATGACCATCACCACGCCAACCGGGGAAGGGGTGACCAGCGCGCGCACGTTTGTGCGTCTGCGTCGCTGTGTTTTGGTGGATGCGTTCCGCATCGTTTAAGGAGAGAGAGATGGCGCACGACGAAGAAAGCTGGCTCACCCCAGGACTGCAAAAAGCCGCTGACCTGTGTAATCAGACGCCTGCAACGAGCGATTCCGCGCTGTGGCTGGGCGTTGATCTCGGCACCTGCGACGTGGTGTCGATGGTTGTCGACGGCGACGGACAGCCGGTTGCGGTGTGTCTTGACTGGGCTGACGTCGTGCGTGACGGCATCGTCTGGGATTTCTTCGGTGCGGTCACTATCGTGCGTCGCCATCTCGATACACTCGAACAACAGCTCGGCAGCCGGTTTACCCACGCGGCGACCTCGTTCCCGCCGGGCACCGACCCGCGCATCTCCATCAACGTGCTGGAATCTGCTGGGCTGGAGGTCAGCCATGTGCTGGATGAACCGACCGCAGTTGCCGATCTTCTGCAACTGGATAACGCCGGTGTCGTGGATATCGGTGGCGGCACGACCGGGATCGCCATTGTTAAGCAGGGCAAAGTGACGTACTCGGCGGATGAAGCGACGGGCGGTCACCATATTTCTCTGACCCTGGCCGGGAATCGTCGCATCCCACTGGAAGAGGCCGAGCAGTTCAAGCGCAGCAACGCACAGGCGATCTGGCCGGTGGTGAAACCGGTCTACGAAAAAATGGCGGAGATCGTTGCCCGTCATATCGAAGGACAAGGAATAGCCGATTTATGGCTGGCGGGCGGCTCCTGTATGCAGCCGGGCGTGGAGGCGTTGTTTCGCCAGCGCTTCCCGGAGCTCAAGGTGCATCTGCCCCGGCACAGCCTGTTTATGACACCGCTGGCGATCGCAAACAGCGGGAGAGAGAAAGCGGAGGGAATCTATGCAAGCTGAATTGCAGACGGCGCTCTTTCAGGCATTCGATACCCTGAATCTGCAACGCGTGAAAACGTTCAGCGTACCACCGGTCACGCTATGCGGGCTCGGCGCGCTCAGTTCCTGCGGACAGGAAGCACAATCGCGAGGCTTAAGCCACCTGTTCGTGATGGTCGACAGTTTCCTGCATCAGGCGGGAATGACCGCCTCGTTAGAGCGCAGTCTGGCGATGAAAGGCGTGGCGATGACGGTCTGGCCGTGTCCGATGGGCGAGCCGTGCATCACCGACGTCTGCGCGGCGGTTGCCCAGTTGCGCGAGTCAAAATGTGACGGCGTTGTCGCCTTTGGCGGCGGTTCAGTGCTGGATGCGGCAAAAGCCGTTGCCCTGTTGGTGACGAATCCAAATCAGACGCTGGCGGAGATGACGGAATACAGCAGCTTACGTCCGCGTCTGCCGCTGATTGCCGTCCCCACTACCGCCGGAACCGGATCGGAAACCACCAACGTAACGGTGATTATCGACGCGGCGACGGGGCGCAAGCAGGTGCTGGCACATGCGACGCTGATGCCGGACGTGGCAATCCTTGATGCCGCGCTGACCGAAGGCGTACCGCCTCACGTAACGGCAATGACCGGGATTGATGCACTGACGCACGCGGTTGAGGCATACAGCGCGCTGAATGCCTCGCCGTTTACCGACAGTCTGGCGATTGGCGCGATTGCGATGATTGGCAAATCGCTGCCGAAAGCCGTGGGCTATGGTCACGACCTCGCCGCGCGGGAGAGCATGCTGCTCGCTTCCTGCATGGCAGGAATGGCGTTTTCCAGCGCCGGACTGGGGCTGTGTCATGCGATGGCACATCAGCCAGGCGCCACATTGCACATTCCGCACGGCCAGGCGAACGCCATGCTGCTGCCGACGGTGATGGGCTTTAACCGCATGGTCTGTCGCGAACGCTTTAGCCATATCGGGCGCGCACTGACCAATAAGAAAGCAGACGATCGCGATGCTATCGCCGCCGTCAGTGAACTGATTGCTGAAGTGGGCCAGAGCAAACGGCTCGCTGACGTCGGTGCAAAACCAGAACACTACAGCACCTGGGCGCAAGCCGCGCTGGAGGATATTTGTATTCGCAGTAACCCACGCACCGCCACGCAGAGCGACATTATCGAGTTGTACGCGGCGGCACAATAAAAGCATACCAGGACGTAGGCGGATAAGGCGTTCGCGCCGCCATCCGGCAAAACGCGGCATCATTGCCTGATGGCGCTGTGCTTATCCGACCTACGAAAACCCTGGCAAATGGAGATAAGGGTATGGGAATTAACGAAATCATCATGTACATCATGATGTTCTTTATGCTGATTGCCGCCGTGGACAGGATCCTGTCGCAGTTCGGCGGGTCGGCGCGTTTCCTCGGAAAGTTCGGCAAAAGTATTGAGGGATCCGGCGGTCAGTTTGAAGAAGGGTTTATGGCGATGGGCGCTCTGGGACTGGCGATGGTCGGTATGACCGCGCTGGCGCCGGTGTTAGCCAAACTGCTTGGGCCAGTGATTATTCCGCTGTATGAAATGCTTGGCGCGAACCCGTCCATGTTCGCCGGAACCCTGCTGGCATGCGATATGGGCGGCTTCTTCCTCGCCAAAGAGCTGGCGGGTGGCGATGTGGCGGCGTGGCTCTACTCCGGGCTGATTCTGGGGGCAATGATGGGACCCACCATCGTGTTCTCCATCCCCGTTGCGCTGGGCATTATCGAACCGTCCGACCGCCGTTATCTGGCGCTAGGCGTGCTGGCAGGTATTGTCACGATCCCTATCGGCTGTATCGCCGGGGGGCTGGTGGCGATGTACTCGGGGGTTGAGATCAACGGGCAGCCGGTCGAATTCACCTTCGCGTTGATCCTGATGAACATGATCCCGGTGATCATCGTCGCCGTGCTGGTGGCGCTGGGACTGAAATTCATCCCGGAAAAAATGATCAGCGGCTTCCAGATCTTCGCCAAATTCCTCGTCGCGCTGATCACCATTGGCCTCGCGGCGGCGGTCATCAAGTTCCTGCTGGGCTGGGAGTTAATCCCTGGCCTCGACCCGATCTTCATGGCACCTGGCGACACCCCCGGCGAAGTGATGCGCGCCATTGAAGTGATCGGTTCTATCTCCTGCGTGCTGCTCGGGGCATATCCGATGGTGCTGCTGCTGACCCGCTGGTTTGAGAAACCGCTGATGCGCGTCGGTAGCCTGCTGAAAATCAACAATATGGCGGCAGGTGGCATGGTGGCAACGCTGGCGAACAACATCCCGATGTTCGGCATGATGAAGCAGATGGATACCCGCGGCAAAGTGATCAACTGCGCTTTCGCCGTCTCCGCAGCCTTCGCGCTGGGTGACCACTTAGGCTTCGCGGCGGCCAACATGAACGCCATGATCTTCCCGATGATTGTCGGCAAATTGATTGGCGGTGTCACGGCGATTGGTGTGGCCATGATGCTGGTGCCAAAAGATGAAAACGTTCCGGCAGAAACGGAAGTGGAGGCGCAATCGTGAACACGCGCCAGCTACTGAGCGTCGGTATAGATATCGGCACCACAACCACTCAGGTGATCTTCTCGCGCCTGGAACTGGTTAACCGCGCGGCTGTGTCGCAGGTGCCCCGTTACGAATTCATCAAACGCGACATTAGCTGGCAAAGTCCGGTCTTCTTTACCCCCGTCGATAAGCAGGGCGGGTTGCGGGAGGACGAACTTAAAGCGCTGATCCTCGCGCAGTATCAGGCGGCGGGGATCGCGCCGGAATCGGTTGATTCAGGGGCCATCATCATCACCGGCGAGAGTGCGAAAACCCGCAACGCGCGCCCGGCGGTGATGACGCTCTCCCAGTCGCTCGGTGACTTTGTGGTTGCCAGCGCTGGACCGCATCTGGAATCGGTGATTGCCGGTCACGGTGCCGGGGCGCAAACCCTGTCTGAACAGCGGATGTGCCGGGTGCTGAATATCGACATCGGTGGCGGCACCTCGAACTATGCGCTGTTCGAGGCCGGAAAGGTGAGTGGCACCGCCTGTCTGAACGTCGGCGGGCGTCTGCTGGAGACCGACGGTCAGGGACGCGTCGTGCATGCCCATCATCCCGGTCAGAAGATTGTCGATGAGGTGTTCGGGATTGGTACCGACGCCCGTTCGTTGACCATCGCGCAGTTGGGGCAAGTCGCGCAGCGGATGGCGAGCCTGATTGTGGAAGTGATCGACGGCGCGTTATCGCCGCTGGCGCAGACGCTGATGCAAACCGGGCTATTACCGGCGGGCACGAAGCCGGAGGTGATCACCCTGTCTGGCGGCGTGGGGGAGTGCTATCGCAACCTGCCTGCCGACCCGTTCTGTTTTTCTGATATTGGGCCGCTGCTGGCGACAGCGCTGCATGAGCATCCGCGTCTGCGTGCGATGAACGTGCAGTTTCCGGCGCAGACCGTGCGCGCCACGGTGATTGGCGCAGGGGCGCACACGCTGTCGCTTTCCGGTAGCACCATCTGGCTGGAAGGCGTTCAGTTGCCGCTGCGCAATCTGCCGGTGGCGATCCCGATGGATGACGCCGATCTGGTTGGTGCCTGGCAACAGGCGTTGATGCAGCTCGATCTGGATCCACAGACTGACGCATACGTACTGGCGCTTCCCGCCTCGCTGCCGGTGCGTTACGCCGCATTACTCACGGTCATCGACGCGCTGCTGGCCTTCATCGCGCGTTACCCGAATCCGCATCCCCTGCTGGTGGTGGCCGAGCAGGACTTTGGTAAAGCGCTGGGCATGCTGTTGCGCCCACAGTTACAGCAACTCCCGCTGGCGGTCATTGACGAAGTGATTGTCCGGGCGGGCGACTATATCGACATTGGTACGCCTTTGTTTGGCGGATCGGTTGTGCCGGTGACGGTGAAATCACTCGCATTTCCTTCCTGAGGGAACGACTTATGAAACTAAAGACCACATTGTTCGGCAATGTTTATCAGTTTAAGGATGTAAAAGAGGTGCTGGCAAAAGCCAACGAACTGCGTTCGGGGGATGTGCTGGCCGGCGTCGCGGCGCAAAGCTCGCAGGAGCGTGTAGCGGCGAAACAGGTGTTGTCGGAAATGACGGTGGCGGATATTCGCAACAACCCGGTGATTTCCTATGAAGAGGACTGCGTCACGCGCCTGATTCAGGACGATGTCAACGAAACGGCCTACAACCGCATTAAGAACTGGAGCATCAGCGAACTGCGTGAGCATGTGCTGAGCGATGACACCTCGGTTGATGATATTGCCTTTACGCGTAAAGGACTGACCTCGGAAGTGGTGGCGGCGGTGGCGAAGATCTGCTCTAACGCCGATCTGATCTACGGCGGCAAGAAAATGCCGGTGATCAAAAAAGCCAACACCACGATCGGGATTCCGGGCACCTTTAGCTGCCGTCTGCAGCCGAACGATACCCGTGACGACGTGCAGAGTATCGCCGCGCAAATCTACGAAGGGCTCTCTTTCGGTGCCGGCGATGCGGTGATTGGCGTCAACCCGGTGACCGACGACGTGGAGAACTTAAGCCGCGTGCTGGACACGGTTTATGGGGTGATCGACAAGTTCAACATCCCGACCCAGGGCTGCGTGCTGGCGCACGTTACCACGCAGATTGAAGCGATCCGTCGCGGTGCGCCGGGTGGACTGATCTTCCAGAGTATCTGCGGCAGTGAAAAGGGCTTAAAAGAGTTCGGCGTGGAGCTGGCAATGCTGGACGAAGCGCGCGCGGTAGGGGCGGAGTTTAACCGGATCGCCGGGGAAAACTGCCTGTACTTTGAAACCGGACAGGGCTCGGCGCTCTCCGCCGGGGCGAACTTCGGGGCGGACCAGGTGACGATGGAAGCGCGTAACTACGGTCTGGCGCGTCACTACGATCCATTCCTGGTGAACACTGTAGTGGGCTTTATCGGGCCGGAGTATCTCTACAATGACCGTCAGATCATTCGTGCCGGTCTGGAAGACCACTTTATGGGCAAGCTGAGCGGCATTTCGATGGGCTGCGACTGCTGCTACACCAACCACGCCGATGCCGATCAGAACCTCAACGAAAACCTGATGATTCTGCTCGCCACCGCGGGCTGTAACTACATCATGGGTATGCCGCTTGGCGACGACATCATGCTCAATTACCAGACCACCGCCTTCCACGATACCGCGACCGTACGCCAGTTGCTGAATCTGCGTCCGTCGCCGGAGTTTGAACGCTGGCTGGAAACAATGGGCATTATGGCAAATGGTCGCCTGACCAAACGGGCGGGCGATCCGTCACTGTTCTTCTGATGACGCGGGGATGACAAACAATGGATCAAAAACAGATTGAAGAAATTGTACGCAGCGTAATGGCGTCAATGGGACAGACACAGCCGCAGACCGCCGCCCCGTCGCCGCAGTCCTGCAACCAGGCACAGTGTGCGGCACCGTCTACAGCAGAGAGCTGCGCGCTGGATCTGGGTTCCGCCGAAGCGAAAGCCTGGATTGGCGTGGAGAATCCGCACCGCGCAGAGGTGCTGACCGAACTGCGGCGCAGCACCGCGGCGCGCGTCTGCACCGGACGTGCCGGTCCGCGTCCACGCACTCAGGCGCTGCTGCGTTTTCTCGCCGACCACTCACGTTCAAAAGACACCGTACTGAAAGAGGTGCCGGAAGAGTGGGTGAAAGCGCAGGGACTGCTGGAAGTGCGCTCGGAAATCAGCGACAAGAATCTCTACCTGACGCGCCCGGATATGGGACGCCGACTGAGCCAAGAAGCCATAGAGGCGCTGAAATCGCAGTGTGTCGCGAACCCGGATGTTCAGGTGGTGGTGTCTGACGGCCTGTCTACCGATGCGATCACCGCGAACTATGAAGAGATCCTGCCACCGCTGCTGTCCGGTCTGAAGCAGGCCGGGCTGAAAGTCGGGACACCGTTCTTTGTCCGCTATGGTCGCGTGAAGATTGAAGACCAGATCGGCGAGATCCTCGGCGCGAAGGTGGTGATTCTGCTGGTCGGTGAACGTCCAGGGCTGGGGCAGTCGGAAAGTCTCTCCTGCTACGCGGTCTATTCGCCGCGCGTGGCGACAACGGTGGAGGCCGACCGTACCTGTATTTCCAATATCCACCAGGGGGGCACGCCGCCGGTAGAAGCGGCTGCTGTCATCGTGGATTTGGCCAAACGCATGCTGGAGCAAAAAGCGTCCGGCATCAACATGACCCGTTAAGGAGGCATCATGCCAGCATTAGATTTGATTCGACCCTCGGTCAGCGCGATGCGCGTGATTGCTTCCGTGAACGACGGGTTTGCACGTGAACTTAAATTACCGCCGCATATACGTAGCCTCGGTCTCATCACGGCAGATTCTGATGACGTGACGTATATTGCCGCAGACGAAGCGACAAAACAGGCGATGGTTGAAGTGGTGTATGGCCGCTCGCTGTACGCCGGGGCGGCCCACGGGCCGTCACCGACAGCCGGTGAAGTACTGATTATGTTGGGGGGACCGAACCCGGCGGAAGTGCGCGCGGGTCTGGATGCGATGGTCGCGCATATCGAAGGCGGCGCGGCGTTCCAGTGGGCGAACGATGCAGAAAACACGGCGTTTCTGGCGCACGTGGTATCGCGTACCGGTTCTTATCTCTCGTCAACGGCAGGCATTGCGCTGGGCGATCCGCTGGCCTATCTGGTGGCACCGCCACTGGAAGCGACGTATGGCATTGATGCGGCGATGAAATCTGCCGATGTCCAACTGGTGACCTACGTGCCGCCACCGTCGGAAACCAACTACTCGGCGGCGTTTTTGACCGGCAGCCAGGCAGCTTGTAAAGCCGCCTGTAATGCCTTTGCCGATGCGGTTCTGGACATCGCCCGTAACCCTGTTCAGCGCGCGTAACGGAGGTCATCGATGATCAATGCACTGGGGTTACTGGAAGTGGAGGGCATGGTCGCCGCCGTTGACGCGGCGGATGCCATGCTGAAAGCCGCCAACGTCAACCTGCTGAGCCATGAAGTGCTTGACCCGGGCAAGGTGACGCTGGTGGTGGAAGGCGATCTGGCGGCATGCCGCGCGGCGCTGGATGCCGGAAGCGCCGCGGCGCAGCGGACAGGCCGCGTCATCAGCCGCAAAGAAATTGGTCGGCCAGACGACGATACCCAGTGGCTGATCGGCGGATTTAAGCGCGCGTCGAAGCCCCCTGAGCAGCAGAAAGCGCCGAAGCCTGAAGCGCCTGCACGGTCTGAATACGCCGACGCGCTGCTGGCACAGCTTGCCACCGTGCGTCAGGGTATGACGGCAGGAGAGGTCGCCGCGCACTTTGGCTGGCCGCTTGAAGAGGCCAGAAACGCGCTGGAACAGCTCTTTACTGACGGGGCGTTGCGTAAACGCAGTAGTCGCTATCGCTTAAAAAATTAACCTGTCGGAGGGCCGGGCGTCTTACCAGGCGTCCGGCATAAAAGATCATGAAAAAGACCCGTTCAGCCAGTTTGCACCATCTTTATCATGAAGCATTACCCGAAGACGTTAAACTCACGCCAAAGGTTGAAGTGGACAACGTTCACCAGCGGCGAACCACGGATGTTTATGAGCACGCCCTGACGATCACCGCCTGGCAGCAGATTTACGATCAGCTGCATCCGGGGAAATTTCATGGCGAATTCACGGAGATCCTGCTCGATGAGATTCAGGTTTTTCGCGAATACACCGGACTGGCGCTGCGTCAGTCATGCCTGGTATGGCCGAATTCGTTCTGGTTTGGCATTCCGGCCACGCGCGGCGAACAGGGATTTATTGGCGCACAGTGTCTCGGCAGCGCCGAGATTGCGACCCGCCCGGGCGGGACGGAGTTCGAGCTGAGCACGCCGGATGATTACACGATTCTCGGGGTAGTGATTTCAGAGGATGTGATTTCCCGGCAGGCACAGTTTTTACATAATCCGGAAAGGGTGCTGCATATGCTGCGCAACCAGTCGGCGCTGGAAGTCAAAGAGCAGCACAAGGCGGCGCTGTGGGGCTTTGTCCAGCAGGCGCTGGCGACCTTTAGCGAGAACCCGGAGAATCTTCATCAACCCGCAGTGCGTAAGGTGCTGGGGGATAATTTGTTGCTGGCGATGGGCATGATGCTGGAGGATGCGCATCCCATCAACTCGGCGGAGAGCATCAGCCATCAGGGTTATCGCAAACTGCTCTCCCGGGCGCGGGACTATGTGCTGGACAATATGTCGGAGCCGCTGACGGTACTCGACCTTTGCAACCAGCTCCATGTCAGCCGCCGTACATTGCAGAATGCATTTCACGCCATTTTGGGGATTGGGCCGAATGCATGGCTGAAGCGGATCCGTCTGAATGCGGTGCGGCGGGAATTAATCAGCCCGTGGTCGCAGAGTACCACGGTCAAGGATGCAGCAATGCAGTGGGGGTTCTGGCATTTAGGGCAGTTCGCCACCGACTACCAGCAGCTGTTTGCCGAGAAGCCGTCGCTGACGTTGCACCAGCGCATGCGCCAGTGGATGTGATGAACGCAGGCTGCAATGGATTGTAGGCCTGATAAGCGTAGCGCTATCAGGCAATTACACCCACTCACGCACCTGAATAAAATCGCTGAGAGCGGCCTCCGGGCTGTCGGCGTCCGGCTGCCAGTCGTATTCCCAACGCACCAGCGGTGGCATCGACATCAGAATCGATTCGGTGCGCCCGCCGGTTTGTAGTCCGAACAAGGTGCCACGATCCCACACCAGATTAAACTCCACGTAACGACCACGGCGATAGAGCTGGAAGTTACGCTCACGTTCACCCCAGCTCATCGCCTGACGGCGCTCAACGATCGGCAGATACGCTTCGGTATAGCCCTGGCCGACGGCCTGCATGAAGGCGAAACAGTGGTCAAAGTCCGGCGTGTTGAGATCGTCGAAAAATAGCCCGCCGATACCGCGTTGTTCGTTGCGATGTTTGAGGAAGAAATAGTCGTCGCACCACTTTTTGTAGCGCGGATAGACCTCGTCGCCAAACGGCTGGCACAGATCGCGCGCGGTGCGGTGCCAGTGAACGGCGTCTTCTTCAAAGCCGTAGTAGGGCGTTAAGTCGAAGCCGCCGCCAAACCACCAGACCGGGTCGGCACCCGGTTTTTCGGCGATGAAGAAACGCACGTTGGCATGGCTGGTGGGAATATAAGGGTTGAGCGGATGCACGACCAGCGACACGCCCATCGCTTCAAAACTGCGTCCTGCCAGTTCCGGGCGATGCGCGGTGGCCGATGCCGGCATGGCGTCACCGTGTACGTGAGAAAAATTGACGCCAGCCTGTTCGAAAATGCCGCCGTTACGCAGTACCCGACTGCGCCCACCGCCGCCCGCGTCACGCTGCCAGCTATCCTCAACAAACTCCGCGCCGTCAATGGCGGTGAGTTGCTGGCAAATGGCATCCTGCAAATTCAGCAGGAACTGTTTTACGCGTAAAGCATCGGGTTTCATGATTAACGTTTCTTCGAGTGTGCTTTCTGATTATCAAACCAGTGGAAATAGCTGATCACGCCGTTGGCGATGGCGGTGGCAATCTTCTGGCGAAAGGCCGTGGTGCCCAGCAGCCGCTCTTCTTCCGGATTGGTGATGAACGAGGTTTCCACCAACACCGAGGGGATTGACGGTGATTTTAGCACCACAAATGCCGCCTGTTCTGTACTGCGGCTGTGCAGTTTATGTACGGGTTTGATCTTCCTGAGAATATGGGAACCCAGCGTCAGGCTGTTTTTGATGGTATCTGTCTGCACCAGATCGAACAGCACCTGCTGCAACAGGTGATCTTTGTCGGTCGCTTTCTTGCCGGCGACTTCGTCGGCGCGGTTTTCGCGGTCGGAAAGGTATTTTGCCATGGCGCTACTGGCCCCGCGATTGGAGAGGGCAAACACCGACGCGCCCGCCGCGCTGGGATTAGTAAAGCCGTCCGCGTGGATCGACATAAACAGATCCGCGCCGTGCTTGTGGGCGATTTCGACGCGATCGTACAGGGGAATAAAGGTGTCGCCTGAGCGCGTCAGACGGCAGTCGATCCCCTGACTGCGTAAAATGGAACGCACATTTTTCGCAATCGCCAGCACAACATGTTTTTCTTTCGAGCCGTTGCGGCCAATGGCTCCGGTGTCGATACCGCCGTGTCCCGGGTCCAGCACGACAATGCGCTTGCCGCCCGATTTCTTCGTGGCGGGTTGACTGTGACCATTGCTGGTTTTCAGTGGGGCTTCTTTGGCTGTGGCGTTCGACATCCCTGTTAATGTCAGCGCCGCCAGTCCGGCTTTCAGCACCTGGCGGCGCGATGTGAGAGTTTTTAGCGGTTTAAAAGTGCTCATACGGCCTGAGTTGTAAAAAAAAAGAATCCCGATGTTATATCGTATCGCGTAATCCGTTACGACGCTTGATGTTGAGAATTGTTTTACTTTTCATTTCAATACGTGACAATCCGCTATTATGCCATTTTTTCCGCTGTTTCGCGTCAGATATTGGCTAAATCAGTTGTTCACGCCATAATCACTATTTTTAAGGCTAAAAGGTCTCAATACCATGGAGATACGCGTTTTTCGCCAGGAAGATTTCGAAGAGGTGATCACCCTCTGGGAGCGCTGCGATTTGCTGCGGCCATGGAATGATCCGGAAATGGATATCGAGCGGAAGGTGAATCATGACGTCAGCCTGTTTCTCGTCGCGGAAGTGAACGGGGAAGTGGTGGGGACGGTGATGGGCGGCTACGATGGTCATCGCGGGTCGGCCTATTATCTCGGCGTGCACCCGGAATTTCGCGGTCGCGGTATCGCCAATGCGCTGCTTAACCGGCTCGAGAAGAAACTCATCGCGCGCGGTTGCCCGAAGATTCAGATCATGGTGCGTGAAGATAACGACGTGGTGCTGGGGATGTATGAGCGACTCGGCTATGAGCATTCCGATGTGCTGTGTCTGGGAAAACGTCTGATCGAAGATGAAGAATACTGAGTTTCATCCCGCCGATTACGATAGCCACGGTCATTTGCGTCTGCCTTTTTTATTCTGGGTTGTCCTGCTGCTTCAGGCGCGGACCTGGGGGTTGTTTGTTATCGCCGGCTCCTCTCGCGAGCAGGGCACTGCGCTGCTGAATCTGTTTTATCCCGATCACGACAACTTTTGGCTGGGACTGCTGCCCGGCATTCCCGCAGTGCTGGCGTTTTTGCTCAGCGGGCGACGTTACACTTTCCCGCGTTTATGGCAGGCATTACGACTGCTGCTGATTATTGCCCAGGTAGCGCTGCTCTGCTGGCAGCCCGTTCTGTGGTTCAATGGCTCCCCTGTTAACGGCGTTGGCCTGTCGCTGGTGGTGGCCGATATCGTGGCGCTTCTCTGGCTGCTGACAAACCGACGACTCCGCGCCTGTTTTGCCCTGGAAAAAGAATAACGGAACTTTTTGGTGAAGCCGGACTCCAGGTAACGTTGATCATTAATGAAAGGAAGTGAGATGAAATCGCTGCGTGTATTGTTATGTGTCATGCCGCTGGTGCTGACCGGCTGTTCGACGCTGTCGTCGGTAAACTGGTCTGCCGCCAATCCGTGGAACTGGTTTGGTTCATCGACAGAAGTGACCGAACAGGGCGTTGGCGCACTCACGGCATCGACGCCGCTAAATGAGCAGGCCATTGCCGATGCGCTGGACGGCGACTATCGCCTGCGTAGCGGCATGAAAACCGAAAACGGCAATGTGGTGCGCTTTTTTGAGGCCATGAACGGCGACAAGGTGGCGATGGTCATTCACGGTGAGCAGGGTAACATCAGCCGCATTGATGTTCTGGATAGCGAGATTCCTTCCGACGCAGGCGTTGAAATTGGCACACCGTTTAGCGACCTCTACAGCAAAGCGTTCGGAAATTGTCAGCCTGCCAGCCACGATGAGCAGAGCGCAGTAGAATGTAAAGCCGAAGGCAGTCAACACATCAGCTATCTCTTTACTGGCGAATGGAAGGGACCGGAAGGGTTAATGCCGCCGGACGATACGCTGAAAGGGTGGAAAGTGAGCAAAATTATCTGGCGTCGTTAATTTGCGTCTGAACAAACCCTCGAACGTAAAAACAGGGTAAAATAACGCCCATCAATGCCACGATTGCGTGGCATTCTCATTTTTCAGGAGGAATGATGTCTCAGGTTCAGAGTGGCATTTTGCCAGAACATTGCCGTGCGGCGATTTGGATTGAAGCGAATGTGAAAGGCGACGTTGATGCCCTGCGTGGCGCCAGCAAAGCGTTCGCCGATAAACTGGCGACCTTCGAAGCAAAATTCCCGGACGCGCATCTGGGGGCGGTAGTGGCCTTCGGCAACAACACCTGGCGCGCCCTGAGCGGCGGAGTGGGGGCTGAAGAGCTGAAAGACTTTATCCCTTACGGTAAAGGTCTGGCCCCGGCGACCCAGTACGACGTGTTAATCCACATTCTTTCTCTGCGTCACGATGTGAACTTCTCTGTCGCTCAGGCGGCCATGGAATCCTTCGGCGATTGCATTGAGGTCCAGGAAGAGATCCACGGTTTCCGTTGGGTGGAAGAGCGTGATCTCAGCGGCTTTGTCGACGGTACGGAAAACCCGGCAGGGGAAGAGACGCGCCGCGAAGTGGCGGTCATCAAAGACGGCGTGGATGCGGGTGGCAGCTACGTCTTTGTTCAGCGCTGGGAACACAATCTGAAACAGCTCAACCGTATGAGTATTCACGATCAGGAGATGATGATCGGGCGTACCAAAGAAGCCAACGAAGAGATCGATGGCGACGATCGCCCGGTAACGTCGCATCTGAGCCGTGTGGATCTGAAAGAAGACGGCAAAGGGCTGAAAATTGTTCGCCAGAGCCTGCCATACGGCACCGCCAGTGGCACCCATGGTCTCTATTTCTGCGCCTATTGCGCGCGCCTGCACAACATTGAACAGCAACTGCTGAGCATGTTTGGCGACACTGACGGAAAACGCGACGCCATGCTGCGCTTCACCAAACCGGTGACCGGCGGGTATTACTTTGCGCCGTCGCTGGACCGTTTGCTGGCGCTGTAACTTTCTTCGCACGTACGTCGATACGACCAGCATAAAAATAGCGTCCCCGCCCCGGCGGGGATTATTTTTATCTAAGATTTACCTTAATTAGTGAGCTGTTCCTCAGCACGTATCCTTTTTTGCTGTATTTTCAATGTTAATGGAGTGTGAGACTTCATATTCACAAGGAGAGCATTGAAATGGGTAAACTCACGGGCAAAACAGCATTGATTACGGGCGCATCACAGGGCATTGGCGAAGGCATCGCCAAAGTGTTTGCCCGGCATGGGGCGAACTTAATCTTGCTGGATATCTCCGATGAGATTGAAAAGCTGGCGGACGAACTGGGTGGCCGCGGGCATCGCTGTACGGCAGTGATTGCCGATGTGACCAATCCTGCGTCCGTGGCAGCGGCGTTGAAGAAAGCGAAAGAGGTGGAAGGCCGCATCGACATTCTGGTCAACAATGCGGGCGTCTGCCGTCTGGGAAGCTTCCTCGACATGAGCGACGAAGACCGTGACTTTCACATTGATGTGAACATCAAAGGCGTCTGGAACGTGACCAAAGCCGTTCTGCCGGAGATGATTAAACGTAAGGACGGACGCATCGTGATGATGTCCTCGGTCACTGGCGATATGGTCGCCGATCCGGGTGAAACCGCCTATGCGTTGTCGAAGGCAGCGATTGTCGGGCTAACCAAATCACTGGCGGTGGAGTATGCCCAGGCGGGGATTCGCGTGAATGCGATTTGCCCGGGCTACGTACGTACCCCGATGGCGGAAAGCATTGCGCAGCAGTCCAATCCGACCGATCCAGAATCGGTGCTGACCGAGATGGCGAAGGCGATCCCGCTGCGTCGACTGGCCTGCCCGCTGGAAGTGGGTGAACTGGCCGCCTTCCTTGCCTCTGATGAGTCCAGCTACCTCACGGGCACGCAAAACGTGATTGATGGCGGCAGCACGCTGCCGGAGACCGTCAGCGTCGGCATCTGACGACCGTATAACCCCTTCTGATCCTCAGGAGGGGTTTTCTCTTATTCCCTTTTCAACTTTCAAATCAGCAAACGGTATATAAAACCGTTACTCCTTTCACACTCGTTATAAATATTATGGCTATTAGAAAGTCATCAATTTTATAAGGGTGCGCAATGGCCGTTAACTTACTGAAAAAAAGATATCTGACGCTGATGGCGTCGCTGTTACTGGTCGGTCAGGCGCAGGCGACGGAGCTGTTGAACAGCTCGTACGACGTCTCCCGCGAACTGTTTGCTGCCCTCAATCCGCCGTTTGAACAGCAGTGGGCGAAAGATAACGGCGGCGATAAGCTGACGATTAAGCAGTCGCACGCGGGCTCCTCAAAACAGGCGCTGGCGATTTTGCAGGGACTGAAAGCCGACGTCGTGACCTACAACCAGGTGACCGACGTGCAGATCCTGCATGACAAAGGCAAGCTGATCCCGGCCGACTGGCAAAGCCGTCTGCCAAACAACAGCTCACCGTTTTACTCCACAATGGGATTCCTGGTACGTAAAGGCAACCCGAAGAACATCCGCGACTGGAACGACCTTGTCCGTTCCGATGTGAAGCTGATCTTCCCGAACCCGAAAACCTCCGGTAACGCCCGTTACACCTATCTGGCCGCGTGGGGTGCCGCCGATAACGCGGACGGCGGCGATAAAGCCAAAACCGAGCAGTTCATGACCCAGTTCCTGAAAAACGTCGAAGTGTTTGATACCGGCGGTCGCGGTGCCACCACGACGTTTGCTGAGCGCGGGCTGGGCGATGTGCTGATTAGCTTTGAGTCTGAAGTGAACAACATTCGCAAACAGTATGAAGCGCAGGGTTTTGAAGTCGTTATCCCGAAAACCAATATTCTGGCTGAGTTCCCGGTTGCCTGGGTGGATAAAAATGTACAGGCCAACGGCACCGAGAAAGCGGCGAAAGCCTATCTGAACTGGTTGTACAGCCCGCAGGCGCAAACCATCATCACGGACTACTACTACCGTGTGAACAACCCGGAGGTGATGGACAAGCTGAAAGACAAATTCCCACAGACCGAACTGTTCCGCGTGGAAGAGAAATTTGGCTCCTGGCCTGAGGTGATGAAAACCCATTTCGTCAGCGGCGGTGAACTGGACAAACTGTTGGCGGCGGGGCGTAAGTAATGTTTGCAGTCTCCTCCCGACGCGTACTGCCCGGCTTTACTTTAAGCCTGGGCACCAGCCTGCTGTTTGTTTGCCTGATTTTGCTGCTGCCGCTCAGTGCGTTAGTGATGCAACTGGCGCAGATGAGCTGGGCGCAGTACTGGGA
>DXKH01000058.1 GCA_019415335.1 Citrobacter sp. | reverse complement strand
AGATATAAAAAGCGAACTCCATTGCCCCTCTCCTTACGGTAACAGGCTCTTGACGTCGATAGGCTTGGCTTCGTTCTCTGCTTCGCCCTTATCTTTGCCGTCGATTGCCATACCTGCCATCCGGTAGAAGTTATATTCCGGGTATTTGCCCGGACCGGAGATCAGCAGATCCTCTTTCTCGTAAACCAGATCCTGGCGCTTGTATTCCCCCATTTCGAAATCCGGGGTTAACTGAATCGCCGTGGTCGGACAGGCTTCTTCGCACAGACCACAGAAAATGCAGCGTGAGAAGTTGATGCGGAAAAATTCCGGATACCAGCGACCGTCTTTGGTTTCTGCTTTTTGCAGCGAGATACAGCCGACCGGGCAGGCTACCGCGCAGAGGTTACAGGCTACGCAACGCTCTTCGCCGTCCGGATCGCGGGTCAGAACGATACGACCACGATAACGGGGCGGCAGATAGACCGGCTCTTCCGGGTACATTCGCGTTTCGCGTTTGGCGAACGCGTGCAGGCCGATCATCCAGATACTACGAACCTGGGTGCCGAAACCTACTAACAATTCTTTAAAGGTCATGGTCTTATTGCCCCTTATTGCGCCTGCCAGAGAATGACAGCCGCCGTTACCAGCAAGTTGATCAGCGTCAGCGGCAGGCAGATTTTCCAGCCGAAGGACATTACCTGGTCATAACGCGGACGCGGTAACGACGCACGAATCAAAATGAACATCATCATAAAGAACGCGGTTTTCAGCGCGAACCAGATGAATGGCGGTAACAACGGGCCTTGCCAGCCACCGAAGAACAGCGTCACCATCAGTGCAGAGATGGTCACAATCCCGATGTATTCGCCCACGAAGAACAGACCGAACTTCATGCCGGAATATTCAATGTGGTAACCATCCGCCAGTTCCTGCTCGGCTTCCGGTTGGTCAAACGGGTGACGGTGACACACCGCCACGCCCGCGATGGCAAAGGTAATAAAACCAAAGAATTGCGGGATGACGTTCCACACATGCGCCTGGCTGTTGACGATGTCGGTCATGTTGAATGAACCGGCCTGCGCCACCACGCCCATCAGGGAAAGCCCGAGGAACACTTCGTAGCTCAGAGTCTGCGCAGAAGCACGCATCGCCCCCAGCAACGAGTATTTGTTGTTACTTGACCAGCCCGCAAACAGCACCGCGTAGACCGCCAGACCGGCCATCATCAGGAAGAACAAAATCCCGATGTTCAGGTCGGCAACCACCCAACCCGGACTGACTGGCACAATCGCAAAGGCCAGCAGCAGCGAGGTAAAGGCAATCATCGGCGCCAGGGTAAAGATGACGCGATCCGAGAATTTCGGGATCCAGTCTTCTTTAAAGAACATTTTGATCATGTCCGCAACCAGCTGGAGCGAACCGCCCCAGCCAACACGGTTAGGTCCGTAACGGTTCTGGAACAGCCCCAGCAGGCGACGTTCGCCAAAGCTCATGAAAGCCCCACAGGTGACAACCACCAGCAGGATCACCACCGCTTTGAGGATGGTCAGCAGGATCTCAATCAGTTCCGGTGTTATCCAACTCATTGCTGTGCCTCCTTGAGATCCTCAAGATGCGCGCCAGCCAGCACCGGAGCAATGCCGGACATACCCATCGGCAAGCCCACCTGCCCTGCCGTCAGTCCTTCGGCGATTTCAACCGGCAGCGTGACCGTGTTGCCATCGTAACTAAAGGAGACGCGTGTACCTGCGTTCACACCCAACTTCGCGGCATCCGCTGGGTTGAGTTTGATGTACGGCTGCGGCATACGGCTCTGGAAGACCGGAGCACGCTGTGACAATTCATCGCTGCCAAACAGGTGGTAGTACGGCGCGATACGCCATTTCCCGTCCTGCGGCTGGAAGCGTGCCGGTACGCTGGTGAAGTAATCCAGACCATTTTCGCTGGTTTCAAACAGACGCACGCCCGGATCGCCAAAGCGCAGTTTGCCGCCCACTTCGTCCTGGAATTTGTTCCACGCCTGCGGGGAGTTCCAGCCCGGTGCCCAGGCAAACGGCACTTGCGAACGGTGCGCGGTCGGCTGGTTGTTACCTTCCATCGAGAAGGTGAACATGGTGTCAATATCCTGCGGCTGACGCGGCTCATGAACGCTGATATTGGCGCGCATGGCGGTACGACCGCTATAGCGATGCGGTTCACGGGCCAGTTTCTGCCCACGAATACGGAATGTCGCATCCGGCGCAGCATCTTTGATACCTGCCAGTTCCGGGATTTTCGCCACAACAGCGTCAATCACATGGTCGAGCTGCGTCCAGTCCACTTCACGGCTCAGCAGGGTGCTGTGCAGCGAGTGTAACCAACGCCAGCTTTCCAGCATGACAGTTTTGCTGTCGTAATAAGCCGGATCGTAAACCTGGAAGAAACGTTGGGCACGGCCTTCGTTGTTAATCACCGTACCGTCGCTTTCAGCAAAGCTGGCAGCAGAAAGTACCAGATGGGCGTTTTCCATAATCGCTGTGCGTTGATGGTCAACCACCATCACCAGCGGCGCTTTAGCCAGCGCAGCATTCACGCGGGTAGCAGAAGCGTGACGATGCAGATCGTTTTCCAACACCACCACCGCGTCGGCGCGTCCGGTTTCCAGTTCGGTTAACGCTTCTTCAAGCGATCCACCGCCCATAATGCCCAGCCCCATGCTGTTGACGGAACGGGCAATCATGGTGATACCGACGTCAGCGCCGCGACCTTTCAGGGCTTTCGCCACGTTAGCCGCTGCCTGAATCACTTCAGCGCTACCAGCGTTCGTCCCGGAGATAATCAACGGTTTCTTCGCACCAGCCAGTGCCTGCACGATGACGTCGATTTTGCTTTGCAGCTCAGGTTCGATACCGTCAACCGCTGGCGCGGAGTTATCCAGCGCATGGGCGATGGCAAAACCTAAACGCGCCTGATCTTCAACCGGTGCGCGGTAAGTCCACGCCGCGATATCATCCAGACGGGTGTCATCAACGTTGGTAACAAACAGCGGATGCTTCGCACGTTGACCGATGTTGAGGATTGCCGCAATCTGCCAGTCAGCCACTTTCTGTGCTGCCGCCATTTCGCGTGCTTTACCTTTCACCGCCTGACGAACTGCCAGCGCGACGCGCGCGCCGGTCTGGGTAACGTCTTCGCCCAGCACCAGTACCGCATCGTAAGATTCAATTTCGCGTAAGGCCGGAGTATAAATGCCGCCTTCGCGCAGAACTTTTAGCGCCAGTTGCAGACGTTCCTGCTCACCGTGAGCGATACCGGTATAGAAGTTTTCTTCGCCCACCAGCTCACGCAGCGCAAAGTTGCTTTCCACGCTGGCACGCGGAGAACCAATACCGATCACTTTCTTCGACTGACGCAGAATATCTGCTGCGCCCTGCATTGCCTGTTCGGCGTTGAGGGTAATGAAATCATTGCCACGACGCTGTACTGGCTGACGCGGACGATCTTTCAGGTTGACGTAACCGTAACCGAAACGACCACGGTCGCAGAGGAAGTAGTGGTTTACCGTACCGTTGTAACGGTTTTCGATACGACGCAGTTCGCCATAACGCTCGCCGGGGCTGATGTTACAGCCGATGGAACATTGCTGGCAGATGCTCGGCGCAAACTGCATATCCCATTTACGGTTGTAACGCTCGGAGTGCGTTTTATCGGTAAATACGCCAGTCGGGCAAATTTCGACCAGGTTACCGGAAAATTCGCTTTCCAGCGTGCCGTCTTCCGGGCGACCGAAGTAGACGTTGTCGTGCGCACCGTAAACGCCCAGGTCCGTACCGTCAGCGTAATCTTTGTAGTAACGCACGCAGCGGTAGCAGGCGATGCAGCGGTTCATTTCGTGAGAGATGAACGGCCCCAAATCCTGATTACGGTGGGTACGTTTGGTGAAACGGTAGCGACGGAAACTGTGTCCGGTCATCACGGTCATATCCTGAAGATGGCAGTTACCGCCTTCTTCACATACCGGACAGTCGTGCGGGTGGTTGGTCATTAACCACTCGACCACACTTTCACGGAATTGCTTCGCTTCTTCGTCGTCAATGGAAATAAAGGTGCCATCGGAAGCCGGTGTCATACAGGACATCACCAGGCGACCACGCGTGTCTTCCGCGTTTTGGTATTGCTTTACCGCACACTGGCGGCAAGCACCGACACTTCCCAGCGCCGGATGCCAGCAAAAGTAAGGAATATCAAGGCCCAGAGACAGACAAGCTTCCAGCAGGTTGTCCGCCCCGTTGACCTCGTATTCTTTGCCGTCTACATGAATTGTAGCCATTAGCATGCTTCCAGTTTTCTCGGTCAGGGACCGAGCGTTAATCGAAATTCGGTTACCAGCGCTCTTTCAGCAGGTTCGGCTGAATCCCATTAATCAAATGGGTATTGCTGAACGGCTGTTTGATTCCCGCCTCAAATTCTTCGCGGAAATATTTGATGGCGCTCTGTAACGGCTCCACTGCACCAGGTGCGTGGGCACAGAA
>DXKH01000057.1 GCA_019415335.1 Citrobacter sp. | reverse complement strand
ACGGTTTGCAGTAACTCGCCATGTCCCTGTTCGTAAAGTAAACGCAGGGCAAGTAATGCAGCTTCGCTATTATCGCTGGGTTTTGTAAAGACAAGAGGGATAAGTGCAGTAGCCGTATGTTCCGGCCATTGTAAAATCCACTGGCGAGCCAGATCACGCTGCGCCGTGAAACGTCGCCAGACGCGGGCAACGGGCAGGGCCAGTTCTGTTGCGCCGAAATTTAAAATTAACGGAAATGTTTCTTTTGGATGATGTGAAAAAGCCAATAACAGGCCAGGTAATGTATCCAACCCGAGGATACTGAGAAAATAGTCCTCACCCGCGAACAGATGCTTTTTCTCATTGATACGCAGCCAGAAAGTCAAAGCCATCTCACGCGGCAACTGTGCCAATAAATACAGGTTCCAGACACTCTTTTCCTGACGATAATGCGAGTAGCTATCATTTTCCCAGGTGTTAATTAACGCTTCAACGTCGCCGGAACGAAGCGCCTGTTCGGCTGATTTTGCTTCCGTGGAGTGCCAGCCATTGTTGATTTCCTCTACTCTGCGCGGGGAGTAATGCCACTGACCCACTAATGATTTGCGCGCCGCATCCAGTTTGCCGGGCAGTATATAATTCCGGAACAGCCATACATCATCCCCAAAACCTAGCTCCTGTAGTACAACTCGACCACTTTTTCGTTCCATGCGTTCCGTAAAAGATCCCGTGCTGAAATAACGGGCAGACTCTGTGGCGGCAAGTCTCTCTCGTTCGCCTGGTTGCCAGCGGGCTTTGGGCGCTAATTCAAGAGGCACTAAATCAAGGCGCAGCAATGCCGTTTTTTTCTTACCTCGCCACGGTGGAGAAACAAGTATTTCTGGCAGGTCGTTGCTATGAGTACTCTCGAAAGCAAGTTTTGGCGATGCCGATAAATAACCATTCACCACTGCCTGGGCTTGTGTACTTAAGCACGGCATCACCTCTTCTGACAGTTGTGGCTGCGATGCCATCAGCGTTTGTAACAGCGTATGCCAGTATTCATCACGTGCTTTTTGCTGTGCAGGCAGCTTTTTGTCTTCGATGATGGGATAACCAGGGCGCGCAGGGGGGGCTTTTAACGCCAGCAGTTCTGCCAGTGCGGCGAGCGTCGCATGGGGGAAGTTTTTACTGTATTTAGCCACACGTTGCAGGCTGGGTTTGTTTTTATCAGCCACCAGTAGCAAGGTGCGGATGACTTGCGGATGGTTAATTTGTACCAGCAGACTGCCGCAATCTTCTTTATGTGCATACATTGCGAGGCGCGGAACGGCTGCCAGTCCTTGTTCGCGCAAAAGGGCAGCGCAGGCCGCGTAACCGAAGTGGTTTTCATGCGACATGTAGCTGGCTTCTCGATCGCTAAATATATCCTGGCTCCAGTAACGTGCGAGTTCTTTCACCGCCTTAGGGTCATCAGCAACAACTTTTAACCACTCTTTTGAGCGAAAATGAGTTTGCGAACATTCAAGGCTTACCAGCTCGTTGGCGATTTCGGGTTTTTCCGGGAGGTTCAGCGCAATAAAAGGGCGGCGAACTTTGGTTATTCCTGGCAGTGCGGCAATGAGTTTGTCGGCGCAACGCTGCCAGCAGCTTTCCTCTGCCAGAGAGAGATGCTTACGCAATCGGAGATCGAATTCGTTATAGGTTTCTGAGCGATAACCATAGCCATAGTCCTCGTTCTGATATTGCAATGTTACTACCAGAGGATCACTCTCATAACACCGTACAATAAACTGGCGTGCAATCACCACCTCAGTTGCATATTCCAGCCCCTCTTGTTGGACGATTTCGTCGAGCAACTGTTGGCTATCATTTTGCGCGATACAGGCTAGCGCCGCCATTGTCCGGGCCGTGATTGAGGGTTTGTGTTCGCCGATCAAGTTGATGGCCTGCGTGATGGCGGACTGCCACTCCAGTGAAAAGTTTTCATAACGCCAGACAATGTTTTTTTTCTTCTCTGCTTTTTGTAGCAATTCATCACCCAGTGTCTGAATGATGTTTTCAGTGATAACAGGTACCGGTTCGCCTGGCCAATTGCGATGGCTGAGTGGTGTTTTGCCTTTTTTATATTTCAGTTCCAGTTGGGCGTTATCCGCCAGCCACGGTAATTCCTTGTCCATGCTCTTTCCTTATTCAAACAGGGCTTCAATATCGTTAATTAGCTCGCTGGCGGTGATGGCATCGAGTACGGAGAACTGCGCTTCCTGTGTTGAATTACTCCCCCAGCCATAGCTTTCCGCTTTGCCTTCCCATAGCCACAGCTTGCTTAAGAGTTGCTCGGCACTGAGTTCGGCTGGCGACATGCCGACCGCAAAACCTTCATCGATTTCCATGATTAACGACCGGCGGCCCAGAGGTTTGATCACCCAGCCGATCCAGCCACCGTCCTGCGGTTCACCACGCATCCAGCCTTTATTTGCCAGCCCCATTACCCGACCACTCGGGCATTTTCTGCCTGCCCAGCGTGTCAGTTCGCTGGCATTGCGCTCGGCTTCTGTCAGCGCGTAACTGTTACGATCAAGCTGGCGGAACGGTGGTAACAGTTCGTAGTCGGCAAAAAGCTGCCCGAAGGCGGCAGCATCCGTCGGTGATATTTCCAGAACGTGAGGAATACCAATAGAGATATCGCCTTCCGGCAGGGTGAAAAGATCATCGTCAGCGGTGCTGTAGCTGTTATCTTCCGCTACGCGAAAGCAAGCCAGTAGCTGGTTTTCGGCGCTATAAACGCCCCAAATCAGACGGCGGGTTAAGTGGCGGACCAGCGGATGCTCAACCAGGAAGAGCTGAAAGTTTTCCGGTGACCAGCGGCGACGCAGGCACATGGCGGATTCCAGCCTTGCTACCTGCTGGGCGGCGACGGTACGCGCATCTTTTTTCAGCAATTTGTAGCGGTTAACAGCATTGTTCGCCTGTGATTCATCATCGCTTTTGTTTGGTTTGGGCAGGTCTTTCAGACGACTGCCGGAAGCGTCACGCACAAACGGTTTTAAGGTTTCATCAAAGCTGACGGTGAACTGGCGTGGGCCGAAATCCAGCAGCAACGAACCGTTATCATCCAGACCGAGATCCGGTGCTAACCGATCTTCAAGCTCCGCCACCGTGAGTTCGCGGCTCTCGGCAATGTTGGCTATTTTTTCTTTTGCCCGCTCCTGTAATGCTTTGAATTTCAGTTTCTGGGCGATGCCGTTAAGCTGCATCAGGGCGATATCACTACCGATAGCGGCGAGGATATCCAACCCAACGGTGGCACGTTTATGCTGGGATTCGCCAGGCCAGGCACGGATTAATGGCGTCAGTTTGCGGGCGGTGTCATCGTTACCGAGAACGCCTAACGCAGTGAACGCCCAACTCTCTTTCGACGGCGCGCCAGCGGTCTGCCAGGCGGTAAACAGATCCCAGGCAAATTCAGCCAGTGAGTCGGTGGTACAGGCATCTTTCACCTGCAATAATCCTGGATACAGTGCCTCTTCCTGAGGGAAGCGGAGCATTTCACCGAGGTGGAGGAGTGCGCTATCAGGCAGTGATTGGGCGTTTGCTTTTAATAACGGGCGCGTCCAGAGCGATGGCTGATAAAAGGTCGGAAGAGTGGGGATTTTTGTCGGGTGATTATCTAAGGGATCGAGCGCAAGTAGAGCGTTCACCGCATCGGTTACTTCCGGCTGGTTATAACGCCGGGCGATTTCTTGCAGCAATGGCTGATGACCGTTTTCGGTAAGCATACGCAAGGCAGCACGGGCGTTGTCCTGTGCTTCATCGGTTTTGCCGAGCGCTGCAGGCAGCAGGCCGGTAATGGCGTGTTCCGGGTATTTCAGCAGCCAGATACGGGCATCTTGTCGTAGGGTTTTGAGTTTGTTGAAGGCGCGGGCGACGGCAGGAGCCAGTTCCGTTGCGGCAAAATAATTAGCAACCGCAAAACCTTCTTGAGGGTAGCGTGAAAACGAGTGTAGAAAACCACTCATACCAGCCAGTCGCAAATAAAGCATGACTGGTTTTATCGCGGTATGCGGCTCTTTGCTGAGAAATTCCCATAGCTTAATCGCTTTTTGCATAGGTAAAAAGGGAAGTGAGTTGAGATGCCACTCCCCCTGATACGGTGCATGGTGGGCTTTAAACATTTGGATGAGTGTCGCGAAGTCCTCACGTTCCCATGCGTCAATTGCCGAGTCAGAAGCGCCGATATATTTATATGTGTCAAAATCCCAGCGGCGATACCCCAGCGAGTAAAGGAAATTTTTAGCACCTTCACCTGGCTTATGCGGTTCCCAGTCCCAATGAGTTTGAAACTCTTTAGCTTCTGTGTCGGTTATTGTGCATATGGATTCGAGGTTGAGCGGTGCTAAATCCAGCACCGGAATCGGCGATTTTTTCTTTTTCGAAAGCCATGGTGGGGAGACTACTATGGCCGGCAGTAGATCGGCGCTGGCATGGTTTGAGGG
>DXKH01000056.1 GCA_019415335.1 Citrobacter sp. | reverse complement strand
ACTTCTACCGGATGGCAGGTATGGCAATCGACGGCAAAGATAAGGGCGAAGCAGAGAACGAAGCCAAGCCTATCGACGTCAAGAGCCTGTTACCGTAAGGAGAGGGGCAATGGAGTTCGCTTTTTATATCTGTGGCCTGATCGCCATTCTCGCAACCCTGCGGGTGATCACCCATACCAATCCGGTGCACGCGCTGCTGTACCTGATTATTTCGCTGCTGGCGATTTCCGGGGTGTTCTTCTCGCTGGGCGCTTACTTCGCGGGTGCGCTGGAAATTATCGTTTACGCGGGCGCCATTATGGTGCTGTTCGTGTTCGTGGTGATGATGCTCAACCTGGGCGGTTCTGAAATCGAACAGGAACGCCAGTGGCTGAAACCACAGGTGTGGATTGGCCCGGCAATTCTGTCGGCCATCATGCTGGTGGTGATTGTTTACGCCATTCTGGGTGTTAACGATCAGGGTATCGACGGCACGCCAATCAGCGCGAAAGCGGTCGGTATTACCCTGTTCGGGCCTTACGTACTGGCGGTTGAACTGGCATCCATGCTGCTGCTGGCAGGTCTGGTTGTTGCCTTCCACGTCGGACGCGAAGAGCGTTCGGGTGAAGTGCTGAGCAACCGTAAAGACGACAGCGCGAAAAGAAAAACGGAGGAGCACGCATGATCCCCTTACAACATGGACTGATCCTCGCTGCGATTTTATTCGTTCTGGGCTTAACCGGTCTGGTTATCCGCCGCAATCTGCTGTTTATGCTGATTGGCCTGGAAATCATGATCAACGCTTCCGCGCTGGCCTTTGTGGTTGCCGGTAGCTACTGGGGCCAGACCGATGGTCAGGTGATGTATATTCTCGCTATCAGCCTTGCGGCTGCCGAAGCGAGTATTGGACTTGCGCTGTTGCTGCAACTTCATCGCCGTCGCCAGAACCTGAACATCGATTCAGTAAGTGAGATGCGTGGATGAACATGCTTGCCTTAACCATCATTCTGCCATTGATTGGCTTTGTCCTGCTGGCGTTCTCTCGCGGACGCTGGTCAGAAAATCTCTCCGCAACCGTGGGCGTAGGCTCCATTGGTCTGGCGGCGCTTGTCACTGCCTTTGTCGGTATGGACTTCTTCGCTAACGGCAAGCAGGCGTTCAGCCAGCCGCTGTGGACGTGGATGTCTGTCGGTGACTTCAACATTGGTTTCAACCTGGTACTGGACGGCCTGTCGCTGACCATGCTGTCGGTCGTTACCGGTGTCGGCTTCCTGATCCACATGTTCGCGTCCTGGTACATGCGCGGTGAAGAGGGCTACTCCCGCTTCTTCGCTTACACCAACCTGTTTATCGCCAGCATGGTTGTTCTGGTGCTGTCCGATAACCTGCTGTTGATGTACCTCGGCTGGGAAGGCGTGGGCCTGTGCTCTTATCTGCTGATCGGCTTCTACTACACCGATCCGAAGAATGGCGCTGCGGCGATGAAAGCGTTCGTCGTGACCCGTGTGGGTGACGTGTTCCTCGCGTTCGCACTGTTCATTCTGTACAACGAGCTGGGTACCCTGAACTTCCGTGAAATGGTTGAACTGGCACCGGCACACTTCGCTGCAGGCAACAATATGTTGACGTGGGCGACGCTGATGCTGCTGGGTGGTGCAGTCGGTAAATCGGCACAGCTGCCGTTGCAGACATGGCTGGCTGACGCGATGGCGGGCCCGACGCCTGTCTCCGCGCTGATCCACGCCGCAACGATGGTTACCGCCGGTGTCTACCTGATCGCCCGTACGCACGGCCTGTTCCTGATGACCCCGGAAATTCTGCATCTGGTCGGTATCGTAGGTGCGGTGACGCTGGTGATGGCAGGTTTTGCCGCACTGGTGCAAACCGACATCAAACGCGTACTCGCCTATTCCACCATGAGCCAGATCGGCTACATGTTCCTGGCGCTGGGCGTTCAGGCATGGGATGCGGCGATTTTCCACCTGATGACGCACGCCTTCTTTAAAGCGTTGCTGTTCCTGGCATCCGGCTCTGTCATTCTGGCCTGCCATCACGAACAGAACATCTTCAAGATGGGCGGCCTGCGTAAGTCCATTCCGCTGGTTTATCTCTGCTTCCTGGTGGGCGGTGCGGCGCTGTCGGCGCTGCCGTTGATTACCGCTGGCTTCTTCAGTAAGGATGAGATTCTGGCAGGTGCGATGGCAAATGGTCATATCAATCTGATGGTGGCAGGTCTGGTCGGTGCGTTCATGACCTCCCTGTATACCTTCCGTATGATTTTCATCGTGTTCCACGGTAAAGAACAAATTCATGCTCATGCAGGGAAGGGGATTACTCACCACCTGCCGTTGATTGTCCTGATGATCCTGTCCACCTTCGTAGGCGCGCTGATTGTGCCGCCGCTGCAGGGCGTACTGCCACAGACAACCGAACTTGAGCATGGCCGCGTGATGACCCTGGAAATAACTTCTGGCGTGGTAGCGATTGCGGGCATCCTGATTGCCGCATGGTTGTGGCTGGGTAAACGTACGCTTGTGACCTCGATTGCCAACAGTGCGCCGGGTCGTCTGCTGGGGACCTGGTGGTACAACGCCTGGGGCTTTGACTGGCTGTACGACAAAGTATTCGTTAAGCCGTTCCTTGGCGTCGCCTGGCTGCTTAAACGCGATCCGCTCAATGCCCTGATGAACGTACCGGCAATCCTTTCCCGCTTCGCAGGTAAAAGCCTGCTGTTCAGCGAGAACGGTTATCTGCGCTGGTATGTCGCGTCAATGAGCATCGGTGCGGTTGTCGTGCTGGCACTGCTGATGGTACTGCGTTGAGTTTGCGGGTCGGGATTGTGCCCGGTGGCACTGCGCTTACCGGGCCTACGAGGCCGTAGGTCGGGTAAGCGTTAGCGCCACCCGACACAACAAACCCAAAAATAATTTTTAGAATTCGTTGAAAATCTGTTCCTGATGTACAGGCGTCATCGGCGAAGTCAAACCGGAGACCGCCAGCGCAGAGCAACCGGAGCGTACTGAAGTACGTGAGGATTGCGAGCACTGCCGGGATTTGGGCTGACGAGTGAGATAGCCTGAGCAGGAGTAAATATAAGGGACATACTTAGCTATGTTATTACCCTGGTTGATACTAATCCCCTTTATCGGTGGCTTCCTGTGCTGGCAGACCGAACGCTTTGGCGTGAAGGTGCCGCGCTGGATCGCGCTGATCACCATGGGACTGACGCTCGCGCTTGGCCTGCAACTGTGGCTACAGGGCGGCTATTCGCTGACGCAATCCGCTGGCATTCCGCAGTGGCAGTCTGAATTTGTCCTGCCGTGGATCCCGCGTTTTGGCATCTCGATTCATCTGGCCATCGACGGCTTGTCGCTGCTGATGGTGGTGCTGACCGGTCTGCTTGGCGTTCTGGCGGTACTGTGCTCCTGGCGAGAAATCGAAAAATACCAGGGCTTCTTCCACCTGAACCTGATGTGGATCCTGGGCGGCGTTATCGGTGTGTTCCTTGCCATCGACATGTTCCTGTTCTTCTTCTTCTGGGAAATGATGCTGGTGCCGATGTACTTCCTGATCGCGCTGTGGGGCCACAAGGCGTCCGACGGTAAAACGCGTATCACGGCGGCAACCAAGTTCTTCATTTATACCCAGGCGAGCGGTCTGGTGATGCTGATTGCCATCCTGGCGCTGGTGTTCGTTCACCACAATGCGACCGGCGTGTGGACCTTCAACTATGAAGACCTGCTGAAAACCCCGATGTCTCATGGCGTCGAATATCTGCTGATGCTGGGCTTCTTCATCGCGTTTGCGGTGAAAATGCCAGTGGTTCCGCTGCACGGCTGGCTGCCAGATGCGCACTCCCAGGCACCGACCGCAGGTTCCGTTGACCTCGCCGGTATTTTGCTGAAAACCGCCGCTTACGGTCTGCTGCGTTTCTCTCTGCCGCTGTTCCCGAACGCGTCAGCGGAGTTCGCGCCTATCGCGATGTGGCTGGGTGTCATCGGTATCTTCTATGGTGCATGGATGGCGTTCACGCAGTACGACATCAAACGTCTGATCGCCTACACCTCGGTTTCACACATGGGCTTCGTGCTGATTGCCATCTACACCGGCAGCCAACTGGCGTACCAGGGGGCGGTGATTCAGATGATCGCGCACGGCCTGTCCGCTGCGGGTCTGTTCATTCTGTGTGGTCAGCTGTACGAACGCCTGCATACCCGCGACATGCGCATGATGGGCGGTCTGTGGGGCAAGATGAAATGGTTGCCAGCGCTGTCCATGTTCTTCGCGGTGGCGACGCTGGGTATGCCGGGCACCGGTAACTTCGTTGGCGAATTTATGATCCTGTTCGGCAGCTACCAGGTCGTTCCGGTGATCACCGTGATTTCGACCTTTGGTCTGGTGTTTGCCTCTGTTTACTCGCTGGCGATGCTGCATCGCGCTTACTTCGGTAAGGCGAAGAGTCAGATTGCGCAACAAGAACTGCCAGGGATGTCGCTGCGTGAGCTGTTTATCATCCTGTTGCTGGTCGTGCTTCTGGTACTGCTTGGCTTCTATCCGCAGCCGATTCTGGATACCTCGCATTCTGCGATGAGCAACATCCAGCAGTGGTTTGTTAATTCCGTTACTACTACAAGGCCGTAAATCGCCATGACAATAACTCCACAACACCTGATTGCGCTGCTACCGCTGCTGATCGTCGGCTTGACGGTGGTGGTTGTGATGCTCTCCATTGCGTGGCGACGCAATCACTTCCTCAATGCCACGCTGTCGGTCATTGGGCTTAACGCCGCGCTGGTTTCGCTCTGGTTTGTTGGCCAGGCTGGCGCGATGGATGTCACCCCGCTGATGCGGGTTGACGGTTTCGCGATGCTCTACACCGGACTGGTTCTGCTGGCGAGTCTGGCGACCTGTACTTTTGCCTATCCGTGGCTGGAAGGCTATGACGATAACCGGGAAGAGTTCTACCTGCTGGTGTTGATTGCCGCGCTGGGTGGCATTCTGCTGGCGAACGCAAATCATCTGGCGGCGCTGTTCCTTGGTATCGAGCTGATCTCCCTGCCGCTGTTTGGTCTGGTAGGCTATGCCTTCCGTCAGAAACGTTCGCTGGAAGCCAGTATCAAATACACCATCCTGTCTGCCGCAGCCTCGTCATTCCTGCTGTTCGGTATGGCGCTGGTGTACGCGCAGTCTGGCAACCTGTCGTTTGTGGCGCTCGGTAAGAGCCTCGGTGACGGTATGCTGAACGAGCCGCTGCTGCTGGCGGGCTTCGGGATGATGATTGTAGGCCTGGGCTTTAAACTCTCTCTGGTTCCGTTCCACCTGTGGACGCCAGACGTGTACCAGGGCGCACCGGCTCCGGTTTCTACCTTCCTGGCAACGGCGAGCAAAATCGCTATCTTCGGCGTGGTGATGCGTCTGTTCCTGTACGCGCCGGTTGGCGACAGTGAAGCGGTTCGCGTGGTGCTGGGCGTGATTGCCTTTGCTTCCATCATCTTCGGTAACCTGATGGCGCTGAGTCAGACTAACATCAAGCGTCTGCTGGGTTATTCGTCGATCTCTCACCTCGGCTACCTGCTGGTGGCGCTGATTGCTCTGCAGAGCGGCGAGATGTCCATGGAAGCGGTCGGCGTTTACCTTGCCGGTTACCTGTTCAGCAGCCTCGGCGCGTTCGGCGTGGTCAGCCTGATGTCCAGTCCGTACCGTGGCCCGGATGCCGACTCTCTGTTCTCCTACCGTGGGCTGTTCTGGCATCGTCCGATCCTCGCGGCAGTGATGACGGTGATGATGCTGTCTTTAGCAGGTATCCCGATGACGCTGGGCTTTATCGGTAAATTCTACGTACTGGCCGTCGGTGTGCAGGCACACTTGTGGTGGCTGGTTGCCGCTGTGGTGGTCGGTTCCGCGATTGGTTTGTACTACTATCTGCGTGTTGCCGTGAGTCTGTACCTGAGCGCGCCGCAGCAGCTTAACCGTGATGCGCCGTCTAACTGGCAGTACAGCGCGGGTGGTATTGTGGTACTGATCTCCGCACTGCTGGTGCTGGTGCTGGGTATCTACCCGCAGCCGCTGATCAGTATTGTGCAGTTAGCTGCACCGCTGATGTAAGCGACAAGCAAAAACGAAAAACCCGCCGCGGCGGGTTTTTTTATAGGTGAAGAATCATCAGGTAATTAACTGACGGCTGACCAGCGGGCCGCTGATGTTTTGCGCCGCGCGATCCATCACCTCCTGAATAACGGATGACAGTTCATTCACTTCAAACTTCGCCACGTAGCCATCGGCTTTCACTTTGCGGACGTGATCTTCGTTGGCGCTGCCGGAAAGGGAAGAGTGGATCACCACTGGAATTTTCTTCAGCCGCTCGTCGGTTTTGATTTTTCGGGTCAGGGTGAAACCATCCATCTCCGGCATTTCCAGATCGGTTAACACCAGCGCGATCTTCTCGCTAATCGCTTTGCCTTCCGCTTCCGCTTCCTGCGCCAGTTGCTGAATTTTGTCCCACGCATCTTTACCGGTGACGTGCATTTGATGGGGAATCTCCATGGCCGTCAAACCTTTCTCCAGCATCGCGCGGGCCACGCGGGAGTCTTCCGCGACAATGGCGACGGCACCGGGGGTGATGTTGAACTTATTGGTTTTCAGTTCTGCCGCGCGTAGATCGTGATTCGACGGCACGATGTCATACAGGATCTGTTCTACGTCGAGCACTAGCGCCAGATTGTTAGTCTCTTTGTCTTCATCCAGACAGGCGATACTGGTGATATATCGGCCGTTCACCGCTTTCTCTGCGGTGTGTACCTGCTTCCAGTCCAGACGCATGATGTTCTCTACCGACTCGACGGCGAAAGCCTGCACGCTGCGGGCATACTCGGTGATCAGCAGAATGTTAAGCCCATTCTCCGGCTTACAACCGGCGACGGCGGGGAGATCAATGACCGGAATCACCTGGTCGCGAATGTTGACCATGCCCAGTAATGGCGCCTTCATCCCGGCAGGACGGGTGAACGTGGGCATCGGTACAATTTCACGCAGTTTAAACACGTTAATGCCAAACAGCTCAGACTTCTGTTCGTGCAGGGAGTTTCCCAGACGAAACAGCAGCAGTTCAAAGCGGTTGGACAGGGTCAGATTCGCCCTGTCATCGATATCTTTCTGGAAATTTTCCATTCTGTCCTCAGTGTGAATACTGCGTTTTTACTGTTATCGGCACTGAGGGCGAAAAATGGAGCACTAAACCGTGAAAACGGCGAAATCGTCGGCAAGTTCAGTGTAGGGAAAGATTGCCTGACACTCTGCCAGCAGCCGCTGGCAACCCGCGGCGTCATAGCGTGAACTGACGTGCGTTATGATGAGTTTTCCGACTGCTGCTTCCCGTGCCAGCAGCGCTGCCTGGCGGGTCGAACTGTGTCCACGGCTGTTGGCCTTTTCTTCCATTGACGTATCCAGCGTGGTTTCGTGAATCATCACATCGGCCCCCTGCGCCAGCGCAAGCGCGGAAGCGCAGGGGGCGGTATCGCCAAAGATTGCAACCACTTTGCCGGGCGTCGCCGGGGCGAGAAAATCAGCGCCGCGTATCACGCTACCATCTTCCAGAGTGACCGTTTTGCCGGCTTTCAGATCCTGGAACCAGGGACCGGCTTTCACGCCTGCAGCTTTCAGCGCTCTGGCATTTAGCGCGCCAGGCTTGTCATGCTCTTCAACGCGGTAGCCGTAACATTCCAGTGGGTGTTCAAGCGGATAAGCCGTCACTTTTCGCAGCCCGTCATCGAGAATTTCCCCGGCGGTGATTTCGACGATTTCCAGCGGATAGTCAGTCCATGAGCCGCTCAGGCGCAGCGCGGTTTCAGTAAATTCACGCAGCCCTTTCGGGCCGTAAAGCGTCAACGGATGAGCATTGCCCGCCATCGAACGACTGCACAATAAACCCGGCAAACCGAACAGATGATCGCCGTGCAGATGGCTGATGAAAATCCGCACAATTTTGCCGGGATGATATGTGGTGCTCAACATCTGATGTTGTGTGCCTTCACCGCAGTCAAACAGCCACAGTGCTGGCTGCGTCGGGTGCTGATGATGCAGCAAAATCGCCGTCACGTTGCGTGCACGCGTGGGCACGCCAGCTGAGGTACCTAAAAAGAGAAATTCCATTATTTCATTACACTTTTGAAAAATAATCTGGCTAGTATAAATCGTTTACGGAAAAAGGAGCGCACGATGATTACCTGGCAAGACCTGCATCATTCGGAATTAACCGTCCCTCAGCTCTATGCGTTATTGAAACTGCGCTGCGCGGTGTTTGTCGTGGAGCAGAACTGTCCCTATCTCGACGTGGACGGCGACGACCTGGCGGGTGAGAACCGCCATATCCTCGGCTGGCATGACGGCGAGCTGGTGGCGTATGCGAGGATTCTGAAAAGTGCTGAAGATCTGGAGCCTGTCGTGATTGGCCGGGTGATCGTCAGTGAAGCGTTACGCGGTGAAAAACTGGGACAAAACCTGATGGCGCAGGCGCTGGCGTCCTGCCAACGACACTGGCCGGAGAAGGCGCTGTATCTGGGGGCACAGGCGCATTTGCAGGAATTCTATGCACGATTTGGTTTTGCACCGGTCACCGACGTGTATGAGGAAGATGGCATCCCTCATATTGGGATGGCACGCGAAGCGATTCGGGCATGATCCTGAGTCGTTGTCTATAGTTAGGGGCAGGTTTTACTAAAATGGAGAACGAGATGTCTTATCAATTTGGTGATTCGCGTATTGATGACGACCTGACGTTGCTGAGTGAAACGCTGGAAGAGGTGTTGCGTTCCTCAGGGGATCCTGCCGATCAAAAGTACATCGAACTGAAAGCGCGGGCGGAACGGGCGCTGGACGAGGTTAAAAACCGCGTAAGTCAGGCTTCAGATAGCTACTATTATCGCGCCAGGCAGGCGGTTTATCGTGCAGATGACTATGTGCACGAAAAGCCCTGGCAGGGGATTGGTGTCGGCGCAACGGTCGGACTGGTGCTCGGTTTACTGCTGGCACGACGATAAACTGTAAGCGAGATCGCATTGACTCCCTAAACTGGGGTACTGCTTTTTTTCCGCAGTACCCCGTATAATGTGAGGTTTTTAACAGGGAGAGGTCCGCGTGCATTCACTCACTACTGCGCTGGAAGGTTTGACGCGTCTTTTGTCGCAGTCGATCCCGGCGGCACCGGGCATTCGGGTTCTCGATGTTCCTTTTCCCCTTAATGACGCTTTCGATGCGTTAAGCTGGCTGGCAAGTCAGTCCATTTATCCGCAATTTTACTGGCAGCAGCGCAACGGTGATGAAGAGGCCGCTGTGCTGGGTGTCGTTGCGTCCTTTTCTTCTCTCGATGAGGCACAACGCTTTCTTCGTCAACATCCGCAGCAAACCGACCTGCGCATCTGGGGACTGAACGCGTTCGATCCTCAGCAGGGCAACCTGGTGTTACCGCGCCTTGAATGGCGGCGTTGTGGGGGTGTGGCAGTGCTGCGTCTGCATCTGTGGAGTCACATTTCTCTGCGTGAGGATGCTGACCGGGCGCTGACTTTCCTCGCCTCGCTGGTGAGTGTCAAACCGTTGCCGACATTGCGGCTAAGCAAAACCGGTGAGCAGCACTGGCCCGAAAAAGCAGGCTGGATCAGCCTGATTGAGCAGGCCACTCAGACGATTGCTGAAGGCGAACTGGAGAAAGTGGTACTGGCGCGTGCCAGCGATCTGCACTTTTCTCGTCCGGTGAATGCTGCTGCTGTGATGGCTTCAAGTCGCCGTTTGAACCTGAACTGCTACCATTTTTACATGGCGTTTTCTGCACAGAGCGCGTTCCTGGGCTCGTCTCCCGAACGTCTCTGGCGTCGTCGCGATACCGCGCTCCGTACCGAGGCGCTCGCCGGGACGGTAGCGAATCACCCTGACGATTATAAGGCCTGGCAACTCGGCGAATGGCTGATGAAGGACGACAAAAACCAGCGCGAAAATATGCTGGTGGTCGAGGATATCTGCCAGCGCCTGCAGGAGTACACGCATTCGCTGGACGTTTTGCCGCCGCAGGTGCTGCGGTTGCGAAAAGTGCAGCATCTGCGGCGCTGCATCTGGACGGCGCTGAATCAGGCGGATGACACGCTGTGTTTACTGCAACTGCAGCCCACGGCGGCCGTTGCCGGGATCCCACGCGAGCGGGCGCGGGCGTTTATTCAGCAGCATGAACCTTTTGCGCGCGAATGGTACGCCGGGTCGGCGGGCTATCTGTCATTACAGCAAAGCGAATTTTGTGTCTCGCTGCGCTCGGCGAAAATCAGCGGTAACGTGGTTCGACTGTATGCCGGCGCGGGTATCGTTCGCGGGTCAGATCCTGAGCAAGAGTGGCAGGAAATCGACAATAAAGCCGCTGGCCTGCGATCTTTGTTACAGATGGATGGATAATGAGTTACATATTCCCGACTCATATCAATAATCCCTTTTTTCCGTTCTTTATACTGAGTCGCAATATTGATACCGGACAATCTCATGTCAGTAAGCGCATTTAACCGACGCTGGGCGGCGGTCATTCTGGAAGCATTAACTCGCCACGGTGTCAGGCATGTTTGCATTGCCCCTGGCTCTCGTTCTACGCCGCTCACCCTGGCGGCGGCGGAAAATTCGGCCTTTATTCACCACACTCATTTTGATGAGCGTGGTCTTGGTCATCTGGCGCTGGGACTGGCGAAGGTCAGTAAACAGCCTGTAGCCGTGATCGTGACCTCCGGTACGGCGGTCGCTAACCTCTATCCGGCGCTGATTGAAGCGGGGCTGACCGGTGAAAAACTGATCCTCCTGACGGCCGATCGTCCCCCTGAACTGATTGACTGCGGCGCGAACCAGGCGATTCGTCAGGCGGGCATGTTTGCGTCACATCCGTCACAAACGCTTTCCCTTCCGCGCCCGACCCAGGACATTCCGGCGCGTTGGCTGGTGTCGACCATCGATAATGCGCTGGCCTCGCTGCACGCCGGCGCGGTCCATATCAACTGCCCGTTTGCTGAGCCGCTGTATGGCGAGATGGACGAAACCGGTCTGGCCTGGCAGCAACGCCTCGGCGACTGGTGGCAGGATGACAAGCCCTGGCTGCGAGAAGCACGTCGGCTGGAAAGCGACAAACAGCGCGACTGGTTCTTCTGGCGGCAAAAACGCGGCGTGGTCGTCGCCGGGCGAATGAGCGCGGAAGAGGGCAAGAAAGTTGCGCAATGGGCGCAGACGTTAGGCTGGCCGTTGATTGGCGATGTGCTGTCGCAAACTGGACAGCCGCTCCCTTGTGCCGACCTCTGGCTCGGCAATCCGAAGGCCGTAACGGAACTGCAGCAGGCGCAGATAGTGGTACAACTGGGCAGTAGCCTGACCGGAAAACGTTTACTGCAATGGCAGGCAAGCTGTGAGCCGGAAGAGTACTGGATTGTCGATAACATCGAAGGACGACTGGATCCGGCGCACCATCGCGGTCGTCGGCTGGTGGCAAAAATCGGCGACTGGCTGGAACTGCATCCTGCAGAAAAACGTCAACCGTGGTGTGTAGACATCCCGCGTCTGGCGGAGCAGGCCTGGCAGGCCGTCGTAGCGCGTCGGGACACCTTTGGCGAGGCGCAACTGGCTCACCGCATTCGCGACTATCTGCCTGAGCAGGGGCAGCTTTTTGTCGGCAACAGCCTGGTGGTGCGTCTGATTGATGCACTGTCAAAACTCCCGGCAGGTTACCCGGTTTACAGCAATCGCGGGGCCAGCGGTATTGATGGCTTAATATCAACGGCCGCAGGCGTACAGCGCGCCAGCGCGAAATCGACGCTGGCGATCGTGGGCGATTTATCGGCGCTGTACGATCTCAACGCGTTAGCCCTGTTGCGCCAGGTTTCCGCACCGTTCGTACTGATTGTGGTGAACAATAACGGCGGGCAGATTTTCTCGCTCCTGCCCACGCCGCAGAGCGAACGTGAACGTTTCTATCTGATGCCGCAGAATGTCCATTTTGAACACGCGGCCGCAATGTTCAACCTCAAATATCATCGACCGGAAAACTGGGATGAACTGGAGGCGGCGCTGGCGGGCGCGTGGCGTGCTCCTGCGACCACGGTGATTGAACTGGTGGTTAACGACACCGACGGCGCACAAACCCTGCAACAGCTTCTGGCACAGGTAAGCCATCTATGATCCTGCACGCGCAGGCAAAAAACGTGCAGTCTGGTTCACCCTGGCTGGTTTTTCTGCACGGCTTTTCAGGCGATGGCCAGGAGTGGCAGTCGGTTGGCGAGCAGTTTACGGGCTTTTCCCGACTGTATGTCGACTTACCCGGCCACGGCGGATCGGCGGAGATTCGCGTCAGCGGATTCGACGATGTGCTTGCCTTACTGCGTAATACCCTTCTTAGTTACAACATACTAAAATACTGGCTGGTGGGATATTCCCTCGGCGGCAGAGTGGCGATGATGGCGGCCTGTCAGGCGATGCCGGGGCTTTGCGGCCTGGTGGTTGAAGGCGGGCATCCGGGACTGCAAAGCGACGCTGAACGTGACGCGCGCCGACGCGCCGACCATCGCTGGGCGGAACGTTTTCGCCATGACGCGCTGACTGACGTTTTTCATGACTGGTACCAGCAGCCGGTTTTTGCTTCGCTGAACGCGCAGCAACGAGAAGCGCTGGTTGCACTGCGTAGCCAAAATAACGGTGAAACGCTGGCGGCAATGCTGGAAGCCACTTCGCTGGCGGTCCAGCCTGATTTACGCGCTGCGCTCAACGCGCTCGCATTTCCGTTTTATTATTTATGTGGTGAACGTGACAGCAAATTCTGCGCCCTCGCGACGGAATTCGCGGCGACCCGCCATGTGATTCGTAACGCCGGACACAACGCGCATCGGGAAAACCCCGCGGGCGTGGTGGACTGTCTGGCTCAGATTCTGCGTCTCTGACTAAAGGACACACTATGATCTATCCTGATGAAACAATGCTTTACGCACCGGTAGAATGGCAAGATTGCTCCGAAGGCTACACCGACATTCGCTATGAGAAATCGACCGACGGTATCGCAAAAATCACCATTAATCGTCCGCAGGTGCGCAACGCATTCCGTCCTCTGACCGTCAAAGAGATGATTCAGGCGATGGCGGATGCCCGTTACGACGATAACGTGGGCGTGATTATTCTGACTGGCGCAGGCGATAAAGCCTTCTGTGCTGGCGGCGACCAGAAAGTTCGCGGCGACTACGGCGGCTATCAGGATGACTCCGGCGTGCATCACCTCAACGTGCTGGACTTCCAGCGCCAGATCCGTACCTGTCCGAAGCCGGTTGTGGCGATGGTGGCGGGTTATTCCATCGGCGGCGGTCACGTGCTGCATATGATGTGCGACCTGACGATTGCGGCGGACAATGCCATCTTCGGCCAGACCGGCCCGAAAGTCGGCTCCTTTGACGGCGGCTGGGGCGCGTCTTACATGGCGCGGATCGTTGGGCAGAAGAAAGCACGTGAAATCTGGTTCCTGTGCCGTCAGTACGACGCCAAACAGGCACTGGATATGGGGCTGGTGAACACCGTTGTCCCACTGGCTGAACTCGAAAAAGAGACCGTGCGCTGGTGTCGTGAAATGCTGCAAAACAGCCCGATGGCGCTGCGTTGCCTGAAAGCGGCGCTGAACGCAGACTGTGATGGTCAGGCCGGTTTGCAGGAGCTGGCGGGTAACGCCACCATGCTGTTCTACATGACGGAAGAAGGTCAGGAAGGCCGTAACGCCTTCAACCAGAAACGTCAGCCTGATTTCAGCAAATTCAAACGGAATCCGTAATGCGTAGCGCGCAGGTATACCGCTGGCAGATCCCCATGGACGCGGGGGTGGTTCTGCGCGACAGGCGGTTAAAAACGCGTGACGGGCTGTATGTTCGTCTGCACGACGGCGAGCGTCAGGGATGGGGAGAGATCTCCGCGCTGCCGGGCTTCAGTCTGGAAACCCAGGAAGAGGCGCAGACAGCGCTGCTGGCCTGGGTTGACGGCTGGCTGCAGGGAGAAGACGCATTGCCGACGATGCCTTCCGTGGCTTTTGGTGTCAGTTGCGCGCTGGCGGAAATCGCCGGAACGTTGCCTGAAGTCGCGGACTATCGGGCGGCACCGTTGTGTACCGGCGATCCGGACGATCTGGTGCTGCAACTGGCAGACATGCCCGGCGAAAAAGTCGCGAAGGTGAAAGTCGGACTGTACGAAGCGGTTCGCGATGGCATGGTGGTCAACCTGCTGCTGGAGGCGATCCCGGAATTGCGACTGCGTCTGGATGCCAACCGGGCCTGGACGCCGTTGAAGGCGCAGCAGTTCGCGAAGTACGTAAACCCGGACTACCGTAACCGCATCGCCTTCCTTGAAGAACCGTGCAAAACGCGCGACGAGTCGCGAGCCTTTGCCCGGGAAACCGGTATTGCCATCGCCTGGGACGAGAGTCTGCGCGAAGCGGATTTTGCTTTTGAGGCAGAAGAGGGTGTACGCGCAGTGGTGATCAAACCGACGCTGACCGGTTCGCTGGAGAAAGTGCGCGAACAGGTACAGGCGGCGCATGCGCTGGGGCTGACGGCGGTGATCAGTTCGTCCATCGAGTCGAGCCTGGGCCTGACGCAGCTGGCACGCATTGCCGCGTGGCTGACGCCGGACACCATTCCGGGACTGGATACGCTGAGCCTGATGCAGGCGCAGCAGATTCGCCGCTGGCCGGGAAGTCCATTGCCGCTGATTGACGAATCAACCCTGGAACGTCTGCGATGACCTTTCCTGACTGGCCGTGGCGGTACTGGCGGCAGGTTCAGGGAGATGCGCCAGCCTTACGCCTGAATGATGAGGTGCTAAGCTGGCGCACGCTCTGTACCCGTATTGATGCCCTGGCGAGTGGTTTTGCCGCGCAGGGCGTTATCGAGGGCAGCGGCGTTATGCTGCGCGCCTGGAATCATCCACAAACTTTGCTGGCATGGCTGGCGTTGTTGCAGTGCGGGGCAAGGATCCTGCCGGTCAACCCGCAGCTTCCTCACTCCTTGTTGACGACTCTGTTGCCCGAGCTCTCGCTGCAGTTTGCGCTGGACCTGGAGGGTGACGACCCCTTTTCCTTTCTGAGCTCGCTGGACTGCCAGGACGTGAATGGGCAGCATGCCGTCGACTGGCTGCCGCAGCGTCTGTGTTCCATGACGCTGACCTCTGGTTCGACCGGACTGCCGAAAGCGGCGGTCCATACCTGCCAGGCGCATATTGCCAGTGCTGACGGTGTGCTGTCGCTGATGCCGCTGGCAAAAGACGACGACTGGCTGCTCTCTCTGCCGCTGTTCCATGTCTCCGGGCAGGGGATTCTGTGGCGCTGGTTAGTGGCCGGTGCGCGGATGACCGTGCGGGAAAAACAGCCGCTGGAACAGATGCTGGCCGGGTGCACGCATGCTTCGCTGGTGCCGACGCAACTCTGGCGACTGCTGGTGAACCAGACGCCGGTGGCGCTGAAAGCGGTCTTGCTGGGTGGCGCGGCGATTCCGGTGGCGTTAACCGAGCAGGCGCGCGCGCGGGGCATTCGCTGCTGGTGTGGTTACGGCCTGACGGAATTTGCTTCGACAGTGTATGCAAAAGAGGCTGACGGTCTGGCTGACGTTGGCGTGCCCTTACCGGGACGAGAAGTCAGAATCGTCAATGATGAAGTCTGGCTGCGGGCAGCCAGTATGGCGGAAGGCTACTGGCGAAACGGCAAACTGGTTCCGCTGGTCAACGATGAAGGCTGGTTTGCCACACGCGATCGCGGCGCGCTGAACGACGGAAAACTGACCATCGCCGGGCGTCTGGATAATCTCTTTTTTAGCGGCGGAGAAGGGATTCAACCCGAAGAGGTGGAACGGGTTATTGTGACGCATCCGCACGTGCTGCAGGCATTTGTCGTCCCGATTGAGGACGCTGAATTTGGTCACCGTCCGGTGGCGGTAGTTGAATGTGAAGCAGACGTCGCAGAGAGCGATCTCAGTGACTGGGTGAAAGACAAACTGGCGCGCTTCCAGCAGCCGGTACGTTGGCTCTCGCTGCCTGCAGAACTGAAAAATGGGGGGATCAAGATTTCCCGACGAGCCATTGTTGACTGGATGCGTGAAACATTAAGAAAACATTAATTTCACCTCGCAATTTTGCCAACTGACGCCTATTGCCTCTTTGTTTATCTGCTACTGTGTAACGTAATGTAAAAGTTCCCGATAAGTAAAGGTAAGCAATGGAATGGCAGGTGAAGAAGTCATGCTATGACAAAACGTCAGGGAAGCATGCATTAGTGTTGAGTGATGCCGGTGGTTCACTAAAAATGATCGCTGAAGTCCAGTCTGACATTGTGGTGAATGCCGGTGATATCCTTTCCCCGCAGAAAGATGCACTGTATTCCGTTAACCGTGATAATGGGCGGACGGTGAAGATTCTGGATGCCAGGAGCTATACCTGCGACGAGTGGGAACGTCTGAAGACGCTGCTGGGTAACAAATAATCGTCAGCACGTTTTCCGCTGTGCGGGTAGAAAAATGAGCATCAGTCCGGCCATGATACACAGTACGCCCAACAGGGCTTTCAGGGAAAACGTGCCCTGCCAACCGGGTAAAATCATCGAGGATACCCATACCAGCACATAACTCAGGCTGAGCAGCGCGTACGCCTTGCTCAGCGCGAGGTGATGCAGCGCGTTATGCCAGCAGAAAACCGACAGCAGATAGCCCACTAAACCGGCGAATAGCGCGAGGGTACCGGTATGGAGGGAGAACAACGCCGGGACAAACGTCTGCCACTGCACCATCGGTGGCAGGTTTGCCATCGCAAAACCCAGGCCCAGTTGCGCGACGGACGTGATGATCACGCTGCACAGTCCCCACAGTAATCCCATTACGCCGCACTCCCCAGAATAAAAATGCCGCTGATGATCAGGGCGATGCCCAGCCAGTGACGAAGCGCCACCGGTTCACGCCAGATTTTCCATGCCAGCAGTGTGACCCAGACAAAGTTAAGACTGAGCATCGGGTAAGCGACACCCACAGGAATGTTCTGTAATACCAGCAACCACAGGATCATCGCTAGGCCGAGGCAGGCGAGCGCCAGCCCCAGCCACAGGGTAATATGGCGTCTCCGCGCGCTTGTCGGCACGGGGAGTGTAGCCTGCTTCTGGCATAACTGCCCCGCGACGCTGAGCAGGCTGGCCAGTACTAAAACCAGCCAGATCATTTGGGACGATACTGAATCAGCACCAGACGCCCCTGATTATCAATCTTATCGGCAGGCGGAATGGCAAGGCGGTTGATGTCTTCATCCTTCGCGATGGTAAGCACGAGCGTAATAATCCCCTCCTGACGGTGCTGGCTGAGCCAGTCCGCAAAATCGGCATAGCGGATGAATCGGCCTTTGGCATCGGGATAGTTAAGGCCATATTTCAGCTCGCCAGTTTGTCCATACATTAAGATGTCATCCCGCTTCAGACTCCAGGCCAGACCGGCGGCGACACCGACGCTATCGGTAAGAATGTAGCGGCTTGGCGCCAGGTTTTCCCGGGTCATCTCGACAAAAAACTGTGGCTGTTTAGATTCCATTACCCGATCGGGAACGGAAAAACCAAACAACAGCGCCAGCGCCACGGGACACAACGCGGCATAAATCCAGCTCTTTTCGGTGTTAGTCAGTGTATACCAGCCGAAAAGGGTCCACAGGGTAAAAATTCCCAGCGAACAGAAGACCTTATACACCTCAATGTGCATCCAGACCGGCGATTTTAGCGGTCCCCACGGCGAGACGACCAGCGTGGCGATAATTCCGATGACGCCGAACAAGATATTGATCCAGCCGTTGATACGCAGTGAAGCATAGCCCTTTTCCGCGGCATTCAGCCCATATCTCGCCATCAGTATGGCGAGTGGGGCGAAACACGACAGGATATAGGTCGGTAATTTGCCTTTGGCGATGCTGAAGAACACCAACGGCATCACGATCCAACCAAGCAGATAGAAGGCGCTGCGCGATCCATCGCGTTCTTGCCAGCCGGTTTTTAAGGCGCCCGGAAGCAGTGCGAGCCACGGCAGGCTTCCGGCGATCAGCACCGGCAAATAGTACCAGAGTGGCGCTTTGTGCTGGGCGTCATCCATCGCGAAACGCTGGATGTGTTCAACCCAAAAAAAGTAGTGCCAGAAATCGGGTTCACGTTGGGCAATCGCCAGCCCCCACGGCAGAATGACGGCGACACAACTGATGACCGCTAATCCACCGTAGAGAAACAGGTCTTTCCAGCGTTTCTGCACGGCAACCCACGGCAGAACGCTGAGTACCGGTACCGCAAGCGCCAGAAAACCCTTGGTCATGACGCCCATCCCGCAGGTGATGCCCAGCAGCAGGAATCCCATGCTTTTCCCTTGCCAGGTCGTGGCCTGCATTGCCAGCCAGAAGCAGCACAGTCCCGCCATCAGCCAGAGCGCAATCAGTGGATCGAGTACCGCGTAGGTGCCGATTCCGTAGACAATGAACATCGACAAGAAGATGATGACCGACAACAGCGCGGTACGTCTGTCCCGCCATAAGCGCATGGCGAGCCATCCCACCAGCGCGGCTGTCACCAGTGTCGCGAAAATTGCGCCAGCGCGAACGCCGAAATTGTTCTCGCCAAACAACCACTGCCCGATGCTGTTGATCCAGTATCCGGCAATCGGTTTTTCAAAATAACGCACGCCCAGGAAGTGGGGGACGAGCCAGTCGCCGGAGGCCAACATTTCACGACTGATCTCGGCATAGCGTGTTTCATCAGGCTGCCACAACAGGCGCAGATCGATGGGGATGATGTACCAGAACGCGATAAGTGCGATCAGGATCTGATAATAACGGCTGTTCTTCATCGTGTGACACTCATCGCTTGTTGGCAGCCTAACCATCCTTCTCTTCCCGCGATTTTACCGCGAATAATCTCACCGGGCGGCAAGGTATTGAGATCGCCGGGCAGCAGATCGCCAAGCGGACAGAAGGTGATGCCCGCATCAGTCGCTCGCTGGAGCAGATCCTCAAACTGGCTATGCCAGGCACCGCCTTCGACTTCAGCATGGATGGTATACACCGGTGTACCGGTATCCCGCTGTATCCGGGAGAGGATCCAGTCGTTGAAATCCTCTGCCTGAACCTCGCGCCCCACCGCTTCGTCCCACGTGGGCAGCGTGACCGGAATTTGTGGTGTAGCGAAAGCATCTGCCCCGAGAACCGGACGGAACGGTGCCCTGCCGCGGCAATCACTGTTGTAACGCAAAGGGAATGCCTCTTTGGCGACAACCACACGCTGGTCGGCGCGCCATCCCGCGACGGCTGAACAGGTCACTGGCTGGCCGGTGATCGCCTCCAGGGCGGTTATCCCGCGTGAAATATCGGCGATCATTTGTTGTTCGCTCCACTGAGGGCTACGAGCCTGCCAGGCGTGGTGATCCCAGGCGTGTAGCCCCGTTTCATGCAGACGTGCCGCTTCACGGATAATCTCTGCGTTTGCGCGGCCGATTTCTTTTCCCGGCCAGGCAGTACCGGCCAGCAGAATATCCCAGCCGTAAAGAGACGCGGCGTTTGAGCGCAGCATCTTCCACAGAAACTGTGGTTTGATCAGGCGCCAGAGATGGCGCCCCATGTTGTCAGGTCCAACGCTAAAGAAAAAACTTGCCCGAATGTGGTATCGGTTCAATGACGCTAACAGGCGTGGCACGCCTTCGCGGGTGCCACGGAAGGTATCGACATCAATTCGCAAGCCGACTTTTGTCATGATGAATGTTCCGTGAGATCCACGCTGCGCAGGAAGAAATCCAGCGTTTCGTCAACCGTTTCGCGCATGTCGATGGTTGGTTCCCAGTCCAGGCAACGTTTTGCATTACGGATGTTGGGCTTACGGTGCTCCACATCCTGATAGCCTTTGCCATAATAGCTGCTGCTCTCGACGACCCGTAATCCGGCAAAGGGTGGGAAGTGATTGCGCAGTGGATGTTTGTCGAAACTCTCCAGCAGCATTTCCGCCAGTTCCTTGATGCTGGCTTCGTTTTCCGGGTTACCGATGTTGATGATTTCACCGTCACAGCGGCCGCCCGTATTTTCAATGATCCGGTACAGCGCTTCGATACCGTCGCGGATATCCGTAAAGCAGCGTTTTTGTTTTCCGCCTTCAATCAGCTTAATTGGCGAGCCTTCCACCAGGTTAAGGATTAACTGTGTAATGGCGCGTGAGCTGCCAATTCGCGCGGAATTCAGGCTGTCGAGTCGCGGCCCCATCCAGTTGAACGGGCGGAAGAGGGTAAAGCGGAGCCCTTCTTTTTCGCCATAGGCCCAAATGACGCGGTCGAGAAGCTGTTTGGACACCGAGTAAATCCAGCGGGGTTTATTGACTGGCCCGACAATCAGGTTCGAGCTGTCCTCATCGAACACTTTGTCGGTACACATCCCGTACACTTCAGAAGTCGATGGGAAAATGATCCGTTTATGGTATTTCACGCAGTAGCGAATGATTTTCAGGTTCTCTTCAAAATCCAGTTCAAAGACGCGCAGTGGGTTGCGGGTATATTCAATAGGCGTGGCAATGGCCACCAGCGGCAGCACCACGTCGCATTTCTTAACGTGATATTCGATCCATTCAGAGTGAATGCTGATGTCGCCTTCCACAAAATGGAAACGCGGATGGTTGAGGAAGCGGCCGATGGCATCGCTGCCGATATCCAGCCCATAGATTTCGTAGTGGTCTTCGCGTAACAGACGTTCGGTAAGGTGGTTGCCGATGAAACCATTCACACCGAGGATCAGCACGCGGGTACGGCGCTTGCTGGCAGCCAGTGGTGGGGTGTTTAAACGAGAACCCGCAACCAGGCCGAGAACCTGCGCTAACTGCGCGCCCTGCATCGTGATGCCGTTATCTGCCTGTCCGGTCACCACTTCCAGCGCGCCTTCGGAACAGGCGATCAGCAGGGGGGCGACGGAAAGGACAGTGCCCGGTTGCGCGGTCTGGTTCTGAGCGTGGACGCGAGATGACCAGAGGGTGAATTTCTGTGTACCGGAATAGCTGAACGCGCCTGGCCAGGGGGCCGCGACCGCCCGCACCATGTTATGCAGCGTCTCTGCCGGTCTGTTCCACGTCAGGAAGCTGTCTTCGGGCGTGCGGCGACCAAAGTACGTCGCTTCACTCTCGTTTTGCGCAACGTCGTGTGTCTCTTTTCGCATGATGGCCGGTAACGCCTGTTCCAGCACCCGTCGAGCGGTCTGGCAAAGCTTATGATGTAGCGTAAGGGCCGTATCGTCAGGCGAAATTGCGACATGCTGTTGCTCGATAATGGCACCCGCATCGGCACGTTTGACCATGCGGTGCAGCGTCACGCCGGTTTCCGTTTCGCCATTCACCAGCACCCAGTTCAGCGGCGCGCGACCGCGATACTTTGGCAGTAACGAACCGTGCAGGTTGAATGCGCCGACCGGAGCCAGTTCCAGAATCGCATCGCTGAGCAGATGGCGATAGTAGAAAGAGAAAATAACGTCGGGTGCGAGCTGGCTGATACGCTCAGCCCAGATAGGGTGGTTGACGTCATCGGGGGCATAGACCGGGATCCCCGCATCAGCGGCCAGACGAGAAACGGAGCCAAAAAACGCGTTTTCTCCTGGGTTATCCGCATGTGTAAAAATGGCGGCAATGTCATAACCGGCGTCGAGCACGGCCTGAACGCCCAGACATCCCATATCGTGATACGCGAAGACAACGGCTTTCATTATTGATTTTCCTTTATAGAGTGCGGGCTTTCCGGACGAATAACTTGCTGGACGAAATAGCGGGGACGGGCGCGGACATCATTGTAAATTCGACCGATATACTCGCCGAGTAATCCCATGCCGATGAACTGCGCGCCGATAAAGGTAAACAGAACGGCAAACAGCATGAATACCCCTTCTGCCGCCCATTGTGGTCCCAGCGTCAGGCGGAGGATGACGAGGAGTATCGACAGGGTAAATCCGGTAACGGCAATGACGCTGCCGAGCAGGCTCAGCATACGCAGAGGTGTCGTCGTCAGGCAGGTCACCAGGTCGTACATCAGGTTAATCAGCCGCATAAAGCTGTATTTGGAGTCGCCAAATTCACGTTCAGCGTGATGAACAGGGATCTCCGTGGCGCGTCGGGCAAAGATGTTTGCCAGAATCGGGATAAACGTGCTGCGCTCATGGCAATGCAACATGGCATCGATAATGTGGCGTCGATAGGCGCGAAGCATGCAGCCGTAGTCGCCCATCGCTTTGCCTGTGGTGCGCTGAATCAGATGGTTGATCATCTTCGAGGCAGTCTTGCGAAACAGACTGTCCTGACGATTCTGGCGTACGGTGCCGACCACGTCATACCCTTCGTCGGCTTTTGCCACCAGACGCGGGATCTCTTCCGGTGGGTTTTGCAGATCGGCATCGAGTGTAATAATCAGATCGCCGGTGACGTGGCTGAATCCCGCCATGATGGCGGAATGCTGCCCGTAGTTGCGATTGAGTAAAATCGAAACAACATGGCTGCCTTCGGCTTCTGATGCGTCGATCAACAACTGGGCGGAGTGGTCGCTGCTGCCGTCATCAATCAACAGGATTTCATAATCTTTTCCCAGACTCTCGCAAGCCGCGGTGGTTCGCCTGAGCAGTTCCGGCAGGCTTTCCTGTTCGTTGTAGACAGGGATTACCACCGACACTTTCGTAATCGGAAGGGCTTCAAACATGGTTATTTCCTGCAATCTGGCGAAGTGCGGCGATGACGCGAGCGGTATCCGCCGGGGTCATATCAGGAAACAGCGGTAGCGAGCAGATACGTGCGCTGTTCCATTCGGTATTGGGGAGCGACAGGGTGTTAAAGCGCTCGCGGTAATATTTCTGTGTGTGTGCCGCGCGAAAATGCAAACCGGTCCCGATCCCCTGGGCTTTGAGCGCCTCCATCAACGCGTCGCGGCTGATGCCGCACCGATCTTCATCGGTACGAATAATAAACAGATGCCAGGCATGAACGTGGGGCCACGGCGGCAGGCTCAGCGGTTGAAACGGGAGATCGGCCAGTGCCTGTTGGTACGCCTGGGCGATGGCAGCCCGATGGCGGTTAAGTGTTTCAAGCTTATTTAACTGAACCAGGGCCATCGCCGCGTTAATATCGGTCAGATTGTATTTGTAACCTGGCGTCAGTACCTCTGCCTGAGGCGCGCGACCCCAGGTCTGGCGATCGTAGGCATCCACGCCGAGTCCGTGAAACTTCAGCTTACGTAGCTTCCGGGCGAGTTGCTCATCATCGGTGACGATGAGTCCTCCCTCCGCGCAGGTGACATTCTTGATAGCGTGAAAGGAGAAAATCGCGGTGCTCCGTGCGCCGACGTGACGATCCCGATAATAAGTCCCGACCGCGTGGGCGGCATCTTCGATAACTGCAATACCGTGATGTTCCGCAAGGGCGTAAATGGTATCCAGATCGGCCGGTGCGCCGGCGTAATGGACGGGAATAATGGCTTTCGTGCGCGGGGTAATGGCGGCTTCAATGTGCTCAGCGGTGACCATCAGCGTGTCGCGGTCGACATCGACCATGACCGGGGTTGCTCCCAGTAGCACAATCATGTTCAGTGTGGAAACCCAGGTCATTGACGGGGTGATGACTTCATCACCCGCACCGATTCCCAGCGCCATGAGGGCGATATGCATACCCGCAGTGGCGGAACTGACGGCAATAGCGTGGTGGTTTCCCGTCAACTGACAGAAAGCCTCTTCCAGTTGCTGATTTTTCGGACCGGTTGTAATCCATCCAGAATCGAGAACCGCTTTGATAGCGGCAAGTTCTTCCGTCCCAACCGCCGGGCGTGAGAAAGGCAGAAAATCAGACATTATATTTCCTTTAGCCATTTGGATACTGCGATCCTCTTATTTATTGAGTCATAAACAGGAGGCTAAATGAGGATTATCCAGTAAGAACTGAAGAGTAGTGTCTGAATATTAACTTAACCTTAAGAACTTAACGTTACGGAAATATATGGTTTTTTACCCGTATTGCGTTTGCATTGGCCGTGGTTTTCGGGCATTTTCCCCACATCAATGTTCATGCCTTTCATTAAGTAGTACACCGTAAGGTTATATTTCTGTTTGTCGATATCGGGTGGAGTTTAATGTGTTTGTATTGTCCCAATATTTTTTTAAATACAAAAAATATACGGTAATTCTGCTATCGTCACTGGCCGTTATGGTGGGATTGGGCAGCCATTTCGCCTGGAGCAGCAACGGTCTACCGAGAATTGATTCCCGTACCCTGGCGGTAATGGCGAAACAGCATCCGGTGGTGGTGTTATTTCGTCATGCTGAGCGCTGCGATCGGTCAGACAATACCTGTTTGTCGGATAAAACCGGCATCACTGAGCATGGGGCGCAACAGGCTCGTGCGCTGGGTGCCTCGTTTGGTAAAGAGATAAAAGATTACGATCTGTATGCCAGCGATACGGTGCGTACCATTCAGTCAGCAACCTGGTTTTCTGCGGATAAAAAGCTGACGGTGGATAAAGGCATGCATGCCTGTGGCCGGGGGACCTATCAGGCCATTGAGCGCTTAGCTAATAAGTCGGAAAATAAAGATGTCGTTATTTTTACTCACAATCATTGCCTGACCTATCTGGCAAAAAATATGCGTGGCGTAAAATTGACTCCGGATTATCTGGACGGTCTGGTAATGCATGTTGATAAGGGAAAACTGTATCTTGACGGTAAACTGGTCTCACCTTAATCAACATGATGAATAAAAGATGACAGCCGCAACAGCTGTCATCCGATATTACAATAAGCCTTTTGTTCTTAAGGTTTTTACCGTTGCAACGTTTAAATCGTATTTCGGTAAATCTTCTGGTTTGACCCAGGCAAACGCCTGAAACTCTTCATTGATATGCACGTCACGATTGGCGGCAATGCAGTCGAAAATCAGGTAAATCATATAGATCTCTTCCTGACTGCCATCGGGGTAGGTTTTGGTACGGATATCGTCACTGAAGGTCCAGGGTTTGATGTCAGTCAGAACCAGTTCAGTGCCCAGTTCTTCGCGAATCTCACGGCGCAGGGCCTCTTCAATACGCTCTCCTGGCTCAACGCCACCGCCAGACAGCGCCCATTGACCCGGGAAAACCCCCCGGTCATCGGCCATCTGGCACAGGAGATAACTTCCAGCATTCTGTATTAAGGGGCAAACAATAGTCCTTTGACGCACGGTAATGTTCCTTGAAGCAGAGGTATAGTTAGCAAGGAAAAGTTTATCGCCTGGCAACAGCAGATAACATGTTTATTTTCTATTCATGCGAGAAATGTACTGTGAGGGATAACGATGAATAAGAAATGATTCCTGAACGTTTCCCGGGTTGATAACGGAGATTAACGGTCATTATCTCTCTCCTCTGCAGTATTATTTAGTTACAAAACACTACGCGATCGCTTTTTTAGCTCATTGATTCCTTTGGCACTGGCAGTACAATCCCGCAGTTTTGGGGAACTTTATATATTTGCTTGCTGGAAAGGGTAAAAATGAAGAAAAGCGTATTATTTGGAATAGCGGGAATGCTGTTCGTTTCTGCTTCTGCGAGTGCACTAAACATCAGCGGTCAGGCGGGTAAAGAGTATACCAACATTAGCGTCGGGTTTGGCACGGAATCTACCGGACTGGCGCTGAGCGGTAACTGGATGCACAGCGATGACGACGGCGACACTGCGGGTCTGGGACTGGGTCTGAATCTTCCGCTCGGTCCGCTACTGGCGACGGTGGGCGGCAAAGGGGTCTATACCAACCCGAACGACAGTGATGAAGGCTATGCTGCCGCGGTTGGTGGTGGATTACAGTGGCCAATCGGCGACAGCTTCCGCCTGTTCGGTGAGTACTACTATTCTCCGGACTCGTTATCCAGCGGTATTCAAAGCTATGAAGAGGCGAATGCCGGTGCGCGTCTGACGATCATGCGCCCGCTTAGCATTGAAGCGGGCTATCGCTACCTGAACCTGGCGGGTAAAGACGGTAATCGCGATAACGCCATTGCGGACGGCCCGTATGTTGGGGTCAATGCCAGCTTCTGATTTTGGTGGCGCGGTCTTCTGCCGCGCCACTTTTATTCCCTTCCGGATATTTCTCTGCCGCGCCACTTCCCCCTTTGCGTTATAGTATTTTCATCATAAAAGCAGGAGAACACGATGTTAAACGTGGAGATGTTATCCACCGGGGATGAAGTGTTGCACGGGCAAATCGTCGACACGAATGCTGCCTGGCTGGCGGATTTTTTCTTTAATCAGGGCTTGCCCTTAACGCGCCGTAATACGGTAGGCGATAACCTCGACTGCCTGGTCGCCATTTTACGTGAGCGAAGCCACCATGCTGACGTACTGATCGTCAACGGTGGGCTGGGGCCGACCAGTGACGATCTCAGTGCGCTTGCAGCGGCGACGGCAAAAGGGGAAGGGCTGGTTCTGCACGAGGCCTGGCTTGCCGAGATGGAGCGATTCTTCCGGGAGCGCGGCAGAGTGATGGCGCCCAGCAACCGTAAACAGGCGGAACTGCCCGCCAGCGCTGAATTCATCAATAACCCTGTTGGCACTGCCTGTGGTTTTGCCGTGCAGCTTAATCGCTGCCTGATGTTCTTTACGCCAGGCGTACCGTCAGAATTTAAGGTGATGGTGGAACATGAGATCCTGCCGCGTCTGCGCGAGCGTTTCTCTCTCACCGAGCCGCCACTGTGTTTGCGTCTGACCACCTTTGGTCGTTCGGAAAGCGATCTGGCACAAAGCCTCGATTCGCTTTCGTTACCGGAAGGGGTGACCCTGGGCTACCGCTCCTCAATGCCGATTATCGAACTTAAATTGACCGGACCGTATGCCCAGGGTGAAGCGATGCGCAGCCTGTGGCAGGAGGTTAAACGTGTTGCCGGGCAAAGCCTGATTTTTGAAGGTACCGAGGGACTTCCTTTGCAGATCGCCCGCGAGTTGCAGAAAAGGCAACTCAGTCTGACGCTGAGCGAACAGTTCACCGGCGGGCTGGTGGCATTGCAACTTTCGCGCGTGGGCGCGCCGCTGCTGGCCAGTGAAGTGGTGCCTTCGCAGGAAGAGACGCTGGCGCAGACCGCGCACTGGACGACGGAACGGCGCGATAACCATTACGCCGGACTGGCGCTGGCGATTTCCGGGCTGGAAAACGATCACCTGAACTTTGCGCTGGCGACCCCGGACGGGACATTTGCCCTGCGCGTGCATTTCAGCGTGACTCGTCACAGTCTGCTGGTGCGTCAGGAAGTTTGCGCGATGATGGCGCTTAACATGCTGCGTCGTTGGTTCAACGAGCAGGATATTGCCAGCGAACACGGCTGGATTGACGTGGTTGACTCCCTGACGCTGTAGTCTTTACATCGCCCGAAGGCACTGAGTTTTTCGGGCGGATTCTTTTTTTGTCCAACCCATTGTACTCCCTGCGAAAAAATCCGTGCGTCATCTCACACTTCTGCACGTAATTTCTCCATTCTGCTGGAAGAAAGGCGCGACATGACGCGCTTCACAAATTTACCTGGCACGACCGACCACACTGATTCCAGTATCTCAGACTGGAGTCCAGTATGTTGGAATCAAGCAAAGTCCCGGCGCTCACCCGCGCCATCGATATTCTCAATCTGATTGCGCGGATTGGCCCCTGTAGCGCCGCCACGATTATCGAAACGCTGGGTATTCCCAAAAGCACAGCGTACCTGCTGTTGAGCGAACTGAAGCGTCAGCGGTTTATCAGTGTCGATCACCAGGAGAACTTTTGTCTGTGGACCAAGCTAGTGGAACTCTCCGGCCATGCGCTCAGCAAAATGGATCTGCGTGAGCTGGCGCGCCCACGGCTGACGCAACTGATGGATGAAACGGGGCTGCTCTGCCATCTGGGGATCATTGACCATGAAAGCGCGTATTACATCCTGAAGGTGGAATCATCTTCGACCATCAGCGTGCGTTCCCATGAAGGGAAAAGCCTTTCGCTGTATCGCTCTGGTATTGGTAAATGCCTGTTGGCCTGGCAACCCGCCGCCGTGCGCAACGCCATTATTGAACAACTGGTGTGGGAGCAGGCGACTCCCACCACGATCACTCAACCGCAGCAACTCAGTGATGAACTCGAGCGTATCCGCCAGCGCGGCTGGAGCTTCGATAACGGCGAAGATTATCCGGATGTACGCTGCGTCGCCGCCCCTATTTTTAATGCCAATAACGAACCCGCCGCCGCCATTTCGGTGGTCGGTACTCGCTTAGAAATCAACGAAGAGAATCGTGATTATCTTGCCGGTAAAGCCATTGCCTGCGCGAAGGATATTTCACGTTTGTTGGGATGGAAAAGTCCCTTCGATTCACTCGCATCATAATAATGGAGAACATCATGACCCTACCCAAAATCAAACAGGTCCGCGCCTGGTTTACCGGTGGCGCTACAGCAGAAAAAGGTGCTGGCGGCGGTGATTATCATGACCAGGGGGCGAATCACTGGATTGACGATCATATCGCCACGCCGATGAGCAAATATCGTGAGTACGAACAGTCACGCCAGTCCTTTGGGATTAACGTGCTGGGTACGCTGATTGTCGAAGTCGAAGCCGAAAACGGACAGACGGGTTTTGCGGTTTCCACGGCAGGTGAGATGGGCTGCTTTATCGTTGAAAAACACCTCAATCGCTTTATTGAAGGGAAATGCGTCAGCGATATCAAACTCATTCACGATCAGATGCTCGGTGCGACCATGTATTACTCAGGCTCTGGCGGCCTGGTGATGAACACCATCTCCTGTGTCGATTTGGCGCTGTGGGATCTGTTTGGCAAGGTGGTCGGCTTGCCGGTCTACAAACTGTTGGGCGGCGCGGTGCGCGATGAAATTCAGTTCTATGCCACCGGGGCGCGACCGGATCTGGCAAAAGAGATGGGCTTCATTGGCGGCAAAATGCCAACGCACTGGGGACCACACGATGGCGATGCGGGGATCCGCAAAGATGCCGCGATGGTAGCGGAGATGCGTGAGAAGTGCGGCCCGGATTTCTGGCTGATGCTGGACTGCTGGATGAGCCAGGACGTGAATTACGCCACGAAACTGGCTCACGCCTGCGCGCCATCTAATCTGAAGTGGATCGAAGAGTGTTTACCGCCGCAGCAGTATGAAGGCTATCGCGAACTGAAGCGCAATGCGCCGGCAGGAATGATGGTCACCAGCGGTGAACACCACGGCACGCTGCAGTCCTTCCGCACGCTGGCGGAGACCGGCATCGATATCATGCAGCCGGATGTCGGCTGGTGCGGCGGCCTGACCACGCTGGTCGAAATTGCTGCGATTGCGAAATCGCGCGGACAACTGGTCGTGCCGCACGGCTCGTCAGTCTATTCGCATCATGCGGTGATTACCTTCACCAACACGCCGTTCAGTGAGTTCCTGATGACCAGTCCGGACTGCTCAACGATGCGTCCGCAGTTTGACCCGATTCTGCTTGATGAACCGGTACCGGTGCAGGGTCGCATTCATAAGTCCGTACTGGATAAACCGGGATTCGGCGTCGAGCTTAACCGCGACTGCAACCTGAAACGCCCTTATAGCCACTAATGACCTGTGCGTTGCCGCAGCAACGGCAACGCCCTCATCTCTTTGAGGATCTTGCTATGAGCACCACTCTTCTTGACGGCGTAGTGAAGAAAAACCGCGCACGTTTGATTCCGTTCATGCTGGCACTGTATGTACTGGCGTTTCTGGACCGTTCGAACATTGGCTTTGCCAAAGAAACCTATCAGATTGATACCGGGCTGAGCAATGAGGCCTACGCGCTTGGCGCGGGGATCTTCTTCGTGGTTTACGCCTTCCTTGGCGTGCCTGCCAACCTGTTGATGCGCAAGCTGGGGGCCAGAACCTGGATTGGCACCACCACGCTGTTGTGGGGATTTCTCTCTGCCGCGATGGCGTGGGCGGATACCGAGGCGAAATTTCTGATTATCCGTACCCTGCTGGGGGCGGCGGAAGCCGGTTTCTTCCCCGGCATGATCTATCTCACCTCGCAGTGGTTCCCACAGCGTAATCGCGCCAGCATTATGGGGCTATTTTATATGGGGGCACCGCTGGCATTAACGCTGGGATCGCCGCTGTCCGGTGCGCTGCTGGAGATGCACGGCTTTATGGGGCATCCTGGCTGGTTCTGGATGTTCGTTATCGAAGGTTTACTGGCGGTAGGTGCCGGGGTCTTCACCTTCTTCTGGCTGGATGACACTCCGCAACAGGCGCGTTTCCTCAGCGCAGAAGAGAAAGCGGCGCTCATTAGCCAACTGGCGAGTGAAGAAGAGAAGAAAACCACGTCAAAACTCTCGGATGCCCTGCGTAACGGACGCGTCTGGCAACTGGCGATTATCTATCTGACGATTCAGGTCGCGGTGTATGGGCTGATTTTCTTCCTGCCGACCCAGGTCGCTGCGCTACTGGGAACCAAAGTGGGCTTCACGGCGTCGGTGATTACCGCCATTCCGTGGGTTGCCGCTCTGTTCGGGACCTGGCTGATCCCTCGCTACTCCGACCGTACTGGCGAACGCCGGAATGTCGCTGCGTTGACGCTACTGGCTGCAGGGATTGGCATCGGCGTATCCGGTCTGGCCTCTCCGGTAGTGGCGATTCTGGCGCTTTGCGTGGCGGCGGTCGGTTTTATCGCCGTACAACCGGTGTTCTGGACCATGCCGACGCAGTTACTCTCCGGCACGGCGCTGGCGGCGGGGATCGGTTTCGTGAACCTGTTTGGCGCGGTGGGCGGGTTTATTGCGCCAATCCTGCGTGTTAAAGCGGAAACCATGTTTGCCAGCAGTGCTGCAGGGCTGTTGACGCTGGCGGGCGTCGCCATCATCGGTTCATTGATTATCTTCACGCTGAGCGTGAACCGTCCCGCGTCGCAACCGGGTGCTGCGCATCAATAGTTTTATCCACGTTGTAAGGATCATTATGAACGCATTGTTAGCAAACCCTTTTAAGGACGCGCTCCGCAAAGGGGAAGTACAAATCGGACTGTGGCTGAGTTCGACGACCTCTTACATGGCGGAGATTGCCGCGACGTCGGGTTATGACTGGCTGCTGATCGACGGGGAACACGCACCGAACACGGTGCAGGATCTCTATCATCAGTTGCAGGCGATTGCCCCTTACGCCAGCCAGCCGGTGATCCGTCCGGTAGAAGGCGCTAAGGCGCTGATCAAACAGGTACTGGATATCGGTGCGCAGACGCTGTTGGTTCCGATGGTGGATAGCGCGGAACAGGCGCGACAGGTGGTTGCTGCGACCCGTTACCCGCCTGTGGGTGAGCGTGGCGTCGGGGCCAGCGTGGCGCGTGCGGCGCGCTGGGGACGAATTGATAACTATATGGCGCAGGCCAATGAGTCACTCTGTTTGCTGGTGCAGGTTGAAAGTAAAGCCGCGCTGGATAATCTGGATGCGATCCTCGACGTAGACGGGATTGACGGTGTGTTTATTGGTCCTGCCGATCTTTCGGCTTCGTTGGGGTATCCGGACAACAGCGGGCACCCGGAGGTGCAGCGGATTATCAAAGAGAGCATCCAGCGCATTCGCGCAGCCGGGAAAGCGGCGGGCTTTCTCGCCGTCGATCCGCTCATGGCGCAGAAATGTCTGGAGTGGGGGGCGAACTTTGTTGCCGTCGGCGTCGATACCATGCTGTATACCGACGCGCTGGACCAGCGACTGGCGATGTTTAAGCCCGGTCGCGCAACGCAGAAACTGAAAAGCAGTTACTAAACTACAGCCCGGCGGCACTGCGCCGCCGGGCTATCTGTCAGACTTTACGGACTGTTTGTCATAATATCGTCGAGTGACAGTCCGGTTATCATCAGCACCTTGTCGCGTTCGATCCCGCTTTTCAGCATCATCCGCGCGATACGTAATGCCTCCTCCCTGGTGCCTTTTTGTAATCCTTCCTGTAGACCTTTCTGAAGCCCTGTGTGGTGACCTTCCTGCCGAAGCCTTTCTGCAATCGTCATCAATCTCTCCTTGTGATGGGGAACGCGTCTGGCGACGTCATGGATAAAGTCACTGAAGCGGGACGCATCGCCGTACTGCACCAGGTAATTAAACAGCGTATGCAACTGGCTGTCATTAGCGGTACCGGTTATTAAAAGCGAAACCAGTCGGTCAACCAGCCCCATCAAATCACGATCGCGGATATGTTTTTGCATCAGTTCCAGCGGAGCTATGCGCGAAATTCAGTCTTTGCGAAGAGGGGTGGGAGATAAATACGTACGACGGTAACGTATTCAATATTGTGGAAGGCTAAACGCAAAAACGCCCGGGGCACCGTGCCGCCGGGCGAGTCATTTAGCCTAAGGCTTTCGCCAGCAGGGTAATCGGATGTTCGCAACGTTTGCTGGTGGACATCTCGATTTGCCATTTGCAGGTCTCGCAGTCGGTCACCACGATATCCGCGCCGCTGTCTTCAATCTGTTTAAACAGTGGCGCACCAATGGCTTGCGAGGTAGGGTAGTTCTCTTTTTTAAAGCCGTAGGTGCCGGCAATCCCACAGCACTGGGAGTCCAGCACGGTGAGTTCCAGTCCTGGAATGCGGCGCAGCAGTTCAAGGGTGTACAGCGTCCAGCCCATTTTTTCCATATGACATGGGGTGTGGTAAACCACTTTCAGCGGCAGCGTTTTCAGTGGCAGCGTTTTTCCTTCGTCCAGTTTGCGCCACAGCCAACGGGTCGCCAGTTCGATATGTTCCCGCAGACCGCTGTTGTCGACATCCAGCACTTCCGGATACTCGTCACGCAGGGCAAAGGTACAGGTCGAGGAGGTAGCAATCACCGGAATCCCCTTCACGCCAATCGCTTCACGCAGTGATTCAACGTTGGTTACCGCCTGCTTACGCGCCTTGTCGGTAAATCCGTTGGCAATCAGCGGCACGCCGCAGCACTTCTCTTTACTCAATAACTGGACGCCCGTGCCCATCGCGTTCAGCACGTTGATCAAATCTTTGCCGAGCTGCGGATGGTTGTAATTCACAAAGCAGCCGTGGAAGAAGGCAACCTGATCGTTGTACTGCGCCTGCTGGGCCGCCACGCTGCGATACCAGCGACGGAAGGTACCAAAAGAGTATTTTGGCAATGTCCGACGATGGTCGATTTTCAGCGCGTAATCGAGCAACTGGCGTACTGGTTTCAGCGAGGTCGCCGTGTTGACCACCGGCGCGAACGGCGTAGAGACGCTACCCATCAGGTCGGTGTGGCTTAAGACAAAGTTACGCAATGACGGACGCGAGGTGTCATATTTAGCGCGCGCACGCTGAATGATATCGCCGATTTTGACGTCAGACGGGCAGGCCACTTCGCAGCGTTTGCAGTTAATGCAATATTTCAGCGCGTCGTCGTACAGCGCGCCATCTTTCAGACGCAGGCGCTCGCCGTCGGGACCGGCCTGTTTGGGGCCTGGATAGCCTGGGTTAACCCGGCTGACCGGACATGCGGTGGTACACACCGTGCATTTGATGCAACTTTCAAAACTCGTATCGCTCATTGCTCACCTCCTGCACGTGTTGCAATGTGATGGGCGGCGTGTAACGCGGTGACCGCACAGACCCCGCCTCCGCATCCCTGGGCAATCGGATCGAATCCGCCGAGAACCGAGCCAATGGCATACAGATTATCGACAGTTTGCCCCGCCAGCGACGGGCGCAGTGTCTCATCGGTAGTGACGCCAAACTGCTGCCAGGGTTGTGCATCAAAGAAATCGCGTTGATACCACTCGGCGCGGGTCGCCGCTTGCTGAACGTCCAGCCCCAGAATCGGCTCGCGGATACCTTCACGTTCGGCAATCAGGCCACTGCTAAAGAAACTTCCGCTGGCGAGCACGGCAAAGCGTGGGCGCAGGGGGATGTCCGCGTGATTGCGCGTCCAGATTTCGCTCACCACACCATTTTTACAGGTGACGTTCTTCACTTCATCGCCTGGCATCCAGATCCCACCCTGGCGGACGAACTGGCGCTGTAGCTGGTTATGCAGCCGGATCCCCAGCACCGACGGTGGCAACGTTGGCAGTAACGTGAGCGCGCAGGGCAGGCGCTCATTGAGCCAGCGCCAGAGGCTGTCATCCGCCAGGCCAAAGCAGGCGGGCATGATGATCATTTCGCAGGTCTTTGCTACCGGCAACAGCGCTTCATACAGCAGAGGCCATTTGTCTTCGCTATCCAGAAAACGGGCAATATTCACCGCCCGAAACTCGGTGGCGTTGTCGCGTAAAACGTCCAGTTCTGGCAGGTCAATCTCTGCGGTTTCGACCTCAAGATCGCGTTGACGCAGCGAGGCGGCGGCCAGGTGTGCCTGGAAATCGAGTAAGCCGCTAATGCCCACCACGCAGAGGCGTTTTGCCGCCAGCGGCCAGACAGGAACTTCCGGTGAACTGAGCCAGGTCGAACGCAGCGTACCGAGCGGAGTGATCCGCTGATGCGACGCCTGAACCTCGCCCTGTAAATGCGCACCGGATGCGTTCAGCAGCGTCTGTGCCTGTTCAGCGAGCGTCAGCACCTGTTGTGTGCCGAGCGTCGTGTAAGGATGTGTGGGGGCCTGTTCGCGCAGGGCGTTCAGGCCCGCAGTGATATCATTCACCGGTTGCCCATCCGGCAGCGCACTGAGCAGATCCAGCGAGCCGGAGGAGAAGTGCAATGCGCTCTGACCACGGGTAACCACCGCGCAGCGTAAGCCGCTCTTTTGCAACTGTAGACCGCACAGCAGTCCGGCGAGACCACCGCCCATAATGACCGTATCAAATCTCATCGCGCGGCTCCTTTTCCAGACCACATAATCCCTGGTACACCCAGCGGGTAAATTCGCTTTCGCGCAGCGCATCGCCCCAGGCGATCGGTTGCACGCCTTTCCAGCGTTCATTGAGGAAATCCGATAGCTGGGTGATGGATTGCGCGGCGGTGGTGATGTTAAAGCGCTGCAGCAACCCGGCAGCACGGCAGGCACAGAGCTCGCCCTGACAGGTGCCCATCCCCACGCGGGTGCGACGGCGGAGATCCAGCAGGCTGTTAACGTTTAAATTTTCGACGGCGTACTGCACTTCACCGGCGGTGACGGCTTCACATTCACAGACCAGGCTGCGGTGCTGACGGCCATGACTCAGCCACGTCGGCGTACGGTCGCCGTGGCGATACACCGCAGAACCGCGCAACGGGGCGGGCAGTGAGATCACACGCTTCAGTGTGCTTTCCGTGGGCTCCTGTGAGCCAGGTAATGGTGTATCTGCGGTGATGCACGCACGGGTATTGCCCAATTTACGGCAGACGGCATCGGTGGCCCATTCTGCCATCAGGCGGTAGGTCATCAGTTTGCCGCCGGTAATGGTGATAAACCCGTCCAGACCGTCGCGTTTCGCGTGATCGAACAGCACAATGCCACGGCTGACGTTACGGCCGCTGGGATCGTCATCGCTTGCTACCAGAGGGCGCACGCCGGAGTAGGCACGCAGAATGCGGGTTTTCGCCATGATCGGCGCCAACTTTTCACCTTCGCGCAGCAGAATATCGACCTCATCGGCAGTGACGCGGTTGCTGTCGATATCATTGTAATCAATATGGGTTGAGGTGGTGCCAATCAGCGAAATGGTATCGCCGGGTACCAGAATATCGGCGTCGGAAGGCTTGCGGCAGCGGTTAATCACGTGCTGATTGATGCGGTGATCCATGATCAGCAATGACCCTTTTGCCGGGAACATGCGGATGCTCAAATCGGCATATTCCGCGATCCGCTGTCCCCAGATCCCGGCGGCGTTAACCACCACCGGCGCATGCAACGTTTGTGTTTCGCCATTGAGATGGTTACGCACGTGAACGCCGCTAACGGTTGTGCCTTCGCGGATCAGCCCGGTCACTTCGTGTGCGGTCAGGATAATGGCGCCGTGCTCTTTTGCATCAAGCATGTTGGCCGCGGTCAGACGAAACGGGTCAACGGTGCCGTCCGGCACTTTGACCGCGCCGATCAGTTGCGGATTCACCGACGGTTCGATAATCCGCGCCTGTTGCGGATCGATCGCTTCTGCCCGAATGCCAGCTTCTTCGCAGGCGCGGATAAAGGTGGCCTGAAAGGAAAGCTCATCCTCGGGCAGGGTAATAAACAGACCGTCCGTCGGCTCAACGCAGTGGCGGGCGATACGTTTCAGAATTTGGTTTTCGCTGATGCATTCACGGGCAGATTCCGCGTCAGTCACGGCATAACGCGCGCCGCTGTGCAGCAGCCCATGGTTACGGCCGGTCGCACCGGTCGCAATATCGTGACGTTCGACTAAGATGACACGCAGACCGCGCAGCGCGCAGTCACGGGCAATCCCTGCGCCTGTGGCACCGCCCCCAATGATAATCACGTCACTTGTTTGCGAGTCGCGAGTTTTCATTGTTTTCCCTCACAGTTCGTTTTTTATCATTTAGCCACATAAAAAACATGGTTTGTTTGATTTCGCGCATATTCGCTCATGATTCGAAAATGAAACGTGATTTCGTGCGCCTTTCTGAACATTTGTCATAAATCTGTAACAATATGTGCTGTAATTCACATTCACGGCATGTATCTTTGCATAACATCGCGACCACACTGGAAGCAGCGGGGTTGCGTGTACCACCTGCGGTGTTTACTACTTATAAAAGACGGGCCACGGAGGCTACATTATGTTGAGTATTTTTAAACCAGCGGCGCATAAAGCTCGCTTGCCTGCAGCGGAGATCGATCCGACATACCGTCGGCTTCGCTGGCAAATATTTTTGGGGATATTCTTTGGCTATGCCGCGTACTATCTGGTGCGCAAGAACTTTGCCCTCGCGATGCCGTATCTGGTTGAGCAGGGTTTTTCTCGGGGTGATTTGGGTTTTGCACTGTCAGGGATCTCTATTGCCTACGGATTTTCGAAATTCATCATGGGGTCGGTTTCGGATCGCTCGAATCCGCGCGTTTTCCTGCCAGCGGGTCTGATTCTGGCGGCGGCGGTGATGCTGTTCATGGGCTTTGTGCCGTGGGCGACATCGAGCATTGCCGTGATGTTTGTGCTGCTGTTCCTTTGCGGATGGTTCCAGGGTATGGGCTGGCCGCCGTGCGGACGCACTATGGTGCACTGGTGGTCGCAGAAAGAACGTGGCGGGATCGTCTCCGTCTGGAACTGTGCGCATAACGTCGGTGGCGGGATCCCTCCGCTGTTGTTCCTGCTCGGGATGGCCTGGTTTAATGACTGGAAAGCGGCGCTGTATATGCCGGCGTTTGGCGCCATTCTGGTGGCGATTTTCGCTTTCGCGCTGATGCGTGATACCCCGCAATCCTGTGGTCTGCCGCCAATCGAAGAGTACAAAAACGACTACCCGGACGACTACAACGAAAAAGCGGAAGAAGAGCTGACGGCGAAGCAGATCTTCATGCAGTACGTTCTGCCGAATAAACTGTTGTGGTACATCGCTATTGCGAACGTGTTCGTTTATCTGCTGCGTTACGGCATTCTCGACTGGTCTCCAACCTATCTGAAAGAAGTGAAGCACTTTGCGCTGGATAAGTCCTCCTGGGCCTACTTCTTCTATGAATACGCGGGGATCCCGGGGACACTGCTGTGCGGCTGGATGTCGGATAAAGTGTTCCGTGGCAACCGTGGCGCGACCGGCGTGTTCTTTATGACGCTGGTGACTATCGCCACCATCGTTTACTGGATGAACCCGGCAGGTAACCCGACCGTCGATATGATTTGTATGATTGTGATCGGCTTCCTGATTTACGGTCCGGTGATGCTGATTGGTCTGCATGCGCTGGAACTGGCACCGAAAAAAGCCGCGGGCACGGCAGCGGGCTTTACTGGTCTGTTTGGTTACCTCGGCGGTTCCGTGGCAGCCAGCGCTATCGTCGGCTACACCGTGGACTTCTTCGGTTGGGACGGCGGCTTCATGGTGATGATCGGCGGCAGCATTCTGGCGGTGATTCTGCTGGTTGTGGTGATGATCGGTGAGAAACGTCACCATGCTGAGATGCAACTGAAACGCAACGGGGGCTAAGTGGATGAAAACTGCACTGAAAAACCTGAGTCTGGCGCTGATGATGGCGGGCGCGGTAATGGGAAGTCATGCCCTGGCCGCCAGCAACACGGATAAAGTGGTGATTGCCCACCGTGGCGCGAGTGGCTATCTGCCGGAACATACGCTGCCCGCGAAAGCGATGGCCTATGTGCAGGGAGCGGATTATCTGGAACAGGATCTGGTGATGACCAAAGACGACCAACTGGTCGTCCTGCATGACCACTATCTGGATCGCGTGACGGATGTCGCGGAGCGTTTTCCGAATCGTGCGCGCAAAGACGGTCGCTACTACGCTATCGACTTTACGCTGGACGAAATCAAATCCCTGAAGTTTACCGAAGGGTTTGATCTGGAAAATGGCAAGAAGGTACAGACCTATCCTGGCCGTTTCCCGATGGGTAAATCGGACTTCCGTGTGCATACCTTTGCTGAAGAGATTGATTTTATTCAGGGGCTGAATCATTCCACCGGCAAAAACATCGGTATCTATCCGGAGATCAAAGCACCGTGGTTCCATCATCAGGAAGGGAAGGACATTGCGGCTAAGACGCTGGAAGTGCTGAAACAGTACGGTTACAGCGACAAGCAGGACAAGGTCTGGCTGCAAAGTTTTGATGTGGCGGAACTCAAGCGCATCAAAACTGAGCTGGAACCTAAAATGGGGATGGACCTGAATCTGGTGCAGTTGATTGCTTATACCGACTGGAATGAAACCCAGGAGAAGCAGCCGGACGGCAGTTGGGTCAATTACAACTACGACTGGATGTTCAAACCCGGGGCGATGAAGCAGGTGGCTGAGTATGCGGACGGCATTGGTCCGGACTACCACATGCTGATTGATGAGAAGTCGAAGAAAGGCAATATCGTTCTGACAGGCATGGTGCAGGACGCCCATCAGAATAAGATGACGGTTCATCCTTATACGGTGCGCGCCGATCAGTTGCCGGAGTACACGACGGATGTGAATCAACTGTACGACATCCTGTACAACCAGGCGGGAGTGGACGGACTGTTCACCGACTTCCCCGACAAAGCGGTGATGTTCTTACGTAAAGAGTAAAAACCGCGTTATCTCTCTCCACTGCACCCCAAAGGCGGGCAACCGCTGAGTAAGGTGCAGTTTTTTTTATCTCTTTTCTGCCTGTTAAAGGCTAAAAAGCGCGCAGCAGATCAAGAAGTCCATAGCCGATCATAAATTTCTTAAGATTTCCTTAAGAAGAAGATTTATATTTGTTCGATAAATAATTTATGTGGTTACTGTAACGGATGGTCAGAATGGCGCAGGCAGCATTGCAGGAAGAGTTTAATCACTGGTGGGCAACGGAAGGCGATTGGGTCGAAGAACCGAATTATCGACGCAAAGGGATGAGTGGCGTGCAATGCATCGAACGTGACGGGAAAAGACTGTATGTGAAGCGGATGACTCAGCACCTGTTTCACTCGGTACGCTATCCCTTCGGCCGTCCGACGATTGTGCGCGAAATCGAGGTGATCAACGAACTGGCCCGCGCGGGCGTTATCGTGCCGAAAATTGTCTATGGCAAAGCCACAAAAATTGACGGCGAGTGGCGTGCGCTGCTGATCACCGAAGATATGAAAGGCTTTGTGAGCATCGAAGAGTGGTATAAACAGCATGCGGTGACGTCGTATCCTGATGAGGTGCGCGAGGCGATGCTAAAAGCGGTCGCGCTGGCCTTTAAAAAGATGCACAGCGTCAATCGTCAGCACGGCTGCTGCTACGTACGTCATATCTATGTGAAAACGGAAGGGACGGTAGAAGCCGGGTTTTTAGATCTGGAAAAAAGCCGTCGTCGTTTGCGTCGCCATCAAGCGGCACACCATGACTTCTCCCAGCTTGAGAAGTACCTGAGTCCCATCCCGAAAGCGGACTGGGAACAGGTGAAAGCCTATTACTACGCGCTGTAACGCGCGCTACATCTCAATTTCAATGTCGCCTTTTGCCCTGCAACAGCAGGGCAAAATTTCACCAGGCTGAATGAACGCTAACGGCTCGGCGATCCAGTCGACCTGCCCGGCAATCAGTCGGGTGCGGCAAGAGCCGCAATAGCCTTCGCGGCACTGATATTCCACTTCAACGTTGTGCGACTCAAGCGCGGCGAGCAGGGAAGGGTGTTCATCCTGGCACAGCAACTGTGTGCCAGTGATGCGCAGCGTGACGCGTCCCATCAGAGCTGGAAGTTACTCAGATCGTCGGTATCGACTTCGGCGTCGATCTGTCCGACCAGATAAGAGCTCACTTCTACTTCCTGTGGAGCCACCTGAACGTTATCGGACACCAGCCAGGTGTTGATCCACGGAATCGGGTTTGAACGGGTCTGGAACGGCAGATCCAGACCGACCGCCTGCATACGAATGTTGGTGATGTATTCGACGTACTGGCAAAGAATGTCTTTGTTCAGGCCGATCATCGAACCGTCGCGGAACAGATAGTCTGCCCACTCTTTTTCCTGCAGGGCGGCTTGTACGAACAGGTCATAGCACTCCTGCTTACACTCTTCAGCGATCTCTGCCATTTCCGGATCGTCAACGCCGCTGCGCAGCAGGTTCAGCATGTGCTGAGTGCCGGTCAGGTGCAGCGCTTCGTCACGGGCAATCAGACGAATGATTTTTGCGTTGCCTTCCATCAGTTCGCGCTCGGCGAAAGCAAATGAGCAGGCGAAGCTGACGTAGAAGCGGATCGCTTCCAGCGCGTTGACGCTCATCAGGCACAGATACAGTTTTTTCTTCAGCGCGCGCAGGTTCACGGTGACGGTTTTGCCGTTCACGGTGTGCGTCCCTTCGCCCAGCAGATGCCAGTAGCTGGTCATCTCAATCAGTTCATCGTAATAGCTGGAAATGCCTTCCGCACGTTTCTGGATCTGCTCGTTGGTGACGATGTCATCAAACACGATAGCCGGATCGTTAACGATATTACGGATGATATGGGTGTAAGAGCGCGAGTGAATGGTCTCGGAGAAGGCCCAGGTTTCGACCCAGGTTTCCAGTTCCGGGATGGAGATCAGCGGCAGCAACGCCACGTTCGGGCTACGTCCCTGAATGGAGTCCAGCAACGTCTGGTACTTCAGGTTGCTGATAAAAATGTGTTTTTCATGCTCCGGCAGCGCCTGGTAGTCGATGCGATCGCGGGAAACGTCAACCTCTTCAGGACGCCAGAAGAACGAGAGCTGCTTTTCGATCAGCTTTTCGAAGATGTCATATTTTTGCTGATCGTAGCGGGCCACGTTAACCGGCTGACCAAAAAACATCGGTTCCAGCAGTTGATCGTTTTTCGTTTGTGAAAATGTGGTGTATGCCATTGAAGTGAGTCCTGTCAGCTGTGTAATGCCGGATGGCGCTTCGCTTATCCGGCCTACAACATCCGATTGATTATGTAGGCCGGATAAGGCTTTTTGCCGCCATCCGGCAACAGATTAGATCTTACATGCGCCGCTTTCGCAGCCATCATCCTGAATGGATGGCACCAGATCGTCCTGGGCATCTTCTGCACCGTCGCGGGTGTTCTGATAATACAGCGTTTTGACCCCGAACTTATAGGCGGTGAGCAGGTCTTTGAGTAACTGCTGCATCGGCACTTTTCCTGACGGGAAGCGTAACGGATCGTAGTTGGTGTTGGCCGAAATCGACTGATCGATAAATTTCTGCATCACGCCAACCAGTTGCAGATAACCGTCGTTACCCGGCATTTCCCACAGTAGCTCATAGGCGCTGCCCAGGTGCTCGTAGTCCGGCACGACCTGACGCAGGATCCCGTCTTTCGACGCTTTAATGCTGACATAACCGCGCGGCGGCTCAATACCGTTAGTGGCGTTCGAGATCTGCGAAGAGGTCTCGGACGGCATCAGGGCTGAAAGCGTTGAGTTACGCAGACCGTGGGTCTTGATGGACTCACGAAGCGCTTCCCAGTCATGATGCAGCGGTTCGTTGGTGATCGCGTCCAGATCTTTCTTGTAGGTATCGATCGGCAGAATGCCCTGCGCGTAGGTGGTTTCGTTAAACCACGGACAGGCGCCTTGTTCGATCGCCAGTTCGTTAGAGGCTTTCAGCAGATAGTACTGAATGGCTTCAAACGTTTTGTGCGTCAGATTGTTGGCGCTGCCATCTGAGTAACGTACGCCGTGCTTCGCCAGATAGTAAGCGTAGTTAATTACGCCAATACCCAGCGTACGACGTCCCATCGCACCACGTTTGGCGGCCGGGATCGGGTAGTCCTGATAATCTAACAGCGCATCGAGGGCGCGAACGGCCAGCACCGCCAGCTCTTCCAGTTCCTCGAGGCTGTTAATCGCCCCCAGGTTGAACGCGGAGAGCGTACACAGGGCAATTTCACCCTCTTCGTCGTTCACATCCATCAGCGGTTTGGTCGGCAGCGCGATTTCCAGACACAGGTTGGACTGGCGTACCGGCGCGACCTGCGGATCGAACGGGCTGTGGGTGTTGCAGTGGTCAACGTTCTGAATGTAGATACGACCGGTAGAGGCGCGTTCTTGCATCATCAGCGAGAACAGTTCAACGGCTTTCACACGTTGTTTGCGGATGCTGTCGTCTTTCTCGTATTTCGTGTACAGACGCTCGAACTCGTCCTGATCGGCGAAGAATGCATCATACAAACCCGGGACGTCGGACGGGCTGAACAGGGTAATGTCTTCACCTTTCAGCAGACGGGTGTACATCAGTTTGTTGATCTGTACGCCGTAGTCCATGTGACGCACGCGGTTGCCTTCCACGCCACGGTTGTTTTTCAGTACCAGCAGGCTTTCCACTTCCAGATGCCACATCGGGTAGAACAGCGTGGCCGCACCGCCGCGTACGCCGCCCTGAGAGCAGGATTTCACTGCCGTCTGGAAGTGCTTGTAGAACGGGATACAGCCGGTGTGGAACGCTTCGCCGCCCCGGATCGGGCTGCCCAGCGCACGGATACGACCGGCGTTGATACCGATACCGGCACGCTGGGAAACGTATTTGACAATCGCGCTGGAGGTCGCGTTGATGGAATCCAGACTGTCGCCGCACTCGATCAACACGCAGGAGCTGAACTGACGCGTCGGAGTACGAACGCCGGACATAATCGGCGTCGGCAGCGAAATTTTGAACGTCGACACCGCGTCATAAAAACGTTTTACGTATTCCAGACGGGTTTCGCGCGGGTAATTCGAGAACAGGCAAGCGGCCACCAGAATATAGAGGAACTGGGCGCTTTCGTAGATCTCACCGGTGACACGGTTCTGTACCAGATATTTGCCTTCCAGCTGCTTAACAGCGGCATAGGAGAAGGTCATATCACGGTCGTGTACGATGAACGAGTCCATCTGCTTGAACTCTTCTTCCGTGTAGTCTTCCAGCAGATGATTGTCGTATTTGCCCATTTCAACCATTTTCACCACATGGTCAAACAGTTTCGGCGGTTCAAACTCGCCGTAGGCTTTTTTACGCAGATGGAAAATCGCCAGACGCGCAGCCAGATACTGGTAATCCGGGGCCTCGCGGGAGATCAGGTCCGCCGCCGCTTTAATGATCGTTTCATGGATATCGGAGGTCTTGATACCGTCATAAAACTGGATGTGGGAGCGCAGTTCGACCTGAGAGATCGATACGTTATTCAGTCCTTCTGCCGCCCAATCCAGAACCCGATGGATTTTGTCGAGATTGATGCGCTCTGTACTACCATCACGCTTTGTCACCAGCAGACTCTGATTCATGTGGTTTTTTACCTGTCCGTGAAAGAAAAAATATCCCCTGCATTATCCACAATGCCACCTTGTGACTAACTCTGTGGATAAATACTATATGTAGGGGTTGAGTGTTAAAGTAAACGCTATATGGTGAGTATTCTAGTAGGGATTCTTTTCAGCACAAGAGTTGATTTTGAGGTTAAATTGAGGTTGCAAAAGGGTAAGAAAGGCTAAGTGCACGTCTTATAAGGCCTGGCGGGGATGTCAATAATCTACATAAAAAAAATGAAAATTTGATCGAGTGCTGATTTCTTCATCTAAGGCAAAGAAAGTTCTTATGATCTGAAACAGGATTTGTAGGCCTGATAAGCGGAGCGCCACCAGGCAGTGTTGCCATTAGCATGCCGGATAGCGGCGTTGAACGCCTTATCCGGCTACAGGAGCGGTTAATCAACCCTGGCGGTAGTATGCACCATATAGTTAACATCAACGCCTGGGCCAAGCTTGAAGGTGTTGGTGATAGGGTTAAAATGCAATCCGGTCATATGACGCTCCTGCAATACCGTCTGATCCACCCAGCCCAGCAGTTCCGCAGGCTTAATAAACTTTTTAACATCATGAGTCCCTTTCGGCACCATGCGCAGAATGTATTCCGCGCCGACAACGGCCATCAGCCAGGATTTGCCGTTACGGTTAAGGGTTGAGAAGAATACCTCGCCGCCGGGTTTTACCAGTTGTGCACAGGCTCTGACCACCGATTGCGGATCGGGCACATGCTCCAGCATCTCCATACAGGTCACCACGTCATACTGATGGGCATGTTTCGCCGCGTGCTCTTCCACGGTTTCCTGGACGTAATCCACCTGAATACCACTTTCCAGCGCGTGCAGTTTTGCCACCTGCAAGGGCTCAAAGCCCATATCCAGACCGGTCACCGTGGCACCTTCACGGGCCATGCTCTCTGCCAGAATGCCGCCGCCGCAGCCGACGTCGAGCACCTTTTTACCAAACAGGCCGCCTGAGCGTTCAGCAATGTAACCCAGCCGAAGCGGGTTAATGCGATGCAACGGCTTAAATTCGCCTTCCAGATCCCACCAGCGCGACGCGACTGCTTCAAATTTGGCAATTTCTTCGTGGTCAACGTTGTGGTTTACCGGTGGTTTTACGGCATTCATCGGGGCTTTTACTCCTTATAGGGCGAGACGAATGAGTATATCAGGCATTCACTCTGAATAAAGCGTATAGGTTTACCTCAATCGGTGCGGATGTGTTATAATTTGCGACCTTTGAATCCGGGATACAGTAGAGGGATAGCGGTTAGATGAGCGACCTTGCGAGAGAAATTACACCGGTCAACATTGAGGAAGAGCTGAAGAACTCTTATCTGGATTATGCGATGTCGGTCATTGTTGGCCGTGCGCTGCCGGATGTCCGAGATGGCCTGAAGCCGGTACACCGTCGCGTACTTTACGCCATGAACGTATTGGGCAATGACTGGAACAAAGCCTATAAGAAATCAGCCCGTGTCGTTGGTGACGTAATCGGTAAATACCACCCGCATGGCGACTCTGCGGTATACGACACCATTGTCCGTATGGCTCAGCCGTTCTCGCTGCGATATATGCTGGTGGATGGTCAGGGGAACTTCGGTTCCATCGATGGCGATTCCGCGGCGGCGATGCGTTATACGGAAATCCGTCTGGCGAAGATTGCCCATGAGTTAATGGCCGATCTGGAAAAAGAGACGGTTGATTTTGTCGACAACTATGACGGCACGGAAAAAATCCCTGACGTTATGCCGACCAAAATCCCTAACCTGTTGGTGAACGGTTCGTCCGGTATCGCAGTAGGTATGGCGACCAACATCCCGCCGCACAACCTGACAGAAGTGGTTAACGGTTGTCTGGCGTATATCGACGATGAAGACATCAGCATTGAAGGGCTGATGGAATACATCCCGGGTCCGGACTTCCCGACGGCGGCGATCATCAACGGTCGTCGTGGTATTGAAGAAGCCTATCGTACCGGTCGCGGTAAAGTGTACATTCGCGCTCGCGCGGGAGTGGAAGCTGACGCGAAAACCGGTCGTGAAACCATTATCGTGCATGAAATTCCGTATCAGGTGAACAAAGCGCGCCTGATCGAGAAAATCGCGGAACTGGTAAAAGACAAACGCGTTGAAGGTATCAGCGCGCTGCGTGACGAGTCTGACAAAGACGGTATGCGCATCGTGATTGAAGTGAAACGCGACGCGGTCGGGGAAGTGGTACTGAACAACCTCTACTCCCAGACTCAACTGCAGGTCTCTTTCGGTATCAACATGGTGGCACTGCACCATGGTCAGCCGAAGATCATGAACCTGAAAGACATTATTTCAGCGTTTGTGCGCCACCGCCGTGAAGTGGTGACCCGCCGTACCATTTTCGAACTGCGTAAAGCCCGCGATCGTGCGCATATCCTTGAAGCACTGGCGATTGCGCTGGCGAACATTGACCCGATCATTGAGCTGATCCGTCGCGCGCCGACCCCGGCGGAAGCGAAAGCGGCGCTGATCGCACGTCCGTGGGATCTGGGCAACGTAGCGGCGATGCTGGAACGTGCCGGTGACGACGCTGCGCGTCCGGAATGGCTGGAGCCAGAATTCGGCGTGCGTGACGGTCAGTACTACCTGACAGAACAGCAGGCCCAGGCGATTCTGGATCTGCGTCTGCAGAAACTGACCGGCCTTGAGCACGAAAAACTGCTCGACGAATACAAAGAGCTGCTGGAACAGATTGCGGAACTGCTGCACATTCTGGGCAGCGCCGATCGCCTGATGGAAGTGATTCGCGAAGAGCTGGAACTGATCCGCGATCAGTTTGGCGATGAGCGTCGTACCGAAATCACCGCCAACAGCGCTGATATCAATATCGAAGATCTGATCAACCAGGAAGATGTGGTTGTGACCCTGTCTCACCAGGGTTACGTGAAGTATCAGCCGCTGACCGACTACGAAGCACAACGTCGTGGTGGGAAAGGCAAGTCGGCTGCACGTATTAAAGAAGAAGACTTTATTGACCGTCTGCTGGTGGCCAACACCCATGACACGATCCTCTGCTTCTCCAGCCGGGGTCGTCTGTACTGGATGAAGGTTTATCAGCTGCCTGAAGCGAGCCGTGGTGCGCGTGGTCGTCCGATCGTCAACCTGCTGCCGCTGGAGGCCGACGAACGTATTACCGCCATCCTGCCGGTCCGCGAGTACGAAGAGGGTGTGAACGTCTTTATGGCGACCGCCAGCGGTACGGTGAAGAAAACCGCGCTGACCGAATTCAGCCGTCCGCGTTCTGCCGGTATCATCGCGGTGAACCTGAACGACGGCGACGAACTGATTGGTGTGGATCTGACCTCCGGTTCTGACGAAGTCATGCTGTTCTCGGCGGCGGGCAAAGTGGTGCGCTTCAAAGAAAACGCCGTCCGTGCGATGGGTCGTACTGCGACTGGCGTACGTGGCATCAAGCTGGCGGGTGAAGATAAAGTCGTCTCCCTGATTATCCCACGTGGCGAAGGCGCGATCCTGACTGTGACGCAAAATGGTTACGGCAAGCGTACGGCGGCGGAAGAGTATCCGACTAAGTCCCGTGCGACGCAGGGCGTTATCTCTATCAAAGTGACCGAGCGCAACGGCTCCGTTGTTGGCGCGGTGCAGGTTGATGACTGCGACCAGATCATGATGATCACCGATGCTGGTACGCTGGTGCGTACTCGCGTGTCGGAAATCAGCGTGGTAGGGCGTAACACTCAGGGCGTAATCCTCATCCGTACTGCGGAAGATGAAAACGTGGTGGGTCTGCAACGTGTGGCTGAGCCGGTGGATGACGAAGAGCTCGACTCCATCGACGGTAGCGCGGCGGAAGGGGACGATGATATCGCCCCGGAAGCGGAAACCGACGACGATGTCGCTGATGACGCAGACGACTAATCTGCGGGGTTAACGACCACACAAAAGGGAGGCGATGCCTCCCTTTTTTACGTCCTGAATTCACCGTTTCCCCTTGTCAAACGTCTTATCCGGATAGTTTGTATATGTTGTATAAAAATACATAATTAAATGAATAATTATAACTCTGTGAAGGTGCTCACTGTTTGTTCAGCCATTTACCGTTAACTTTCCTGTTACCAAACCACGATATTTACGATCCCTTACAGGCAGGAGAACTGAAAAATTATTAAATAAAATCCCCTAAAAATTTAAAGACAAAAGCGTTGGCTGCCTTCATCTGTCAGTTCACTTCTGACGGATGAATATACTTATACCTACACGTTGGGAGTTAACTATGATAGTTGAAATTGCAGAAGGCTTTATCCATCTTTTCCAGAGCGCAGGTAAGATATTCTCCGGGATGATCGTCAGCACCATTCCGATGCTGATAACCTTAATTTTGACCGTTAATTTTATTATGAAATTAATTGGTCAACAGCGAATGGAAAAAGTCGCCACCCTGATGGGGAAATCAAAAATATTAACCTACGGAATTTTGCCGAGTTTTGCCTGGTTCTTTCTCAGCAGTCCCGGTGCGTTGACGATGGGTAAATTTTTACCCGAGCGCTGTAAGCCTGCTTATCAGGATGCGCTGGGTAGTACCGTACACCCGCTGACGTCTCTGTTCCCACACATTGTACCCTCGGAGCTCTTTATCTGGCTGGGCGTCGCCGCCGGCCTGACGCGACTCGACCTGCCGGTTGCCGACCTGGCATTACGCTATATCGCTGCGGGTATTCTACTCGGCTTTATCCGTGGTTTTCTTACGGAATATATCTTCACCCGGCTGGAGAAACGCGAACTTAATCAGGAATAAGGGAAAACAATGAAAGTACTATTTTCGGCTGACGTCGTAAAGGCTGGAAGAAAAGTGGAAGAGGGACTGCTTAATGGCATGTTGATTACCTTTAATGACCACGCTCCGGAAGATTATCTCGACTATGTGTTGGTTATTAAGAATATTGTTTGTGATGTGACCCCGTTACAAAAAACAATGGATTATGTTCTGCAGATTAATCATCGGACCTGGAATATAACCTGCTGGGGAGAGGCCGCATGGCAAAATTTATGCGAATTAGGTCATGTGACGGTGGTATTTGACGGGGCTGAAAAGCCAATAGCCTATGGTTCATTACACGTAAACAGTCATTGTTCTCCATCCGTAAATGAATTGATTGGCCCATTGACAATAATGAGGAAAACCAATGAAAACTGTACTGATTAAAAAAGGTCATTCAGGGATTGGCGATGACATGTATTTATATCGCGATACCCGCATGGTGATCCTGTCGCTGACCGGAAAAACCATTGATCCGGTCGCGAAAAAACTCGGCGAAATGCTGGAGATGACCGTGGTTAACGGCTTTGACGCCATGCCGGATGATAAGAAAATCCTTTGTGTGGTCATCAACTGTGGCGGTTCACTGCGCTGTGGCATCTATCCGCAGAAAAGAATTAAGACGATCAACGTGTTACCTACCGGTGCGATGGGGCCGCTGGCGAAATATATCACCGAGGATATCTATGTCTCGGACGTCAGTCTTGAATCGCTTTCGCTGATTGAGACCATTAATCAACCGGTAATCGGGGAGGAAAACGTTGAGCTCGTTGAACCAGCCCTCGCAGGCGACGCCTCCGTGGTTGCTCGCGATAACGTGGAAGTCAAACCGCGCGGTTCAGCGACTAACACCGCGCTGGAGTTGATGACGCGCTTTGCGACGGGGATCGGTAACTTCGTCAGCCTGCTTTACTCCTCGGCGCGTGAATCGGTTGAGTTGTGCATTAAAAACGTGATCCCCTTTATGGCCTTTATCTCGGTTCTGATCGCTTTGGTTCAGGAGACCGCGATTGGTCAGTGGACCGGGAATGCGCTGTCACCGCTGGCCGGATCGCTAACCGGTCTGTTTGTGATTGCGATTATCTGTGGTCTGCCTTTTATTTCTCCCATTCTGGCTCCCGGCGCGGCGATTGCGCAGGTCGTTGGTGTGCTGGTGGGAACGCTAATCGGTAGCGGGGTGGTTTCACCGCTGATGGCGTTGCCAGCGCTGTTCGCGATTAACGTTCAGGTGGGTGCCGACTTCATTCCCGTTGGGCTTTCCATGCAGGAGGCGAAAGAGAAGACCATTCGTCTTGGTGTTCCCTCTTTCTTGTTATCACGGATGATTACCGCACCTCTGGCGGTAGCCATCGGTTATCTGTTTTCGTTTGGCTTGTTTAACTGAGGAATCGTGTGATGAACAAAATCAATGCTGCAGTGGTGGGGGCCGGTATTTATGGCAAACATCATATCAATGCGTATCACTATAATCCGTGGGTGAACCTGGTCGGGTTTTGCGAAATCAATCCGGACATCCGCGCCAGAGTTGCGGCGGAGTTTAAGGTCCCAGGTTATGCCTCGCTGGCAGAGTTGTTTGCCGCGACAGAGGTTGACCTGGTGTCAATTGCCACGCCGGATCCGTTCCACTTTGATGCCACGATTGAGGCCATCGAGGCGGGCAAACATGTGCTGATTGAGAAACCGATGGCGACGACGTCAGCGGAATGTCGGGAAATCATCCGCTGTGCGCAGCAGCAGGGGGTGAAGATTGGTGTCGATTATCACAAACGGTGGGACGGGATGGCACAGCATATTCACCATGAGCTGTTGAAACCCGAAACTGGCCAGGTCCTGCGTGGCTATATGAGCATGGACGATATCATCGACGTGCCGAAAAACTGGCTTTCATGGGCGAATGAGAGTTCTCCCGTTCATTTCCTCGGAACACATTGTTTTGATTTGATTCGATATTACATGAACGGCGCCAATGCGGTGAGCGTCTACGCAATAGGACAAAAGAAGAAGCTGGTGGCGGAAGGTATTGATTCCTGGGACACCATTCAGTCTTTCGTCACCTTTGATAATGGTGCGCAATGGACTGTTGAAGTGGGGTGGTGCTTACCTCCGTCATTCCCAAAAGCAAATGATGGTCGCAGTTTTGTTATTACCGAGAATAACTATTATCGTGCCGACGCGCAGTTGCGCGGATATGAAATGTTCACCCCTCAGCGCAGTGCAACGCCAAATTATAATTTTATTAATTACGTTAATAATAAAGCCAGCGGTTACGGGATTCAGCCAATACATGATTTTGTTGAGCACATATTATTTGATACTCCTTATCTGGCAACCGCAGATGATGGGTTGCAGGCGACGTTAATTTGCGAAGCCGTACATCACTCATTATCAACAGGACGTATTGTGCAGTTATAATTAATTTGCAGTTTACGCCTCATAAACCGTTTTTCTGGCTTTAATTTCTCTGATTAAGGCAGGGTTCTTTATTCCCCCACAACCCGGTCGATGATCATTGTTTATGAGGCGTCTTTTCATTATTCATATTCAGATAGCAATATTGCAGCGCGTGGAAAAAAAGCGTGTGCAATGACATTTTCAGTGCGGCAAAACTGAGAGGGCTGACGCTGGACTGAGGCGTATATAAGGTCACATCGGCAAGCGCCGCGCCGCTCTGATGGCAGGCGACAGCCAGTGAGGCCGCCTCGTGTTCACGAATCAAGGTAATCAATTGATTATCCGGCTCATCTTTGAGCCCTGGTAGCAGGATCACGGAATCACAATCCGTCAGGGTATTTGTCAGCAATGAATGGGCATTCTGGTACTCCACGGGAATGCAGACTTTACCAATATCACTATAGTCCTGAATGATATTGCTGAGTAAGGAACTCAGTTCTCGCGGATGACAGAAATAGAGGTTACGGCTGGAATTAATAATTTCAAAGAAAGTATTAAGGGACGCAGGGTTGTTATTATTAATAAACTCACTAAGAATAACATTGTTCTTCGTCGCCTGGGCTGGAAGTAGCGCCTCAGGTTCACTGCGCAGGCACTTAATTAAATCATATTTAAATGAAGTAAAACCGGTATAACCGAGAGATTGCGCAAAGCGAACGATAGAAGGTTGGCTGGTCTGCGTCTTTTTTGAAATTGCCGTCGACGTCAGTTTTTCCGCACCCGATAATGTAGCCAGAATGTAACGGCTAATTGTCTGTTCCGCGTGCGAGCCTGTTTTAACCAGTAACTGAAGTTGTTCGATAATGTTCATTAAGGTCCCTCGGTTTTGTTTATTATGACAGATACACTTTATCCTTCAAGCCGCCTCTGTGTTGGCTGCGGAGCGACCTGGCTCATCCATGGGCCTTACCCTTACGGGCCGCCGCTTTGCGACGTGTAAATCGGTTCCTGACCGATGTGTCAAAAACCCCAGCCGCATCGTTATTTGTGCGTCTGGGGTTTATATGAGAGGCATCCATGCCATCTGAATGATTTAGTGTATAACCAGGGGAACCCCAGGAGTTAATTCATCCTTTCTACAATCATCGCAATACCCTGACCGCCGCCGATGCACAGCGTCGCCAGTCCCAGCGTTTTATCTCTGGCGGAAAGCGCATGCAGCAATGTCACCAGAATCCGCGCGCCGCTGGCGCCTATCGGATGCCCAAGCGCAATCGCACCTCCGTTCACGTTCACCTTCTGTGGATCGAAGCCCAGCGTCTTGCCGACGGCGAGGAACTGCGCGGCAAACGCCTCATTGGCTTCAATCAGATCGATATCGGAAAGCTGCAATCCGCATTGTTGCAGTGCCTTCTGTGTGGCGGGTACCGGCCCCATCCCCATCAGTGCCGGCGCGACGCCGCCGCTGGCATATGCCTTAATGCGTGCCAGCGGTTTCAGCCCTGCTGCCAGTGCGGCGGATTCTTCCATGACCACCAGCGCTGCCGCACCGTCGTTGATCCCTGAAGCGTTACCGGCGGTGACGGTACCGGCCTTATCAAACGCCGGACGCAGTGCCGCGAGACCTTCTGCCGTTGAGTCAGCCTTGGGGAATTCATCGCGGTCAAAGACGATGGTTTTTTTACGCGACGTGACGCTGACCGGCACGATCTCTGCCTGGAAGGCGCCAGAATGGATGGCGGCGACCGCTTTTTGCTGAGAGAGCAACGCCAGCTCATCCTGCATTTCGCGGCTGATCCCGTACTCGCGGGCGACGTTTTCGGCGGTAATTCCCATATGATAGCCGTGAGTGGCGCAGAGCAGACCGTCGCGCAGAATCACATCTGACAACTGACCGTCGCCGAGACGATAGCCCCAGCGGGCTTTCGCATCCAGCAGATAAGGGGCCAGACTCATGTTTTCCATGCCGCCGGCGACCAGCGCCTGCGCCTGACCGGCCTGAATCGCCTGGGCGGCCAGTGCGACGCTTTTAAGCCCTGAACCGCAGACTTTGTTGACGGTAAACCCGCAGACGGTTTCGCTAAGGCCACTTTTTAGCAGCGCCTGACGCGCCGGGTTTTGTCCCAGACCGGCCTGCAACACGTTGCCCATGATCACTTCATCTACACGCTGCGGGTCGAGTTGCGCGCGTTCCAGCGCAGCGCTAATTACGGTCGCGCCAAGTTCGATGGCGCTGGTGGTTGCCAGCGCACCGTTGAAGCTGCCGATGGCGGTACGTGCTGCGCTGACGATGACACAATTTTTCATCTTCTGTTCCTTAAAGTGAGTGGTTGCCGTCAGAAAAAGGTCAGGCCGACAACAAAAATGACGCCGGAGAAAAGCAGGGCGGTGATGCAGTACCCCATGATGTCGCGAACCCCCAACCCGGCGATGGCCAGTGCGGGAAGCGCCCAGAAGGGTTGCGCCATGTTCATCCACTGCTCGCCGTAGGCGATTGCCATCACGGATTTACCCAGATCGGCCCCTAACGCCTGCGCGGCTGGCATTACGAACGGTCCCTGAATAACCCAGTGACCGCCGCCTGACGGCACGGCAAAGTTGATCAGCGCCGAGCTGAAGAAGGTCATGACCGGGAAGGTGTCTTTATTGGCGACGTTAATGAAAAATTCGGTGATGAGCCCCCCGAGACCGGAGTGCTCCATCATCAACTGGATCCCGGCATAGAACGGAAACTGCACCAGGATACCGGCGGTGCTGCGCGCGGCGGCACTAATGGCGCGCATATAGGCCATCGGCGTTTTGTGCAGCAGCAGACCGGCAATCATAAACATCAGGTTGACGGTGTTGATGGTGATGTTGAACCCTTTCTCGGCGAAGTAGATCCCGAGATAAGCGATGCCTAATGCCCCAATGATCAGCGCCAGAATTCGGCTCTCTTCCAGTTTTTCTGACGGCGGTGCATCCGCCGGCAAAGTCTTCTGAAAATCAGGCTCTTCCATCAACAGTTTCGGATCGACGCTGACAACGTCCGACGGTTTTGGCGTCATCATGCGGGTGATAAACGGCATGACGACAATCAAACCGAGGGTGATGAAGAGGTTGAAACCGGTAAACAGGGTGTCGCTGACCGGAATCAAGCCCGCAATGTGTTCAACCGGGTTACCCGGCGTTGCCGCCAGCAGGGGCATCGAGCCGGAGAAGCCGCCGCCCCAGGTCAGAAAACCGATATAGGCGCAGGCAATCAGCAGCGGATAATCGGATCCCGGCACGCGTCGGGCAACTTCACGGGCAAACATCGCCCCCACCACCAGACCGAAGCCCCAGTTGATGACGCAGGCAACGGAGCCAAAGAAAGTCACCAGCATCACGCCCTGAGCGGGCGTTTTCGCGGCAGAGGCGGCGGTACGCAGCAGGTTTTTCACCGGGCCAGAACTGGCCAGCGCATGGCCTGTCACGATGATCAACGCCATCTGCATCCCGAAGGCCAGCAGGTTCCAGAAGCCATCCCCCCAGAAACGCACCATACTGATCGGCGTTTGTGGTGTTAGCCACAGCGCGATGCCGAATGTCAGCAGCGTCAGCAGCATGGCAAAAATCAGGGGATCGGGCAGCCAGCGACTGACGAAGCGCGTCATGAAACGCGAGATACGGCCGATCATGCTTCACCTCGCTGAACGACCAGATCGGCGGCAACATCAAACTGTGCTTCGGTTTTTGCGCGCAGAGTATCGAGGTCGCACCCGTCGACGATTTCCGTCAGCCACATTTTGCCGTCAATAAAGCGGAACACCGCGAGTTCGGTGACCAGCACATGCACCGCGTGCTGGGCCGTCAACGGCATGGTGCAGTGGCGAAGGATTTTCGCCGAGCCGTCTTTTGCGCAGTGCTCCATCGCGATAATGACTTTGCGCGCTCCGGTTACCAGATCCATTGCGCCACCCATACCGGGGACCATTTTGCCAGGCACCACCCAGTTCGCGAGGTTAGCCTGTTCATCGACCTGCAACCCCCCCAGAACGCAGGCATCCACATGACCGCCACGGATCAGGGCGAATGACATCGCGCTGTCGAACATCGCTGCGCCCGGTAAAATCCCGCAGGGTTGTCCGCCCGCGTTCACCAGATCGGGATGTGCGGTCGTGACCGGCCCCAGTCCGAGAAATCCATTCTCTGATTGCAGAGTGATATGAATGTCATCCGGCAGATAGTTGGCGACCATCGTTGGCAGGCCAATACCTAAGTTCACGACATCGCCATCATGAAGTTCTTGCGCCACGCGGCGCGCAATACGTTGTTTCGCATCCATTATTTGCTCTCCTGTGGAATGACGATATGGTCGATAACGGCGCCGGGGGTGACTATCTGGTCAGGCAGCAGATCGCCTGTTTCAACGAGTTCGTCAGGTTCCACCAGGGTGATATCGGCGGCGAGGGCAATAAGTGGGTTGAAGTTGCGGGCACTGAGCTGGTAGGTCAGGTTACCGAGAGGGTCGGCACGGTGCGCGCGGATGAGTGCCAGATCGGCACGCAGCGGGCGCTCCAGCAGCCAGGTTTTGCCGTCGAGCGTCAGGGTTTGTTTGCCATCTTCCACAATGGTGCCGACGCCGGTAGGGGTCAGGAAACCGCCGAGCCCAGCGCCACCGCAGCGGATCTGTTCAATCAACGTACCTTGCGGTACCAGTTGAACCTCCATCTCTTTGGCAATCATCCGACGCCCGGTTTCCGGGTTGGTGCCGATGTGGGACGCAATGACTTTGTTCACCCGGCCATTGACGATCAGTGGGCCGATACCGGTATCGACAAAGGCGGTATCGTTGGCAATCAGTGTCAGGTCTCTGACGCCGGATTCAAGTAAGGCTTCGACAAGACGGGGCGGGGTCCCTACTCCCATAAAACCACCAACCATGATGGTCATGCCGTCACGAAAGAAGTCGGCAGCGTTTTGTAAAGTGATCAGTTTTGTTTTCATTATGTTTCCCTTTTGCATACTCCATTTTGGGTACACAAAGGGAATTGCAAGCGGGATGCCAGAATGACCAACGGGTAGGGTTATTGATTAACTTATTGAATGTAATAAATTATTTATTTGTGAGTTGTGTGATCTTAGTGCGGATGCTATGCAGGATTTTGCGCACTGTGCAAAATTCTGCATAGCAGATTCTGGTTCTACAAGCCTGCCGTATCGATCCCGTATTCCTGCAGTTTGTACATCAGGGCGCGTCGACTGATGCCTAACATCAGGGCGGCGCGGGTGCGGTTTCCTTCATTCTGCTCAAGCACCTCGGTAATGATCCGTTTCTCCTCGCGTTTAATCTCTTCTTTCAGATTACGTTCACCGGGCTGCGTGGCCTTGATCTCGCTGCCACCACTCATCGGCTGGCGGAGCGGGGCAGGCAGGTCTTCAGCAAAAATGACCGCACCGGTATTCATTACCACCGCCCGCTCAATGACGTTCGACAACTCCCGAATGTTTCCGGGCCAGGGCCAGGTGGTGAGCATCGACATGGCCGCAGGATCGATCTCGATAATGTCACGCTGATTTTCCGAACTGAATTTCTGCAAGAAGTGGTTAGCCAGCAGCGCAATATCCTCCCGTCGTTCGCGCAGCGGGGGGAGCTGTAGATGAATGACATTCAGACGATAGAACAGGTCTTCACGAAAGGTTCCCTCTTTCACCATGGCGTGGAGATCGCGGTTGGTGGCGGCGACGATGCGGATATCCACCTGAATGGTCTGGTGTCCGCCCACGCGTTCGAACTCTCTTTCCTGAAGGATGCGTAGCAGCTTCGCCTGGAGTACCAACGGCATTTCGCCAATTTCATCGAGCAGCAGCGTTCCCTGATGGGCGCGTTCAAACAACCCCTGACGCTGAGTTTGTGCTCCGGTGAAGGCCCCTTTTTCATGACCAAACAATTCGCTTTCCAGCAGCGATTCCGGCAGCGCGGCACAGTTGATTTTGATAAACGGACCGTTTGCCCGGCGCGAGTTGTAGTGAATGGCGCGCGCAATCAACTCTTTGCCGGTACCGCTTTCGCCACTGATCAAGACATTGGCCTGCGACAGGGCAATTTTCGCCGTATCTTTGCAGATATCCATCATCCGCGGACTGTTGGTCAGGATATGCCCCCACTGCCAACTGGTGCTCAGAGCCTGATGCAGGCTGCGGATCTCCTGTTTCATTGCCTGCAGTTGCAGGGCGCGTTGAATCAGTAAATTCAGTTCATCGAGATCGAAAGGTTTGATCACGTAATCAAACGCCCCGCTGCGCAACGCTTCGACGGCGGTTTCGACTTCGGCGTAAGCGGTCATCAGGATCACGGGGATGCGCGGCTGCTGAGTGCGCATGACTTTCAGCGCGTCAATCCCGTTCATTTCCGGCATCCGGATATCCATCAGCACCACATCCGGCGGTGCATCGGCAAAGCGCTGCAAGGCTTCCTCACCATTACTGGCACAATGGGTTTCATGCCCCTGTAGCGAAAAGGCGGTGGTGAGCATGCGACGAACGTTATCTTCGTCATCCACGATGAGGATACGGTAGCGGGTTTTCATACTGACAAGGTTCCCTGCGGGTTAATCGGTAAAATAAGGGTAAACGTCGCGCCGCATCCGGGCATACTGGCGACGTGAATATCGCCCTGGTGGGCATTGATGATGCGTTGACTGAGCGCGAGTCCAAGCCCCGTACCTGAGGCTTTGGTTGTGAAAAAGGGGTCAAAAATCTTTTTCTGTAGCGCGAGATCGATCCCGCAACCGTTATCTTCAATCGTCACGGCTTGTTGTGTGGCTGAATATTGCCAGGTGCGAATGCGAATTTCGCCGCGTGCGTTGATGGCCTGCACGGCATTAATCAAAATATTGAGGATCACCTGCTTCAACAACTCGCGGTCGGCAACGATGGCAGGTAGTCCCTTATCCTGTTCAACGTTGAACGCGATCCGCGCCTGTACGCCGGAGGTTTGTACCAGAATCAGCGTCTCTTCGATTAGCGAATTGAGCAGCACTTGCTGCCACAGGCTTTGTCGCGGTCGGGAAAAATCCAGCAACTGTTGAATGACACGGTTAATGGAGTCAATTTCTTTCAGCACTACGGACAGATATTCCTGATGTACCGGCAGGCTGGTTTGCTGACGAATGATCTGCACATAGCCACGGATGGCGGTGAGCGGATTGCGCACCTCATGTGCCACCCCGGCCATCAGTTCACCCAGCGTGGCAAGCCTCTCCGTTTGCGCCAGGCGACGCTGCGTTTCTTTGCGCGCGGTCAGGTCGGAAAAAATCACCAGCGCCCCGATCAATTCGCCATTGGGATTATGAATACGGCTGGTGGTGACACTGAGTTCAATGGTGCGGTCGCGCGCCGGGAAGCTGACTTCCTGGGCCAGATGCTCCGTCCCGTGCGCCAGGGTATCGAGAACCGGGCTGGCAAAATGAGGATCGGAGAACAGAGTGGCATAAGGCCGACCAACCAGTTCATTCAGCGTGTAGCCGGTAATCATTTCCGCAGCAGGATTCATGGTGGTGACGTCGCCCTGCCGGTCGATTGCGATCACCCCGTCGGCGGCGTTTTCAATGATCAGATCGTTAAGGGTTTTGGTTTCACGCAGCGTTTGCGCCAGCGCGTTGACGCTGCGGCTGATTTGCCCCAGTTCGCCAGGGAGATTGGGAAGTTGTGCCGGTGTTTTCTGCGCCAGCGTCGACAGGCCGTCGGTGATGATGTCGATATTGGCGCCAAGGCGGCGGGAAAACAGCACAATCAATAACAGGCTACAGAGCAGGCCTGCCGCCAGCACCGCAATGATGCGCACGTCCATCCTCCACGCCTGACGCTGAATATCTTCCGTTAGCTCATTTGCCCAGATGTAACCCAGCACGTCGCCATCCCGGGTGATGGGGATCATCGAGTTGAGAATATCGCCGCGCACCTGGCGACCAGAAAAAACCAGCGGGGCATTACTGCGCATCACTTCGCGTCCGGGGTGATCGGCGGCAATCGTCACGCCAACGTTATTTTGGTACAGCGCGGAAGGGGCGTAGGTGACAATCGCATCCAGCGCTTTGTTATAGTAGCCTGCGCCGATACCCGGAAACGCCTGGGTAATTCGTTCGGTGATGGGGCTGAGTTCGGCATTCAGCGCCTGAATACGCTCTTCCCGCGACAGCGTCGTAAAATGGCTAAAGCGATCGCCCAGCGCCTGGTCGAGCAGGTGCACAACGGCGGATAATTTTTTCTCTTTTTCAGATAAGACTGCTGATCGTCCTTCGGTTTCTACGATATAACCAATCGACAGCGTCGGCACGATGACCATCAGGATCGCCATCAGTATCATCTGATTGCGTAAGCGTCGCGGGTATAACCCTCTCAAAAAGCGCATGCTGGCATCCCTGTGACCCATTTTCTGACAAACGCCGATTATCGGGGGTTGCGGCAACGGTTTCTCAGCGGTGTATCATATTCCCGCAAACAGAGGTGCGGGCATTGCGACACCGTGCATTTACCGCTACCTTAACCACACTCCATTTATCGCCTGAGGCGGAGCTTCGCCCTTTTGAAATACCTTGCATCCTTTCGCACGACACTGAAAATCTCGCGCTACCTGTTCAGAGCGTTGGCGCTATTGATTTGGCTGCTCATTGCCTTTGCCTCGGTGTTCTACATCGTGAACGCCCTGCATCAGCGGGAGTCGGAGATCCGCCAGGAGTTTAATCTCAGTTCCGATCAGGCCCAGCGCTATATTCAACGCACGTCGGATGTGATGAAAGAACTCAAGTACATCGCAGAGAATCGTCTGACGGCGGAAAACGGCGTGCTGTCTTCGCGGGCGCGTGACGATAAAACCGAGGTGCCGACCTTCCAGCCGCTGTTTGCCGATTCCGACTGTGCGGCGATGGGCAATGCCTGGCGCGGATCGCTGGAGTCGCTGGCGTGGTTTATGCGCTACTGGCGTGACAACTTTTCCGCTGCATACGATCTGAATCGTGTTTTTCTCATTGGCAGCGATAATCTCTGCATGGCGAATTTCGGCCTGCGCGATATGCCCGTCGAGCGTGATAACGCGCTGAAAACGCTGCACGAACGGATTATGAAATACCGCAATGCGCCGAAGGATGAATCCGGAAACAATCTTTATTGGGTGGCGCAGGGGCCGCGTCCGGGGATCGGCTATTTTTATGCGCTAACGCCGGTCTATCTGGCAAACCGCCTGCAGGCGCTGTTGGGCGTGGAACAGTCCATTCGGATGGAGAACTTCTTTACGCCGGGTAGCCTGCCGATGGGTGTGACCATTCTCGATGAAAATGGACATGCGCTGATTTCGCTGACCGGGCCGGAAGGTAACATCAAGGCAGAACCCCGCTGGATGCAGGAACGTTCCTGGTTTGGCTATACGCCAGGCTTTCGTGAACTGGTGCTGAAGAAAAACCTGCCGCCGTCCTCGCTGAGCATTGTCTATTCTGTACCGGTCGATTTGGTGCTGGAACGGATCCGGATGCTGATTCTGAATGCCATTCTGCTGAACGTGTTGGTGGGCGCGGCGCTGTTTACCCTCGCGCGGATGTACGAACGACGGATTTTTATTCCGGCGGAAAGCGACGCCCAGCGTCTGGAAGAGCATGAGCAGTTTAACCGTAAGATTGTCGCGTCCGCGCCGGTCGGGATCTGTATTCTGCGCACCGTTGACGGTATTAACATCCTCAGTAACGAGCTGGCGCACACCTATCTGAACATGCTCACCCATGAGGACCGACAGCGGTTGACGCAAATCATCTGCGGACAGCAGGTGAACTTTGTCGATGTGCTGACCAGTAATAACACCAATTTGCAGATTAGCTTCGTCCATTCTCGCTATCGCAATGAAAACGTGGCGATCTGCGTGCTGGTGGATGTCTCCGCCCGCGTCAAAATGGAGGAGTCGTTGCAGGAGATGGCGCAGGCGGCTGAGCAGGCGAGTCAGTCGAAATCGATGTTCCTGGCGACCGTCAGCCATGAGCTGCGCACCCCGCTGTATGGCATCATCGGTAACCTCGATCTGTTGCAAACCAAAGAGTTGCCAAAAGGGGTCGATCGCCTGGTGACGGCGATGAATAACTCCTCCAGTCTGCTGCTGAAAATCATCAGCGACATCCTCGACTTCTCGAAAATTGAATCGGAGCAGTTGAAAATTGAGCCGCGTGAATTCTCACCGCGTGAGGTGATGAGCCATATTACGGCGAACTATCTGCCGCTGGTGGTGCGCAAGCAGATCGGGCTGTACTGCTTTATCGAACCGAATGTGCCTGTTGCGCTCAATGGCGATCCAATGCGCTTGCAGCAGGTCATTTCTAACTTGCTGAGCAATGCGATTAAATTCACCGACATGGGCTGCATCGTCCTGCATGTCAGCCGCGACGATGATTACCTCAGTATTCGGGTGCGGGATACCGGCGTCGGGATCCCGGCGAAAGAGGTGGTGCGCTTGTTCGACCCGTTCTTCCAGGTCGGTACGGGCGTGCAGCGCAATTTCCAGGGGACGGGGCTGGGACTGGCGATTTGCGAAAAGCTGATCAGCATGATGGACGGCGACATCTCGGTCGATTCCGAACCGGGGATGGGCAGCCAGTTTACGGTGCGTATTCCGCTGTATGGCGCGCAATATCCGGCGAAAAAAGGGCTTGATGGACTCGCCAGTACACGCTGCTGGCTGGCGGTGCGTAATGCTTCTCTGTGCCAGTTCGTGGAAAACAGCCTGATGCGTAACGGTGTCGAGGTGATGCGTTATGAAGGTCAGACACCGGCGAGTGACGACGTGTTGATCACCGACGATGCACTGGAACAGCCGTGGAAGGGACGTGCGGCGGTGATTTTCTGTCGTCGTCATATTGGCATTCCGCTGGAAAGGGTGCCGGGCGAATGGGTGCACAGCGTGGCGTCGCCGCATGAACTGCCGGCGCTGCTGGCCCGGATCTACCGGATTGAGCTGGATGATGAAGCGCTTTCCTCCGCGTTACCGGCCCCGGAAAAAGCGGCGGCCACCAATGATGACATGATGATCCTGGTGGTTGACGATCATCCGATTAACCGCCGCCTGCTGGCCGATCAACTGGGATCGCTGGGATATCAGTGCAAGACTGCCAATGATGGCGTGGATGCTCTGAACGTGCTGAGCAAAAACCACATCGATATCGTGCTGAGCGACGTCAACATGCCGAATATGGACGGTTATCGTCTGACGCAGCGCATTCGTCAGTTGGGTCTGACGCTACCGGTAGTTGGGGTGACGGCCAACGCCTTAGCCGAAGAGAAGCAGCGCTGCCTGGAGTCGGGGATGGACAGTTGTCTGTCGAAGCCGGTCACGCTGGACGTTATCAGGCAGACGCTGGCGGTGTATGCGGAACGGGTCAGGAAAACGCGAGGTTAAAAATGCCGGATGGCGGCTTTGCCTTATCCGGCCTACAAAACGGGGTCGTTTTCCGTAAGTAGGCCTGATAAGCGGAGCGCCATCAGGCATTTTTCAGCTGAAAGAGGAATTAGTCTTTATCTGCCGGGCTCAGGGTCACGGAAGAGAGATAGTTCAGCAGTGCGATATCGTTCTCAACACCCAGTTTCATCATCGCTGATTTCTTCTGGCTACTGATGGTTTTGATACTGCGGTTCAGTTTCTTGGCGATTTCAGTGACCAGGAAACCTTCGGCAAACAGACGCAGGACTTCACTCTCTTTCGGAGAGAGACGCTTGTCGCCATAACCACCCGCACTGATTTTTTCCAGCAGGCGAGAGACGCTTTCCGGGGTGAACTTTTTGCCTTTTTGCAGCGCTGCGAGCGCTTTCGGCAGGTCTGTTGGCGCGCCCTGTTTCAGGACAATCCCTTCGATATCGAGATCAAGCACCGCGCTCAGGATTGCCGGGTTATTGTTCATGGTCAGAACAATGATCGACAGGCTCGGGAAATGACGCTTGATATATTTGATCAGCGTGATCCCATCGCCGTACTTGTCGCCTGGCATGGAGAGATCGGTAATCAACACGTGTGCATCTAATTTTGGCAGGTTGTTGATCAGTGCTGTGGAGTCTTCAAATTCGCCAACAACATTCACCCACTCGATTTGCTCAAGTGATTTGCGAATACCGAACAGTACAATCGGATGGTCATCGGCAATAATTACGTTCATATTGTTCATGTAAAGGCTACCTTGCTACAGCAAGCTCTTGACGTAGGCGTCAATGTCGCTGATGTATTTTTCTATTCCTGGAGCATCTTTCTCACGAATCAGATGTTCCAGCGTTTCACATAACTGCTTGCCGGGTACCAGATTTAGCATGGCAAACACGCCTTTCAGGCGGTGAGCCGTTTGGGCTAGCGCAGCAAAATCGCTGATTGCTGCCTCAGTATACAACCTCTTAACATCATCCGGTACTGTGTCTACAAATAGTGCGTAATAACCGCTGGCATGAAGTTCGGCGTTTTCATCACCTCCCAGAGGGGATTCCGGGATCGCTTCCTGCGCCAGTTGCTCTTCAATTAGTTGTAGTACAGCTTCCTGCATAGCGTTGCTCATATTAAAGTTGACGCGAAGCTGGCCAGGGCCAATTTTCCGCACGCCTGACTCATCATCGCTTAAAAGCAAGCCGGAGGCAGTAAGATTAGACGGATTATCAGTCAAAAAGAGATCATATTCTTGACTTATGAGTCTCTCATCCGGGGTGATGCAGGTCGCTCCCCAGTTTTCCAACTGACGAAGCACGATGTTACGCACCTCATTAGAGGTCACGTCGATCATCACGCTGACATCATCCAGCAGACGCTCTTCGTCTTCTCTATGCTGGTCGAGCGGCGTCATTTTAACATGGACGGTATAGCGTGTACCCAGCGTATCTCGCGCTTTTATGCTCAAATGTCCGCCAAGTTTACGCGCCAGCTGATCGCTTAACCAGAAGGCCAGTGGATTGGCTTTGCCGTAACGATCTTTCTGCGTCTCACTGATGAACGGGAAATGCAGGTTGTCGATTTCGCTTAACGTCACGCCTTCGCCGGTATCCAGAATGCGGAACGTCAGGCGCTCGGCAACCGACTCATCCTGATCGACCTCAAGCGTAATTTTACCAATCTGGGTGGTTGTCACCGCGTACTGCATTAACAGCAGTAAGATGCGTCGCAGTGCATCGCGATCGCCATGCCGCTCGTCGTTTGCCTTCAGATGATTGTTGATGAGCAACTGGAGCCCTTTGCGCTTCATGGCCGGCAGCACTTCCGGTACGACTTCGTCAATCAACGCCTGAACCGAGAAGAGGGTTGGCTCACTCTTCCAGGCGTCGTTTTCCAGCATGTTGGCCAGTTGAATTTCATCAATCATACGGACCAGTACGTCGGCATGATTCGCCAGTTGCTGGGCATCAGGTGTTTGCAACTGGGCAACCTCTGCTGCCAGCGTTTTGACCGGCTCTTTTAACGCCTCGCTGATGTTTTGCATAAAGGCGACGCGGCCCTGCTGATTTTTTTCGTATAACCGCTGTGCCTGTTTGAGCTTTTTGTTCACCAGTACTTCACGATCCTGGTCGCGGATAATAAAGATCTGGGTGCGTGGAGCGACTTGGCTGCGGAACAGGCGTATCTCATACAGTTCGTTATTGACGGTTGCCTGGATCACGCCCTGATGCTGTTCCGCCATGCTGGTGATGTTTTGCAGATTCAGATGCGGCAACAGATGGTCGGCAATTTTATTGCTCATCACCGTGCGGTTCGCTTCCTGATCATGCACCAGCAGACCCAGCGGCAGCAGGGAGACAATCTCTTCGTTAATCGCACGCAGAATTCGTAACTCATTATTGGCGGCGGTATTCGGCGCGACTTCCGTTGTGCGTCCTGGCAGGTTACGGAAGGTGGTATAGCCAAACAGTGCGAGGGCCAGCAGGCCGATATTCAGCAACAGCGGCAACAGAATGTTTTGCAGCGTATCAAGCAGCAGGGTACCAAACGGCACCTGCCAGACCAGTCGCATTCCCGTCGAGTTTAGCGCCGACGAGATTTCAATTTTCGAACTGTTAAAGCTGATGCTCACGCTGTCGGGTGATTCTTTATCTGCATTGCGCGTACTGACAGGCGTGGTGTCAGGCTCAAGGCGGAAGCTGTCCAGCGGCATGCCGGGGGGAATTAAGTCATTGATGGGCAGATCAAATGCAACCACGGTTGCCAAATGTCCCGGCTGGTTAAAGGTGGTTCGCAGGGTAAAGTAGTGGCCATTTTGCCATGCCAGACGACGCAGTGATGAAAAGCTTTCCCGTTCGTCCAGCGCATTGGCCTGCTGAAGCATTTCTGCCCGGCGTGAATCGACAATGCTGCCAATGGTCGACTCTTTAAATCCCGAAGAAAGATCTTTCAACGGCAGCGTCGAGATGAGGGTCAGACTGTTGTCCTGCCCGTTGAGATAATACATCGACCACGGCACCGTTTCGGCACCCCACAGGGTGTCGAGGTAGGTCGAGATACGCTGTGTCATTTCCAGCGTTGAACTGTCATGCGAGCCAAAGATCAGCGCTTCCGTTTTACGCCGTGGTTTTTCGAGATAGTAAACGTCCTGTTTCAGGCGTGTTTCCTGTAATCCTTCGCTGCTTGACGGATTGGTGGTCGCGGCGATGTTGTCATAGATTTGCCAGGTCGCGTAACGCCAGGTATCGATACGTTTATGGATTGCATGCGTGATATCGACGATTTGATAGCTCTTATCTTTCAACCAGGCGTTAACCGCGCTTTGCACCATCACGCCCATCGTCACCAGCAACACAATGATCAGCAATAAAAAGAAACGGGTAATGCTTCCCGGCAGGAGGGAAAATCGGGACGTAGCCGTTGTATCAGACTGACTCATTCGTGGTTATGACCTGTAAAACAACGCCGAAGGTGAAAGGGCAGTATAAAGGCTACGGTGTGAATTTCCACACTCCTACCCATTGATGTTCTGCATTTTTTGCCAAAAAGAATTCATCAGTTAAATGGCGTGAAAGTGTACAGGCCCACCAGAGGCGTACAAATATTTCCCGTCCAGTGGGACGAAATAGCACGAAATAACAAGAAATCGGTTTCTGATATCACTCAGTGACTGAATGAAGATAAATAGTTAATAGTTGTTATTATTTTTGTGCGGTAGCACATAAAGTGAAAACAAGTGTAAAGAAGGGTAAAAAAAAACCGAACGCATCGCATCCGGTTGAAATAGGGGTAAACAGACATTCAGAAATGAATGACGGTAATAAATAAAGTTAATGATGATAGCGAGAGTTATTTTAATGATGCGCGACGGTTTTGTTTTGTCATTCAGTGCTATGAAATTTATTTTCATAACGCTTTGTTTTTAAAGTGATTTCTATATTTCTTGAGTGATTGTGCTTATTTTTTGTCTTTTTGTAGCAAAGAAAAAGTTCCCTTGTATTTACATTTTGAAACACCTATATGGACAAATGAAACATCTTAAAAGTTTTAGTATCATATTCGTGTTGGATTATTCTGCAATTTTGAGGAGAATGAACTTGCCGACTGGTTAATGAGGGTTAATCAGTATGCAGTGGCATAAAAAAGCAAATAAAGGCATATAACAGAGGGTTAATAACATGAAAGTTAAAGTACTGTCCCTCCTGGTACCAGCACTGCTGGTAGCAGGCGCAGCAAATGCGGCTGAAATTTACAACAAAGACGGCAACAAATTAGACCTGTTCGGTAAAGTCGACGGTCTGCATTATTTCTCCGATGACAAGAGCGCTGATGGTGATCAGACCTATATGCGTATCGGCTTCAAAGGCGAAACTCAGGTTAACGATCAGATCACCGGTTACGGCCAGTGGGAGTATCAGATCCAGGGTAACGCGCCTGAATCCGAAAACAACTCCTGGACTCGTGTCGCATTCGCAGGTCTGAAATTCGGCGATGCGGGTTCTTTCGACTACGGTCGTAACTACGGCGTTGTATATGACGTCACGTCCTGGACCGACGTCCTGCCAGAATTCGGTGGGGATACCTACGGTTCTGACAACTTCATGCAGCAGCGTGGTAACGGCTTCGCGACTTACCGTAACGCTGATTTCTTCGGTCTGGTTGATGGCCTGAACTTTGCCCTGCAGTATCAGGGTAAAAACGGTAGCCCGTCTGGTGAAGGTGCTGATGGCATCGCTTACACCGGCGTGACTAACAACGGTCGTGAAGCGCTGCGTCAGAACGGTGACGGTGTTGGCGGTTCTGTAACCTATGACATCGGCGAAGGCTTCGGTCTGGGTGCGGCAGTGAGCAGCTCCAAACGTACTGATGAGCAGAACAGAGCGATCTACCTTGGTAACGGCGATCGCGCTGAAACCTACACCGGCGGCCTGAAATACGACGCTAACAACCTGTACCTGGCAGCACAGTACACCCAGACCTATAACGCAACGCGCGTAGGTGGCGAAGGTTGGGCAAACAAAGCGCAGAACTTCGAAGTGGTTGCTCAGTACCAGTTCGACTTCGGTCTGCGTCCGTCCGTTGCTTACCTGCAGTCCAAAGGTAAAAACCTGGGGACTCTCAACGGTCGTAACTACGACGATGAAGATCTGCTGAAATATGTTGATGTTGGCGCAACCTACTACTTCAACAAAAATATGTCCACCTACGTTGATTACAAAATCAACCTGCTGGATGACAACAGCTTCACTCGTGATGCCGGTATCAGCACTGACGACATCGTTGCACTGGGTCTGGTTTACCAGTTCTAAGTTTGCTTAATGTCGATAAAAGGCCCTGCGGGGCCTTTTTTTGTGTGGATTTCCGGCGTACAACCGCCAGTTTTGGTGTACTCTTGCGCCTCTTTCGCAGGAGGACAATCACGTATGGAAATGAACGTTGCTCGTGTGGCCTTACTGGCTGCGACGATCTTTTTTACCGGATGCGATAGCGCGCCGGACGCGGCGCAAACGCCGGTCCCGGCGCAAACGCCGGTCCCGGCCCCGGTTGTGCTGGAAGGGAAAACGATGGGCACCTTCTGGCGCGTGAGCGTGGTCGGGGTTGATGCCAAATCAGCAGCGGCGCTACAAACGAAAATTCAGACGCAACTGGATGCCGACGACCAACTGCTTTCCACTTATAAAAATGATTCGGCGCTGATGCGTTTCAACCAGTCGAAAAGTCTTTCTCCCTGGCCTGTCAACGAGGCCATGGCGGACATTGTTACCTCAGCGCTGCGTATTGGACAAAAAACGCAGGGCGCGATGGACATCACCGTCGGGCCGTTGGTGAATTTGTGGGGATTTGGGCCCGACAAGCAGCCGGTCCAGATCCCGACGCAGGCGCAAATTGATGCGGCAAAAGCCAACAGCGGCTTGCAGCACCTGACGGTGATCAACCAGGCGAAACAGCAGTATCTGCAAAAAGATCTGCCGGATTTGTTTGTTGATCTTTCCACCGTCGGTGAAGGCTATGCCGCCGATCACCTGGCACAGTTGATGGAGCGCGAAGGTATTGCCCGCTATCTGGTCTCTGTCGGTGGGGCGCTTAACAGTCGCGGGATGAATGCCGAAGGGCATCCGTGGCGGGTGGCGATCCAGAAACCCACCGACCGTGAAAATGCGGTCCAGGCGGTGGTGGATATTAACGGGCACGGCATCAGTACCTCCGGCAGCTATCGCAACTATTATGAGCTGAACGGCAAACGCCTTACTCATGTTATCGATCCGCAGACGGGGCGTCCCATTGAGCACAATCTGGTGTCGGTGACGGTGATTGCGCCAACGGCGCTGGAAGCGGATGGCTGGGATACCGGACTGATGGTGCTCGGCACGGAGAAAGCCAAAGAGGTCGTACGCCAGGAAGGGCTGGCGGTGTACATGATCATCAAAGAGGGGGAGGGATTCAAAACCTGGATGTCTCCGCAGTTTGAAAGTTTCCTCATCCGCGAACAAAATTAAAAAGCAAGATTGCAGGTTTTCGTGTGATGGGTTTCGGACACACTGCCGCTAAGCAGGCACTATGCTTAACGAAGGAGTCCAGTATGAAAAATTCTCTATGCCTAAATGACGATCAGCGCTGGCAGTCGGTGTTAGAACGCAATCCTGACGCCGACGGACAGTTTGTTTTTGCGGTGCAGACGACGGGGATCTTTTGCCGACCTTCCTGTACGGCAAAACATGCGCTGCGTAAAAATGTCCGCTTCTTTCCCGACGCGCAGGCCGCGTTAATGGCCGGATTTCGCCCGTGTAAACGCTGTCAGCCGGATAAAGCCAACGCCCGGCAGCACCGGCTGGATAAAATTACGCTTGCCTGTCAGCTTCTGGAGCAAGAGAGCCCCATCACGCTCGATGCGCTGGCTGAACAGGTGGCGATGAGTCCGTACCATTTGCATCGCGTGTTCAAAGCCACGACCGGGATGACGCCAAAAGCGTGGCAGCAGGCGTATCGCGCCCGCCGCCTGCGCGACGCCCTGAGCCACGGCGAAAGCGTGACGCAGGCGATTCTGAATGCCGGATTCCCGGACAGCAGCAGCTACTATCGTAACGCCGATGCGACGCTTGGGATGACGGCGAAGCAGTTCCGTCGCGGCGGTGACAAGCTGGCGGTGCGCTATGCGCTGGCGGATTGCTCGCTCGGACGCTGTCTGGTGGCAGAAAGCGTACGGGGGATTTGTGCCATTTTGTTAGGGGATGACGATGCGGCGCTGATGGCAGAACTGCAGACGTTGTTCCCGACCGCTCAGGCTCAACCCGCCGATACCGCATTCCAGCAACGCATTGATCACGTTATCACCAGCATTGACGGGCGTGATGTCGCGCTGTCGTTGCCGCTGGATATTCAGGGCACCGCGTTTCAACAGCAGGTCTGGCAGGCGCTGCGGACGATTCCGTATGGTGAAACCGTCAGCTATCAGCAACTGGCAAAAGCCATCGGCAAGCCGAAAGCGGTTCGCGCTGTCGCCAGTGCCTGTGGCGCGAATAAACTGGCGATCGTCATTCCCTGTCACCGCGTTGTGCGGGGCGACGGTTCGCTTTCCGGCTATCGCTGGGGCGTGTCGCGCAAGGCGCAGATTTTGCGGCGTGAATCAGCAGATGAGGGGTCATAATGCTTGATCTGTTTGCCGATTCGCAGCCCTGGCAGGAACCGCTGGCACCCGGCGCTGTCATTTTGCGCCGCTTTGCCTTCAGCACAGCGGCTCAACTGGTTCAGGAGATTGAGGCGGTCGCCCACCGGTCGCCGTTTCGCCAGATGATCACCCCTGGCGGTTACACCATGTCGGTGGCGATGACCAACTGTGGACGGCTGGGCTGGACGACCGACAGCCACGGCTACCTCTATTCGCCAGTCGATCCGCTGACGGGGTATGCCTGGCCTGACTTTCCGCCGTCCTTCCTGCGTCTGAGCCAGCAGGCGGCAACGGCGGCGGGCTATGCGGATTATCAGCCGGACGCCTGCCTGATCAACCGCTATGTACCTGGTGCCAAGCTTTCGTTGCATCAGGATAAAGACGAACCGGATCTGCGTGCGCCGATTGTTTCTGTTTCACTGGGGTTGCCGGCTGTCTTTCAGTTTGGCGGCCTGAAACGTAGCGATCCTCTGACGCGCGTTCTGCTGGAACACGGCGATGTGGTGGTCTGGGGCGGCGAATCGCGCCTGTTTTACCACGGAATTCAGCCGCTGAAGGCTGGGTTTCATCCGGCAACCGCCGACTGTCGTTATAATCTGACTTTTCGCCAGGCAGGTAAAAAAGAATAAAAATAAGAATTATTATTGCTGAACGCGTTGAGATGTTTAAACTGCGGGCTGTTATTCCTTGTCCGGGTTGTATGAATGGAACTACTTCTTCTTGTCTGGCGGCAGTATCGCTGGCCATTTATTAGCGTGATGGCGCTCAGCCTCGTCAGCGCGGCGCTGGGGATTGGCCTTATCGCGTTTATCAATCAGCGTCTTATTGAGAGTGCTGATCCCTCTCTGCTGGTTTTACCGGAATTTCTGGGGTTACTGTTGCTGCTGATGGTGGTAACGCTGGGCTCACAACTGGCGCTCACCACGCTGGGACACCACTTTGTCTTCCGTCTGCGCGGTGAATTCATCAAGCGTATCCTTGATACGCACGTGGAACGTATTGAGCAACTGGGCAGCGCTTCACTGCTGGCCGGATTGACCAGCGACGTGCGCAATATCACCATTGCTTTTGTTCGTCTGCCTGAACTGGTGCAGGGGATTATTCTGACCGTCGGTTCGGCGGCGTATCTGGCGATGCTGTCGACCAAAATGCTGTTGGTGACCGCTATCTGGATGGTGATCACTATCTGGGGCGGTTTTATGCTGGTGTCGCGGGTTTACCGGCACATGGCGACGCTGCGCGAAACCGAAGATAAGCTGTATAACGACTATCAGACGGTGCTGGAAGGGCGCAAAGAGCTGACGCTCAACCGCGAGCGGGCGGAGCATATCTTCAACAACCTCTATATTCCGGATGCCAAAGCGTATCGTCACCACATTATTCGCGCCGATACCTTCCACCTCAGCGCCGTAAACTGGTCGAACATCATGATGCTCGGCGCGATTGGCCTGGTGTTCTGGATGGCAAACAGTCTCGGCTGGGCGGATACCAACGTCGCGGCGACCTACTCGTTAACGCTACTGTTCCTGCGTACGCCGCTGCTGTCGGCGGTGGGAGCACTCCCTACGCTGCTGACGGCGCAGGTTGCTTTCAACAAGCTGAACAAATTCGCGCTGGCGCCGTTTAAAGCACAATTCCCGCGCCCGCAGGCGTTCCCGGGATGGAAAACCCTCGAACTGCGTAACGTCATGTTCCACTATCAGGACAACGCGTTCTCCGTGGGGCCGGTGAATCTGACGATTAACCGCGGTGAGTTGCTGTTCTTAATCGGCGGCAACGGCAGTGGTAAATCGACGCTGGCGATGCTGCTGACGGGGCTGTACCAGCCGCAATCCGGGGAGATCCTGCTGGACGGTAAGCCTGTCAGCGCCGAAAAGCCGGAAGATTATCGCAAGCTCTTTTCAGCGGTGTTTACCGACGTCTGGCTGTTTGACCGGCTGCTGGGACCGGAAGGCAAACCGGCCGATCCGGCACTGGTTAAGAAGTGGCTGGGGCACCTGAAAATGGCGCATAAACTGGAACTGAGCGATGGCCGGATCCTGAATCTGAAACTGTCGAAAGGGCAGAAAAAGCGTGTGGCGCTGCTGCTGGCGCTGGCGGAAGATCGCGACATTATCCTGCTCGATGAGTGGGCGGCCGATCAGGATCCGCACTTTCGCCGCGAGTTTTACCAGGTCTTGTTGCCGCTGATGCAGGAGATGGGGAAAACCATTTTCGCCATCAGTCACGACGATCACTATTTTATTCACGCCGATCGTTTGCTGGAAATGCGTAACGGACAACTGAGTGAACTGGTAGGCGATGAGCGTGATGCCGCGTCACGCGATGCGGTCGCGCGCACGGCCTGATTCATCTGGCCGTTGTCCCGATGGCGCAAGGCTTTTCGGGGCAACGGTTGTTTTTTTATCCATCTGACGCCCCCGTTTATTGTTATTTACATAACCTCGCGCCATGCTTAATGGCATCTCATATCATGGATTTATGATTAATGTTCGCAAAACACCAAAACAGCGCAAGGCTGCGCGATGAAGAGCGTGCGCGGCTGATCTGGCTGCTCACCACCGATAAAGCCATTGTTTCCACCCTGTTAGGCAAGCTCACCCTGGCTGAGCAATATGATGTCGGAACGCTATCCGACGATATTGCTGAGGTAGGCGCGCTGGTTGACCATCTTCCACCACCTGACCTGGCGGATACCCTTGAAGCCCTACCGTCGGAAGAACGTCACGCCCTCTGGCGGCTGATCGAAAACGAAAAGCGCGGTTACGTCCTGCTTGAAGCCTCGGAAAACGTCTGGGACGATCTGATCGACGAAATGACCGACCGCGAGCTGCTCGAGGCGCTGCAATATCTCGACATCGACGAACAGATTTACCTGGTTCAGCACTTGCCGCGTAATCTCACGGGCCGGTTGCTGGCGACGCTGCCGCCCGAAGAACGGGCCCGCGTGCGTCAGGTTATGCATTACGAAAAGAATCGCGTCGGCGCGATCATGGAGTTCGAGGTTATTACCGTGCGACCGGACGTGACGCTGGAAGTGGTGCAGCGCTATCTGCGTCGTCTGGGCAAGATGCCGGAAAACACCGATAAACTGTTCGTCACCCGCCGCGACAAAACGCTGGTCGGCGAGCTAACCCTGACTTGTATTCTGCTCAACGACGTGCACAGCAAAGTCAGCGAAGTGATGGATGACGATCCGCTGACCTTCGCCCCGGAAGATAAAACGGAAAACGCGGCGCGTACCTTCGAACGTGACAACCTGGTCAGTGCGGCGGTGGTTGATCCTTCCGGTAAACTGATGGGACGTTTGACGATCGACGAGATCGTTGACGTGGTGTACGAAGAGACGGACACCGATCTGCGTCGGATGGGCGGGTTGAGCGCCGAAGAGGACGTTTTTGCCCCCGTTCCCAAAGCGGTGAAAACGCGCTGGGCGTGGCTCGCTATCAACCTGTGTACTGCGTTCATCGCTTCTCGCGTGATTGATGGCTTTGAGCACACCATTTCACAGCTGGTGGCGTTAGCGTCGCTGATGCCCATTGTCGCCGGGATCGGCGGGAATACCGGCAACCAGACCATCACCATGATTGTTCGGGCGCTGGCGTTACAAAACATCCAGCCGGGCAACCTGACGTTTCTTATTCTGCGCGAGATGGGGGTGGCGCTGGTCAATGGCCTCGTCTGGGGCGGGATTATGGGCGGGATCACCTGGTGGCTGTACGACGACATGGCGCTCGGCGGGGTGATGACCCTGGCAATGATGCTGAATCTGCTAATGGCGGCGCTGATGGGAGTGATCATCCCGATGACAATGGTGAAGCTTGGGCGCGACCCGGCGGTCGGCTCAAGCGTGATGATCACCGCGATTACCGACACCGGCGGATTCTTTATTTTTCTTGGGCTGGCGACGCTGTTTCTGATGTAGCGCGTCGTTTACGCTTCACGACGCGGGGCAGTAATCCCATCGCCACCACTCCGGCAACCACGCCAATCGCCAGGTTGCCGGTGGAGACCGTTGCGCCAACGGTAATGACCATCACCAGCGTTTCCACCACGGGCAGTGTCGCCAGGGTGGTAGGCTGGATGCTGTGCCAACTGAACGTTTTCACTGCCACAATCACCATGATCCCGGCCAGAACCGACATCGGGATTTTCGCCATCACGTCGCTCAGTGCGGTGACCAGTAGCAGTAAAACCAGCCCGGCGGCGATCGTCGACACGCGGCTGCGGCCTTTCCCCATCTCCACATTCACGATGGTTTGTCCGATCATCGCGCAGCCGGCAATGCCGCCGTAAAAGCCCGCCACAATGTTGGCCAATCCCAGACCCGCGCTTTCACGGTTTTTGTTCGACGGCGTGACTGTCAGGTCATCAACCAGTTTCGCCGTCAGCAGCGACTCCATCAGGCCCACGAAGGCGATACTCAGCGCGCAGGGCCAGATAATTGTCAGCGTTTGCAGATTCAGCGGCACCAACAGCTGCGTCAGTCCCGGTAGTCCGCCGCTCATTGCGCCTTCATCGCCGACGGTCGGCAGCAATTGCCCGCTGGTTGCGGTAAACAGCGTCAATAAAACAATGGCAATCAGCGGTGCAGGAATGCTTTTAATCACCCGCGGTACCCACAGCACGATCAGCAGCGTTAAGGCAAACAGTCCCCAGATGAATGGACTTCTGCTCCAGAAATGGGGGACCTGGGCGAAGAAAATCAGAATACCGAGGGCGTTCACAAACCCGGTCATGACGGCGGTGGGAATAAAGCGCATCAGGCGCGCCATCCCGGTAACGCCAAACAGAATCTGGATAAATCCGGCTAACACGACCGCCGGCAGAATGTACTGTACGCCATGCTGGTGCACCATCGGGCCAATCACCAGCGCAACGGAACCGGCAGCCGCTGTGACCATCGCCGGACGACCGCCCATGAAAGACATTGCCAGACAAAGAACCACCGAGGCGATCAGACTGACTTTCGGGTCAACACCGGCAATCACCGAAAAGGAAATCACTTCCGGGATCAGCGCCAGCGCGGTGATCACCCCTGCCAGCGTTTCACGTACCAGCAAACGTGGGGCGCGAAGAACGCCACTGACCGTGTGTTCCGCTGCCAGAGCAGGAGACGAAGGGGTTACAGACATATTTACTCTCAGGTCGGAAAAGGCCTGATAACAACAGACCGACAGGCGTCCGTGCGGTGAATAACAAAGCGCCGCATAGTACCTTTCTGGAGCGTCTGTTTCCAGAAAATATTGCGAATAACCCTATAAAGATTCAACGTATTTTTAACGTTTTTAAAATCTTAATATAATTTATAAACAATATTTAAATATTATTACTGAAGTGTTAACGTTGGTGCCGCTCGATTTTCACCTGCAAAAAGCAAAAAAACGATACTAAAAGTAAGGCATTAACCATATGAAAAAAGTGACTGCCATGCTCTTCTCGATGGCCGTAGGGCTAAATGCCGTCTCGATGGCGGCAAAAGCGAAAGCGACGGAAGAGCAGGAGACGGACGTACTGTTGATCGGCGGCGGCATCATGAGCGCCACATTGGGAACGTATCTACAGGAACTGGAACCCGACTGGTCGATGACCATGGTGGAGCGCCTGGACGGTGTCGCGCAAGAGAGTTCAAACGGCTGGAACAACGCCGGTACCGGGCACTCCGCGCTGATGGAACTGAACTACACGCCAAAGAAAGCCGACGGGAGCATCAGTACCGAAAAGGCAGTCGAAATTAACGAAGCTTTCCAGATTTCCCGCCAGTTCTGGGCGCATCAGGTTAACAGCGGCGTGATGCACGATCCGCACACCTTTATCACCACCGTCCCGCACATGAGCTTCGTGTGGGGTGATGAGAACGTCAACTTCCTGCGTGCCCGCTATGCGGCCCTGCAACAAAGCACGCTGTTCCGTGGCATGCGCTACTCCGAAGATCACGCGCAAATCAAAGAGTGGGCACCGCTGGTGATGGAAGGGCGCGATCCGAAACAGAAAGTCGCCGCTACGCGTACCGAAATGGGAACGGACGTGAACTACGGCGAAATTACGCGCCAGCTGATTGCTTCGTTGCAGAAAAAGCCTAACTTTGCGCTGGAGTTGAGCACTGAAGTTCGTGGTTTTCAACGTAACGACGATAATACCTGGACGGTGACCGTCGCCGATCTGAAAAACGGCGAAGCGGAACATACAATCAAAGCCAAATTCGTCTTTATCGGCGCCGGTGGCGCAGCGCTAAAACTGTTGCAGGAAACCGGTATTCCGGAAGCCAAAGAGTATGCGGGCTTCCCGGTCGGCGGTCAGTTCCTGGTCGCAGAAAACCCGGACGTGGTGAATCGCCATCTGGCGAAAGTGTACGGTCAGGCTTCCGTAGGCGCACCGCCGATGTCGGTTCCGCATATCGATACCCGCATTCTGGACGGCAAACGCGTCGTGCTGTTTGGGCCGTTCGCTACCTTCTCCACCAAATTCCTGAAAAATGGTTCGCTGTGGGATCTGCTGAGTTCAACCACGCCTTCCAACTTCATGCCGATGGTCAACGTCGGGATGGATAACTTCGATCTGGTGAAATACCTGATTAGCCAGGTGATGCTGAGTGATGACGACCGCTTCGACGCGCTGAAAGAGTACTATCCGCAGGCGAAGAAAGCGGACTGGCGTTTGTGGCAGGCGGGCCAGCGCGTCCAGATCATCAAGCGTGATGAAGATAAAGGGGGCGTACTGCGTCTCGGGACAGAAGTGGTGAGTGACAAAGAGGGGACCGTTGCCGCACTGCTGGGCGCGTCACCGGGCGCATCCACTGCAGCACCGATCATGCTTCACCTGATGGAAACGGTTTTCAAAGATAAAGTGAACACGCCACAATGGCAGGCGAAGCTGAAAACGATTATTCCGTCTTACGGTACAAAACTGAACGGCAACGTTGAGGCGACGCAACAGGAACTGCAATACACCAGTGACGTGTTGGGGCTGAAATATGACAAGCCGCAAACGGTAGATACTCCGCCGAAAGCACAGCCCAAGCCTCAGGCTCAACCCGCGCGTAAAGAAGTCGCCGATATCGCACTGTAAGCGCATTGCCGGATGGCGCTGCACTTATCCGTCCTACATCACGTTTCTGTAGGCCGGATAAGGCGGTACGCCGCCATCCGGCATCATCAGAGACTTAACGCGTTACCGCGTTCTGCACGTTGTCTTCCGCTTTCCAGATGCGGAATTTCACATCGACATTTGCCGGGGTATATACCACGATCGGCAACTTGCTGTTGTAACGCAGCATGCCGTCATCACCCAGATACGCGGTTACAAACTTCTGCTCTTTTTTGCCGTCCGGGCAGGCCATCATGGTTGATACTGGGGAGGTGACTTTGTCAAAGACATAGTAGTCATAGCCCCATCCTTCCAGCGTTTTGCTTTCCAGTTCGCCGCCCAGACGATGTTGGTTGCAGTCGACTTCCAGCGTCTGGCCGATCATCAGTTCCACTTTCAGAGTAGATTCATCTTCCTGATGGGGTAGCTGAATAACCTGGCGCTTCATCCCTTTTTCCGCCTGCGGATAAGGGGCGATTTTTTCCAGTGGTTGCGGGTTAGTCTCAGCGGATGCCGCCCACGCAGAGGTGCTGGTGAAGGCAGCGAACAAAACAGCAGGGACTATTGTCTTCATTTTAGAGTTCACAGGTTCTCCTTTTTTATCTCATGAACGATTTCGCGGCAGACTAACATATTAACCAGAATCATTGATCTGTCTTTACGTATTTTTTAAGTGTATTAAATGTGAGTATAGAAACAGGTCGGTTATTTGTGCTGACACATTACTTTTGGTGCAGACAATTATCCTGATAACAACCTCGATATATAAACAGTTACATAACCCCTTGATATGTGCGGAGAAGCACATTCTGACAAGCTTCATTAACACTCTTTTGATCCAACCACTGGTTTTACCCCGATTGGGGTATGCACCTGGAACCCATCCTTTACTATCTTACCGATCATAATAATGACTTAGTAGTAACACGGTTTTTATTGTCGTTCACCCAGCCGGGGGAGCGTCGTTTATGGAAGGGCGATGCCATGGTTGATCTATCCCGTCGAGGCATACTGACTGGCAGTTGGCGTAATGCCAACCGTGGGATCCGTCCGCCATGGGCCATGGAAGCCTCTCAGTTTCTGTCCCAGTGCACCCGTTGCGACGCCTGTATTCAGGCTTGTGAACACGATGTTTTGCAGCGTGGCCCGGGTGGCTATCCGAGCGTTAATTTCCAACAAAGCGAATGCACCTTCTGCTACGCCTGTGCGCAGGCTTGCCCCGAATCTCTCTTTTCTCCGCGCCACACCAGGGCATGGGATCTGATTTTCACCATTGGGCAAGCGTGTCTGGCGTATCAGTCCGTAGAGTGCCGCCGCTGTCAGGATAGCTGTGAACCGCAGGCGATCCTGTTTCGCCCAACGGTGTCCGGTATTTATCAGCCACAACTCGATAACCAGAACTGTAACGGATGTGGCGCGTGTGTCGCCAGTTGCCCGGTGTCAGCCATTACCGCGGAGTATAACCATGCACATTAACTGGCAGGTCTGCAGCCTGATTGTTCAGGCCAAAGGCGAACAGGTACAGGATATCAGCACGCAGTTAAACGCCTTGCCGGGCTGCGAAGTGGCCGTAAGCGACGAGCAAAGCGGCCAAATGATTGCCGTGGTTGAAGCAGAACACAGCGAAACGCTGATGCAAACAATTGAGTCGGTACGCAACGTTGCGGGCGTGCTGGCGGTGTCGCTGGTTTATCACCAGCAGGAAGAACAAGGTGAGGAAACACCATGAAACTCAGTCGTCGTAGCTTTATGAAAGCTAACGCCGTTGCGGCCGCTGCGGCGGCTGCCGGGCTAAGCGTACCGGGCGTTGCCCGCGCAGTTGTCGGTCAACAGGAAGCCATCAAGTGGGATAAAGCCCCGTGCCGTTTTTGTGGTACCGGCTGTGGCGTTCTGGTCGGCACTCAGCAGGGGCGTATTGTCGCCTGTCAGGGCGATCCGGAAGCCCCAGTTAACCGGGGTCTGAACTGCATCAAGGGCTATTTCCTGCCCAAAATTATGTACGGAGAGGACCGTTTAACGCAGCCGCTGCTGCGTATGAGAGACGGTAAATACAGCAAAGACGGTGAATTTACGCCGATAAGCTGGGATCAGGCTTTTGACGTGATGGAAGAGAAATTCAAAACCTCACTGAAAGAGAAAGGTCCGGAGTCTGTCGGTATGTTTGGTTCCGGTCAGTGGACCATCTGGGAAGGTTACGCCGCCTCGAAACTGTTTAAAGCCGGTTTCCGCTCAAACAACCTCGATCCGAACGCGCGTCACTGTATGGCGTCGGCAGTGGTAGGCTTTATGCGTACCTTTGGAATGGACGAACCGATGGGCTGCTACGACGATATCGAGCATACCGATGCGTTTGTTCTGTGGGGCGCCAACATGGCGGAAATGCACCCGATCCTCTGGTCGCGTATCACCAACCGTCGTCTTTCCGATCCGAATGTTAACGTCTCCGTACTGTCCACCTTCCAGCACCGTAGCTTTGAGCTGGCGGACAACGGGATGGTGTTTACGCCACAGTCTGACCTGGTGATCCTCAACTACATCGCTAACTACATTATCCAGAACAACGCGATTAACCAGGACTTCTTCAGCAAGCACGTCAACGTTCGTAAAGGGGCAACGGATATCGGCTATGGCCTGCGTCCGACGCATCCACTGGAAAAAGCCGCGAAAAACCCAGGTTCTGACGCCTCTGAGCCGATGAGCTTTGAAGACTACAAAGCGTTTGTGGCGGAGTACACGCTGGAAAAAACCGCAGAAATGACCAGCGTGCCGAAAGATCAACTGGAGCAACTGGCGAAGCTGTATGCCGACCCGAACAAGAAAGTCATCTCCTACTGGACGATGGGCTTCAACCAGCATACGCGCGGCGTGTGGGCCAACAACCTGATCTACAACATCCACCTGCTGACCGGCAAAATCGCGCAGCCGGGCTGTGGACCGTTCTCGTTAACCGGTCAGCCTTCGGCCTGTGGTACCGCACGTGAAGTGGGAACCTTTGCTCACCGTCTACCGGCGGACATGGTGGTCACTAACGAAAAACACCGTGAGATCTGTGAAAAGCACTGGAATATCCCGGCCGGGACTATTCCTGCGAAAATCGGTCTCCACGCGGTTGCTCAGGACCGGGCGCTGAAAGACGGCAAGCTGAACGTCTACTGGACGATGTGTACCAACAATATGCAGGCCGGTCCGAACATCAACGAAGATCGTCTGCCGGGCTGGCGCGATCCACGCAACTTTATCATTGTTTCCGATCCCTACCCGACCGTCAGCGCGCTGGCCGCGGACCTGATCCTGCCAACCGCAATGTGGGTGGAGAAAGAAGGCGCTTACGGTAACGCCGAGCGTCGTACCCAGTTCTGGCGTCAACAGATTAAAGCACCGGGCGAATCGAAATCCGACCTGTGGCAGTTGGTTCAGTTCTCACGTCGTTTCAAAACGGAAGAGGTCTGGCCCGAAGAGCTGCTGGCACAGAAACCGGAACTGCGCGGCAAAACCCTGTACGACGTGCTGTTTGCGACCCCAGCGGTAAGCAAGTTCCCGCTGACGGAGTTGAAAGAGGATCAGCTTAACGACGAATCCCGCGATCTGGGCTTTTATCTGCAAAAAGGGCTGTTTGAAGAGTACGCCTGGTTTGGGCGCGGACACGGTCACGATCTCGCCCCGTTCGATGACTACCACAAAGCGCGCGGTCTGCGCTGGCCGGTGGTTGACGGGAAAGAGACGCAGTGGCGCTACAGTGAAGGTAACGATCCGTATGTCAAAGCGGGTGAAGGCTACAAGTTCTACGGTAAGCCAGACGGTAAAGCGGTGATCTTCGCGCTGCCGTTTGAACCCGCCGCAGAATCACCGGATGCCGAGTACGACCTGTGGCTTTCCACGGGGCGTGTGCTGGAGCACTGGCATACCGGCAGCATGACGCGCCGCGTGCCGGAACTGCACCGCGCGTTCCCGGAAGGGGTTTTGTTTATCCATCCGCTGGATGCGAAAAAACGGGATATGCGCCGTGGCGACAAAGTCAAAGTGATCTCACGTCGTGGCGAGGTGATTTCCATTGTTGAAACCCGTGGACGTAACCGTCCGCCGCAGGGGCTGGTCTACATGGCGTTCTTCGATGCCGCACAGCTGGTGAATAACCTGACGCTGGATGCGACGGATCCGCTCTCTAAAGAGACGGATTTCAAGAAGTGCGCCGTGAAACTGGCGAAGGTGTAACACGCCATGTCCAGGTCAGCGAAACCCCAAAACGGCCGCCGCCGCTTTCTGCGCGATGTTGTTCGCACAGCGGGCGGACTGGCTGCCGTTGGCGTGGCGCTGGGGTTACAGCAGCAGACCGCACGTGCTACGGGCGTGCGGTTGCGCCCACCTGGGGCCGTGAACGAGAACGCCTTTGCCAGCGCCTGTGTGCGCTGCGGGCAGTGCGTTCAGGCATGTCCGTATGACACCTTAAAACTGGCGACGCTCGCATCAGGGTTGTCGGCAGGTACGCCATATTTTGTTGCCCGCGATATTCCTTGCGAGATGTGCGAAGACATTCCGTGCGCCAAAGTCTGCCCCAGTGGGGCGCTGGACCGGGAGATTGCCTCCATTGACGATTCGCGGATGGGGCTGGCGGTTCTGCTGGATCAGGAAAACTGCCTGAACTTCCAGGGATTACGCTGTGACGTCTGCTACCGTGAATGCCCAAAAATCGATGAGGCCATCACGCTGGAACTGGATCGCAACATGCGAACCGGCAAACATGCGCGATTTATCCCGACCGTTCACAGCGACGCCTGCACGGGTTGCGGGAAATGTGAAAAAGTCTGCGTGCTGGAGCAGCCGGCAATAAAAGTGTTGCCGCTGACGCTGGCGAAAGGGGAGTTGGGTCACCATTACCGCTTCGGCTGGCTGGAGGGGAACGATGGCAAATCGTAAACGTGACGCCGGGCGTGAAGCGCAGGCGAAAAAAGGCCTTTGGCGGAGTCACCGCTGGCTAATCTTCCGCCGTCTCAGTCAGTTTATCGTACTGGGCATGTTTCTGAGTGGCCCGTGGTTTGGCGTGTGGATCCTGCACGGGAACTACAGCAGCAGCCTGCTGCTGGAGTCGATCCCACTGACGGATCCATTGATTACCCTGCAAAGCCTGGCGAGCGGTCATCTGCCCGCAGCGGTAGGGCTTACGGGCGCGGCGATTATTACGGCGCTGTACGCTCTGGCAGGAAAGCGATTGTTTTGCAGTTGGGTTTGCCCACTGAACCCGATTACCGATTTTGCGGCCTGGCTACGCAGAAGGTTTGACCTGAATCAGTCCGCAACCATTCCACGTCATATACGGTACGTACTTCTGGTTGTCGTGCTGGTGGGTTCAGCACTGACCGGGACGCTACTGTGGGAATGGATTAACCCTGTTTCACTGCTGGGACGTAGCCTGGTAATGGGATTCGGTAGCGGCGCACTGCTGATTATCGCTCTGTTTTTATTTGATTTGCTGGTCGTTGAACACGGCTGGTGCGGGCATCTTTGTCCTTTAGGCGCACTGTATGGCGTGTTGGGTAGCCAGGGCGTGTTAACCGTTGCGGCAAAAGACCGACAGAAATGTAACCGCTGTATGGACTGTTTTCATGTTTGCCCGGAACCGCATGTATTACGTGCCCCGGTGCTGGATGAGCAAAGCCCGGTGCAGGTCACCAGCCGCGATTGCATGGCCTGCGGTCGCTGCGTGGATGTCTGTTCTGAGGACGTATTTACAATAACTACACGATGGAGTTCGGGAGCGAAATCATGAAAAGCCATGACCTGAAGAAAGCGCTGTGTCAATGGACAGCCCTGTTGGCCCTGGTGGTGAGCGGTGCGGTTTGGGCGGCAAACGGAGTGGATCTTAGCCAGTCTCCGGAAGTGTCGGGGACACAGGAAGGGGCGATTCGCATGCACAAAGAGCAAGAGCGTATGCCGCTGAACTACGTGAATCAGCCGCCGATGATTCCCCATAGCGTCGATGGTTACCAGGTGACCACCAACACCAACCGCTGCCTGCAATGCCACGGCGTTGAAAGCTATCGTACCACCGGTGCGCCGCGTATTAGTCCGACGCACTTTATGGACAGCGATGGCAAAGTGCTGGCCGAAGTGGCGCCGCGTCGTTACTTCTGCCTGCAGTGCCATGTGCCGCAGACTGACGCCCCGCCGATTGTGGGTAACACCTTTACCCCATCGAAAGGTTACGGGAAATAAGAGGTCATTATGGAAAATTCTAACCGTAAACCAGGCCGGATTAAGCGCCTCTGGCAATGGTGGCGTCGCCCCAGTCGTCTGGCGCTGGGTACGCTGCTGTTAATCGGGTTCGTCGGCGGGATTATTTTCTGGGGTGGATTTAACACCGGGATGGAAAAGGCCAACACCGAAGAGTTCTGCATTAGCTGCCACGAAATGCGCAATACCGTGTATCAGGAATACATGGAAACCGTGCACTACAACAACCGTAGCGGTGTGCGTGCGACCTGTCCTGACTGCCACGTACCGCATGAGTTTGTGCCGAAAATGATCCGCAAGATCAAGGCCAGTAAAGAGCTGTACGCTAAAGCATTGGGTCTGATTGATACACCGCAGAAGTTCGAAGCGCATCGTCTGACGATGGCGCAGAATGAATGGCGAAGAATGAAAGATAACAATTCTCAGGAGTGTCGTAACTGTCACAACTTTGAGTTCATGGACTTAACGGCCCAGAAAAGTGTCGCCGCAAAAATGCACGATCAGGCGGTGAAAGACGGGCAAACCTGCATTGACTGCCATAAAGGGATTGCGCACAAGCTCCCCGATATGCGCGACGTCAAACCGGGATTCTGACGGGATGGTAATGAGTGGGTAGTATGCTTGAAGCCAGAAAGCTCCTCTGTGAGCGGGATGAACGAGTCCTGTTTAGCGATTTGTCGTTCCAGGTCAACGCAGGGGAGTGGATACAGGTCACCGGCGGCAACGGCGCAGGGAAAACCACCTTGCTGCGGTTGCTGACAGGGCTCTCTCGTCCTGATGCCGGGGAGGTGCGCTGGCAGGAGCAACCGCTACATCATGTGCGGGACAGTTACCATCAAAATTTGTTGTGGATTGGACATCAGCCGGGAATCAAAACCCGGCTGACGGCGTTGGAGAACCTGCGTTTTTTCCATCAGGACGGCGATACTGCGAAATGTCTCGCGGCGCTGGCGCAGGCCGGCCTTGCCGGTTATGAAGATATCCCTGTTAACCAGCTTTCTGCCGGGCAGCAGCGCCGGGTAGCGTTGGCGCGTCTCTGGCTGACCCGCGCCACGCTCTGGATCCTCGACGAACCCTTTACCGCCATTGATGTGAACGGCGTTGAACGCCTGACGCAGCGGATGGCGCAGCATACCGAAGAGGGGGGGATTGTCATCCTCACCACCCACCAGCCAATGAACGTCGCTACAGACCGCATTCGCCGGATTGCGCTGACTCACGAAGGGGCCGGGCGATGATGTGGCGTATCTTCCGTCTCGAACTGCGCGTTGCCTTTCGCCATAGCGCGGAGATTGCCAACCCGCTGTGGTTCTTCCTGATTGTTATTACGCTGTTCCCGCTGAGCATTGGGCCGGAACCGCAGCTGCTGGCGCGCATTGCGCCGGGCATTATTTGGGTTGCTGCGCTGCTGGCCTCGCTGCTGGCGCTGGAGCGACTGTTTCGCGATGACCTGCAGGACGGCAGCCTTGAGCAACTGATGCTGCTGCCGATCCCATTACCGATGGTGGTGCTGGCAAAAGTGATGGCCCACTGGATGGTCACCGGTCTGCCGTTGTTGATCCTCTCTCCGCTGGTGGCATTGCTGCTGGGGATGGACATCTATGGCTGGAAAATTATGGCACTGACCCTGCTGCTGGGGACGCCGACGCTGAGCTTTCTCGGCGCGCCGGGGGTGGGGTTAACGGTTGGTCTAAAGCGTGGCGGCGTATTGCTGAGCGTACTGGTGCTGCCGTTGACCATCCCGTTGTTGATTTTTGCGACCGCCGCGATGGATGCGGCATCCATGCATCTTCCTGTGGATGGATACATGGCGATTTTAGGTGCGTTACTGGCGGGTAGCGCAACGTTGAGTCCTTTTGCGACAGCGGCGGCGTTACGCATCAGTTTGCAGTAATGAGTTGCCTGATGGCACTGCGCTTATCAGGCCTACAAGAGCAGAGTATGTAGGCCGGATAAGGCATCAGCCGCCATCCGGCATGACGGTAACTTTATTCGTTTGAGTCTGGTGACTGAATTATGTGGAAAACACTTCATCAACTGGCTATGCCCCCACGGCTGTATCAGCTTTGTGGCTATTTCGTGCCGTGGCTGGCCGTCGCCTGCGTCCTGGTTCTGGCGACGGGCTGGATCTGGGGATTCGGTTTTGCGCCAGCGGATTACCAGCAGGGGCAGAGCTACCGCATTATTTATCTGCACGTTCCGGCGGCGATCTGGTCAATGGGGATTTATGCCTCGATGGCGGTGGCGGCGTTTATCGGTCTGGTCTGGCAGATGAAGATGGCGAACCTGGCGCTAGCTGCGATGGCACCGATTGGCGCGGTGTTTACGTTTATTGCGCTGGTCACCGGCTCTGCCTGGGGCAAACCGATGTGGGGCACCTGGTGGGTGTGGGACGCGCGGCTGACGTCGGAACTGGTGCTGCTGTTTCTCTACGTCGGCGCAATTGCCCTGTGGCATGCTTTTGACGACCGTAAAATGGCGGGGCGTGCGGCGGGGATCCTGGTGCTGATTGGCGTGGTGAACCTGCCGATCATTCACTATTCGGTGGAGTGGTGGAACACGCTGCATCAGGGCTCGACCCGTATGCAGCAAAGCATCGACCCGGCCATGCGCACGCCGCTGCGGCTGGCGATTATCGGCTATCTGCTGCTGTTTATCACGCTGTCGCTGATGCGCATGCGTAACCTGATTCTGATGATGGAAAAACGTCGCCCGTGGGTGAGTGAACTGATCTTAAAAAGAGGCCGCCAATGACCACTGCATTTGCATCCTGGAGTGATTTTTTTGCGATGGGCGGTTACGCCTTTTACGTCTGGCTGGCCGTGGCACTGAGTATTATCCCGCTAGCGGTGCTGGTCATTCATACCGTGACGCAGCATCGAGCCATTCTACGTGATGTCTCCCGACAACGGGCGCGTGAAGCCCGCGTGCACGCAGCGCAGACACAACGGGAGGCGGCGTGAATATTCGACGTAAGAACCGTTTATGGATTGCCTGCGGCGTGCTGGTCGGGTTAGCGCTGACGATTACGCTGGTGCTTTATGCGCTGCGTTCCAATATCGACCTGTTCTACACGCCAGGTGAGATTCTCTACGGCAAGCGCGAAACGCAGCAAATGCCGGAAGTGGGTCAGCGACTGCGGGTGGGTGGCATGGTCATGCCCGGCAGCGTCAAGCGCGACCCGAACTCGCTGAAGGTGAATTTCAGCATCTATGACGCCGAAGGCGTTGTGGATGTTACCTACGAAGGCATTCTGCCCGACCTGTTCCGTGAAGGGCAGGGCGTGGTGGTGCAGGGGGAACTCGGCGAGAAAAACCATATTCAGGCGAAAGAAGTTCTCGCCAAGCACGATGAGAACTACACGCCGCCGGAAGTTGAAAAAGCGATGCAGGAAAACCACCGCCGTCCGGAGAGCGTCTATAAGGATAAAACATCATGATGCCTGAAATTGGCAATGCGCTGTTATGCCTGGCACTGGGCGTTGCGTTGTTACTCTCAGTCTATCCTCTGTGGGGCGTGGCGCGAGGCGACGCGCGGATGATGGCGTCGGCAAGACCATTTTCCTGGTTGCTGTTTATCCTCGTTATGGGCGCCTTTCTGGTGCTGGTCAACGCCTTTGTAGTGAATGATTTCACCGTAGTTTATGTCGCCAGTAACTCCAACACGCAACTGCCGGTCTGGTACCGCGTCGCCGCCACCTGGGGGGCGCATGAAGGCTCTCTGCTGCTGTGGGTGTTGCTGATGAGCGGCTGGACCTTTGCCGTCGCGCTGTTTTCCCAGCGGATGCCGCTGGATATCGTCGCCCGCGTGCTCGCGGTGATGGGGATGGTCAGCGTCGGTTTCCTGTTGTTTATCCTGTTTACCTCCAACCCGTTCGCCCGCACGCTGCCGAATTTCCCGATAGAAGGGCGCGATCTCAACCCGTTGTTGCAGGATCCTGGGCTGATTTTCCATCCGCCGCTGCTGTATATGGGCTATGTCGGTTTCTCGGTCGCCTTCGCGTTCGCTATCGCGGCATTGATGAGCGGTCGCCTGGACAGCACTTTCGCCCGTTTTTCCCGTCCGTGGACGCTGGCCGCGTGGGTTTTCCTGACGCTGGGGATCGTGCTGGGGTCAGCATGGGCTTACTACGAACTGGGCTGGGGCGGCTGGTGGTTCTGGGATCCAGTGGAAAACGCCTCATTTATGCCATGGCTGGTGGGAACCGCGCTGATGCACTCGCTGGCGGTCACTGAACAGCGCGGCAGTTTCAAGGCGTGGACGCTGCTGCTCTCTATCTGCGCATTCTCGCTCTGTCTGTTGGGGACGTTCCTCGTGCGCTCGGGTGTGCTGGTGTCGGTGCATGCGTTTGCTTCCGACCCGTCTCGTGGGATGTTCATTCTGGCCTTCATGGTGCTGGTGATCGGCGGCTCGCTGCTGCTGTTTGCCACGCGAGGACATAAGGTTCGATCCCGGGTGAATAACGCGCTCTGGTCACGCGAATCGCTGCTGCTCGGTAACAACGTGCTGCTGATTGCCGCCATGCTGGTGGTGCTGCTGGGAACGTTGCTGCCGCTGGTGCATAAACAACTCGGGCTGGGCAGTATCTCCATCGGCGAACCGTTCTTTAATACCATGTTTACCTGGCTGATGGCGCCGTTTGCCCTGTTGCTGGGTATTGGTCCGCTGGTCCGCTGGGGACGCGATCGCCCGCGTAAACTGCAACGACTGCTGGTCATCGCGCTGGTCAGCACTTTTGTGCTCTCTCTGCTGCTGCCGTGGCTGTTTGAGAACAAGATTGTCGCCATGACGGTGGTCGGGCTGGCAATGGCCTGCTGGGTGTTTGTACTGGCGATGGCAGAGCTTGCGCAGCGTATTTCGCGTGGCACGAAAACAACGCTTAGCTACTGGGGAATGGTGGCCGGGCACGTTGGTCTGGCGGTGACGATTGTCGGGATCGCCTTCAGCCAGAACTATAGCGTCGAGCGCGATGTTCGCATGAAAGCCGGTGATAGCGTCGATATTCATGAATATCGCTTCACCTTCCGTGAAGTGAAGGATATCACCGGACCCAACTATCGCGGTGGTGTGGCGATTATCGGCGTGACCCGTGATGGCAAGGCAGAAGCAACGTTGCATGCCGAAAAACGGTTCTATAACAGCACCAGTTCGATGATGACGGAAGCAGCGATTGACGGTGGCATCACCCGCGATCTGTACGCCGCGCTCGGCGAAGAACTGGATAACGGCGCGTGGGCAGTCCGTCTGTACTACAAACCGTTTATTCGCTGGATCTGGGCGGGTGGAATATTGATGGCGCTGGGTGGTCTGTTATGCCTGTTTGACCCGCGTTATCGCAAACGCGTACAACCGCAAAAATCGGTGTCGGAGGCGGTATGAAGCGCAACGTACTTTTGATTCCCTTTGTGATTTTTCTCGTGATTGCCGCGGCGCTGCTGTGGCAACTGGCGCGTAATGCAGAAGGTGACACGCCGACGAATCTGGAATCGGCGCTGATTGGCAAACCGGTACCGACTTTCCGGCTTGAGTCGCTGGAGAATCCCGGTAAGCATTATGAGGCGGACGTGTTGACCCAGGGTAAACCGGTCTTACTTAACGTCTGGGCGACGTGGTGTCCGACTTGCCGTGCTGAGCATCAGTATCTGAACCAGCTGTCGGCGCAGGGGATTCGCGTAGTGGGGCTGAATTATAAGGACGATCGCCAGAAGGCCATCGTCTGGCTGAAAGAGTTGGGCAATCCCTACGCGCTGAGCCTGTTTGACGGCGACGGTATGCTGGGCCTGGACCTTGGGGTCTATGGCGCGCCGGAAACCTTTCTGATCGACGGTAAAGGCATTATTCGCTATCGCCATGCCGGGGATCTGAACGCCCGCGTCTGGGAGAGTGAGATCAAGCCGCTGTGGGAGAAATACAGCAAGGAGGCCGCACAATGAGAATTCTGCTGAGTGTGCTGATGCTGCTGTTTTCTGCGAACGCGCTGGCCACCATTGATGTGATGCAGTTTAAGGATGAAACCCAGGAACAACAGTTCCGTCAGTTGACCGAGCAACTGCGCTGTCCGAAGTGCCAGAACAACAGCATCGCGGATTCCAATTCGATGATTGCGACCGACCTGCGGCAGAAAGTCTATGAGCTGATGCAGGAAGGGAAAAGTCAGAAAGAGATCGTCGACTACATGGTGGCGCGTTACGGCAATTTCGTCACCTATGATCCGCCGCTGACACCGTTGACCGTCCTGCTGTGGGTGCTCCCCGTGGCGGCAATTGGCGCGGGTGGCTGGATTATCGTTGCCCGTTCGCGTCGGCGGGTACGCCTGAAACAGGAGGTGTTTCCGGATGAGATGGCGTTGCCGGAGGGCAAACGCGCCGGGCTGGCGGTTTATCTGCCGGGTATTGTGATTGCCGTCATCGTGGGGGTCGTCAGCTATTACCAGACCGGGAGCTATAAACAGGTGGAAATCTGGCAGCAGGCGACGGCACAAAGTCCCGCGCTGCTGGAACGCGCGCTGGACCCAAAAGCGCAACCACTGGATGAGGAAGAGATGACGCGTCTGGCGCTGGGACTGCGTACCCGTCTGCAAAGTGATGCAACGAACGTGGAAGGCTGGATCATGCTGGGGCGGATCGGTATGGTGCTCGGCAATGCCAGTACCGCTACCGAAGCATATGCCAATGCCTATCGACTCGATCCAAAGAACAGCGATGCGGCGCTGGGCTATGCTGAGGCACTGACCCGCTCTTCCGATCCTGATGATAACCGTCGGGGCGGGGAGTTGTTGCGAGAGCTGGTCCGGAGCGATCACGCCAATGTGCGTGTCCTGAGCATGTACGCCTTCAATGCCTATGAGCAGGAACGTTTTGGCGACGCGGTTGCTGCCTGGGAGATGATGCTGAAGATGCTACCGGCGAATGATACGCGTCGTGCGGTGATTGAGCGCAGTATCGCGCAGGCAATGCAGCACTTATCACCAAAGAGTGAGTAACCACCCGGCCGGATGGCGACGCGTAGGCCCGATAAGCGTAGCGCCATCGGGCATTTTCTGGGCTATTGCATACCGCGGGTTTGTAAAAACAGAATGGTGGCGGCAACGCGCGAGCGTACGTTGAGCTTGCGCAGCAGGTTGCGGATATGCACCTTCACGGTTTGTTCGGAAATGTTGAGGACCGAGGCAATCTGCTTGTTGGACAGTCCCTGTGCCAGTTCGTGCAGCACATCAAGCTCACGCTCGGTCAGCATGCTGAACGGATCGTCCTCCTCACCAAACATTTCGCGCTCGCGCAGATAATCACTGACGCGTTCGCTGAAAACCTTGCCGCCATTGGCACCAGTGCGAATGGCATCCAGCAGAACTTCCGGATCGCTGTCTTTCAGCAGATAGCCATCTGCGCCGGCGTCAATCAGCGCGTAGATGTCGCTGGCCGAATCCGAAACGGTGAGAATAATAATCTGTGCCGTGATCCCATCGCGGCGCAGGGCGTTCAACGTATCCAGACCGCTCAGCCCTTTCATATTCAGATCAAGCAGGATTAAATCCAGATCGAGACGGTTTGCCAGATCAATCGCCGTTGCGCCATCGCCCGCTTCGGCAACCACCTCAAATGTCGGATCCAGTTCCAGTAATTGACGGATACCACGACGCATAAGAGGGTGGTCATCCACCACCAGCACCTGAAAAGGCGTTGCTTCAGGCATAGTTATCTCCCGAGATTTTATTAGGATCATTATTGTTATTCGATCACGAATCGTCCAGATTCACGGCATCGATAAGAGGAAGAAATATTACCCCAGATTACGCATGGGTAAGAAGTAAAACCTGTCGGGAAGAGGGAAGCCTCTCACCGTCATGAGAGGCTATGTGATTAGGGCTGTAGCGCGACGTGAGTGACGTCTTCCTTTGGTATCGTGCTGAAATACCAGTATTCATCATTGATTTTTGCGGTGGTAAAGCGCGCAAGCGGGAGCGAGGTGTCGGACGATGTGGCCTTCACCTGTACGGTGCCGGATAACGGACGTTTGCTCACCAGCATTAAATCCCCGCGGTTATTGAACCTGGCCACAGTGTCGTCACCGAGCGCTTGTTGCTTGCCGTTTGCCCGTACGGAGTAATCGAAGTTAACCTTTTCCTTTGCCACACTCCCTGCGCCAAAATAATGGCCATAGACCTGCGGATCATGAAAGAAACCGAAATGTCCTCCGCTGTTTTGCATTTTCAAAAAGTGAAAATCAGGCACGGTAAAGTCCCTGTGACCCTGACTGAGCTGGCTTTTAACGATACTCACACGAACAACATCTTGCTGATAAACGCGTGTATAAGCGGCATACATTAAGGAGTATGACCAGATGAATACCGCGGCCATCAGGCCCGTGACGGCATAGACCCCATTCATGACTCGTGGGCCGGCGACTGTGACGACTTCCCGAGCGAGGAATGAGAGGGCAAGCAGGAAGAATAAAAAGGTCGACATCATGACCCGGTCGGGATACGACGGGGAGGCCACCATGATAAATGAGGTTCCCAGCCCCACCAACAGCATTAACCCGACCATACCGAGATTCGCATTTTTAATGCGATGTCCCTGTCGTTTTGCCACGAGCAGAAGAACCGCCAGTAAGACCAGTACGACATAAGAAATCCAGACCAGCGCCAGGTGGTTAAAGAAGCGCTCGCTCAGATGAATCATGATTCTTTCAACGAGCGATTTATCGTACCAGACGGTATGGGCGCCCTGGGCGCGAATAAAATTGCCTGGTGAGAAAATCAAAATACTGGCACCCACCAGCGCGGACAAAAAATACGCGACCTTGTTCGCAATGAGGCGTTTTTCTTGCCAGTAATCGGACACAATAGCCAGAAGGGCAAGGCCAACAACAAATGGCGCGACGCTTTCATTGGAACAGCCCGCCAACAGTCCGAGTAAAAGCATACCAACGTGCGTGCGCTCTTCATGCTGAAGCTGTATGCGGTACAGGTTCCAAAGCCATGCGACGACGAACAGATTCGTCCACAGGTAATTTGCGCTGCCAACGATCCAGAAAACCGTTTGTCCAATATTCGGGTTAGCGACCCAAAAGGTCAGAAAAATAAGGGTAAAAATCAGCGCGTCATGTTTTTTCCATTTCAGCGTGCCCGTCGGCGTTTTCACAATGAAATAGCAGAACGCGACGACGACAAGGCCGGTCATGGTCGAAATAAACCCGCGTGACCCTGTGGCGAGTAACAGTGAGCTGACAAAATCAGCCACCACGCGCCCGCTCCAGGTCAGGTAGTGATGCAGGTGCGCATCAAATGAGATGCCAAGCAAGGCATAACGGTAATCATCGGAGTGAATAGGGGTGAACCACTCCAGGATAAATACCGCAAAAAAGGCAATTAAAAGAATGCTTTTATTGACATGCTTTAACATCAGTTATCCTTGTCTGAATCGTGGCCCACAGTTTTACGTTTTTTCAGGATGTATCGCGGCCGTTTCTTGGTTTCGACATAGATTCGCCCGATATATTCACCCAGCACGCCAATGCCAATAAGCTGCACGCCTCCCAGAAACAGGATTGACACAATCAGGGAGGAATAACCACGTACTGGATTGCCCCACAGAAGCGTATCAATCACCATTCCTGCGCCATAGGTGAAAGAGATCAGGGCAACCGCCAGACCAATGTAGGTCCAGATACGCAGGGGGAAGGTGGAAAAAGAGGTGATCCCTTCCAGCGCAAGGTTCCACAGTTTCCAGCCGTTGAATTTACTTTTTCCGGCACAGCGAGTGGCGCGCGCGTAGAGAACAATGTCAGTTTTGCCGCCAACCCAGGATAAAATCCCTTTCATGAACAGATTTCGTTCTGGCATCTGTTTAATGTTGTCCACCACTTCACGGCTCATCAGCCGAAAATCGCCGACGTTTTCTTCAATATGTGGCGTACTGATTTTATTGTGTAGCTTGTAGAACCACTCGGCGGTTTTACGCTTCAGGCGACTATCGACGGAGCGATCGGAACGTTTAGCCAGCACAATGTCCGCCCCTCCCTGCCATTTTTTGATCAGGTGAGGGAGAACTTCGACGGGGTCCTGGAGATCGACATCCATTGGGATGACGGCGTCGCCACTGGCATTGTCGAGCCCGGCGAGCAGCGCTGGCTCTTTGCCGAAATTTCGCGTAAACGAGAGCGCGACAACGAGTGGGTCGGCAACGGCGAGGGCGTTGATGATGGATTCCGTTGCGTCGGAACTACCATCGTTGATGAACACAATTTCAATATCATGTTCTTTCAGTGCCTCGTATTCACGCACCGTCTTGTAAAAGAGGCCGATGGTTTCTTCTTCGTTGAAGACAGGAACGACCAGTGAAATTTTCATCGTGCGTCCTTGAATACAATGAGTCTGGAGTAGATAAAGCCACAAATGAGGCTAATAGCGGAGAACGCGACCAGCGTCACCAGCGGTGGGAAACCGCACTGTTCAGCTCCCCAGCCCGTCAGGATACTGAGCAGACCCATAAAACCGACGTACAGCAGATAGCGACGTGTCGTGGTCGATTGCTTGAAGGTAAATCGGGCGTTGGCATAAAAAGAGAAACTGACCGCCACACTGAAGCCCAGGAAATTCGCCAGCGCCTGATGGGTATGAAAAACGTAGATGCAGATAGCAAAAACTATCCAGTGAATCAATGTGTTGATCACGCCTACGGAAGTGTACTTAATGAAGTGATGCCACATAAGCAATAAGATCGGCTGTGCAAAACCGGAAGTGTAACATTATTTCCGTCCATAACTCGAATCGAATTCGATACTTACGAGTGGGAATAATAAAAAACCAGCCCATCAGGGCTGGTTTTTAAGGAGTATTTTGGTCGGCACGAGAGGATTTGAACCTCCGACCCCCGACACCCCATGACGGTGCGCTACCAGGCTGCGCTACGTGCCGACGCGTGGGAGGTAATACTACCGCTTTCCGCACCGAATGCAAGGGGACATCCGGCTAACTGATTAATAATAAATCAGTTAGCGATAAAACGCTTCTCGTCAGTCAGCACCTGTAATAACAGACTCAACTGCGGTTTCTGATCTTTAATCTTCTCGCCGCGTAAATCGTAAGTCTGGTACTTGCCGTTGTTGTTCAGCACCAGCGTCATTTCAGGCGTGGTGATCGCCAGCGTACTGAGATCGGCCGCCGTTACCCAATAGTGGCGACGGTTGGCGTTGAACAGATCCTGCCCCTGCGAATATTCATTGGCAGGCGTGCTGACGTGGAGCAGACGCTGCATCAGCGTGGTCATGACGTCTGTGTGATCGGTCAGGCTGTTGATCCGCTGTGCCGGTGTCCCCGGCCAGTGAATGATGAGCGGAACCTGCAGGTGGCCGCGCGACCAGGCGAAGTTTCTCTCTTCATCGCTCAGCGCGACGCCACGACCAGCGGTAATAATCACCACCGTGTTATCCAGTTTACCAGACTCGCGTAGCGCACCGAGCACGCGGTTAATCTGTTTATCAACATCCCCTGCCGCGCGGGCGTAGCGGCGAACAAAGTTAGTCTGGTTGCTGTCGTCAACGTTGGTGCCGTTAAACGAAACCCACGAGAACCAGCGGTTATCTTCCTGTGCGTAACGGCCCAGCCAGTTGATCCACTGGCTGGCGGTCTGCTCATCAGACTGTGTTTGTACGCTTGGCATCGAGAAGTCAGACAACAGTGCCTGGCGGTACAGCGGGCTGGTAAAGCCGTCGGAAGAGAACAGTCCCAGTTGATAGCCCTGTTGATTCAATGCTGAAATCAATGCAGCCGGCGTTCGGGTGGACAGAATACCGTCCATATAGCTCGGCGACACGCCGTAGAACAGGCCAAAAATGCCGTTATCGGTGGTATTGCCGGAGCTCATGTGGTGCGTGAAGGCAATGTTCTGCCCGGCGAATCCGGCGAGGGCAGGCATCTGCTTTTCATAGCGCGAATAGTTCAGGCCATCGACCGTGATCAGCAGGACGTTTTGCCCGGTGCCCATATCGCGATAGCGTAATTCGCTCAGTGGGTACTGCACGGACACCGCTTCCGGATTCCCCTGTTCGACCAGACGGCGCTGATACTCCTGCGCATCCAGCAGGCCATGTTTTTCCAGAAATCGGCGTGCGGTCATCGGATAGGAGAGCGGCAGGTTGGCGCGTTGCATGGTGATCGGACGATAGAAATTGGCATCCGCCCAGATATAGACCACATGCGACGTAATAAATGACACAAAGAAGAACGCGGCCAGCGGCTTGGCGAAGTGACGACGACGCGTCAGGCTGCGCAGTTTTTGCCAACTCCAGGTCGCAAACAGCATTTCAATCAACAAGATAACCGGGACGCTGATAAACATCAGCTGCCAGTCGCGCGCCATCTCGTTCTGGTCGGGGTTAATCACCAGTTCCCAGACAATGGGATTAAGATGCAGGTGGAAACGGGTAAACACCTCGCTGTCGATCAGCAGAAGCGTCATTCCGGCCGTCGCCAGAATGGCTGACAGGAAACGCATCAGCCTCTGGGACATCACAATGAACGTCAGTGGGAACAGGATCAGCAGATAGGTGGCAAACACCAGAAAGCTGAAATGGCCGACGATACTCAGGTAAGAGTAAACGCGACCGGCCAGCGTTGTCGGCCAGTCGGCGACAAACAGGTAACGGCTGCCGAGCACGATAGCCAGCAGAATGTTGAACAGTGCAAACCAGTGCCCCCAGCTAACCATCTGGGAGACTTTTTCACGGTAGCGCTGACGATGAGTTACCATAACTTGTCGTTCGTTTCCCCGAAGTCGGCTTTTAGTGCGCTTTGTCGTCGTTAACCGAGGACTGCAACGCGCGGGCAAAAGAGTTCGCAATCGCCTGGCGCTGGGCCGGGGCAATGCTGGTATTGATAAGGTTGGTGACCATGTTTCCCAGCACCATCAGGGAAAGGTCGGTCGGTGCCTTATGTTTTTCCAGTACGTTGAGCATCTCGGTGAGCAGTTGTTCAACGTGTTCGTCACTATAGCGGGAGATTTGTGGCATAAATCGAAATCAGTTTATTCATGAAAGGGCAACATATTACCGTAGCAACAGTTTTTTTTCCGCTTTTTTATCCTCAATAATTCGCGTTACCGTGCGACAGGCAAAACGGCGCTGCATCTTCTGTTGCGTCGTCTCGCCGGTGGTGGTTGAATACCGCCCGGTCTTTAAGGAGAGTTTATCATGAGTCTGGATATCAACCAGATTGCCCTGCACCAGCTTATCAAGCGTGATGAGCAAAACCTTGAGCTGGTCCTGCGCGATTCATTACTGGAACCGACAAACACCGTTGTCGATATGATGGCTGAGTTGCATCGGGTTTATAGCGCGAAAAACAAAGCGTATGGCCTGTTCAGCGAAGAGAGCGAACTGGCGCAAGCGCTGCGCTTACAGCGCCAGGGTGAGGAGGATTTTCTCGCCTTCAGTCGCGCGGCGACCGGACGTTTGCGTGACGAGCTCGCCAAGTACCCGTTTGCCGACGGCGGCATTGTGCTGTTCTGTCACTATCGCTATCTGGCGGTAGAGTATTTACTGGTGGCGGTGCTGAACAACTTAAGCAGCATGCGCGTCAATGAGAATCTGGATATCAACCCGACGCACTATCTGGATATCAACCATGCGGATATCGTCGCGCGTATCGATCTGACCGAGTGGGAAACCAATCCGGAATCCACCCGTTATCTGACCTTCCTGAAGGGGCGGGTAGGGCGTAAAGTCGCTGACTTCTTTATGGATTTCCTCGGGGCCAGCGAAGGTCTCAATGCCAGGGCGCAAAACCGTGGACTGCTGCAGGCGGTCGATGACTTCACCGCTGAAGCGCAACTGGATAAGGCTGAGCGCCAGAACGTGCGCCAGCAGGTGTACAGCTACTGCAATGAGCAGCTTCAAGCCGGTGAAGAAATTGAGCTGGAGTCGCTGTCAAAAGAGCTTTCTGGCGTCAGTGAAGTGAGCTTTAGCGAGTTTACGGCAGAGAAGGGCTATGAGCTGGAAGAGAGCTTCCCGGCCGATCGCAGCACGCTGCGCCAACTGACCAAATATGCCGGCAGCGGCGGTGGGTTAACCATTAACTTTGACGCGATGCTGCTGGGCGAACGTATTTTCTGGGATCCGGCAACGGATACATTGACCATTAAAGGGACGCCGCCGAACCTGCGCGATCAGCTTCAGCGTCGCACGTCAGGCGGTAATTAAACGCCATAAAAAAACCCCGCCGGAGCGGGGTTTTCTTCAACTTGTTGGCGATTACGCGCGAACGAAGTCGATGTGAGTCAGCTTCGGCTTGAACGCGTGACGCTGTACAGCCTGAGCTTTAACTTTTACTTCTTTACCGTCAACAACGATGGTCAGAACGTCGCTATAGAAACCTTCTTTAGCTTGCATGTTCATGATGGAATCGTGGTCCAGTTCGATAGCAATCGGGGCTTCTTTGCCACCGTAGATGATTGCCGGGAACTTGTTAGCGGCACGCAGGCGGCGGCTCGCACCCTTACCCTGCTCTTTACGTACTTCAGCGTTGATAGTAAACATTTAAATCTCTCTTTAATAATTCCTGCTACAGGCGACCCAGCAACAGGTAAGTGATCTGCTTTGCGTATGCAAAAGCGGGCGAGATTCTATACTCAAATGCCCGTTACATCAATCAAAAGTACGATTATCCGCGTAATTCATGTGCCCGACGGAAACGTCCCTCGTAGTCGAACACCTTTTCCCGCACCTGCCAGTACTGACCTTTCATTCGCGCTACCACAAAGTCGGGATGGCGTAACAATGGCTGTTGCGCGAGGATATCCGCCGCTGTGATCCAGCGTAGCGGCACGCCTGGCGTACGGGTATGCGGGCGGATAAAAAGTTGTTCAAACGCCGTACGCTGGGCGGGGGTTTGCAGGCGAAAGCGTTCGCTGACGTCCGCACCGTCTTCGTCGTAGTAGGTGATTTTCAGCCATTCGCCTTTCTCGTCCTGACCGTGCTGCAACGTCATGCCGCTACAGCGGAGCACCAGCGCGTCTTTCAGTTTCAGCGCGGCTTTCAGCATGTCGTCGGGATCGACGAGGATCGTATCGCATTCCCGACAGCGACGGGCGGCAATATCGTTTTCGGCATTGCACTGCGGGCAATTTTTAAAGCGAAAGCGAAAATCACACTGCTCGCGGTGTCCTTCATCATCTTCAAACCAACCCTGACAGCGGCGGCCGAAATGTTCGATCAGCGTACCGTCAGCGGTGGTTTTGCCCCAGAAGGTATTCGCGAAACCGCAGGCCGGGCAGAAGACCTGGACCGGCACGTTATCACTTTTGCCTTTCGGGCTCCCCACTTCCGGAGAATAGAGATCGTGCGGATTACCGGCATAATCAAGAATCAAACAGTCCGTTTTCCCCGGTGCGAGACGCAGGCCACGGCCCACAATTTGTTGGTACAGACTGACTGACTCAGTGGGTCGCAGAATGGCAATGAGATCGACGTGCGGGGCATCGAAGCCGGTGGTTAAGACGGAGACGTTGACCAGATAACGAAAACGCTGGGCCTTAAACGCATCTATCAGCTCATCGCGTTCAGGGCCCGGCGTGTCACCGGTAATCAGCGCGGAATCCTCTTTAGGCAGCAGTCCGGCAATCTCTTTGGCATGCTCGACGGTGGCGGCAAAAATCATCACCCCTTTGCGGGTCTGGGCGAATTCAACAATCTGGCTGATGATGTGTGGCGTGATGCGCTCCTGCTTTTTCAGCTCACGGTTCAGATCCGCTTCGCTGAACAAACCATTGCTCTGCGCCTGCAGGCGACTGAAATCGTACTGCACTACTGGCATGTCGAGGCGTTCCGGCGGTGTGAGATAGCCGTGCTTAATCATATAGCGCAGCGGCAGCTCATAAATGCAGTCGCGAAACAGCGCCTTGTCATCGCCGCGTACCATACCGTGGTAGTGAAAGTGATAGATCCAGCCTTTGCCCAGGCGAAAAGGCGTGGCGGTCAGCCCCAGCAGGCGAATGTTGGGATTGGCATTGCTCAGATGGGTGAGGATCTGCTGATACTGACTCTCTTCGTCATCGCCGATGCGATGGCATTCATCGACAATCAGCAGCGAAAACTCGCTCTGGAAGGCGTCCAGATTACGGGCCACGGACTGAACGCTGCCGAAAACCACTTTGCCGTGGCTCTCTTTGCGTTTGAGTCCGGCGGCAAAAATATCGGCTTCCAGCCCCAACGCGCAGTATTTGGCATGGTTTTGCGCCACCAGCTCTTTCACGTGTGCCAGTACCAGCACGCGGCCTCTGGCGACGCGTGCGAGTTCGGCAATCACCAGGCTTTTACCGGCACCGGTGGGCAGAACAATCACCGCAGGCGTACGGTGGCGGCGGAAATGGTTGAGCGTGGCATCCACGGCTTCTTGCTGGTAGGGGCGAAGTGTAAAAATCATGGTCTCACAATACGTAACGAACTCGGGTATAGTATGCCACGAATCGTTTTCCCTTGAGGGATGTTGTTAGCCCGCTATACTGGGCAGATAACGGCTCCACTTTATCGGGCGATGCGCCCGATTCCCGTATTTTTACAGGCAAAATCACACTCATGCGACTTGATAAATTTATCGCTCAGCAACTCGGCGTCAGCCGCGCTATTGCCGGGCGTGAGATCCGCGGTAGCCGTGTTACCGTGGATGGTGAAATCATCCGGAATACCGCGTTCAAACTGCTGCCAGAACACGACGTAGAATATGATGGCAACACGCTGGTTCAGCAAAACGGCCCACGTTACTTTATGCTTAATAAACCTCAGGGCTACGTATGTTCGACCGATGATCCGGATCATCCGACGATCCTGTATTTCCTGGATGAGCCCGTCGCGCATAAATTACACGCTGCGGGTCGCCTGGATATCGACACCACCGGTCTGGTGCTGATGACCGACGACGGGCAGTGGTCGCACCGCATCACCTCTCCGCGTCATCACTGCGAAAAAACGTATCTGGTCACCCTGGAGTCACCCGTCGCCGAAGATACCGCCGCGCAGTTTGCGAAAGGCGTGCAGTTACATAACGAGAAAGATCTCACGAAGCCAGCGGTGCTTGAGGTTATCACCCCCACGCAGGTGCGTCTGACCATCAGCGAAGGACGCTATCATCAGGTGAAACGGATGTTTGCCGCCGTGGGCAACCACGTTGTCGAACTGCACCGCGAGCGGATCGGCGCCATTACCCTTGATGCTGACCTTGAACCCGGTGAGTATCGTCCATTGACTGACGCAGAAATTGCCAGCGTTGGCTAAGCCAGACAGGCCAGGTTTTTAACCTCCCTCTGACAAATTCAGGAGTTTTTTTGTGACCACCCGGCAGCGCTCGTCCTTTGCCATTGTTTTTATCCTCGGTCTGCTGGCTATGCTGATGCCGCTGTCGATCGATATGTATCTTCCGGCGCTACCGGTGATCGCTGAACAGTTTGGTGTGCCGGCGGGCAGTGCGCAGATGACGCTCAGTACCTATATTCTGGGCTTCGCCGTCGGGCAGTTGCTGTATGGGCCGATGGCGGATAGCCTCGGGCGAAAACCGGTGCTCCTCGGTGGTACGCTGATGTTCGCCGCCGCCGCCGTAGCCTGTGCGCTGGCGCAGACCATCGATCAGCTGATTGTAATGCGATTCTTTCATGGCCTGGCGGCAGCCGCTGCCAGCGTAGTGATCAATGCGCTGATGCGCGATATGTATCCTAAAGAAGAGTTCTCCCGCATGATGTCATTCGTCATGCTGGTGACCACGATTGCGCCGCTGATGGCGCCGATCATCGGTGGATGGGTGCTGGTGTGGCTGAGTTGGCACTCTATCTTCTGGATTCTGGCGATCGCCGCGGTTCTGGCCTCTGTCATGATCGCAACGCTCATTAAAGAGACATTACCGGTTGAAAAGCGCCAGCCGTTTCATATCCGCACGACGATAGGTAACTTTGCTTCGCTGTTTCGGCATAAGCGGGTGCTGAGCTATATGCTGGCCAGCGGCTTTAGCTTTGCCGGGATGTTTTCCTTTCTCAGCGCTGGGCCTTTCGTGTACATCGAAATCAACCATGTATCGCCGCAGGATTTTGGCTACTACTTCGCCCTGAACATCGTCTTTTTGTTCATTATGACGATTTTTAACAGTCGCTTCGTGCGCCGGATCGGCGCGCTGAACATGTTCCGTACCGGATTGTGGATCCAACTGGCGATGGCGGTGTGGATGGTGCTGAGTGCACTGTTTGGCGTCGGTTTCTGGGCGCTGGTGCTGGGAGTGGCGGTCTTTGTTGGTTGTGTATCGATGATCTCCTCCAATGCGATGGCGGTGATCCTCGATGAGTTCCCGCATATGGCGGGAACGGCCTCGTCGCTGGCGGGCACCTTCCGCTTTGGCATTGGCGCACTCATCGGCGCGTTACTCTCTCTGGCAACGTTTAACTCCGCCTGGCCGATGATTTGGTCTATTGCCTTCTGTGCAAGCTGTTCAATTTTGTTCTATCTCTACGCGAGCCGCCCGAAAAAACGGTGATCAAATACACAACATGGAAGCCGTTTGGCTTCCTTTGTTGATGTACGTCAACGACAATTCCATCATTTCCCCGATATATGTTTATTTTATGTAAAATCAATTTATGTAAAAAGTCACATCATTGTAGTTAAAAAGGTTGAGTTAGATCGCAGAAACGGGTACATATAGCCCGCGCTCCTGTCCCGACTGGAAACATCTATTTTAATAAAGGCCATACCAACCATACTGGCCACGCGGGATAAGGATTGCCACGTTATGCAACCGTTTAAGGACGGATTGTCAATGATGTGTTAATATGGATGTAAATAAATTGTGAAGTGATTGTGCTTCCGGGGAAAGAAAGTGACAACATTACAGCTCTCAATCGTTCATCGCTTACCACAGAACTATCGTTGGTCAGCGGGTTTCGCAGGTTCGAAAGTTGAACCGATTCCGCAAAATGGCCAAAGTATCGAAAACAGTCTGGTGGCGCTTAAACTGCTGAGTCCGGACGGCGATAGCGCCTGGCCGGTGATGCATAAACTCAGTCAGGCGCTCAGTGATATTGAAGTGCCATGTTCCGTACTGGAATGTGAAGGCGAACCATGCCTGTTTGTGAATCGCCAGGACGAGTTTGCCGCGACCTGTCGTCTGAAAAACTTTGGCGTGGCCATTGCCGAACCGTTTTCTAACAACAATCCATTTTGAGCGTCAGCTTAGCGTGAGAAGCTGACGCGTATACGCCTGTTGCGGTGCGCGAAAGACGTGCTCGCATTGCCCCTGCTCGATAACCTCTCCCTGTCTCAGCACAATCACCTGATGGCATAACGCGCGTACCACGTGCAGATCGTGGCTTATGAAGATATAGGCCAGGCGATGCTTTTGCTGTAGCGATTTCAACAGCGCGAGAATTTGCGCCTGCACGGTCCGGTCGAGAGATGACGTCGGTTCATCAAGAACAATCAATGACGGCTTCAGGATCAGCGCTCTGGCAATCGCGATACGCTGACGCTGACCGCCGGAAAACTCCGCCGGATAGCGGTGACGCGTGTCGGCATCCAGTCCCACTTCCGCCATCACCGCCATGACCTGCTGCTCACGCTGTTCGGCTGAGAGCGCGGGTTGGTGGACGCGCAGCCCCTCTTCAATAATTTGCAGTACGCTCAGCCGCGGATTCAGCGAGGAGTTGGGGTCCTGGAAAACGACCTGGATACGATGACGCACGGGCAACAGCTGTCGGCGCTTAAGATGTTGTAACTGTTGGCCGTCAAATTCTATGCTGCCCTGAGAAGTGATAAGCCGCAGGAGCGCCAGCCCGGTGGTACTTTTCCCCGATCCTGACTCACCGACCAGCCCCAGTGTTTCACCCGGCTGCAGACTGAAACTGATGCCTTTCACCACCTCATTGTTCGCTACCACACGCTTAAGGATGCCTTTGCGAATGGGGAAGGCGACGCGTAAATCCTCGACCCTGAGAAGGGGAGACTGGCCCTCCGGTAAGGGGATCGGATCGCCCGCCGGTTCGCTGTTGAGCAATTTCTGCGTATAGGGATGCGCAGGCGCGTGGAGAAGGGGAGCCGCCCGGTTTTGCTCAACACATTGCCCGTGTTGCATCACCGCTACGCTGTCGGCGAGTTTCCTGACAATACTGAGGTTATGGGTGATGAACAGCATCCCCATATTCAGCTCGCGCTGGAGTTCGCGCAGCAGTTGCAGGATCTGCGCCTGTACCGAGACATCCAGCGCGGTAGTCGGCTCATCGGCGATGAGCAGTTCGGGGCGCGTTAACAGCGCCATCGCAATCATCACCCGTTGACGCTCGCCGCCGGAAAGCTGGTGCGGATAATCGCCCAGCCGGGTTGCCGCCTGACGAATGCCTACCCGATCGAGACAGCTTAATATCTCTGCGCGTGCCGCTTCCCGGCGCATACCCCGGTGCAGGGAAAGCACTTCATAGAGCTGTTTTTCGAGGTTATGGAGCGGGTTAAGCGACACCATCGGCTCCTGGAAAATCATGGCAATCTTGTTGCCGCGCACACCGCGCAAAGTTTGCTCAGTGGCGTGCAGTAAGGATTCGCCGTGAAAACGGATATCGCCGCCGAGATACACGGCGGGCGGGGTGGGTAACAGACGCAGAATCGACAGCGCGGTAACGCTCTTGCCGGAGCCCGACTCGCCCACCAGCGCCAGCGTTTCACCAGCCTCCACGCGCAGCGAAATCGCGTTAACCACCGTGCGGACGCTCTCCTGCTTGCGAAATCCCAGCGTCAGATTGTCAATATCGAGCAATGGTTGCATCATGTTACACCGCCTTGTTGGGATCGAATGCATCACGGACGGCCTCGCCGATGAAGATCAGCAGCGAGAGTAAAATGGCCACAGACAGGAAGGCGGTAATGCCCAGCCACGGCGCCTGCAGGTTATTTTTGCCTTGCAGGAGCAACTCGCCCAGCGAAGGAGAGCCTAACGGCAACCCAAAGCCGAGGAAATCCAGCGATGTCAGAGTGGTGATGGAACTGCATAAAATGAACGGTAAGAAGGTCAGGGTGGCAACCATCGCGTTGGGTAGCATGTGGCGAAAGATGATACTGCAGTCGCTGACGCCGAGTGCCTGGGCGGCCCGGATATAGTCGAAGTTTCGCGTACGTAAGAACTCTGCACGCACCACGCCCACCAGACTCATCCAGCCAAACAGCACTGTAATCGCCAGCAGCCACCAGAAGTTGGGCTGTACGACGCTGGAGAGCAAAATAATCAGGAACAGCGTCGGCATGCCCGACCAGACCTCGATAAATCGCTGGCCCCAGAGATCCACTTTGCCGCCGTAATAGCCTTGTAGCGCCCCGGCCAGTACACCCATGACGCTTGAACACAAGGTCAGCATCAGGCCGAAAAGAATGGAGATACGCGTGCCGTAAAGCACTCGCGCCAGCACGTCGCCGCCGTTGGCATCGGTACCCAGCCAGTTCTGCGCCGAAGGGGGCGAGGGAAAGGGTTTGTCAGTCGCAAAATTGATGCTGTTCGCCCCAAAGCGCACCGGTGCCCAGAGAACCCAACCGCGGCTTTCCAGCTGTTGTTTCAGCCACGGGTCCTGGTAATCCGCCCTTGTCGCCAGCGGGCCGCCAAAATCGCTCTCACTGTAGTTTTTGACCAGCGGGAAGTACCAGCTTCCGTCGTAGCGCACCAGCAGCGGTTTATCGTTAGCAATCAGCTCAGAACACAGGCTCAAACCAAACAGGACGAGAAAAATCCACAGCGACCAGAAACCACGACGATTATGGCGAAAACGTGCCCAGCGGGCCTGATTAACGGGGCTTAAATGGGCCATTAACGTCCCTCAAAATCAATACGCGGATCGACCAGTGTATAGCTGATATCACTAAGAATATTCAGCAGCAGGCCGATCAGGGTGAAGATGTACAGCGTGCCAAACATCACCGGATAGTCGCGTGAAACCGTTGCCTCATAGCCCAGTAGCCCCAGACCGTTGAGTGAAAACATCACTTCAATCAGCAGCGAACCGGTGAAAAACATACTGATGAAGGTGGCAGGAAAACCGGCGATCACCAGCAGCATGGCGTTGCGAAAAACGTGCTTCCACAGGATATTCCCTTCACTGACCCCTTTGGCACGGGCGGTGACGACGTACTGCTTACGGACTTCATCAAGAAAGGAATTTTTGGTCAGCATGGTCAGCGCGGCAAACCCGCCAATGACTGTCGCCAGGACAGGTAAGGTGATGTGCCACAGATAGTCGGTTACCTTCTGATACCAGGGCAGAGCGTCAAAATTCGCTGAAACCAGGCCACGCAGCGGGAAGAGATCGTAATAGCTGCCGCCGGCAAAGAAGACAATCAGCAGTATTGCGAACAGAAACGCCGGGATAGCGTAGCCAATGATAATAAACGCGCTGCTCCAGACGTCGAATCGGCTACCGTTATGCACGGCTTTGCGGATCCCTAACGGAATCGACACCAGATAGATGATGAGCGTACTCCACAGCCCCAGGGTGATCGACACCGGCAGACTCTCTTTGATGAGCGTCAGTACCGAGGCGCTACGAAACAGGCTGTCGCCGAAATCGAAGCGAATGTAATTCCACAGCATGGTGAAATAGCGCTCGTGCAGTGGTTTATCAAAACCGTAGCGTTGGGTGATTTCGGCAATCACTTCCGGATCGAGACCGCGTCCCCCGCGATAGTTGCTGTCGCTAATATTACCCACCCCGGTCCGGGCGTGGCTGGCGCGAACGCCTTCGCTTCCGGCACCGGGCAGCGCGCTCGTCTGACCAAACTCGATGGCGGCAATCGCCTGATCGACCGGGCCGCCGGGGGCAATTTGTACGATGAAAAAGTTGATGGTGATGATCGCCCAGAGCGTCGGGATAACCAGCAACAAACGACGAATCAGATACGCGCCCATTTATTCTCCCTGTCGTCTGGCGGCAGGCAACTTCGCTGCCCGGTTCACGTCATACCACCAGTTATCCAGACCAATGGTATAAATCGGGCGAATGGCCGGACGGGAAAACTTATCCCACCAGGCTAGCCGGTCTTCCGCCATGTACCACATCGGCAACATGTAGTAATTCCAGGTCAGCACGCGGTCCAGCGCGCGTCCAAGCGGCAACAGTTTGTTTTTATCACCCTGCGCGGCGATGATTTGCTTGATCAGTTTGTCGACCACCGGACTTTTCACGCCCGGGGCATTATAGCTAGAGTCGATGTATTCGGATGCCCAGGAGATTTGCAAATCGGAACTGGGCCACGGCATCGCGCGCCACAGGGTCGGCATCATGTCATAGTCCCGGCTGCGTAAGCGGTTGGTGAGTTGCGAGTTATCCACCTGACGAATGGTCATTGTAATCCCCAGACGCTGGAGATTATGTTGGAAGGGCAGGACCCACTGGCTGTTGCTGGCGGCAGAAATGAGCAGTTCAAAGCTCAGTGGTTTACCGGTCGCCGTGTTAATCCGCTGCTGACCTTTCAGTTCCCAGCCCGCGTCTTTCAGTAATTTATCGGCTTTTAACAAGTTCTCCCGATCGTAACCATCACCTTTAGATACAGGAGGCTGATAAATCTGGCTGAAGACTTCTGGTGGCAGATCCTTTTTCATCGGTGCCAACAGAACCAGTTCAGCCGCATCGGGGTAGTTTCTGGCCGCATACTCGGTGTTCTGGAAATAGCTGTTTGCCCGGCTCCAGGCATTGTAGAACAGCGCTTTATTCATCCACTCAAAATCAAATGCCAGCGTAACGGCTTCACGGATGCGTCGGTCGTTGAAAACGGGGCGCTGCGTGTTGAACGCCAGCCAGCGCGTATCCTGCGCCGATTCATTTTTCTGCTCGTCTTTGATGATGTATTGATTATCAAAATTTTTGCCAACATAGCGCGTCGCCCAGTTTTTGGCGTCGCTCTCCAGACGCAAATCAAACGCACCGGCCTTAAAGGCCTCAAAGGCCACGTTGTCGTCAAGATAATAGTCGTAGCGAATAACATCGAAATTCCAGCGGCCACGATTGACCGGCAGATTGGCCGCCCAGTAATCCTTCACGCGTGTATAGACAATATACTGCCCCATCTTCCACTGACTGATGCGATAAGGGCCACCGCCCAACGGCGGTCTGGACAACGGGTCGCTGAGTTTATGATCTTTCCAGAAAGCTTGTGGCATCACGGGCAGAGAGAACAGGCTGAGCATATCCTCTTTACCCGGCTTCGCGAGCTCCATGCGAACGGTCAGTGGGGCAATGGCTTTGACCGTTGTGCCTTTGTAAACCAGACGAAACTGCGGCACGCCTTCGGTCATAAATTTGTTGAAAGTGAATGCGACATCTTTGGCCATAACGGGCGAACCATCATGAAACCGGGCGCGGGGATTGATCGTAATTTCAACCCATGAGTAATCGTCCGCATAACGCGCGCTCTCGGCGATCAGCGGATAATAGCTGCCGGGTTCGTCATCAGAAGTGGTAAACAGGGTGTCGTAAAGCTGTTCGGTACGGGCACCGGGATTCCCGCGCAGAGCATAACGGTTGAAATTATCGAATGTCCCGAGGGCGGAAAGCGTGATCTGACCCCCCTTAGGGGCGGCGGGATTGGAGTAGTCGAAATGGTCAAAATTGAACGCGTATTTCGGTTCTCCCAATACCGCGAAGGCATAGCTCTCTTTGATCGCCTGCGCCTGGGCGCTCGCGCTCATCAACATGACAAACAGCAGCAATATGCGAACGATGGTCTGCAAAGGGATTCCTTGTCTTGCTTACCTGCCTGCGCAGGTCACTCTGATGCCTGAATAATAGGGCAGGTGGCGTCTGTTGTGAATCCACGCGTCGGGTGCTTTACCATTTCAACGCGCGTGGCTGTGAAACCCAATCGACAAATTCGTCGAGCGGCAGCGGGCGGCTAATCCAGTAGCCCTGAAGGAAGCGAACCCCGTGTTCATGCAGCCATTTCGCCTGCTCGGGCGTTTCCACCCCTTCGGCTACCGTCATCATATCGAGGCGTCTGGCGAGTGTCAGCACCGCATCCAGCACCGGCGAGGTGACGGTTTCTGTACCAATGGCGTTAATAAAACCGCGATCGATTTTCAGATAATCCAGGGTGTAGCGTTCCAGATAAATCAGCGCGCTGTGGCCGGTACCGAAGTCGTCTATCGCAATTTCGAAGCCCGCAGCGTGCAACCATTCAAACAACTGTGAGGCTTCATGCTGCTGGAGCATGTCTCGTTCGGTAATTTCCAGCACAAGCTGAAAGTGGTTGGCGGGCATGGCGGCGACCAACTGGCGGACGTCGTCTTTAAAACTGCTGCTATGCAGGTGGTCAGGTGCAATATTGATACCGTACTTAGCGCCGACCGGGAGGACTTTTTGCAGCGTAGGGGCGTCCCGCGCCACCAGCTTAAAAAGATGCTGGGTCAGCGGCACAATCATGTGCTGGGCCTCAGCGTAATGAATAAACGCATCAGGCGGGATTTCTCCTGCCGTTGGATGTTTCCAGCGCAGCAGCACCTCCAGCCCGGTGACCTTCAGCGACTGCGTATCCACAACGGGCTGATAGACGACATAGAATTGATCGCGTTTGATCCCAGTGAGAATCTCTTTTCCGGGCCGCAAGCGGATGCTCATGATGTAGAAGCAGAGTAAACCCGCAATGATGCCCCCCATCCCACCAAGAAGTAGGGCATACCACAAGTCGGGCCAGGTCCAGTTGGTCGCGTACAACCTGATCGTCACCGGCACACCGCTAATTTTCGCTTCGCGCTCCGGTGAACCATCGAGTTCATCCACGGTGAGCAGATGGTCTGAAAAAGTCGACAACACGGTGTTGCCGACGATGATGGCAATCCCGTCAAAGTCTTCCTGGCGGGCGGTATAGAGCAGATACGGCGTAAGGTTGATATTCAGGGAGGTGAAAACGCCGCTATTCACCATCAGGGGATTACGATACCAAATCACCATCGCGGGTTTATTGGGCATCATCGGCGTTCCCGGAATAATCGCCATATCGATATCTTTACTAATATCGAGGCTGGGGACCAGTTCGGCCAGCAACGCATCCATGCCACCGGTTGCCGATGAGCAAAAGGCTTTCTTATCCTTAACCAGTAAAAACGCACGGACGTTCAGGCTAAAGGCGGCACGGGAAGTGAGTTCTGCGCCGACTTGTTTACAGGTATTTAAGGTCAATGGCTGGAGGATGTCGGTGGTGCTTTTGAGATCGGCGAAATAGCTGACCAGATAGTGCTGAATGTCGGAAACCAGCGTGTCGTATTTAACTTCCCGCTTATGCCACGCCATCACGAACTGTAGGCTACTGATAACAATAGCAACGACAATCCCGGTAATCAGGCAGGTAAGCACGATTTTTCGACCGATCGTTAAGGCGCGTGTGAGCATGATGCCTGGTTTACCCTGAGATTGACGATGATGACAAATGTGATGGAATAACAAGACTATAGCCTGGATTCATTCAGCGAGTCATGCTTTTCCACAGGGACTAAAAGGGAATCAAAAAAAAGCACCGCCGAAGCGATGCTTTTCGTTTGTCTCGTCAGGGTCGCCAAGGGATAGCAACCAAACGATTAACTGCGGCTCAGAACCCGACGCGCTTCGTTATAGCGCTTCTTCCAGTATGGCTCGTTCATGCTGGAGATGATGACACCGCTGCTGGTAGAGGCATGAACAAACTGGTTGTTGCCAATGTAGATACCAACATGACGGCCCGTCGAACCTGCGCGGAACAGAACCAGATCGCCGGTACGCAAATTCGTGCGTGAAACGGATTTACCGGTTTCCTGTTGCTCGTAGGTGGAGCGTGGGAGTTCTAAACCAAATTGTTCACGGAATGTACGCTGTACAAAGCTGGAACAATCAATACCTTTTTTGGAGTTGCCGCCGAGACGATAGCGCACGCCTTTCCAGTCAGCATACTGATCCATAATCCGCGATTTAACATCGAGGTTACGTACCATACTCTCAAATTCATCCTGAGAAGCTTGCAGTGAAGAAGTTTCTTGATTCACACCAAGCGTCTCAGAATGCGTGTTCTTTGCGGTGTTTGTGGTAGTGCTACATGCAGAAAGCAGTACCGCGACTGCTATCGCGGGAATCCCGCGCAAGATATATCTCAAGATCGGTTGAGATTTGACCATTTTGTTTGTTTTCCCTTGAAGTCCTTAACGATAAATATCGTTATAAAAAATGCCAAACGTGACGAGACTAATTACCTACGCACAATGAGACAATTCTTTAAGCGCAAAACTGTGGCAGAACGCACAAATTTATTCACGAAGAGAATAATAACTCAGCGAGGCAAAACGAGTTCGAGGTTACCCGATCGTTACTGGCTTGGCGAGTGATTTTATCTGAATTTTAATAAGAAAATGTGATACAGAAAGTGAATAAACGGGATTGGTCAAATTAGATTCGATGTGGTTAAAAAACAAGCAAGCTATTCATTCTTAAAGAGAAGGTGATGACTGAATAATGACAATGAGATGAATAATTTATCTTAACGCATCATCAGAGCTTAAGAATAAACCCTGATGATGTTAATAACTGTGGGTTATTTGTTTAAAATTTGTTTGTTTTTGCCGGGGAGATAATTGTCGAAAAGCGCAATAAGACGATCGCTTAACGGGGTCAGAAGGCACCAGGGCAGGCCAATTAAGACCACGGTTAATGAACCTACGACGATATCGGTAAACCAATGGGCACCGATCATGACGCGGGGGAAAGCAAAAACCACAACGATAATAAGGCCGATAAACCCTGCGGTTTTTCCGAAATAACGTAGCATGAATGCGGCGAAAATAAGCAGCATCATTCCGTGATCGCCAGGGAAACTGTCTCTGGATGCATCCTTCGTTGAAATATGCAGCAACTCGCTGACGCGATAAATATTATCGAAACTGAGCGTGGGGCTTGCGCGTTTTACAGGCAGCAGCGCCTGACCAGCCTGGTTCAGAACGACGGCGGTGAGCAGCATCACCAGGCCGATGATGACAATACGGCGGCGGCCTGCCGGCGTCTCTTTCAGCCAGAAACTCAACATCAGGCAGCCCATCGCCAACAGGGAACAGGCGTCAAACGCCCGATTATTGGTGATAGCGACCAGCCACAGGAAGGCCTGGCTCTCTACCAGTTTCTGGTTAAAGAAGTGGAAAATGCCGGCGTCAACCGGGAACCAGAATCCGTGATTCACGGGCATATACCAGCTCATGAATAAAGCCAGACCGGCAACATTTAGCAGAAGTATCAGGGGTAACCGGATTTTCATATTTAACGTGTTCACTGTTCAATAAATCGCAGGCAACCTTACGCGCGTTCAGCTAAACGAAGCTTCAACAATGCGCTCTGCAACGTATTCCAGTCTGCCTCGGTACTGGAAATCAGTTCAATACGACTATCCGGCGGTGCGACGTTCTGCGTTTCAATGTGCAGATCTTCACCCTGGCGATTAATGCGCACGAGACCTTCCGGAATACGCATGACCCCCTTCACCCGACCAACCGGCGCCAGACGGGCCCATTCCAGCAGTCCGATGGTGTCAAAGACCGTATCGGCATCGAAAATCCAGCCGCAGGCCTGATGCCCCTGACCACTGTTCAGGCTACGACGCCAGCGCTGCTGCGCAGGCAGGCTCAGCGCCGCCAATCCTCGCGTCTCTGGATGGCTGTGTGAATGTGCCGCGCTGGTCGGCAATTCAGCCAGATTCAGACGCGGTAAATCGAGCAACTGTCCGTCAATCTGACCGTGATCGGCCTGCACTAACTGACGGTTGCCGCCAAACTGTTGCCACCAGGTTTGCAGCGCGCGTTCACTTTCCGCAGTCGCACGATCGGTTTTATTCGCCACGATGATATCTGCCGCAGCCAACTGGTCGCGGAAGTTTTCGTTGGTGACGATTTTTTCATCCAGCAATCCGCGTGGGTCAAGAATGCACAACGTCGCGCGCAGGTCGATCCAGGGCTCATACACCGGTGCGGTGAGGAGGGAGAGGATCTGTTTCGGGTGCCCGAGTCCAGTCGGTTCAATCAACAGGCGGTCGGGTTTTCCCTGACGCAACAGCGTATTCAATCCAACTTGCATAGGCAGGCCGTTCACACAGCACATGCATCCGCCGGGGATCTCTTTGAGCAACGCGCCGCTATCAGCAAGCAGAGCGCCGTCAATGCCGACCTCGCCGAACTCATTGACCAGTACCGCCCATTTTTCGGCGGGGTCTTTGTGCGCTAACAGATGAAGAATCGACGTGGTTTTTCCGCTGCCGAGAAAACCGGTGATGAGATTAGTTTTGGTCACGCCTGCTCCAGAATGATGTGCCGTAACGGTTTCCATTAATCCTGGCGAAAAAAAGTGAAAAAGAGAAGGGCGGGGCGAACGAAGACGGGCTCCGTCCGCCTTAATGGCAGAAATTGTTAATTTTTTAACGTATCAATCACCGCCTGATGTGCACCGTGTTGCGCGATACGCTGCCAGGCGGCTTCAATCGCCTGGACAAAAACAGGATTGTGCGGAAGGTCGTTACCAAACACCTCCTGTAACGTGAGCAGAGCCGCAACGCGCTGGTCCTCATCACTGGCAGCGACTATAGCGCGGATTTTATCGCTCAGCGGATCGCGAACGTCGATGGTCACACCGGCATCATCGACGCCGCTGACGTAGCGCATCCATCCCGCCACGCCCAGCGCCAGTAATGGCCATGCACTTTCGCGCGCCAGATGAAGGCGAATACCTGCCAGCATCCGCTGAGGCAGTTTCTGACTGCCGTCCATCGCGATTTGCCAGGTTTTATGCTTCAGTGCCGGATTCGCAAAGCGTTCAATCAGGCTTTGCGCGTAGCCAGTCAAATCCACGTCAGTAATAGTGAGCGTCGGCGCCTGTTCATCCATCATCAGTCGGTACGCGGCTTCGCGGAACGCGCTGTCCTGCATGCACTCATTAATATGCTGAAATCCAGAAAGATAGCCGAGATACGCGAGAAACGAGTGGCTGCCATTAAGCATCCGCAATTTCATCTCTTCCCAGGGACGCACATCGCTGACCATCTGCACGCCAGCCGCTTCCCATGCGGGACGACCGGCGACAAAGTGGTCTTCAATCACCCATTGAATGAACGGTTCACAGCTGATAGCGCAAGGATCGGTCACGCCCAGTTCGCGGGTGATTTCAGCCAGAGAGTCTTCCGTGGCGGCCGGAACAATGCGGTCGACCATCGTGGCAGGAAAGCTGACGTGCTCGCGGATCCAGTCTGCCAGCGCGGGAGAGCGTTTTTCCGCCATCCCCAGCACGGCGTTCTTCACCACGTGGCCGTTATCAGGAATGTTATCGCAGGAGAGTACAGTGAAAGGTGCCAGGCCGCGTGCCTGTCGACGTGACAGCGCTTCCACCAGAATACCCGGTGCTGAATGGGGTTCATCAGGCGATTGCAGGTCGTGAATAATGCGCGGATTTGTCAGGTCCAGCGCGCCGGTTGCCGGATCGATGCAATACCCTTTTTCGGTGATGGTCAGCGAGACAATCGCCACCTGAGGTTCGCAGAATTTTTCGATAATGGCGGCGAGCGAATCGAGCTTCGCATTCAGGCATTCGTTGACGGCACCGACGATAATCGCCTGATTGCCGTCTGCGCCCTTTTCCAGCACGGTGTATAAATGATCCTGTTCGCGGAGTTGACGCATCAACGTGTCGCCGCTGAACAGGCTGATTTCACAAATTCCCCAATCTCCGCCCTGGGCGTTCAGCACCCGATCGGTCAGTAATGCCTGATGCGCACGATGAAAGGCACCAAAACCGAAATGCACTATGCGCGTTTTTAGTTGCTGGCGGTCATAGCGTGGCGTTTGTACGCCATCCGGCAATATTGCTGAGGCAATTGTAGTCATTTATTACACACCTGATTAACCATAAATTAACAACGTCAGTGTAAAGTTATATGACAACAAATTAAATTGGTAAGCCGAATTTATCCGGGTAATGTGAGCTGGATCAATCAATCATGCCCCCTTTATTGATCACCGCGCAGAAGCCTGTATGGTAGTCGTCATTCAGGTAAACTAATTTGGTATAACAACTTTGTGAGGTAAAGCAATGGAACAAACCTGGCGTTGGTACGGACCTAACGATCCGGTATCGCTTGATGATGTGCGTCAGGCTGGCGCAACGGGCGTTGTGACGGCATTGCACCACATTCCGAACGGCGAAGTATGGCCGGTTGACGAGATTAAAAAACGTCAGGCGATTCTGGCGGAAAAGGGGTTAACCTGGTCGGTTGTCGAAAGTATTCCGGTTCATGAAGAGATCAAGACCCGCTCCGGTCAGTATCAGACATGGATCGCGAATTATCAGCAGAGCATCCGCAACCTGGCGGCCTGTGGTATTGACACTGTCTGCTACAACTTCATGCCGATTCTGGACTGGACGCGTACCGACCTCGAATATGAATTGCCGGACGGCTCGAAAGCGTTGCGTTTCGATCAAATAGCCTTTGCTGCTTTCGAGTTGCATATCCTCAAGCGGGCGGGAGCTGAAGCAGACTATAGCGACGAAGAACAGCGTCAGGCGTTGGCTTATTTCAATGCTATGAGCGCTGCGGATATCGAAAAACTGACCCGCAATATCATTGCCGGTTTGCCTGGCGCGGAAGAGGGCTATACCCTCGATCAGTTCCGTGCGCGTCTGGCGGAGTATGACGGTATCAGCAAAGACGATCTGCGTAACAATATGGCGGTGTTCCTGCGTGCTATCGTGCCGGTGGCAGAAGAAGTTGGCGTACGTCTGGCGGTGCATCCTGACGATCCGCCGCGTCCAATTCTCGGCTTACCGCGTATTGTCTCCACCATTGAAGATATGCAGTGGCTGAAAGAGACCGTCGACAGCATCCACAACGGTTTCACCATGTGCACAGGCTCCTACGGCGTTCGTGCGGATAACGATCTGGTGAAAATGATCGAAACCTTTGGTGACCGTATCCATTTTACCCACCTGCGCTCGACGTGCCGCGAAGAGAACCCGAAAACCTTCCATGAAGGCGCGCATCTGCAGGGGGATGTGAATATGGTGGCGGTGGTGACGGCGATTCTGACCGAAGAACAGCGCCGCAAGAAGGCGGGTGATTTACGTCCGATTCCGATGCGTCCCGATCATGGTCATCAGATGCTTGACGATCTGCATAAGAAAACCAATCCAGGTTATTCCGCGATTGGGCGTCTGAAAGGGCTGGCGGAAGTTCGCGGTGTTGAACTGGCACTGAAAATGACCCAGTTCCGCGACCTGCTGTAAGAACGCAAATGACAAAAAAGGACAGCCCAGGCTGTCCTTTTTTATGTCTACGCCAAACTTAATCTGCGCGGCCCATATAGCGGCGCTCTTCGATATGAATGCGGATTTTCTCACCGGCGCTCAGGTATTCAGGAACCTGAATGACCAGACCGGTACTCAGCGTCGCAGGTTTGTTGCGCGCACTGGCGGAAGCGCCTTTGATGCCAGGCGCGGTTTCCACGATTTCCAGATCAACGGTCTGCGGCAGTTCGAGCGCCAGCAACTGGCCGTCCCAGGTCAGTACCTGCATATCCGGCATCCCGCCTTCCGGGATAAACAGCAGCTCTTCTTCGATCTGATCTTTGGTGAAGGTATAAGGCGTATAGTCTTCTTTATCCATGAACACGTATTCGTTGCCATCGACATAGGAGAAGTCGACACCACGGCGGCTCAGGGTAACGGTGTCCACAATGTCGTCGCCCTTGAAACGTTCTTCCACTTTCAGGCCGGTACGGACATCGGAGAAACGCATTTTGTACAGCGTTGCCGCGCCACGGGCGCTCGGGGACTGAATATCGATATCTTTCACAATCAGCAGCTTGCCGTTGTAATTCAGTACCATACCTTTTTTGATTTCGTTCGCTCTTGGCATCGAAAAGATCCTGTTATAGAGATTCGCTAAATTATCGCGTCAAACTACTCGCGCCGGGTCATTCAGGCAAGCGGAATTCACCTTTTGCTGGTGCAAAAAAGGTGGTACTGTGCGCCCCTGTCCGGTGGTCACAATAAAGAGAGTCAGATTATGGAATGCCGTCCGGATTGTGGAGCATGTTGCGTAGCCCCTTCCATCTCCAGCCCCATCCCCGGCATGCCGCAGGGAAAACCGGCAAACGTCAGGTGCGTCCAGCTCTCAGATGACAACCTGTGTCGCCTCTTTGGCTCCAGCCTCCGTCCCAACGTCTGTCGCAGCCTTAAACCATCCCTGGAAATGTGCTTAACGAATCGCGACGAGGCGATGACCTGGCTTATTGATCTTGAAGCGCTGACCGCGCCCTAAACATCCTTAATGCGCGTCAGGCAGGCCATGGTGGCGATAATCATCACCAGCGCAAACCAAAAACGGCATGGTAGTTCCAGATTTCTGCGGCAATGCCCGCCAGCGACCCGGCGATAATCCAGCCGACGCGAATGGTATTGGTGTAGAGCGTGGTGGCTGCACCTGCCTGACCTGGCATCAAATCCTGAAAATAAAGCATGCCGATGCCGCCGAGAATACCAATGTAGATGGCGTTCAGCAGTTGTAAGCTCAACAGCACAACAGGGGAGTGCGCGACCAGCATTCCGGCGTAAAAGCAAAAACCGGCGGCGACCGCAATGCACATCAGCAGGCGTTTACCCAGGCGTTTTGCGAAGTAGCCAGCAATCAGCATTGTCGGGATTTCCAGCCCGGCGGCTGTCCCCATCATCACACCCGCCAGCTTCTCAGGCAGATGCAGCTCATTAATAATAAACAGCGGCATATTAATGATATACAGGCTGTTGGTGCCCCACATTAAGGTGCAAATAGCAAACAGCAGCAGGGTATCGCGACGGTTACGACGCGGCGCTTCCAGCGTACCGGTCGCCAGCGCGGTCTCTTTGCGCATGGACGGTAAGAAAAACCATACCATTGCACCGCAAACCACGAATGCCACTGCGGCACTGAGGTACATCACCGTAAAGCTGAAGCCCATTGCCAGCGCGTAAGCCAGCGGCGGACCGATTACCCACGCGAGCGAAACCTGGGCGCGCAGGATGGAGCTGAACATCACCGCTTCACGACCTGTGCGGTCAGCATGTTCGCGGGCCAGAGCAAACATCTGCGGGTTGGCGGTCGAACCAAAGCTGCTGAGAAACACCCCGATAAACAACAGGATAAAGTAGTTACGATTCCAGGCAAATAACACGCACGCCAGCATGCCCAGAGCACAGCAGAAGACAATCAGGTGTTTGCGATCGCCTTTTTTATCTGAACGTCCCGCCAAAAACTGGCTTACCAGAATGCCGATCACCGCACTGCCAGTAAAAAAGAAGCCGACCATTCCCGGGCGCGCATGGACTTCATCGGTCAGAAAAAGGCTCAGCGTGGGGGTTTGTAGCGCACCGGCAATACCGGTGAGAAAGGCGACGATCAAGAAGGCCGTAGACGTCAGGTCAAACGTTTTTGGCGAGGCGGCAGCGGGGGTGTTGTGCATGTTCGGATATCAGTAGTGTGATGAGACGCGGAGTTTACGCCGCTCAGTTGAAAATAAACAGATGCCTAAATCAAATTGCCACGAAAAATCAAAATAGCATTTCACTCTGTCAATGTGTTTGGCTGACGCTGCTGAACCTTAAGTGAAATAGCGCTGTATTTGCTTCAGCAACTGACCAGCAATGAGGCAAAAATGTGCATTGCTTCTAAATTTTGCGATCAAAAATGCAACTTTTCTTGCGTGCTGAAGCAGAAAGCGCAAGACTTCTTGAAACGTTTCAGCGCTGTCGGATTTTCGTTGAAGGAACCGTATAGCGTCTTTTTTCTCATGCAAGCTGAATCGTTTCAATTCAGCAGGAGAGGAGAACCATGTTTCAGTTATCCGTTCAGGACATTCATCCGGGCGAGCAGGCCGGAGACAAACAGGAAGCCATCCGTCAGGTTGCCGCTGCGTTAGTGCAGGCGGGTAACGTTGCGGACGGCTACGTAGACGGCATGCTGGCTCGCGAGCAGCAGACGTCCACTTTTCTCGGCAACGGGATTGCGATTCCGCACGGCACCACCGACACCCGCGATCAGGTACTGAAAACCGGCGTTCAGGTTTTTCAGTTCCCGCAGGGCGTAACCTGGGGTGACGGTCAGGTTGCTTATGTGGCGATTGGTATCGCCGCCAGCTCCGATGAGCACCTTGGTTTGCTGCGTCAGCTGACGCACGTGCTGAGCGATGACTCCGTGGCTGTACAGCTTAAGTCAGCGACCACGGCTGAAGAACTGCGTGCGTTGCTGATGGGCGAAAAGCAGAGTGAGCAGCTGAAGCTCGACAACGACACGCTGATGCTGGATGTCGCCGCAACCGATTTAGTGACGTTGCAGGCGCTGAACGCGGCGCGTCTGAAAGAGGCTGGCGCAGTAGATGCGGCGTTTGTCGCAAAAGTGATTAACGAACAGCCGATGAACCTGGGGCAAGGAATTTGGCTGAGCGACAGCGCTGAAGGCAATCTGCGCAGCGCCGTGGCGGTGAGTCGCGCGGCAAATGCTTTTGACGTTCAGGGCGAAAAAGCGGCACTGCTGGTGACCGTTGCCATGGCTGACGACCAGCCCGTTGCAGTGCTGAAGCGTCTGGGCGATCTGCTGCTGGACACCAAAGCTGACCGTCTGCTGAACGCTGACGCGGCGACCGTTCTGGCGCTGCTGACCAGCGATGACGCACTGACTGACGATGTGCTGAACGCCGAGTTTGTCGTTCGAAATGAGCACGGCCTGCATGCCCGTCCGGGGACCATGCTGGTCAATACGATTAAACAATTTAACAGTGAAATTACCGTGGCAAACCTTGATGGAACCGGCAAACCGGCAAATGGACGCAGTCTGATGAAAGTGGTGGCTCTGGGCGTGAAGAAAGGGCATCGCCTGCGCTTTACGGCGCAGGGGGCTGATGCTGAACAGGCGCTGAAAGCGATTGGCGATGCCATCGCTGCCGGTCTTGGGGAGGGCGCGTAATGAGCAGACGTGTTGCGACCATCACGCTAAACCCGGCCTACGATCTGGTGGGGTTCTGTCCGGAAATTGAGCGCGGTGAAGTTAACCTGGTGAAAACGACCGGTCTGCACGCGGCGGGGAAAGGGATCAACGTGGCCAAAGTGCTGAAGGATCTCGGGATCGACGTGACGGTCGGCGGTTTCCTCGGCAAAGATAACCAGGACGGTTTTCAGCAGTTGTTCAGCGAACTGGGCATTGCTAACCGTTTTCAGGTGGTGCAGGGGCGTACCCGCATCAACGTCAAGCTGACGGAAAAAGATGGCGAAGTGACAGACTTCAACTTCTCCGGTTTTGAGGTTACGCCTGCCGACTGGGAGCGTTTTGTTAATGATTCCCTGAGCTGGTTGGGTCAGTTCGACATGGTGTGCGTTAGCGGCAGTCTGCCATCCGGCGTGAGCCCGGAAGCATTCACCGACTGGATGACACGCCTGCGCAGTCAGTGTCCATGCATTATCTTTGATAGTAGTCGTGAAGCACTGGTCGCGGGACTGAAAGCCGCGCCGTGGCTGGTGAAACCGAACCGTCGCGAACTGGAAATCTGGGCGGGTCGCAAGCTGCCGGAAATGAAAGATGTGATTGAAGCCGCGCATGCGTTACGCGAACAGGGTATCGCACATGTGGTGATCTCCCTGGGCGCAGAGGGTGCGTTGTGGGTGAACGCTTCCGGAGAATGGCTCGCCAAACCGCCTTCTGTGGACGTGGTCAGCACCGTGGGTGCCGGAGATTCGATGGTTGGCGGCCTGATTTATGGTTTGCTGATGCGCGAGTCCAGCGAACACACGCTGCGTCTGGCGACCGCTGTCGCTGCGCTGGCGGTCAGTCAGAGCAATGTGGGTATTACCGATCGTCCTCAGTTGGCCGCAATGATGGCGCGTGTCGACTTACAACCGTTTAACTGACAGCAGGAGAGGCATAATGAAAACGCTGCTGATTATTGACGCTAACCTTGGGCAGGCTCGCGCTTATATGGCGAAAACCCTGCTCGGTGCGGCGGCGCATAAAGCAAATCTGGATATCATCGACAATCCAAATGACGCTGAACTGGCGATCGTACTGGCCGATGCCATCCCTAATGACAACGCGTTGAACGGCAAAAAAGTCTGGCTGGGAGATATTGCCCGGGCAGTGGCGCACCCTGAACTGTTTCTTAGCGAAGCCAAGGGTCACGCGAAGCCTTACAGCGCACCGGTTGCTGCGGTGCCCGTGGCCACAACCAATGGCCCGAAACGTGTCGTGGCCGTGACGGCGTGTCCGACTGGCGTCGCCCATACCTTTATGGCGGCGGAAGCGATCGAAACCGAAGCGAAAAAACGCGGCTGGTGGGTGAAAGTCGAAACCCGCGGTTCTGTGGGTGCTGGCAATGCCATTACTCCGGAAGAAGTGGCGCAGGCGGATCTGGTGATTGTGGCGGCAGACATTGAAGTGGATCTGGCGAAATTTGCCGGTAAACCCATGTACCGTACCTCTACCGGTCTGGCGCTGAAGAAAACCGCGCAGGAACTGGACAACGCCGTGGCGCAAGCCGTGGTGTATGAGCCCACCGGCAAAGCGCAGGCTGCGGCGAATGAAGGGAAAAAAGAGAGTGCCGGCGCGTATCGTCACCTGCTGACGGGCGTGTCATACATGCTGCCGATGGTGGTTGCCGGCGGTCTGTGTATCGCACTCTCCTTCGCCTTTGGTATTGAAGCGTTCAAAGTTGAAGGGACGCTGGCGGCTGCGCTGATGCAGATTGGCGGTGGTTCAGCCTTTGCACTGATGGTGCCGGTGCTGGCGGGATACATTGCCTTTTCGATTGCTGACCGTCCGGGTCTGACGCCGGGTCTTATCGGCGGTATGCTCGCCGTCAGCACCGGTTCAGGCTTTATTGGCGGGATCATCGCGGGTTTCCTTGCGGGCTATGTGGCGAAGGCCATTAGCACGAAGCTTAAACTGCCGCAGAGTATGGAAGCGCTGAAACCGATCCTGATCATTCCGCTGATCTCCAGCCTCGTGGTGGGTCTGGCTATGATCTACCTCATCGGTAAACCGGTTGCCGGGATCCTCGAAGGGTTAACGCACTGGCTGCAAACCATGGGGACGGCGAATGCGGTGCTGCTGGGTGCGATCCTCGGCGGGATGATGTGTACCGACATGGGTGGGCCGGTTAACAAAGCGGCATACGCGTTTGGCGTTGGTCTGTTGAGTACTCAAACGTATGCGCCAATGGCGGCGATTATGGCGGCAGGCATGGTGCCACCGCTGGCGCTGGGTCTGGCAACGATTGTTGCGCGTCGTAAGTTCGACAAGGCGCAGCAGGAAGGGGGTAAAGCGGCGCTGGTACTGGGCCTGTGCTTTATTACCGAAGGGGCCATTCCTTTCGCCGCGCGCGATCCGATGCGTGTTCTGCCATGCTGTATCGTGGGCGGTGCGCTGACGGGGGCAATCTCAATGGCGGTTGGCGCAAAACTGATGGCACCGCATGGTGGTCTGTTTGTTCTGCTGATCCCAGGGGCGATTACCCCGGTGTTGGGATACCTGATTGCCATTGTTGCCGGTACGCTGGTGGCGGGTCTGGCTTACGCCTTCCTGAAACGTCCGGAAGAGGGTGCTGTCGCCAAAGCGGCATAATGTCATCACTTCACACCAGGGCAGAGATTTCTCTGCCCTTTTTTATCTTCGTTTTGTGCCCTTCCTCGCAAATATTTTCTCGCTTGCAAACTGTATCTATAAAAAATTGTGATTCTGTTCATATCTGGCGGCTTTTGCTCTTGCCAGTGCGTTTACTTTCATAAAAACAAGCTTACTATGAACACATGTTTGATTGCAAACATGTGCTCTAATAAGTCGTTTGAGCCGTGAGTAGTCTTAACGATCTCATTGTCATGGTATTTTCATACCAGGAGATGTGCTATGCGCGAAAAGGAATACATCATCACGATTGGTTCCGCCAATATGGACGTTGCAGGATATTCGCATGCTTCCTTAAATTATGCGGACTCGAATCCTGGGAAAATTAAATTTACGCCGGGTGGCGTCGGTCGCAATATTGCCCATAATCTTGCATTGCTCGGGAAAAATTCCTGGTTGATGACCGCGGTTGGCAATGATTTCTATGGACAATCATTACTGGCGCAGACGAATCAGTCTGGCGTACATGTGGATAATTGCCTGATCGTTACCGGCGAGAATACCTCAAGTTATTTATCGCTTCTTGATAACACCGGTGAAATGCTGGTGGCAATCAATGATATGAGCATTACCGAGCATATTTCAGCGGCGTTTCTGGCTCAGCATCTTGATTTTATCCGTGGCGCCAGCGTGATTGTGGCGGATTGTAATATCAGTGAACAGACGCTGGCCTGGCTACTGGATAACGTCGGGGATGTACCGGTGTTTGTTGACCCGGTATCGGCGTGGAAATGCGTGAAAATCCGCGAGCGTCTGGCCCAAATTCACACCCTTAAACCCAACCGTCTTGAGGCGGAAACCCTAAGCGGTATCGCGCTTTCAGGGCGCGAGGATGTTGCGAAAGTCGCCGCCTGGTTCCATGCGCGTGGCCTGCATCGCCTGGTACTGAGCATGGGCGGCGATGGTGTTTATTACAGTGAAAGAGACGGTGAAAGCGGCTGGTCACTGCCGATAAAAACCCACGTGGTCAATGTCACCGGGGCGGGGGATGCCATGATGGCGGGACTAGCCTCCTGCTGGGTTGAAGGCATGCCCTTCATTGATTCTATTCGATTTGCACAGGGTTGTTCCTCCATGGCGCTGGCCAGCGAATATACCAACAACCCTGAATTATCTGTTGCGAACGTTAAAACCCTTGTGGAGAACACAGAATGTCTGAATTAACGCTTTCCTCTGAATTACTGCATATTTCGCCAGAAGTCCTGGACGCCATTAATAGTAATAAACCGATTGTTGCGCTTGAGTCGACAATTATTTCTCATGGTATGCCTTTTCCACAAAATGCGCAGACGGCAATTGAAGTCGAAGAAACTATCCGTAAACACGGCGCCGTGCCGGCAACGATTGCCATTATTGGCGGAGTAATGAAAGTCGGCTTGAGTAAAGAAGAAATTGAATTATTAGGTCGCGAAGGACATAGCGTAACTAAAGTCAGTCGTCGTGATTTGCCGTTTGTGGTAGCCGCCGGTAAAAATGGTGCAACCACGGTTGCCTCGACCATGATTATAGCCGCCCTTGCCGGTATTCACGTTTTTGCCACCGGGGGGATTGGCGGTGTTCATCGTGGTGCTGAACATACGTTTGATATTTCCGCCGATCTTCAGGAACTGGCCCATACCAATGTTACTGTGGTTTGTGCCGGCGCGAAATCTATTCTCGATTTAGGTTTAACCACGGAATATTTAGAAACGTTCGGTGTGCCATTAATTGGCTATCAGACCACCGCGCTACCGGCATTTTTCTGCCGAACCAGCCCGTTTGAAGTCAGCATTCGTCTTGACAGCGCGAAGGAAATTGCGCGTGCGATGGCCGTGAAGTGGAAAACCGGGTTGAACGGGGGACTGGTGGTCGCTAATCCAATTCCGGAAGCTTACGCCATGGCGGAAGAGAAAATTAACGCGGCGATTGACCAGGCCGTCAGAGAAGCGGAAGAGCAGGGCGTTATCGGCAAAGAGAGCACGCCGTTCCTGCTGGCACGCGTTGCGGAATTAACCGGGGGCGACAGCCTGAAGTCCAACATTCAACTGGTGTTTAACAACGCCGTACTGGCCTGCGAGATCGCGAAGGAATATCAACGCCTCGCCTGATCAAAACGAACGGGCAGCTTGCGGTCGCCCGAAACCACCAAAACCTGGCTTCGCGCCGGGTTTCCTGGCATGAAGGGAAATCATTATGGATATAATGAGAAGTGTTGTGGGTATGGCGGTATTGCTGGTGATCGCATACTTACTGTCGGTGAATAAAAAGCGCATCAGCTTACGTACTGTGGGCGCAGCACTGGTACTGCAAATCGCAATTGGCGGGATCATGCTCTATTTCCCGCCGGGCAAATGGCTGGTTGAGCAGGCTGCACTGGGCGTACATAAGGTCATGTCTTACAGTGACGCAGGCAGTGCCTTTATTTTTGGCTCTCTGGTTGGGCCAAAAATGGATGTGCTGTTTGATGGCGCCGGGTTTATCTTCGCCTTCCGTGTGCTCCCGGCGATCATTTTTGTCACCGCACTTATCAGCCTGCTGTACTACATTGGCGTGATGGGGCTGCTGATTCGCATCCTGGGCGGGATTTTCCAGAAAGCCCTAAATATCAGTAAGATTGAATCGTTCGTTGCGGTCACGACGATTTTCCTCGGCCAGAACGAAATCCCGGCGATCGTGAAGCCGTTTATTGACCGTCTGAATCGCAATGAGTTGTTTACCGCAATCTGTAGCGGGATGGCTTCAATTGCAGGCTCGATGATGATTGGCTACGCCGGCATGGGCGTGCCGATTGATTATCTGCTGGCGGCCTCGCTGATGGCGATTCCGGGCGGGATCCTGTTTGCCCGTATTCTGAGTCCGGCAACGGAAGAGTCAAAAGTCACTTTCGAAAACCTCTCATTCACCGAGACGCCTCCAAAAAGCATTATCGAAGCCGCGGCAAGCGGGGCGATGACCGGGCTGAAAATTGCCGCTGGCGTGGCAACGGTGGTCATGGCATTTGTCGCGATTATCGCGCTGATTAACGGCATTATCGGTGGAATTGGCGGCTGGTTCGGTTATGGTCATGCGACGCTCGAAGGGATCTTCGGTTGGGTGTTAGCCCCGCTGGCGTGGATCATGGGCGTTGACTGGAGTGATGCCTCCCTGGCAGGGAGCCTGATTGGGCAGAAGCTGGCGATCAACGAATTCGTTGCTTACCTCAACCTCTCACCTTATCTGCAGGATGGCGGCACTCTGGATGTGAAAACCATCGCCATCATCTCTTTTGCGCTGTGTGGGTTTGCCAACTTTGGTTCCATTGGCGTGGTGGTCGGGGCGTTCTCGGCTATTTCACCTCAGCGCGCGCCGGAAATCGCCCAGTTGGGTATGCGGGCGCTGGCGGCGGCTACGCTCTCTAACCTGATGAGTGCGACCATTGCCGGGTTCTTTATCGGTTTAGCGTAGCCATTGAGATTGCCGGATGGCGACGCGGTGCGTCTTATCCGGCCTACACCGGCCTACAGGGATGGGGCCTGTAGGCCGCGTCGTCTTCCCGTATTGAGTTCAGTTCTGGCTTGTTTTTAACAGGTACAACGCGTTATCAGCGGAAAGGGTGGGGTTGTTGATACTGACGCTGGCACGTGACAGGGCTGCACAGGCCATCGCGAAATTCGCGCTTTCGCGAAAATCGCTCCCTTCCAGAAAGCAATAGATCAACCCGGCCATAAAACCATCGTCAGCGCCGAAGCTGTCGACCACCGTATGCGTGGGGGGAGTGAGTAAGAATTGCTCGCCATCTTTCTCGCTACAAAAGACCGACTCATCTTCCAGACAGACAAAAATCTGTTGAATGCCCTGTTGATGCAGGGCGTTCACCGCACTGAGTCGATCGGCATCGCTGTTGATGGGATGGCCCCATAAGATCTCCAGCTCTTTTTGCGTCGGTTTCAGCGTATGGATGCGCGTAAACCAGGTTTTTATCTTCGTCGCCTTGAACTCGGAAACGGTATCAATAAATACCGGAATGTCATCCGCAACCGTAAAGACCCATTCGATGGCTTCGGGTGTCAGGTTACAATCCGCCAGTACCACTCCGGCGTGACGGATTAAATCCCGTGAGCTGTTCAGCAACTGCGGCGTCAGCTGTTGCAGGATATGGGTATCGTTAATCGCCAGCACCGTCTCTTCCTGCTGATTGGCGATGGAGAGATAGGTTGAGGTGTTATGCCCGTGCAGACGAATGCAACTGGAGATATTGACGCCCGCCTGGCGCGTTTGCTCCAGCAGCGTCTCGCCATAAAAATCACTGCCGACAGCGGAAATCAGATGCACATCGCGACCCAGCAGGGCGAGGTTATGGGCAATGTTTCGCCCGACGCCGCCTGCAGAACAGTGGATACTGCCCGGATTGGACGCAGCCTGGGGGTAGTGGATATCCGCCATGCCGCGTATATCCATGTTAATTGCCCCCACCACCACGCAATAGGCCTGTTCGGTCAGGATGTAACCTTTGCCTTTGATCGCCCCTTTACGCATCAGATCCATGATGTGCGCGGCCACGCGTGAACGGCTGATCTGCAAAATGTCAGCGATTTCGTTTTGCTGAATCAGCGGGTTGCGACGCAGAATTTTGAGTATCTGTTTTTCCCTGTCATTCATGATTAGGCAACCGCCTTTTCAGTCTGCTGCGCTTTCAGCCAGGCAATCTCTTCTCCCCAGATATCGGGATTGATGGTTTCCAGCACCAGTGGAATGCCGTCGAAACGGGCATCCTGCATGATCCAGCGGAACGCGTCATGGCCAATGTTGCCTTCACCCAGGCTGTGGTGACGGTCGACCCGGCTGCCAAAGGTACTCTTGGCATCGTTCAGGTGCATACCGCGCAGATACTGAAAGCCGACGATGCGCTCGAATTCGGCAAAGGTTTTTTCGCATTCGTCGGCGGAGCGTAAGTCATAACCTGCGGCGAAAGCGTGGCAGGTGTCAATGCAAACGCCGACGCGCGATTTGTCTTCCACACCGTCGATGATGGCGGCAAGGTGTTCAAATCTGAATCCGAGATTGCTGCCCTGACCGGCGGTATTTTCAATCACCGCAGTCACGCCTTCGGTCTGGGCGAGAGCGATGTTGATGGACTCGGCAATTTTCGCCAGACACTCGTCTTCTGAAATTTGCATCAGGTGGCTGCCCGGGTGGAAGTTAAGCAGGGATAAGCCGAGCTGTTCGCAGCGCTGCATCTCATCAAGAAAAGCGGCGCGGGATTTTTCCAGCGCCTCGTTGACCGGGTGGCCCAGGTTGATCAGATAGCTGTCGTGCGGCAGGATTTGAGCGGAAGTGAAATGGTATTTCTCACAGGCGGCTTTAAAGTCATCGATGATTTGCGTGGTGAGAGGGGCAGCGCGCCATTGACGCTGATTTTTGGTGAAGAGTGCAAACGCGGTTGCCCCGATTTCAGCGGCGCGAATTGCGGCATTTGCCAGCCCGCCAGCTGCGCTGACGTGTGCTCCGATGTATTTCATTAAAGACTCCTGTTAACCCGCCGGATACAGCCAGAAGGATTTTGTGTATCCGAAAATTGAATCTTGCCAATCATAGCGGGTTAACAGGGTCAGGATGTAGCGAATTATGCAATAACGTGCTGGACCAGGACGTTAATCACGCCACCGCCGACAATCAGCCAGATGAACAGCACCAGTGCCATCAGCAGCGGTTTTGCCCCGGCTTTCTTCAGCGCGCTTGCGTGAGTCGTCAGCCCCAGCGCCGCCATCGCCATGGCCAGCAGTACCGTATCCAGCGTAACCAGCATGTTCACTACTGCCTGCGGTAACAGGTGGAACGAGTTGAAAATGGCAACCACGATGAACAGAATGGCAAACCACGGAATGGTGATTTTGCTTTTTTCCCCACCGCTGGCCGGTGACAGCTGTTTAACACGTGCGGCCATAAAGATGAGGAACGGAGCCAGCATCATGACGCGCAGCATTTTGGCAATCACCGCCGCGTTTTCTGCATCAGGGTTGATAGCATGTCCTGCCGCCACAACCTGAGCAACTTCATGCATGGTGGAACCAATAAAGATCCCGTAGGTTTCCGGACTAAACCAGTGCGCCAGCAGCGGATACATCGCCGGGTAGAGGAAAATCGCCATTGTCCCGAAGATCACCACCGTCGCAACGGCGACCGTAACTTTGCTGGCTTCGGCTTTCACGACCGGTTCCGTCGCCAGTACTGCCGCCGCGCCGCAAATACTGCTGCCCGCGCCGATCAGCCAACTGGTCTGGCGATCCAGTCCAAACACTTTCTGACCCAGAAAGCAGGCCAGCATAAAGGTGCTGGATAGCGTCAGGATGTCGATCAGAATGCCGCTGACACCCACGTCAGCAATCTGTGCGAAGGTGAGACGAAAGCCGTAGAGGATGATCCCCAGGCGTAATAAATGTTGTTTGGCAAACAGGACGCCGCCGTCACAGCTTTTCCAGATCTGCGGATAGACGGTGTTGCCAATCACCATTCCCAATAAGATGGCTAAGGTGAGGGCGCTGAACCCGGCCCCCGCCACGGCGGGAATAGAACCACCCCATAAGGCAACCCCGGTAATTACTGCACTCAGGGCAAGCCCAGGAATAAAATGCCACATTGTTCGACGATGATTCGTTAAGGTGAGTTCTGTCATTGCCTTCTCCTCTTTTATGGGCAAAAGGTTACGGCGAACTGGTTTAAAAATAAAATTGATTATATATTTATAATTAATCTTTATAAGTGGTAAGCGACTATGCACATCACCCTGCGGCAACTTGAAGTATTCACCGAAGTTTTGAAAAGCGGTTCGACGACGCAGGCATCGGTGATGCTGGCATTGTCGCAGTCGGCGGTCAGCGCGGCGCTGACCGATCTGGAAGGTCAGCTTGGCGTTCAGCTTTTCGACCGTGTAGGCAAACGGCTGGTGGTGAATGAACATGGACGCTTGCTCTATCCGCGGGCGCTGGCGTTGCTGGAGCAGGCGGTGGAGATCGAGCAGTTGTTCCGCGAAGACAATGGCGCTATCCGCGTATATGCCAGTAGCACCATCGGCAACTACATCCTTCCGGGGGTGATCGCCCGTTATCGTCGTGATTTCCCCGCGCTCCCGCTGGAACTTAGCGTGGGTAACAGTCAGGACGTGATTACGGCGGTGCTTGATTTTCGGGTCGACATTGGGCTTATCGAAGGGCCGTGCCACAATACGGAAATCATTTCAGAGCCGTGGCTGGAAGATGAACTGGTGGTATTCGCTGCGCCGTCCTCGCCGCTGGCGCAGGGACCGGTAACGCTTGAACAACTTGCTGCCGCCCCCTGGATCCTGCGCGAACGCGGTTCCGGCACGCGGGAAATTGTGGATTACCTGCTGCTGTCGCACTTGCCCAAATTTGAAATGGCAATGGAGCTGGGAAATTCCGAAGCCATCAAGCATGCCGTGCGTCATGGACTGGGGATTAGCTGTCTGTCACGGCGAGTGATTGATGAACAACTGCAGGCGGGAACGCTCAGCGAAGTTGCGGTGCCGCTTCCGCGGCTGGTACGTACGCTCTGGCGGATCCATCATCGCCAGAAACACCTCTCTAATGCGCTCCAGCGCTTCCTCAGTTATTGCGAGTAATGCCTCCCGGGGACCGATCGCCTGACGGTGATAAGTCCTGGGGGCAGTAAGTTCACTATTCTCTGCTATTACTTATAATCCGCGGCCAGTCATGAAGGTCTCTTATAACAGCGCATTTGTGCCAGAAGGAGAGCGTTTCGTCTGCTACAATCGCGCCTCATTTTTTGGATGGATAGCATTTTCACATGGTTTCCGAAACTAAAACCACAGAAGCGCCCGCGTTACGTCGCGAACTGAAGGCGCGTCACCTGACGATGATCGCGATTGGCGGTTCTATCGGTACAGGTCTTTTCGTGGCATCTGGTGCCACCATTTCCGCAGCGGGTCCAGGCGGTGCGCTGTTTTCCTATATTCTGATTGGCCTGATGGTGTACTTCCTGATGACCAGTCTTGGCGAACTGGCGGCGTATATGCCGGTGTCCGGTTCGTTTGCGACCTACGGTCAGAACTATGTTGAAGAAGGCTTTGGCTTCGCGCTGGGCTGGAACTACTGGTACAACTGGGCGGTAACCATCGCTGTTGACCTCGTGGCGGCGCAACTGGTGATGAGCTGGTGGTTCCCCGATACCCCAGGCTGGATCTGGAGTGCGCTGTTCCTCGGCGTCATCTTCCTGCTGAACTACATCTCGGTCAGAGGCTTTGGTGAAGCGGAATACTGGTTCTCACTGATCAAAGTGGCGACCGTGATTATCTTCATCATCGTTGGCGTGATGATGATCGTCGGCATCTTCAAAGGCACTCAGCCGGTGGGCTGGAGCAACTGGACGACGGGCGATGCGCCGTTTGCCGGTGGCTTTGCGGCGATGATTGGCGTGGCGATGATTGTCGGCTTCTCCTTCCAGGGGACGGAGCTTATCGGGATTGCTGCCGGTGAATCTGAAGATCCGGAGAAGAACATTCCGCGTGCGGTACGTCAGGTGTTCTGGCGAATCCTGCTGTTCTATGTCTTTGCGATTCTGATTATCAGCCTGATCATCCCGTACACCGATCCAAGCCTGCTGCGTAACGATGTGAAAGACATCAGCGTCAGCCCGTTCACGCTGGTCTTCCAGCATGCCGGTCTGCTTTCTGCGGCGGCGGTGATGAATGCGGTGATCCTGACGGCGGTACTGTCGGCGGGTAACTCCGGGATGTACGCCTCAACCCGTATGCTTTATACCCTGGCCTGTGATGGCAAAGCGCCGCGTATTTTCGCGAAGCTGTCTCGCGGCGGTGTGCCGCGTAATGCGCTGTATGCCACGACGGTGATTGCCGGTCTGTGCTTCCTGACCTCGATGTTCGGTAACCAGACGGTGTACCTGTGGCTGCTGAATACCTCCGGGATGACGGGCTTTATTGCCTGGCTGGGGATTGCCATTAGCCACTATCGTTTCCGTCGTGGCTATGTCATGCAGGGTCATGACGTGAAGGATCTGCCATACCGTTCAGGTTTCTTCCCGCTGGGGCCGATCTTCGCGTTTGTCCTGTGTCTGATCATCACGTTGGGTCAGAACTACGAAGCGTTCCTGAAAGATACCATTGACTGGGGCGGCGTAGCGGCAACCTATATCGGTATCCCGCTGTTCCTGATTATCTGGTTCGGCTATAAGCTGACCCGTGGGACTCGCTTTGTCCGGTACAGTGAAATGCACTTCCCGGAACGCGTGAAGAAAGAGCAGTAACCGCGTCAGTGAAGCGATAAAAAAAGCCCCGACATGTCGGGGCTTTTTGTTGGGGTAGAATCAGAAGTTATACGTCAGACCTACCGTATAGCGACGACCGTCAAGGATGGTGTCGTAGGTATCGTAATCAATTTGTTTATCCAGCGCGTTGTACACCCCAGCTGTCACCAGCAGGTTTTTGTTCGCGTTGTAACGTAAACCGACATCTACCTGCGTATAGGACGGCGTGCCCTGCGACATTGAGGTGCGGCTCAGGTATTCAGACGTTTTACCGCGGAAGTTCAGACGGCTCCAGAAGCCGACGGTCTCAGTCGCCTGCCAGTCCAGCGTGGTGTTAAACATGTGCTTTGGCATTTTGTTTAATGGCTTGCCTTCGAACTGACCGCTTTTCTGTTCTGACTCGGTATAGGTGTAGTTGGCCGTCCAGTTGAGGTCGCGGGTCATCTTCCAGCCAAACGTTGATTCCACGCCGCGCATGTTGGCTTTATCAACGTTCACGCGATCGCTGACAAAATCATAGCTTTCGCTGCCAATCGTACAGGCCGGATCCGCGCTGCTGTTACAACGACGAACTTCGGTGATCTTGTCTTTGAAATCGGTATTGAACAGGGTGATGCCAGCGTTAAGGTTGTCGCCGTTATCCCATAGCAGCCCCAGTTCTTCGCTCAGGCTCTTTTCCGGCTTCAGATCCGGGTTACCGACGATAATACCATTCAGACGACCGCCACCGGTGACCTGACCCCAGTTTGCAGAGGACTGACGCAGGTCCGGCGCGCGGTAGCCCGCGGAGACGCCACCTTTTAAGGTCCATTGATCGCTCAGATGCCAGACACCATAACCGCGCGGCGTCCAGTTGTCGCCGTAGTTTTCATCTTTATCCATGCGGATCCCGCCGGTCAGGGTAAAGCTGTCGGTCATCGCCCATTCGTCTTCTGCAAACAGCGCCCAGCTCCAGCGGGTCAGCTTATTCAGACCGTCCGCCGCTTTCAGTTGGTTGCCGTTATCGCTCAGTTTTTCATAACGATACTGACCACCCAGCGTCAGGGTATGGGCGCCGAGGAAAATCTGGTTCTGGTTATTGAAGATCGTGTTGTACGACTTCATCTCGCGACCCGGGTTGTTGGTCTCTTCCTGTTGGATATAGCTGGTGCTGTTGAAATCATCGTAATAGCCGCTGTGCGTCAGTGAATACGTGGTGTGCTCATAGCGGTTTTCACTTTTCGTGTTTGGCTTACAGGTGCCATTCCGGCAGGTTTCTTCGGCCATGGATTTGCCGGGCGTACTGTCGCGATCCTGCAATTCACGGGCGATATCAAAATCGATGTCGTTTTTATCGTCCGGTGTAAAGTTAAGGGTCAGACCGCCGTTACGCAGGCGCTGTTCATTGTAACCGTTGACGATCTGGTCTTCCGCGCGGCGGGACAGCAGTCCAGTCACTTTCGCGCCCAACAGACCGTCGATCAGCGGGCCAGAAGCATAGGCGTTAGTCTGGAACAGATCGCCGGAGTCGCTGTTTTCCTGGAAGGTCGCGTCGCCGTGCAGTGAGCCGGTCCAGCCTTTGGTGTTAGAGACTTTTTTGGTGATCACGTTAATCACGCCACCCATCGCATCAGAGCCATACAGCGATGACATCGGGCCACGAATAACTTCGATCCGCTCGATGGATTCCAGCGGTGGTAACCAGCCCTGTTCGATCCCGGAGTTATCGCTGTTCGGGCGCGTACCGCGAGTGCTGATGCGTTTGCCATTCACCAGGAACAGCGTGTATTGCGATGCCATCCCGCGGATGCTGATATCACTGCTGCTGCCCCCGCCGGTAACTACCACGCCAGGTACATCTTTCAGCGCATCGGTAACGTCGCGGTAAGCTTTGTCTTCAATTTGCTGTTTTGAAATAACCGAAATTGAAGCTGGGGCATTCTGAATTTTCTGCTCAAATCCCGTCGCGGTAACAACAACGGTATCCTGATTGGCAGCGTGAACGATCGATGGGAGGCATGCCGCGCTGACGACGACGGCAATAGCCTTAACGTGAGGTATGGTCATTTTGTCATTCCATTAAACGAGTAAAAAACCGCGTGTCATGTAAAAGGCCATGACAACTGTATGTGTTTGTCTTTTAAGAACTCTTTGCGGTATAGAAGCGAGGAGAATTGTACAAAAGAATGAATATTTGTAAACAGTAATGATAATTGAAATCATTTGCGTTTGGTTGATTTATAAAGGAAAACCTTTGAAGTCAATAAGATAGAGGAACGTAAATATGAGGAAAAGATGAAGAAATCATGGAGAAGTGAAGAAGAAAAAAGGAGGGCAGATTGCCCTCCCGGGGTTATTTCATTAAATGTTCTGCATGGAAGCGCAGATGATCTTCAATGAATGAGGCAATAAAGTAATAGCTGTGATCGTAACCAGGCTGAATGCGCAGCGTCATCGGCCAGGCGGTCTGGCGAGCGGCTTCTGCGAGAACGGCGGGTTGTAGCTGATCGGCCAGAAACTGATCGCTGTCGCCCTGGTCAATCAGCGTTGGGATGGCATCTTCCGGTTGGCTGGCGTACATCAATGCGCAGCTGTCCCATTGGGCCCATGTGGTGTGGTCCTCGCCAAGATAGGCGCGAAACGCTTTCTCGCCCCACGGGACGCGGCACGGGTTAACGATGGGCGCAAAAGCAGAAACGCTGGTGTATTTACCTGGATTTTTCAACGCCATGATCAGTGCACCGTGACCGCCCATCGAATGCCCACTGATCGCGCAGCGATCGCTGACGTTAAAATGCGTCTGAATCAGCGCCGGGAGTTCGTCTCGCACGTAATCATACATGCGGAAATGGGCAGCCCAGGGTTGCTGTGTCGCATTGAGATAAAACCCGGCCCCCTGACCCAGATCATAACCCTCATCGTTGGCGACCTGTTCACCGCGCGGGCTGGTATCCGGCATGACTAAAACGATACCCAGTTCAGCCGCGATACGCTGTGCGCCGGCTTTGGTGGTAAAGTTTTCATCATTACAGGTTAATCCGGACAACCAGTACAGAACCGGTGGAGGCGTGCTGTCACGCGGTGGGGGGAGAAAAATGCTGAACGTCATTGCACAGTTCAGCGTGGTGGAGTCGTGACGCCAGCGTTGCTGCCAGCCTTCAAAACAGCGGTGCTCTTCGAGCATTTCCATGCGTGGCTCCTTGTTGTGTTGAACCTGAATGTGTTCGCAAACTCCCCATAATACAGATAATTCATGGCTCTGTGAGTAACTTTCACTTCCGCATTGGGCAGTGTTGCTTCATCATCGGGAACACGTCGATGGAACCCTTCCCGTCGCCTTTTGCGAAACATAGTTTGAAAGGCAATGGCGATTTCAATAATTATCGTTGTGAATACTGGATTATGTGCGCGGCCTCACGCACAATAATCAGGCTGTCTACAGCCTACAAACTTTGCCCCACGCAGGGCAGAGGCGCCACACCTGCAGGAGAAGAATAAATGTCATCACTCAGTAAAGAAGCAGCCCTGGTTCATGAAGCGCTGGTAGCGCGAGGGCTGGAAACGCCGCTGCGCCCGCCCATGCATGAGATGGATAACGAAACGCGCAAACGTCTTATCTCAGGCCATATGACCGAGATCATGCAGTTGCTGAACCTCGACCTGAGCGATGACAGCCTGATGGAAACGCCGCATCGCATCGCCAAAATGTATGTCGATGAGATTTTCTCGGGTCTGGATTACGCCAATTTCCCGAAAATCACCGTCATTGAAAACAAAATGAAGGTCGATGAAATGGTCACCGTGCGCGACATCACGCTGACCAGCACCTGTGAACACCATTTTGTGACCATCGATGGTAAAGCCACCGTGGCCTATATCCCGAAAGAGTCGGTGATTGGTCTGTCGAAGATTAACCGCATCGTCCAGTTCTTTGCCCAACGTCCGCAGGTACAGGAGCGTTTAACGCAGCAGATCCTGACTGCGCTGCAAACTCTGCTGGGAACCAATAACGTGGCCGTATCGATTGATGCGGTGCATTACTGCGTGAAAGCGCGCGGTATTCGCGATGCCACCAGTGCGACCACCACCACCTCGCTTGGCGGCCTGTTCAAATCAAGCCAGAATACGCGTCAGGAATTTTTGCGCGCGGTACGTCATCACAACTGATTAAGGCAGGGGCTATGGAGCGTAATGTCACGCTGGATTTTGTTCGTGGCGTCGCCATCCTTGGCATCCTGCTGTTGAATATCAGCGCCTTTGGTCTGCCAAAGGCGGCTTACCTCAATCCCGCCTGGTACGGAAATATCACGCCTCAGGATGCCTGGACCTGGGCCATTCTGGATCTGTTCGCTCAGGTAAAATTCCTCACTCTGTTTGCACTGCTGTTTGGCGCGGGCCTGCAAATGCTGCTGCCACGCGGCAAACGCTGGATCCAGTCCCGTCTGACTCTGCTGGTGTTACTCGGCTTTATTCATGCTTTGCTGTTCTGGGATGGCGATATTCTGCTGGCCTATGGGCTGGTGGGGCTGATCTGCTGGCGACTGGTGCGCGATGCGCCGTCGGTGAAAAGCCTGTTTAACACCGGGGTGCTGCTCTATCTGGTTGGCATTGGCGTTCTGCTGCTGCTTGGCGCGATCTCTGGCAGCGAAACAAACCGTGCCTGGACGCCAGATGCCTCTGCGTTGCTGTATGAACGATACTGGAAGGTGAACGGCGGCGTGGAGGCCATCAGTAACCGGGTCGACGCCTTATCAAATAGTCTGTTGGCGTTGGGAGCGCAATACGGCTGGCAACTGGCGGGCATGATGTTGCTCGGGGCGGCACTGATGCGCAGTGGCTGGCTGAAAGGGCAGTTTCGCCTGTCGCATTACCGACGCAGCGGCTTTTTACTGATCGTCGTGGGTCTGCTGATTAACCTGCCTGCGGTCGTCGCGCAGTGGCAGCTGGGCTGGAACTACCGCTGGTGCGCGTTTCTGTTACAGGCACCACGCGAGCTCAGCGCGCCGTTTCAGACGCTCGGCTATACCGCGCTGATGTTTGGTTACTGGCCGCAGCTTAGCCGCAGTAAAATCGTTCTCGCGATTGCCTGCGTCGGACGAATGGCGCTGACGAATTACCTGCTGCAAACCCTGATTTGCACCACGTTGTTTTATCAATTCGGTTTATTTATGAAATTCGACCGTTTTGAGTTGTTGTTATTTGTCTTCCCGGTGTGGCTGGCAAACCTGCTTTTCTCCGTGATCTGGCTGCGATTTCTGCCTCAGGGGCCGATGGAATGGCTCTGGCGGCAATTAACCCTGCGTGCGTCAGGGATATCATTGCGCCATACATCCAGATAACGATCTGGATCACAATCATTAACAAAATGGATGTAAGCGCTTTCATCGCTGTGACCGCACTCACGTAGTCCTTTTCCCTCCGCTGACAAAATAGCCGCCAGTTATGCAGTGAGTGACTGCAATTCCAGACAAGGTAGTGAATATGATCACCATTCGTGATGTGGCGCGTCAGGCAGGTGTATCCGTGGCGACGGTTTCCCGCGTATTAAACAACAGTGCGCTGGTCAGTCCCGATACGCGCGAGGCGGTAATGAAGGCGGTGACGCTGCTGGGTTATCGGCCAAACGCCAATGCCCAGGCGCTGGCCACGCAGGTCAGTGAAACCATTGGCGTGGTGGTGATGGACGTTTCCGATGCGTTTTTTGGCGCGCTGGTGAAAGCGGTGGATCTGGTCGCTCAGCAGCATCAAAAATATGTGCTGATCGGCAACAGCTATCATGAAGCCGAAAAAGAGCGTCACGCCATTGAGGTATTGATCCGCCAGCGCTGTAATGCACTGATTGTGCACTCGAAAGCGTTAAGCGATCGAGAACTGGGCGAGTTTATGGACCAGATCCCCGGTATGGTGCTGATCAACCGCATTGTCCCTGGCTACGCCCACCGCTGCGTCTGCCTGGACAATATCAGCGGCGCGAAAATGGCGACGCGAATGTTGCTGAATAACGGTCATCAGCGCATTGGCTATCTGGCCTCCAGCCACCGCATCGAAGATGACGTTATGCGCCGGGAAGGGTGGAGCAGTGCGCTCAAGGAGCAGGGTATTGTCCCTCCGGAAAGCTGGATCGGTATTGGGTCGCCGGATATGCAGGGCGGTGAGGCGGCAATGGTTGAGCTGCTGGGGCGCAACCTGCAGCTAAGCGCCGTGTTTGCCTATAACGACAATATGGCTGCCGGGGCGCTGACGGCGCTAAAGGACAACGGCATTTCCATTCCCTTACACCTTTCAATCATTGGTTTCGATGATATTCCCATCGCCCGTTACACCGATCCCCAGTTGACAACGGTGCGCTATCCCATTGCTTCTATGGCAAAACTGGCGACAGAACTTGCCTTGCAGGGGGCCGCCGGAACACTGGATTTATCCGCGACCCACTGCTTTATGCCGACCCTCGTGCGGCGTCATTCGGTTGCTGTACGGCAGAATGCGGCGGCGATCACTAACTTATGATTTCACCGGATGTAACCGCTTTCAATATGTGAGTAAATTCACAGTATCTTAACATTGTCGTCGCTATGATGGCACCGCTTGTCGCACTGTAACTACGATGTAACTGTGAGTAATCACTTTTACCGAGGTAAAAGCGCTTTAAGCGAAATTAAAGCCTATTTCTGGAGCGTTACCGGGCAAGGAAGAGAGATTTTTTTAAAATGAGCTTCGGCGTTCACATAACACTTCATTAACGTTTTGTCCCGCCGGGCATTTATCTTACGTACTACCCTGCATAATAAAACCGGAGTTACCATGAATAAGAAGGTGTTGACCCTTTCTGCCGTTATGGCAAGCATGTTATTCGGCGCGGCTGCGCACGCTGCTGATACTCGCATCGGTGTGACAATCTACAAATATGACGATAACTTTATGTCCGTGGTGCGTAAGGCTATCGAAGCAGACGCAAAAGCGGCGCCTGACGTTCAGCTGCTGATGAACGACTCCCAGAACGACCAGTCCAAACAAAACGATCAGATTGACGTGCTGCTGGCAAAAGGCGTGAAAGCGCTGGCCATCAACCTGGTTGACCCGGCGGCGGCGGGCACTGTTATTGAGAAAGCGCGCGGTCAAAACGTTCCTATCGTATTCTTCAACAAAGAACCTTCCCGTAAAGCGCTGGATAGCTACGACAAAGCTTTCTACGTGGGCACCGACTCCAAAGAATCCGGGATTATCCAGGGCGATCTGATCGCCAAACACTGGGCGGCAAACCAGGGCTGGGATCTGAACAAAGACGGTCAGATTCAGTTCGTGCTGCTGAAAGGCGAGCCGGGTCATCCGGATGCTGAAGCGCGTACCACTTACGTTATCAAAGAGCTGAACGACAAAGGTATCAAAACCGAGCAGCTGCAGTTAGATACCGCAATGTGGGACACCGCCATGGCGAAGGACAAAATGGATGCGTGGCTTTCCGGTCCGAACGCCAACAAAATTGAAGTGGTTATCGCTAACAACGATGCGATGGCAATGGGCGCCGTTGAAGCGCTGAAAGCGCACAACAAAACCAGCGTACCGGTATTTGGCGTCGATGCGCTGCCAGAAGCGCTGGCACTGGTGAAATCCGGCGCACTGGCCGGTACCGTGCTGAACGATGCGAACAACCAGGCAAAAGCGACCTTTGATCTGGCGAAAAACCTCGCTGACGGCAAGGGTGCAGCTGACGGCACTGAGTGGAAAATCGAAAATAAAATCGTCCGCGTTCCTTACGTAGGCGTTGATAAAGATAACCTGGCCGAGTTCACCAAGAAGTAAGTTTGTGGGGCGCGATGTTGTCGCGCCCTTTCATCACGCACTCTGCGAGGCCAACAAGGTATAATTATGGTCAGCACAACTACTCAGCCGTCAGGCGAATTCTTGTTGGAAATGAGCGGCATCAACAAGTCTTTTCCCGGCGTTAAGGCACTTGATAATGTTAATTTAAAAGTCCGCCCACATTCGATTCATGCATTAATGGGAGAGAATGGCGCAGGAAAGTCGACACTATTAAAATGTCTTTTTGGGATCTATCAAAAAGATTCTGGCAGCATATTATTTCAGGGTAAAGAAATCGATTTTCATTCAGCCAAAGAAGCGCTGGAGAATGGTATTTCAATGGTACACCAGGAGTTAAACCTGGTATTACAACGTTCTGTTATGGACAATATGTGGCTGGGGCGTTATCCCACCAAAGGCATGTTTGTCGATCAAGAGAAAATGTACCGCGATACCAAAGCAATTTTTGACGAGCTGGATATTGATATTGATCCACGTGCGCGCGTCGGGACATTGTCCGTGTCGCAAATGCAGATGATCGAAATTGCCAAAGCGTTTTCGTATAACGCGAAAATTGTGATTATGGATGAACCGACCTCTTCGTTAACCGAAAAAGAGGTCAACCATCTGTTCACTATTATTCGTAAGCTGAAAGAACGCGGCTGCGGTATTGTCTATATCTCCCACAAAATGGAAGAAATATTCCAGTTGTGTGATGAAATTACCGTGCTGCGCGACGGACAGTGGATTGCGACGCAGCCGCTGGAAGGGCTGGATATGGACAAGATCATCGCCATGATGGTCGGTCGTTCCCTGAACCAGCGATTCCCGGATAAAGTGAACAATCCAGGTGAAGTCATTCTGGAAGTGCGTAACCTGACCTCGCTGCGCCAGCCGTCGATCCGCGATGTTTCCTTTGATTTACATAAAGGCGAGATCCTCGGTATTGCAGGACTGGTCGGCGCCAAACGCACCGACATCGTTGAAACGCTGTTTGGTATCCGTGAAAAATCAGCGGGCACCATTACGCTGCACGGTAAAAAGATTAATAACCACAGTGCAAATGAAGCCATTAACCACGGTTTCGCGCTGGTTACAGAAGAGCGTCGTTCCACCGGGATTTATGCTTATCTGGACATCGGTTTTAACTCCCTCATTTCCAATATTCAGAATTACAAAAATAAAGTAGGTCTGTTAGATAACTCGCGAATGAAAAGTGATACCCAATGGGTTATTGACTCCATGCGGGTAAAAACGCCAGGTCACAAGACGCAAATTGGTTCGCTTTCGGGTGGTAACCAGCAGAAGGTGGTTATTGGTCGCTGGCTGCTGACGCAACCGGAAATTTTAATGCTCGACGAACCCACCCGTGGGATCGACGTCGGTGCGAAGTTTGAAATTTATCAGTTAATTGCGGAACTGGCGAAAAAAGGTAAGGGGATCATTATTATCTCCTCCGAGATGCCGGAATTGTTAGGGATAACAGATCGTATTCTGGTCATGAGCAACGGCCTCGTTTCTGGAATTGTTGATACAAAAACGACAACGCAAAACGAAATTCTGCGTCTTGCGTCTTTGCACCTTTAAGATCAGGGGCTCCTCATGAGTGCGTTAAATAAGAAAAGTTTTCTTACTTATCTGAAAGAGGGCGGTATTTACGTCGTTCTTTTAGTCTTGCTGGCCATTATTATTTTCCAGGATCCCACGTTCTTAAGTCTGCTTAACTTAAGTAATATTCTGACCCAGTCTTCCGTGCGTATCATTATTGCACTGGGGGTCGCCGGTCTGATTGTCACCCAGGGGACTGACCTGTCTGCGGGGCGTCAGGTTGGGCTGGCGGCGGTGGTGGCGGCAACGTTGCTGCAGTCGATGGAGAACGCCAATAAAGTGTTCCCTGAAATGGCAACCATGCCGATTGCGCTGGTGATCCTGATTGTCTGCGCTATTGGCGCCGTCATCGGTCTGGTGAACGGAATTATCATCGCTTACCTGAACGTAACGCCGTTTATTACCACACTCGGCACGATGATTATCGTCTACGGGATCAACTCCCTGTATTACGACTTCGTGGGGGCCTCACCGATTTCGGGCTTTGATAGCGGCTTCTCGACTTTCGCGCAGGGCTTTATCGCACTGGGCAGCTTCCGGCTTTCGTATATCACGTTCTATGCGCTGATCGCCGTCGCGTTTGTCTGGGTGCTGTGGAATAAAACCCGCTTCGGTAAAAACATTTTCGCTATCGGCGGTAACCCGGAAGCGGCGAAAGTATCAGGCGTGAACGTGGCGCTGAACCTGCTGATGATCTATGCGCTGTCCGGTGTGTTCTATGCCTTCGGCGGCCTGCTGGAAGCGGGACGTATCGGCTCGGCGACCAACAACCTGGGCTTTATGTACGAACTGGATGCGATTGCGGCGTGCGTGGTCGGCGGTGTGTCATTTAGCGGCGGGGTGGGTACCGTGTTCGGCGTGGTGACCGGTGTGATCATCTTTACCGTCATCAACTACGGCCTGACCTACATCGGCGTTAACCCGTACTGGCAGTACATCATTAAGGGCGGCATCATCATCTTCGCGGTCGCGCTGGATTCACTGAAATACGCGCGTAAGAAGTAATCCCTTCAAGGCAGAATCAGACCGGTGCAGATGTGTTCTGCGCCGGTTTTTTTACTTGATGAACACCAACCAGATGCCCACAAGCAGCGCGCCGACCGAAAGGCCAAAGTAGACACCGATGTAGCTCCAGTAAGCGCCAGGTTCCGCTGAACGCCGGATTAAGCGCGGCGTTTGCGAGCCCTTGACCGTTTTCTCGACGACACCGGAGCGTAACCCTTTAATGCCTTCACGCAGGGTCCAGGCGACGATCATCAGTACGCCAATCACGATAAAGAGGGTTTTGTCTTCCATGCTTATTTTCCTTGTTTCTTTTGCAGTTCAAGCAATTGCTCTGGCGTGACGGCCGGGTACCCCTGCGCATCGTCAGGAACCTGATGCAGGGTGGGGATTGGCACTAACGGGCCGAGGAACCGGGGTTCGCGTTTAAACAGATACAGATCGGCCAGCGCGCCAAAGCGTGCGCCAAACTCACGTACCCGAACCGTCAGCATATCTTTTGGCGAAGGCACGGCGTAGCACTGTGCCTGAATGCCCATGTGCAGGGCGATAAACAGTGCCCGCTCGCAGTGAAAGCGCTGGGTAATGATGATGAAATCATTGGTGTCGAAGACTTTACGGGTGCGGACGATCGAATCGAGCGTGCGGAATCCGGCGTAATCTAACACGATGTCGGCAGGATCGACGCCAGCGGCAATCAGGTCTTTGCGCATCGTCATCGGTTCGTTGTAGCTTTGCAGTGCGTTGTCGCCACTGAGCAGCAGGTAGTTAACTTTGCCGCTGTTATAGGCGTTCAGCGCGCCCTGAATACGATAGCGGTAATACTGGTTGATCACCCCGGTGCGATAATATTTTGCCGTACCGAGCACCACGCCAACCTGGCGGTAGGGCAGGTCCTGAAGCTCATCGTAAATATAAGGGGCGGTTTTCCAGCTCATCCAGCGATCAAGGCCCAGCACGATCAACAGCAGCAAGCCGATCAGGACCAACAGGCTGTAGAGTACGCGCTTTAGCATGAAGAAAACTCTGTCACTGGATGAAATTTCATTCAGGCTACTGTACCCGTTGGCGAAGCGCAAGAAACAGCAGTCTGATTGGGGGGATTTTCAGCAATACGCAGTCATACCGCATGAAACAAGTGTAGGCCTGATAAGCGCAGCGCCATCAGGTGATTAGGCCGGATGGCGGTTAAAATGCCTTATCCGGCCTGGGAACTGACGCCGTCAGACAATTAACCCAACAACACGCGGTCGATGTTGCTGCAGCCCAGCGCTTTCAGCGTCGCGGCGGTGGCATCCCACTGGATCAACGGCGCATCGGCTTTTTCCGCCAGAACCGCACGCTGAATATCGGCATAACCGTAGCCGTTCAGATTCAGCATAATCAGCGCTCCCTGTAACGGGGGCAGAGTTGGGTTGAACGCGGCGTTTTCACCATAGCTTCCGCTAAAGATGCGCCCGTCTTTGCACTCCAGCGCCACACCGCTCGGTGACTGGCTGTACGGCATATGGCTGCGGCTTGCAGCGGCAATGGCCGCTTGCGTCAGCGCATCACCCTGAGGGGCAAAACCGTGATCCTGTTCGTCCATCAGCAGCGTCTTGATGTCGAGATCTTTTGGTCCAAACGCGTCCGGCAAATAGTCGCGCAGCGTATGCGGTTCACGACCGGGCAGATGAATGCGCAGATCCAGTCCGCTGTTCAGTTCGTTCATAAACTGACGGCAGTGGCCACACGGGGTGTAGTTAACGGTGATCGCCGCAAGACCTTTCTCGCCGCGCAGCCAGGCGTGGCTGATCGCGCTTTGTTCCGCATGCACCGTTTGCTGCATGGTCGCGCCGAGGAATTCCATGTTGGCACCGAAGTACCATGTTCCGCTCACGCCGCGGGCAATCGCGCCGACGTTGAAATTCGACAATGGCGTACAGGCGCAGGCCGCCGCCAGCGGCAGCAGCGCGAATGCCAGCGCGTCTTCGTCCAGTCCCGTTGCGCTTTTCAGCATTGAGACCTGCTCAGCCGTCAGCGAAGCGGGGAAATGCGTATCTGCCAGGATGGGTGCCAGTGCTGATTGCAGATTGTCCGCAAGTTGGCTAAAGGCAGTTTGAAAACGTGGATGCATGGCGTTGCCTCATAACAATGTATTGGGATCGTAGTGTACGGGCCTGTTATGGCTATATGTGTGATCTGAATCTCATTGTGTATGCAACTTATGAAACTTAAATTAAAAATGCGCGACGTATCGCAAATTTTAGCCCACAACCGCGAGAATAATCGGAAACAGGAACGGGGCGATCAGTGAGGTAATAATCCCGCAAATCACCAGCGCCAGCGAACTGAATGCGCCTTCCTGATAATCCAGTTCGGCACAGCGGGCGGTGCCGAGGGCGTGGGACGCGGTGCCCATCGCCAGTCCACGTGCGGCTTTGGTTTTAATGCGCATGGCGTTTAACAGCGTATGACCAAAGACGGCGCCGAGAATACCGACGAAAATCACGCACACGGCGCTGACCGCCGGGATGCCGCCGATGCTACCGCCCACGGCCATTGCAATCGGCGTGGTGACCGATTTCGGTAAGACGGAGGCGGCGATTTCAGGCGTTGCACCCATCAGCAGCGCCACCGAGGTGCCAGTCACCATGGCCACAATGCTGCCGACAAAGCAGATAGTAATGATCGACTTCCAGCGGGCACGGATCTGATGCAGTTGTTCGTACAGCGGGTAGGCCAGCGCCACGACTGCGGGTTGCAGCAGGTCATTCAGTACTTCGCTACCTTTAAAATAGCTGGCGTAGGGGATACCGGTTAGCAAGAGGAACGGGATAATCACCACCATCGCCACCAGCAGCGGATTCAGTAAAGGAAATTTAAACCGTGCTGCCAGTTTGCGCGCGCCGAAAAAAACCGCCAGCGTCAGCGGTAAAGACCACCAGATTGACGACATCATTCTTTAGACCCTTTCTGACCCACCACTTTCCGTTCACCGTGGACCAGGTGTGAACTCCAGCTCACCACCAGAAAAACCACCAATGTACTGATCGCGCACGACACCACCACCGGACCGAACTGCGCGCGCAGCAGATCGAAGTATTGCATCACGCCGACGCCAATCGGCACAAACAACAGCGCCATATAGCGAATCAACACATAGCAGCCAGGATTCACCCATTTCGCCGGGATGATTTGCAGCGCCAGCAGCACAAACAGGATCAGCATTCCGATGATGCTGCCGGAAATGGCGACAGGCAGCAGGGACGCAATAAAAATGCCTGCATACAGACAGGCATAAATCAGCACGAAAGCGCGTAAGTATTGCCAGATGATATTCAGTGTCTTGCTCATGTTGAAATTCCTTGAAGCGACGGATTCATCATACAATTAAACTTTAAAACGTGCTATCGATCACATCATGAATTCTTAGCATACTGAACATAGACAGCGGGAACATTGGGCAATGTCCCCAATACGTGACGCTAAACTTGTGCCAGCAGTTGCAAGAAACGGCTCAGCGCGCTGGACGGCGTCTCATTGTTGCGCCAGAACACGCCCACGCTGCCTTTCTGTTCAATCTTCGGCAGGTTGAGGATCACCAACTGTCCCTGACTGGCATAGCGCTGCGCCAGCCGTAAAGAAAGGATAGAGATCATATCGCTGCTTTGCAGCAGGTTAGTACTGACGTTCATCGATGCCGACTCGATGGTGTTTTCCGGCAGCATTACGCCGTTATCGACCAGCGCGTTATCAATACTCAGGCGGATAGGCGTTCCCGTCGGCCAGACGATCCAGCGCCAGTGCGCGAGATCGGCCCAGCTCAGGGTGTCAAACTTCGCTAACGGATGGTGGGGACGGGCGACAAAGCAGACGGGTTCGGTATACAGCACCTGGTAATTGAGCGGAAGCTGCAGCGCTCGTCCACCGACGCGGCCCACCACGACGTCCACGGAACCGGCAAGCAGGTCGTGCAGCAGCGGCGTCATGACCTTTTCTTCAATGTTAAGGTGCAGCGTCGGCATCTCAACGAGCAGATTGAGGATCGCCTGCGACACACAGTCGGTCGCCACCGGCGAGCAGCCAATCTTCAGACTCCCTACCAGTCCACCTTCTTTAAAGCGTGCCATTTCATACTGCGAACGTTCCATGTCATTGATTAAACGCTGGGCGTGTTGCAGCAGCAACTTGCCGCCTTCCGAGGGGCGCAGGCCTTTACTGTGACGTTCAAAGAGCGTGATCCCCATCTCATCTTCGAGCTGTGACAGCCATTTCGACAGCGCAGGCTGGGTGATATTCATCATCCGCGCAACGTGCGTGAGATTCCCTTGTTCGCCCAGTGCCACCAGCATTTGTAGATGGTGCAGCTTCAGTTTTTGCGCCCAGTTTGCCATCAGCGATAACCTCCAGGTTATGTCTCTGCCTGAAATGCCATTGTACATTTTATCGCCCAGTCTACAAACTCGTAACATACCAAAAACAAAACAACATCTGTCCCTACCTGCACCGAGGCATTCACTATGACTCAACGACGTGAACTACAAGCCCTGATCGATGCTGCTCCTGTCAGCAAGACACAGTGGCGGGTGATCATCTGCTGCTTTCTGGTGGTCATGCTTGATGGTTTTGATACCGCAGCCATCGGCTTTATTGCACCCGATATTCGTACCCACTGGCAGTTAACTGCCGGAGACCTCGCCCCGCTGTTCGGTGCCGGTCTGTTAGGCCTTACCGCCGGCGCCTTACTTTGCGGACCGCTGTCTGACCGCTTCGGTCGCAAACGGGTGATTGAACTCTGCGTGGCGCTGTTTGGCGCGCTGAGCCTGATTTCCGCCTTTTCACCGGATCTGCAAACGCTGGTTATCCTGCGCTTTCTGACCGGTCTGGGTCTGGGTGGTGCTATGCCCAACACCATCACGATGACCTCTGAATATTTGCCTGCCCGCCGCCGCGGTGCGCTGGTCACCCTGATGTTCTGCGGCTTTACGCTTGGTTCAGCGATGGGCGGGATTGTCAGCGCGCAGCTGGTGCCGGTTATCGGCTGGCACGGGATCCTGGTCCTCGGCGGCGTGTTACCGCTGATGCTGTTCTTCGTCCTGCTCGCGGTCCTGCCGGAATCTCCGCGCTGGCAGGTACGTCGCCAGTTGCCGCAGGCAACCATTGCCAGAACGGTCAGTGCGATCACCGGCGAACGTTACGACAATACCCAGTTTTACCTCCAGGAGGCGGCGGCGATTGCCAAAGGCAGCATTCGTCAGCTGTTTGTTGGCCGTCAGTTGCCCATTACCCTGATGTTATGGGTGGTGTTCTTCATGAGCCTGTTAATCATCTATCTGCTGTCGAGCTGGATGCCGACGCTGTTGAACCATCGTGGGATTGACCTGCAGCAGGCTTCCTGGGTGACGGCGGCGTTCCAGATTGGCGGTACGCTCGGCGCGCTGGCATTGGGCGTGCTGATGGATAAACACAATCCGTTCCGGGTACTGGCCGTGAGCTACGCGCTGGGCGCGGTATGCATCGTCATGATTGGTCTGAGCGAAAACGGCTTATGGCTGATGGCGCTGGCGATTTTCGGTACCGGAGTGGGTATCAGCGGATCGCAGGTGGGCCTCAATGCCCTAACCGCCACGCTTTATCCCACCCAGAGTCGGGCGACGGGCGTGAGCTGGTCCAACGCGGTGGGGCGCTGCGGAGCGATTGTCGGTTCGCTTTCCGGCGGCGTGATGATGGCGATGAATTTCTCTTTCGATACCTTGTTTTTCATTATCGCTGTTCCGGCGGCCATCAGCGCGGTGATGTTAGCCGTACTGACGGTAGTTGTTCGCCAGTCAGCCTCTGTCCCGGATAGCTTGCCGCGCGCAAGCGTCGTGAACGAATAAGGAGAATCCCTATGTCAGAACAAAATCAGGATGTTAAAAACAGCCGTCAGCAGTTTTACCAGCATATTTCGGGGCAGAACCTGACCCCGCTATGGGAATCGCTGCACCATCTGGTTCCGCAAACGCCGAATCCGACCTGTGCGCCGGCGTACTGGAACTACCAGGAAATTCGCCCGTTGCTGCTGGAAAGCGGCAACCTGATTGGCGCGAAAGAGGCGATTCGTCGCGTGCTGGTCCTGGAAAACCCGATGCTGCGCGGCCAGTCCTCTATTACGTCAACGCTCTATGCGGGGCTGCAGTTGATTATGCCGGGCGAAGTCGCTCCCAGCCATCGTCATAACCAGTCGGCGTTACGCTTTATTGTGGAAGGGAAAGGGGCATTTACCGCCGTCGACGGCGAGCGCACCCAGATGCACACCGGCGACTTTATTCTGACCCCGCAGTGGCAATGGCACGACCACGGCAACCCTGGCGATGAGCCGGTGGTCTGGCTGGACGGTCTGGATCTGCCGCTGGTTAACATTCTGGGCTGCGGTTTTGCTGAGGATTACCCGGAAGATCAGCAACCCGTCTCGCGTAAAGAGGGGGACTACCTGCCGCGCTATGCCGCCAACATGCTGCCGTTGCGTCATCAGAAAGGCAATTCATCGCCAATTTTCAACTATCGCTATGACCGCAGCCGCGATGCGCTGCACGACCTGACCCGTCTGGGCGATGCTGACGAATGGGAGGGTTACAAAATGCGTTATGTCAACCCGGTGACCGGCGGCTACCCGATGCCATCGATGGGGACGTTCCTGCAACTGTTGCCAAAAGGCTTTACCTCGCGGGTGGCGCGTACCACTGACAGCACCATTTATCACGTGGTTGAAGGGGCGGGGGATGTCACCGTCGGCAACGAGACGTTCCATTTCTCAGCCAAAGATATTTTCGTGGTTCCGACCTGGCACGACGTGTCGTTCAACACCACCGATGAGACCGTTTTATTCAGTTTTTCGGACCGACCGGTACAGGAAGCCCTCGGGTTGTTCCGCGAAGCCCGCTATTAATTTGGGAGAGAGTCATGACTCAGTATGTATTTGCACCACAGGCCCCCGTTACCGTACCGGTTGTTGGCAGCGATGCGCAGTTCCCCGTCCGTCGCGTGTACTGCGTGGGGCGTAACTATGCCGCCCATGCCCGCGAAATGGGGTTCGACCCGGACCGTGAGCCGCCGTTCTTTTTCTGTAAGCCTGCCGATGCCATTGTGCCGGTTGCCGCCGGCGAAACGTTAGCGCTGCAATACCCGGCGCAAACGGATAACTATCACTATGAAATTGAGCTGGTGGTCGCCATCGGCAAAAAGGGCAGCGATATCCCGTTAGAAAACGCCCATGAGTATATCTGGGGCTATGCCACCGGGCTGGATATGACCCGTCGCGATCGCCAGATGGAGATGCGTCAGATGGGGCGTCCGTGGGAAATCGGCAAAGCGTTCGATCTCTCTGCGCCCATCGCGCCGCTGCATAAAGCGGACGAGATTGCGGATATCACCTCTGCGCCCATCTGGTTACAGGTGAACGGCGACGATCATCAGCGCAGTGACATTCGCCATCTGATCTGGTCGGTGAATGAAACCATCAGCTATCTGTCTGGCTTCTTCGAACTGCAGCCGGGCGACCTGATCTTCACCGGCACACCGGAAGGCGTCGGCGCCGTGGTGAAAGGGGATGTGATCACCGGTGGCGTGGACGGACTGACGCCTATCGCTGTGAAGATTGTCTGAGGTGATGTATGAAGCTGTACAGTTTTTTTAACAGTTCGGCGTCGTACCGCGTGCGTATTGCGCTGGCATTAAAGGGCATCGACTACCAGACGGTGGGCGTCAATATTCGTATCGGTCAGCAAAATGAACTGGCCTACCGGCGGATGAATCCGATGGGGCTGGTGCCGACGCTGGTAACCGATGACGGCGAAGCGCTGGGCCAGTCGCTGGCGATTATCGACTGGCTGGACCGGCATTTTCCGCAATCACGTTTGCTGCCCGTCAGCGATCCGGCGCGCACGCAGGTGCTGGAAATCGTCTATGCCATCACTTGCGATATTCACCCGGTGAACAACCTGCGGGTGCTGCGCTATCTGAGCGAGGAACTGAAGGTCAGTGAAGAAGAGAAAAAACGCTGGTACGCACACTGGATCCAACAGGGGTTAAGCGCCGTCGAACAACTGCTGCGTCAGTGTCAGTCGCAGAACTACTGCGTGGGCAATGCGCCGACGCTTGCCGACTGCTGCCTGGTCCCGCAATGGGCGAATGCGTTAAGAATGGGGTGCGATCTGAGCGGTTATCCGCGCTGCAAAGCCGTGTATGACGCCTGCACACAGCTCCCGGCGTTCATTGCCGCTGCCCCGGAAAATCAACAAGATAAAATCTCAGCCTGAGAAGGAGAATGACAATGGCTAAAGTGACGAGCGCAATTATTGTCGGCGGCGGAATTGGCGGGGCAGCTACCGCGCTTTCGCTGGCGCGCCAGGGTATCAAAGTGATGCTGCTGGAAAAAGCCCATGAAATTGGCGAGATCGGTGCGGGCATTCAGCTCGGTCCAAACGCCTTCTCAGCGCTGGACAGCCTCGGCGTCGGTGACGTCGCGCGTGAGCGTGCGGTGTTTACCGATCACATCACCATGATGGACGCCGTGAACGCGGAAGAAGTGGTACACATCGAGACCGGACAGGCCTTTCGCGACCACTTTGGCGGTCCGTACGCGGTCATCCACCGGGTTGATATTCACGCCTCCGTCTGGGAATCGGTACTGACCCATCCGAACGTCGAATACCGGACCTCAACCAACGTGGTTGATATTCGCCAGACGGCAGACGACGTAACGGTTTTCGATGAGCAGGGGAATAGCTGGACCGCCGATATTCTGGTGGGTTGTGATGGCGTGAAGTCGGTGGTGCGTCAGAGTCTGCTGGGCGATTCGCCGCGTGTGACCGGACACGTGGTTTACCGCGCGGTGATTGACTGTGCGGATATGCCGGAAGACCTGCGCATCAACGCACCGGTGCTGTGGGCCGGGCCGCACTGCCACCTCGTGCACTACCCGCTGCGCGGCGGCAAGCAGTACAACCTGGTCGTGACTTTCCACAGCCGCCAGCAGGAGGAGTGGGGCGTGAAAGATGGCAGTAAGGAAGAGGTGCTGTCGTATTTCGCCGGGATCCATCCGCGTCCACGGCAGATGCTGGATAAACCCACGACCTGGCGTCGCTGGTCAACCGCCGATCGAGAACCGGTGGAGAAATGGGGCACCGAACGTATCACGCTGGTGGGCGATGCCGCGCACCCGGTGGCGCAGTACATGGCGCAGGGTGCCTGCATGGCGCTGGAAGATGCTGTGACGCTGGGTAAAGCGCTGGAGCAGTGCGACGGCGATGCGGCAAAAGCCTTTGCGCTGTATGAGTCGGTACGCATTCCGCGTACGGCGCGCATCGTCTGGTCGACCCGCGAAATGGGGCGCGTCTATCACGCGGCTGGCGTGGAGCGTCAGGTGCGAAACCTGTTGTGGAAAGGCAAATCACAGGCGGAGTTTTATCGCGGCATGGAATGGTTGTACGGCTGGAAAGAAGATAACTGTCTTCTGCCACGCTGAGAAAAAGGGCGTTTGCCGGGGGCGCTTCGCTTGCCCGGCCTACCGCCATGGTGGGAGTAGGCCGGATAAGGCGCTATGCGCCGCCATCCGGCAAAAGGTTTTGCTCATCGCACAGAGGCGCTATGATAGCGCCTCTTTTTTTTGCGGATGACGATATGCGTGTTTTACTGGCACCGATGGAAGGTGTGCTCGATTCACTGGTGCGCGAACTTCTGACGGAAGTGAATGATTATGATCTTTGCATCACCGAGTTTGTGCGCGTGGTGGATCAACTCTTGCCAGTAAAAGTCTTTCATCGTCTCTGCCCCGAACTGCTCAACGGCAGCCGGACCCCTTCCGGCACCTTAGTCCGTGTGCAACTGCTGGGGCAGTATCCCCAGTGGCTGGCGGAAAATGCCGCCCGCGCCGTGGAACTCGGCTCTTACGGCGTCGACCTCAACTGCGGCTGTCCGTCAAAAATGGTCAACGGCAGCGGCGGCGGTGCGACGTTACTCAAGGATCCGGAACTCATCTATCAGGGCGCGAAAGCGATGCGTGAAGCGGTGCCCGCGCATCTGCCGGTGACGGTAAAAGTGCGTCTGGGCTGGGACAGCGGCGACAAGAAGTTTGAGATTGCGGATGCCGTCCAGCAGGCCGGGGCGAGCGAACTGGTCGTGCACGGGCGCACCAAAGAGCAGGGCTATAAGGCGGAGCACATCAACTGGCAGGCGATTGGCGAAATTCGCGAGCGACTGTCTATTCCGGTGATTGCCAACGGTGAAATCTGGGACTGGCAAAGCGCGCAGGAATGTCTGGCCGTCAGCGGCTGCGACGCGGTGATGATTGGTCGCGGGGCATTAAACATTCCCAACCTCAGTCGGGTGGTGAAGTACAACGAGCCGCGAATGCCGTGGCCACAGGTCGTTGAACTGCTGAAAAAGTATACCCGTCTGGAAAAACAGGGCGATACCGGCTTATATCACGTCGCGCGCATTAAACAGTGGCTGGGTTATTTGCGTAAGGAATACCGTGAGGCCACGGACGTCTTTCAGTCTATCCGCGCGTTAAATAATTCAGCGGATATTGCCCGCGCGATCCAGTCGATTGACATTTAGCATTATTGAAGCGTTGATATTCTGTTGAAATATACTTTGCCAGTTGTGACTTTTCATTGCCGAAGATGTTATGCCACGCGTAACTAAAAAACAGGTCACAACAACGGGTAAGCTCCGCGCACCTTTTCTTATCAGACCATCTTCATGACTCGTTACTCTTTTCACGCGCTGAAAGCGTGCTTTCCGCTGGCGATTTTGCTCGCGGGATGTGCCCCCATGCATGACACCCAACAGACGCTGACTCAGCAACCTCTCGCCTCTCATGTAGATTCAACGCTGCCTCCGGCGCTGAATAACGGGTGGCCGGGAAGCCAATGGTGGCAGGATTATCATGATGTGCAGTTGAACGAGTTAGTGAAGAACGCGCTTGCCAGTTCCCCGGATATGCAGGTGGCGGAACAGCGAATCACGCTGGCCGAAGCACAGGCCAACGCGGTCGAAGCCCAGGATGGGCCGCAGGTTGATTTCTCTGCAAATGCCGAGCGACAGAAAATGTCAGCAGAAGGGGTCATGGGGCCGTTTGCGGTCACCGATCCGGCGGCAGGGACTACCGGGCCGTGGTATACCAACGGCACGTTCGGCTTAACCGCCGGTTGGGATCTCGATTTGTGGGGTAAGAATCGTGCGGAAGTGACAGCGCGTATTGGGGCGGTGAAAGCGCGGGAAGCCGAGCGTGAGCAGACCCGGCAGCTGTTAGCCAGCGGTGTTACCCGGCTTTACTGGGAATGGCAGACCGACGCGGCGCTCAGCAAACTGCTGACGCAAATTGAGCATGAACAACGCACCATTATTGATACCAACCGCCAGTTGTACCAGAACGGCATTACCTCTTCGCTGGAAGGGGTAGAAACGGATATTGATGACGGTAAAACCCAGCAGCAGTTGAATGACGTCGCCGGGAAGATGAAGGTGATTGAGGCACGTTTGAGCGCGCTGACTAACACGCAGTCGACGTCGCTGAAACTGCATGACGTGAGCCTGCCGCAGGTGGAGAGCCAACTTCCAACGCAACTGGGTTATGCCCTGCTGGCGCGTAGAGCAGATTTACAGGCGGCGCACTGGGTGATCGAATCTTCCATGAGCAGCGTGGAGGCGGCGAAAGCGGCATTCTATCCCGACATCAATCTGATGGCCTTTTTGCAACAGGATGCGCTGCATCTGAGCGATCTGTTTCGCCGTTCCGCCCAACAGATGGGCGTGACCGCAGGCCTGACGCTGCCGATCTTCGACAGTGGCAGACTGAATGCAAACCTTGATATCGCCCAGGCGCAGAACAATTTGTCGATCGCCAGTTATAACAAAGCGGTGGTGGATGCGGTGAACGACGTGGCGCGTACCGCCAGTCAGGTGGCGACGCTGATGCAAAAAAATCAGCATCAGCAGCAGATTGAACGTGACGCCAACCGGGTGGTCAGCCTGGCGCAGGCGCGCTATGACGCCGGGATCATTGCCGGCTCCCTCGTCAGCGAAGCCAGAATACCGGCGCTACGCGAGCAGAGTAACGGGTTGATTTTACAAGGCCAGTGGCTGGATGCTTCTATCCAGCTAACCAGTGCGCTCGGCGGTGGCTATCATCACTCCTGAGCCTTCTTCGCCTTACTGCGGCGCTTCAGCCACCAGCGGGCGCCGATCACCAATACCACCACCAGAATCAGCCAGATCCAATGCTTGAGATGCTGATCGAGGTTGTGTAACCACGGTGCGATCACTTCGCCGCCCACATAACCCAGGGTGGTGAAGATCAGCGCCCAGACCAGCGCGCCGAGGATATTCAGCGGTAAAAAAACCGTTGGCGGCAGATGGCTGGCACCAATCAACAGCGGGCCAATCACGCGGAACCCGTACATAAAACGAGTGCCGATCACGAACAGGTACGGGCGACGCTGGATCATCTTTTGCGCCTGACGAATTTTGTCACGATGACGCCCGAAGCGGCGCAGGATCTTGCCACCAAAGCGGCATCCCAGCAGATACAGTAGTTGATCGCCGATCATGCCGCCTAAGGCCACGGCCACGACCACGAGGGGAAATTTGAGTAATCCCTGATGTGCGGCAACGCCCCCCAGCAGAGTGATGGTCTCGCCTTCCGCCAGACTCCCGATCACCAGCGCGGCATAACCGTATTGCGCAATAAAACTGTTTATATCCATACGTCTGTATGACCTCCACGACTGTAAGCATACACCCTCTGAATTCGTGATGCTCAAAAAGGGCCATCAGGCGCGGCGGCATTTCTTTGTCTGTACAATAAATAATCGCAAAGCTGAATTATACTTGAAGTGTTAGGTCCACAGCTGACAACAAGGGGGCGGTATGAACCATGTCTGGGGGCTGTTTTCCCATCCCAATCGTGAAATGCAGGTGATCAACAGCGAGAACGAAACGGTTTCGCATCACTACACTCACCATGTGCTTTTGATGGCGGCCATCCCGGTCATTTGCGCCTTCATTGGTACGACCCAAATCGGCTGGAATTTTGGCGACGGCACTATCCTGAAGCTTTCTCTGTTTACGGGGCTGGCGCTGGCGATCGTGTTTTATGCCGTGATGCTGGCGGGCGTGGCGATCATGGGGCGCGTGATCTGGTGGATGGCGCGGAGTTATCCGCAGCGTCCGTCCTTGACGCACTGTATGGTGTTTGCTGGTTATGTGGCGACGCCGCTGTTTCTCAGCGGTCTGGTGGCGCTGTATCCGCTGGTGTGGCTTTGCGCATTCGTCGGGACGGTAGCGCTGTTCTATACTGGCTATCTGCTGTATCTGGGTATTCCGACATTCCTGAATATCAATAAGGAAGAGGGGTTGAGTTTCTCCAGTTCAACTCTGGCTATCGGCGTTCTGGTACTGGAAGTGCTGCTCGCGCTGACCGTCATCCTCTGGGGATACGGCTATCGCTTGTTCTGATTACCGGGCTGCATTGTTGGTGCAAAAGCCAGCAATGCAGCATTTCCTGACGATTCTCTTCTGGCGGCAAGGTCATTAGCTCGCTATGATTCCTCTGCTAGCCTGAGCCATCCTGACTCCGGCGGTGCGTGTCATCACGCGTGAATCATTTTCTGAAATCTCATCATGCTGAAATTCCGAGTTTCCATACTGAGCCTGGCGCTGATGCTGGCTGTGCCTTTTGCGCCGCAAGCGCTGGCAAAAACGGCGGCGACTGCCGCGGCGTCTCAACCTGAGATCGCCTCCGGTAGTGCGATGATCGTGGATCTGAACACCAATAAGGTGATCTATTCGAACCATCCGGACCTGGTGCGTCCGATTGCATCGATAACCAAATTAATGACGGCGATGGTGGTGCTTGATGCGCGACTGCCGCTGGACGAAAAACTGAAAGTGGATATCAGTCAGACACCGGAGATGAAAGGGATCTACTCTCGCGTGCGGCTGAACAGTGAAATCAGCCGTAAAGATATGTTACTGCTGGCGCTGATGTCCTCGGAAAACCGGGCGGCAGCAAGCCTGGCGCACCATTATCCGGGCGGCTATAACGCCTTTATTAAGGCGATGAACGCGAAGGCAAAAGCGCTGGGCATGACCCAGACGCGTTTTGTGGAACCGACCGGTTTGTCGATTCACAACGTGTCGACCGCGCGCGATCTCACCAAACTGCTGATTGCCAGCAAGCAGTATCCGCTGATTGGGCAACTGAGCACCACGCGTGAAGATATGGCGACCTTCGCTAACCCGGCGTATACGCTGCCGTTTCGCAATACCAACCATCTGGTGTATCGCGACAACTGGAATATTCAGCTCACCAAAACCGGCTTCACCAATGCTGCGGGGCATTGTCTGGTGATGCGCACGGTCATCAATAACAAACCGGTGGCGCTGGTGGTGATGGATGCGTTCGGCAAGTACACCCATTTTGCCGATGCCAGTCGTTTACGCACGTGGATCGAAACCGGGAAAGTGATGCCGGTTCCGGCAGCGGCATTGAGCTATAAAAAGCAAAAAGCGGCGCAGATGGCCGCTACGGGTAGCAATGCGGGTGAGCAAACCGCGCAAAACGACTGATGCGGCTATAGGCCGAATAAGGCGACGTCGTCCTGGAAAATAGCCTGATGACGCTTCGCTTATCAGGCCTACGAAAACATCTCAGCCGTAGGCCGGATAAGGCATTTATGCCGTCATCCGGCATGGATAACAAAACCTTACTCCGGCAGCGTCCAGTCACCTTCGTTGAGTGGGCGCTGCATAATCAACGTATCCCGCCAGTTTCCCTTCTTATACCCGACGCTACGTAACTGTCCGGCAATTTCGAAACCGTGCTTTTTATGCAGTCGCAGCGACCCGGGATTATTATGCCCGTCACCAATCACCGCCACCATCTGCCGCCACGGACCTTCCTCACAGCGGGTGATTAGCGTATGCATCAGCAGGCTACCGACGCCGCGTCCGGTCATGCTGGCATCGACATAAATCGACTCTTCGAGAGTAAAACGATAGGCCGGGCGCGGACGATATTGAGTGGCGTAACAATAACCGACGACCACGCCACGATAGAGCGCCACCAGCCACGGCAGGCCATACTGCGCCACCGCACGCATACGCCGGCGCATCTCATCAATCGTCGGCGGCGTTTCTTCAAAAGAGGCGCGGCCATTCAACACATGCCACGCATATAACGAGGAGATCGCCTCTACGTCGTCGGGCAGCGCGTCGCGCACTGCGATATCGTTATCAGAAAGCGTATCGGCAACAGACATGGTACTCACCTTTGCGAAGAAAGACCGGAGTCATCACGACTCCGGTACATCTCATTACTTTTGCACGATATTTCGTGCAAATCCAGCCCATGCCGTCAGGCCTTGTTACTGGAATTAATCAGAAGAGGGGACTTTCCAGAATTTTTGCTTGCTGGTTTTGCCTATTCCGGGATTCATACTGTTGGTCGGGTCATTTTCGCGATAAAAACGGGTCAGCGCGGGCGGTGCTTCATACAGATGCCCGACGTTGTGCTCTGCCGGGTATTGCGCACCGCGCTGTTGCAGCAGTTCCAGCATTTGCTCTTTCAGCGCGTGAGCATCCACGCCTTTCTTCACGATGTAATCCTGGTGGAAGACGTAGCACATAAAGTGACCATAATAGAGTTTATGCACCAGTTGGCTGTCAATTTCTGTCGGCAGATGTTCGTACCATTCGGTGTCATTACGACGCAGGGCGATGTCCAGCGCCAGAATATCCTCCACCTCGTCGGCATGAACCGCCTGGTAGCGAATGGCTGCGCCAGCTGCGGCGAAGCGGTGCAGGAAGGCTTTGCTGCCTTCTTCCGGCGTGCAGGCAAAGAAGTCACCTTCTGCGGTTTTAAAGAATTCCGTGAGCCAGCTTTGCGCTTCAGCAACGCCATCGCCCGCCATTTTTAACAGCAGATGATGTTCATATTTGTCACGCCAGCTTTTCATACGCGGCGGCAGATGACTCGGGAACAGGTGACCAAACTTTTGCATCGCGCGGTCGGTAAAGTGTGGACGGAAGAATTTCACCTTTTCCAGCATCGCATCGGTGCGGCCCTTAAGCGTGAAGAAGAACGGCATTTTGTCGGTGCCGAGCTTATCAATCATCAGGAAGGTGTCTTTGCCGTACTGTTCCGCAATATCGTAGATGTCGCGGTGCATGTATTCACCCGCAACCGGCAGATTGTTGAATTTCGCCAGAATATGGCGGCGGATCTCCGTCAGCACCTCGGGTTGGTTGGTGCCAATGTAAAACACCTGCTGGTTTTTTTCTGCTTCGAAGGTATCGAGTCGCACCGCAAAGACCGCCAGCTTTCCGGCACAGCCAGAGGATTCGAACAGGCGATCCGGATCAGCGTTATAGCGGGCGGGCGTGTCGGCGTCGATATCTCTGACGCGGGTGACATAGTCGTGGTCGTGCGCATGTCGCCCATCGTGGCGGACATTTTCCTCTTTGATTCGCTCATCATCCAACTGGCTCAGGATCTGCTCTGGTGTTTGTCCCAGATCGATCCCCAGATGGTTAACCAGTTGCAGCTTGCCATTTTCATCAATACGGGCAAACAGGGACATTTCAGTGTACGCCGGGCCTCTCTGCACCAGCGAACCGCCGGAGTTATTACAGATCCCACCAATGACCGACGCGCCGATGCACGACGAACCAATCACCGAGTGCGGCTCGCGTCCCAGCGGCTTCAGCGCTTTTTCCAGCGAATACAATGTGGTGCCGGGATAGGCCAGCACCTGCTCACCGTTGCCCAGCACATGCAGCTTGTCGAGGCGCAGGGTACTGATGATGACAATCTCGCGGTCATAATCATTACCGTTCGGTGTGGAACCTTCGGTGAGGCCGGTATTGGCGGCCTGCATCAGGATAATTTTATCGGCGTTGACGCAGGCGTTCAGCACGCGCCAGAGTTCCAGCAGCGATCCGGGAAAAACTACCGCCAGGGCGTCGCCCTGACCGGAACGGAAGCCCTTGCGATAGCGGGCGGTTTTAGCAGGTTCGGTCAGCAGGTGTGAATGTCCCACCAGGCGGGTGAGTTCATTCAGGAAGGTTTTATTATCAGTTGTTGTAATGGAAGACATTCTCCACTCCTTGTGGTGGGACAAAATATCAGGTTCAAGCATAGCGCTTTGTATGACAATACGCTTTCTCATTCACGCTGTCTTTGAATTGGCGGCGTTGAGAATTAAGAGAATAACCTTAGCTTTCTGCCGCGCTGCCGTTTAGGCTTATGGCAAAATGCGGTTTTTGCTATATTTTTGCTGCCACGTCGGGCTTTAGAGAAAGAGAGAATTAACATGAAATGGCTATGTTCTGTAGGTGTCGCAGTTAGTCTGGCATTGCAACCCGCGCTGGCGGAGGAACTATTCGGTAACCATCCGCTGACGCCGGAAGCACGGGATGCATTTGTCACTCAGTTGCTGACGAAAATGACCGTCGATGAAAAAATTGGTCAGCTGCGTTTAATCAGCGTCGGCCCGGATAACCCGAAAGAAGCGATCCGCGAGATGATCAAAGACGGGCAGGTGGGGGCGATTTTTAACACCGTTACCCGTCAGGACATCCGCAAAATGCAGGATCAGGTGATGGAACTGAGCCGCCTGAAAATCCCTCTCTTTTTTGCCTACGACGTGCTGCATGGTCAGCGTACCGTTTTCCCGATTAGCCTCGGGCTGGCGTCCTCTTTTAACCTTGACGCGGTGAAAACCGTCGGACGCATCTCGGCGTATGAAGCTGCCGACGACGGCCTGAACATGACCTGGGCGCCGATGGTCGATGTCTCCCGCGATCCGCGCTGGGGACGCGCCTCGGAAGGTTTTGGCGAAGATACGTATCTGACCTCCATCATGGGTAAAACAATGGTGGAAGCGATGCAGGGCAAAAGCCCGGCGGACCGCTATTCGGTGATGACCAGCGTTAAACACTTCGCCGCCTACGGCGCCGTGGAGGGCGGCAAAGAGTACAACACCGTGGACATGAGTCCGCAGCGCCTGTTTAACGACTACATGCCGCCGTACAAAGCCGGTCTGGATGCGGGTAGCGGCGCGGTAATGGTGGCGCTGAACTCGCTGAACGGCACGCCAGCCACCTCTGACGCCTGGCTGCTGAAAGACATTCTGCGCGACAAGTGGGGCTTTAAAGGCATTACCGTCTCTGACCATGGTGCTATCAAAGAGCTGATTAAACACGGCACCGCCTCCGATCCGGAAGATGCTGTCCGCGTGGCGCTCAAGTCCGGCATTAACATGAGTATGAGCGACGAGTATTACAGCAAGTACCTGCCAGGGCTGATCAAATCCGGCAAGGTGACGATGGCGGAACTGGATGATGCGGCGCGCCATGTACTCAACGTGAAATATGACATGGGGTTGTTTAACGATCCGTACAGCCATCTGGGGGCGAAAGAGTCGGATCCGGTGGATACCAACGCCGAAAGCCGTCTGCACCGGAAAGAAGCGCGTGAAGTGGCGCGTGAGAGTCTGGTGCTGCTGAAAAACCGCCTCGACACGCTGCCGCTGAAAAAATCGGGGACGATTGCGGTTGTCGGCCCGTTGGCTGACAGCAAGCGCGACGTGATGGGCAGTTGGTCCGCCGCAGGTGTCGCCGATCAGTCCATCACGGTGCTGACCGGCATTAAAAATGCCCTCGGCACAAAGGGTAAAGTGGTGTACGCCCATGGGGCCAACGTCACTAACGATAAAGACATTGTCACCTTCCTCAATCAGTACGAAGAGGCGGTGAAGGTGGATCCGCGTTCGCCCCAGGAGATGATTGATGAAGCCGTCAAGGCGGCGAAGCAGTCTGATGTGGTCGTCGCTGTGGTGGGCGAGGCGCAGGGCATGGCGCATGAAGCGTCCAGCCGTACCGATATCACCTTGCCGCAGAGCCAGCGCGATCTGATTGCGGCGCTGAAAGCGACCGGCAAACCGCTGGTGCTGGTGCTGATGAACGGTCGTCCGCTGGCGTTAGTGAAAGAAGATCAACAGGCCGATGCGATTCTGGAAACCTGGTTTGCCGGGACTGAAGGGGGGAACGCCATTGCCGACGTTCTGTTTGGCGACTACAACCCGTCAGGCAAACTGCCAATGTCCTTCCCGCGTTCGGTGGGGCAGATCCCGACCTATTACAGCCATCTCAACACCGGTCGTCCGTATAATGCCGACAAGCCGAACAAATACACCTCTCGCTACTTTGACGAAGCTAACGGCCCGCTCTATCCGTTTGGTTATGGTCTGAGCTACACCACCTTTAACGTCTCTGACGTTACGCTCTCTGCGCCGACCATGAAACGTGACGGCAGCGTGACGGCAAGTGTGAAGGTGACCAACACCGGCAAACGTGAAGGTGAGACGGTGATCCAGCTTTACGTGCAGGACGTCACGGCTTCCCTGAGTCGTCCGGTGAAAGAGCTGAAGGGCTTTAAGAAAGTAAACCTGAAACCTGGCGAAACGCAGACCGTCAGCTTCCCGATTGATATCAATGCGCTGAAGTTCTGGAATCAACAGATGACGTTCGATGCCGAACCCGGCAAGTTCAATGTCTTCATTGGCGTCGATTCTGCCCGCGTGAAGCAGGGATCGTTTGAATTGTTGTAACCGTTACAGGGGGAACTCACTAATGGGTTCCCCCTGTTGCAGCCGTGAAAAAACGGAAATGTCGGGTTAACGGAAGACTTTTCGACTATGCTTTTCCCTCAAGTCGCTGAAAAAGGCGGCAAAAAGATGAGGAAAGCATCATGACAATCTCAAAGGTCTGGGCCGGTTCGCTGGCGCTGTTAGCGGCAGTGAGCTTACCCTTGCAGGCGGCGTCGCCGGTGAAGGTCGGGTCGAAAATTGACACGGAAGGCGCGCTGCTTGGCAACATCATTTTGCAGGTTCTGGAAAGCCACGGTGTCAAAACGGTCAATAAAGTCCAGTTAGGCACCACGCCGGTCGTGCGTGGCGCGATCGCCTCGGGCGAACTGGATATCTACCCTGAATACACCGGCAACGGCGCGTTCTTCTTCAAAGATGAAAACGATCCGGCCTGGAAAAACGCACAAGCGGGCTTTGAGAAAGTCAAAAAACTCGATGCAGAGCAGAATAAGCTGGTCTGGTTAACGCCGGCGCCGGCCAATAACACCTGGACTATCGCGGTGCGTAGCGATGTCGCCGAAAAGAATAAACTCACCTCACTGGCCGATCTCGGGCGTTACCTGAAAGAGGGGGGCGCCTTCAAACTGGCCGCCTCCGCTGAATTTATCGAGCGTGCTGATGCCCTGCCGGCGTTCGAAAAAGCCTACGATTTCAAACTCAGTCAGGCGCAACTGCTTTCGCTGGCGGGCGGTGACACCGCCGTGACCATTAAAGCGGCCGCGCAGCAAACGTCCGGCGTTAACGCCGCGATGGCTTACGGTACGGATGGTCCGGTCGCCGCGCTGGGCTTGCAGACCTTAAGCGATCCGAAAGGTGTTCAGCCGATTTACGCGCCAGCCCCCGTGGTGCGTGAGGCGGTGCTGAAGGAGTACCCGCAGATGGCGGAATGGCTGCAGCCGGTGTTTGCCAGCCTCGATGAAAAAACGTTGCAACAACTCAATGCCAGCATTGCCGTTGAAGGGTTAGACGCCAAAAAAGTGGCGGCGGACTATCTGAAACAAAAGGGATGGGTGAAGTAAAAGGACTGAAAAAGGTTGGGTGACGTGTCAAAAGTCCGTATTCAGCGCGTACTGTTGCTGCTGGTTATTCTCTCAGCCGCCGCCGTCGCGCTGCCGTTTGTGAACTATGCGCCGAATCGCCTGGTGTCGGGCGAGGGACGACAGCTCTGGACGCTCTGGCCCGATTCAGTGTCGATGCTCACCGGCGCGGGTTGCGCCATGCTGACCTTGTGCTTTGTGCCGGGAAGAAAAGGGGCCATGTGCACGCTGGTGGTGGCGCAACTGCTGGTGATCCTGATGTTGTGGAGCGTCGGCAAGGCGGCGACGTATCTGGCTGAAACCGGGACGCCGCTGGCGCGAACCAGCGTGGGAAGCGGTCTGTGGCTGGGGCTCGCGCTGGGATTGCTGGCCTGCAGTGATGCCATCCGGCGAATTACCGTACAACCGCTCTGGCGCTGGGTGTTACATGCGCAGATGGCGATTATACCTGTCGCACTCCTGCTGACGGGGGCGTTCGATGACCTCTCTTTACTCAAAGAGTACGCGAACCGTCAGGATGTCTTTGATGATGCGCTGACTCAGCACCTGACGTTGCTGTTAGGGACCGTGTTGCCCGCGCTGGCGATCGGCATTCCCCTCGGTATCTGGTGCTATTTTTCCTCCTCCCGCCAGGGACCGGTATTTACCGTTCTCAATGTGATCCAGACCGTCCCTTCCGTCGCGCTGTTCGGATTGCTGATTGCACCGCTTGCCGGACTGGTAAACGCGTTCCCCTGGCTTGCCTCGATGGGCGTGGCGGGAACCGGTCTGACCCCGGCGCTGATCGCCCTGGTGCTGTATGCGCTTCTGCCGCTGGTTCGTGGTGTGGTGGCCGGGCTGAATCAGGTTCCCCGCGATGTACTGGAAAGCGCACGCGCGATGGGCATGAGCACCACGCAGCGTTTCATTCACATTCAGTTGCCGCTGGCGCTACCGGTCTTTTTACGTAGCCTGCGCGTGGTGATGGTACAGACCGTCGGGATGGCCGTCATTGCCGCACTGATTGGCGCGGGCGGTTTTGGTGCGCTGGTGTTTCAGGGACTGCTCAGCAGTGCCGTGGATCTGGTGCTGCTGGGCGTGATCCCGGTTATCGCGCTGGCGGTACTGATTGATGCGCTGTTTGATTTAGGAATCGCTCTGCTGAAGGTAACCCACCATGATTGAATTTAGCCACGTGAATAAAGCCTTTGGTGAGCACAAAGCGGTTAGCGACCTGAATCTGCACATCAGGGAAGGCAGTTTTTCGGTACTGATTGGCACCTCGGGCTCGGGGAAATCCACCACCCTGAAAATGATTAACCGCCTGGTGGAGCATGACAGCGGCAGGATCCGCTTTGCTGGTGAGGAAATTCGCAGTCTGCCGGTGCTGGAACTGCGTCGGCGGATGGGTTACGCGATTCAGTCGATAGGCCTGTTTCCCCACTGGACGGTATCGCAGAATATCGCCACCGTGCCGCAACTGTTGAAGTGGCCGCGCAGAAAAATTGATGAGCGGGTGGATGAATTAATGGCGTTGCTCGGGCTGGAAGAGGGATTGCGCGAGCGCTATCCGCACCAGCTCTCTGGTGGACAGCAGCAGCGCGTGGGCGTGGCGCGGGCGCTGGCCGCCGATCCGCAGGTGCTGCTGATGGATGAACCGTTTGGTGCGCTGGATCCGGTCATGCGCGGGGCGTTGCAGCAGGAGATGACCCGCATCCACCGCCTGTTGGGGCGGACCATTGTGCTGGTGACGCACGACATTGATGAAGCGCTACGCCTGGCGGAGCATCTGGTGCTGATGGACGGCGGTGAAGTTGTCCAGCAGGGGACGCCGCTGGCGATGTTGACGGCACCGGCCAATGACTTTGTTCAACAGTTTTTTGGTCGCAGTGAACTGGGGGTTCGGTTGCTGTCACTGCGAACCGTGGCGGACTATGTTCGTCGGGATGAGCACATTGACGGAGAGGCGCTGACGGAAGTGATGACGCTGCGCGATGCGCTTTCTGCGTTTGTCGCACGTGGCTGCGACGTGTTACCGGTGGTGAACCAGCAGGGCAGAGTTTGCGGGACACTGCATTTTCGCGATCTGCTACTGGAGACGCTGACGCATGAAACGACTGAGTGACCCGCTACTCTGGCTGATCGCGCTCTTCCTGCTGATGCTGGCAGGTTTACCGCACAGCCAGACGATTTTCGCCAGCCTGTTTCCCGAACTTCCGCGTCCGGTTTATCAGCAGGAGAGCTTTCTCGCGCTGGCGCTGTCCCATTTCTGGCTGGTCACGGTGTCGAGCCTGTTTGCCGTGGTCATTGGCGTGGGAGCCGGAATTGCAGTGACACGCCCATGGGGGCGGGAGTTTCGCCCGCTGGTGGAGACCATTGCCGCCGTTGGACAAACCTTTCCGCCCGTCGCGGTGCTGGCGATTGCGGTGCCGGTGATGGGATTTGGTCAGCAACCGGCTATTATCGCGCTGATCCTGTACGGCGTGCTGCCCATCCTGCAGGCGACGCTGGCGGGGATAGGCTCGATCCCGGAAAGTGTGCGCAGCATTGCCAGCGGCATGGGAATGAGTCCGGGACAACAGCTGCGTAAAGTTGAGTTGCCTCTGGCGGCACCGGTGATTCTGGCCGGTGTGCGGACGTCAGTGATTATCAATATTGGTACTGCGACTATTGCGTCGACGGTGGGGGCCAGCACGCTCGGTACGCCGATTATCATCGGACTGAGCGGATTCAATACGGCGTATGTTATTCAGGGCGCGCTGCTGGTCGCGCTGGCGGCGATCATCGTAGACCGCCTGTTCGAACGGTTAGTGCAGCACCTTAGCCGGCACGCAAAATGAAGGTATAGCCTGCGAGCATCACGCCGCCAATACCACCGATGGCCATGAGTAAAAAGAGGGTGATGACACCGATTTTCGCTACGCTCATGATGTTCTCCTTATGTTAACTCAGAGATTATACAGAGAAGCGTAGCTGTTAATGAATCATTAAATGCCAAGCGGGTAAATATCGTGCCCTTCCGCGCGCCAGGCATTCAGTTGCTGCTGCTGTGCCGATGTCTGATTTTCACCGCACCACACCAGTAAGGTTCGCCCCTCGAACAGATCCGGGCGAAACTGGCTCAGCGAATGGGCCAGTACATCAATTCGCCATCCCTGCTGACTGGCGACCCAGCCTTCCAGCCACAGACGGGTGGTATCATGAATATTCCAGCCCACCACCAGCGCATCTTTGCCCTGTTTTTTTCTGGCCGAGGCAAGACAGATGGCGATGTAGTTGATCAGCACGCCGTCAAGGATCCCCAGCAACGCCAGTAGCGTGGGCTGTTGGCACTGTAACCGTCGACGTAGTGGAAGAAAAAGGTGGGTGGTCAGCGTCTGCGCGGGGTAATCCTGGCCACGCTCTTTCAGCCAGATTCGCAGGCTGTGCAAATTGTTATTTTGCAGATAGTGGAGCAGGGTTTCCTGTTGTTCACGCCAGCCGTTTTGCAGGTCTACGTTCTCATTGCTCAACAGCATTTTGACTTTGCTGACCTGCACCCCGTTATCTATCCAGCGCTTGATTTCGCGGATCCTGTCGATATCCGAATCATTGAACAGGCGATGCCCCCCGTCGGTACGCTGGGGTTTCAATAATCCATAACGCCGCTGCCACGCGCGAAGCGTAACGGGGTTAATATCACAAAGCAAAGCCACTTCACCTATGGTGTAAAGCGCCATCTTTTTATCCTTGCTCGCGAGGTCCCAGTCTAACTTTAGTCGCTCTTTTTCGAACCAGGTAGTTTTGCCTGTTTTTTAATCAAACGAGGAGTGATATTGTATTCTCACGGCCACTTTTGAGTGATCGTTCTCACGAATTCATCTTTTTTTGCAACAGTTCAAAGAAAGATCAACGTAGTCGATGTATGTTACGCGGTTTTAACCGAAGTGTGGTTTGCGGGTATGTACGATTTTAATCTGGTGTTGCTGCTGCTTCAGCAGATGTGCGTGTTTCTCGTTATCGCATGGCTGATGAGTAAAACGCGTTTATTCATACCGTTAATGCAGGTTACCGTTCGCTTACCCCATAAGTTGCTGTGTTACGTCACCTTCTCTATTTTCTGTATCCTCGGTACCTATTTTGGTCTGCATATTGACGATTCCATCGCCAACACCCGTGCGATTGGCGCGGTGATGGGCGGTCTGCTCGGTGGACCGGTCGTCGGTGGACTGGTGGGACTTACCGGGGGTCTGCACCGTTACTCAATGGGCGGCATGACCGCGCTCAGCTGTATGATCTCTACTATCGTTGAAGGACTGCTGGGTGGTCTGGTGCACAGCGTGCTGACACGGCGGGGACGCACCGATAAAGTCTTTAATCCGCTAACGGCAGGGGCGATCACGTTTGTCGCTGAAATGGTACAGATGCTGATCATTTTGCTGATCGCCCGACCGTTTGACGATGCTTACCGACTGGTCAGCAATATCGCCGCCCCCATGATGGTCACCAACACCGTTGGTGCGGCGCTGTTTATGCGTATTTTGCTCGACAAGCGGGCGATGTTTGAGAAATACACCTCTGCGTTTTCCTCTACCGCGCTGAAGGTGGCGGCCTCCACCGAGGGGATCCTGCGCCAGGGATTCAACGAAGTGAACAGCATGAAGGTGGCGCAGGTGCTGTATAAAGAACTTGATATTGGCGCAGTGGCCATTACCGATCGTGAGAAGCTGTTAGCCTTTACCGGGATTGGCGACGATCATCATCTGCCGGGCAGGCCGATCTCCTCCGGTTACACGCTGCGGGCCATCGAGACGGGCGAGGTGGTGTACGCTGACGGCAACGAAGTGCCGTACCGCTGTTCGCTGCACCCGCAGTGCAAACTCGGCTCTACGCTGGTCATCCCCTTACGCGGTGAAAACCAACGGGTGATGGGGACCATCAAACTGTATGAAGCGAAAAACCGACTGTTCAGTTCCATTAACCGAACGCTGGGTGAGGGGATTGCACAGCTACTCTCCGCGCAGATCCTCGCCGGACAATATGAACGGCAGAAAGCGATGCTGACGCAGTCAGAAATCAAGCTGCTGCATGCGCAGGTCAATCCGCATTTTCTGTTTAATGCGCTCAACACCATTAAGGCGGTAGTGCGCCGCGACAGTGAGCAGGCGAGTCAACTGGTGCAGGATCTCTCCACCTTCTTTCGCAAGAACTTAAAGCGTCCGTCGGAGATCGTTACGCTGGCCGACGAAATTGAGCATGTGAATGCCTATCTGCAAATCGAGAAAGCGCGTTTCCAGGCGCGGTTGCAGGTGAGTTTAAACGTGCCGGATGCGCTGGCTCATCAGCAGTTGCCCGCCTTTACCCTGCAACCGATCGTCGAAAATGCCATCAAGCACGGGACGTCACAGCTGCTGGGGACGGGGGAGGTATCAATCACCGCCCGTCAGGAAGGGCAGTACCTGATGCTGGATATTGAAGATAACGCCGGGTTGTATCAGCCCACCACCAATGCCAGCGGTCTGGGCATGAATCTGGTGGATAAGCGCCTGCGCGAACGGTTTGGCGATGACTATGGCATTAGCGTGGTCTGCGAACCGGATTGTTTTACCCGAATAACCCTACGACTGCCCCTGGAGGAGACGCATGATTAAAGTGCTGATTGTGGATGATGAGCCGTTAGCGCGGGAAAATCTGCGGATCTTGTTACAGGAACAAAGTGATATTGAGATCGTGGGTGAGTGCGCCAACGCCGTTGAAGCGATTGGTGCGGTGCATCGATTGCACCCGGATGTGCTGTTTCTGGATATTCAAATGCCACGTATCAGCGGCCTGGAAATGGTGGGTATGCTCGACCCGGAGCATCGTCCGTATATTGTTTTTCTGACCGCGTTTGACGAATACGCGATTAAGGCCTTTGAAGAGCACGCCTTTGATTATCTGCTGAAACCGATAGAAGAGGCTCGACTGGAGAAAACCCTCAGTCGTCTGCGCCAGGAGCGTAGCAAGCAGGACGTGTCGGTGCTGCCGGAAAACCAGCAGTCGCTGAAGTTTATCCCCTGCAGCGGTCATAGCCGGATCTATCTTCTGCAAATGGATGATGTCGCTTTTGTCAGCAGTCGCATGAGCGGTGTTTATGTCACCAGCAGCGAAGGCAAAGAAGGCTTTACCGAACTGACGCTCAGAACACTGGAAAGCCGCACGCCGTTGCTGCGTTGCCACCGGCAGTATCTGGTTAACATGGCGCAGTTACAGGAAATTCGCCTGGAAGATAACGGTCAGGCGGAGTTGATTCTGCGTAATGGATTAACTGTTCCGGTCAGTCGCCGCTATCTGAAAAGTTTGAAAGAGGCGATTGGCCTGTAAAACTGCTACACTGCGCGCCATTGCATCATCGACAGTTGAAGGCTCTATGCTTAGTAACGATATTCTCCGTAGCCTGCGCTACACCCTGAAAGCCAATAATAATGACATGGTGCGCATTCTTGCGCTGGCCGACATGGAATCCACTTCCGCGGGTTTCGACACCTGGATGACCAAAGAAGATGAAGAGGGGTTTGTCCGCTGCCCGGATATTATCCTCTCCGGATTTTTGAACGGCCTGATCTACGAGAAGCGCGGTAAAGATGATTCGGCCCCTGAACTGGCGCTTGAGCGTCGGGTGAATAACAATACGGTGCTGAAAAAGCTGCGTATCGCTTTTTCACTGAAGACGGATGATATTCAGGCGATCATGACCCAGCAGAACGTTCGCGTTTCAATGCCGGAAATCACCGCCATGATGCGTTCTGCGGATCATAAAAACTACCGCGAGTGCGGTGACCAGTTTATGCGTTATTTTTTGCGCGGGTTGACGGTACGTCTGCACGGCAATAAAGGCTAAAAGAAAAGCGACGACCCGGCGCGATGCCCGGTCGTCGTCGTTTGATTATTTCACTTCTTTAAAGCCAGAGGCTTCCAGCATTTTCTGGCTCTGCTTCATGCTGATACCGTTGCTCGGATCACCCGAGAATTGCGTACCCGTCACGCCCTGCAGTTTTTTAAAGTCGACCTTCGTCATGTCAACAGAGACGGTCTCTTCCGCGTAGCCATCCTTATAGGTCAGCTTTTCTTCCACGCCGGGGATGTTTTGATATTTTTCACTGATCGGATCCAGGATCTTCGCCGCGTCTTCTTTGGTTTTTACTCCGATAGAGGCGTAGTTGATTTTGTTCTGTGAGGTCTGCTTAAGGACTTTGTCGCCCTCGTAGGTATAGGTCATTACAATTTCAGTACCATTGACATCAGCTTTGAATGTTTTGCTTTCTTCCTTGTCTCCACACCCTGCCAGAGAGAAAACGAGAACTGACGCGAAAACGACCGAAAAAAACGTATTTAATGCTTTCATGTAAAACTCCATTTTATTAAACGTCTGGTGCTGAAAAAAGTCGTGCCTGGTATGTATACCAGAAGAGAGGCAGGAAAGGGGAAGGAAACATATTGGATATGTCTGAAAATAAGACTGGAAAAATCTGAAAGTTAAGCTGTCTGATGCCGGATGAACCTGTTGCGTAAAAAGCGCCGCGAGAGCGGCGCTTGAGGGAGAACTTATTTAACCTGATGCCCTGGCTTCGCACCTTCATCCGGGCTCAGCAGGAAGATATCTTTCCCACCAGGACCCGCTGCCATCACCATCCCTTCTGAGATGCCGAAGCGCATTTTACGCGGCGCCAGGTTTGCCACCATGATGGTATGACGACCAATCAGCACCTGCGGATCCGGATAGGCAGAGCGAATGCCGGAGAAGACGTTGCGTTTCTCGCCGCCCAGATCCAGCGTCAGGCGCAGCAGCTTGTCGGAGCCGTCAACGAATTCAGCGTTTTCAATCAGCGCCACGCGCAGATCGATTTTGGCGAAATCGTCAAAGGTAATGGTTTCCTGAATCGGATCGTCCGCCAGCGGACCCGTGACCGGAGCGGCCATGGCTTTAACCTCTTCTTTAGAGGCTTCTACCAGTGCTTCAACCTGTTTCATGTCGATACGGTTATACAGTGCTTTGAAGGTGTTCACCTTGTGGCTCAGCAGCGGTTGCTGGATAGCATTCCAGCTTAGTTCCGTATTGAGGAACGCTTCGACGCGCTCGCTCAGGGTCGGCAGTACCGGCTTCAGGTACGTCATCAGTACGCGGAACAGGTTGATGCCCATCGAGCAGATCGCCTGCAGATCGGCGTCGCGACCTTCCTGTTTCGCCACCACCCACGGCGCCTGTTCATCAACATAGCGGTTTGCGACATCCGCCAGCGCCATGATTTCACGAATCGCTTTACCGAATTCACGGCTTTCCCACGCTTCACCAATTACCGTTGCCGCGTCGGTAAAGGTTTTATACAGCGCTGGATCGGCCAGTTGTGCAGCCAGTACGCCATCAAAACGCTTATTGATAAAGCCGGCGTTACGGGAGGCGAGGTTAACCACTTTGTTGACGATATCCGCGTTCACGCGCTGGACGAAGTCTTCCAGGTTGAGATCGATATCGTCGATACGGGAAGAGAGTTTCGCGGTGTAGTAGTAACGCAGGCTGTCGGCGTCGAAATGGTTCAGCCAGGTGCTGGCCTTAATAAAGGTGCCGCGGGACTTGGACATCTTCGCGCCGTTGACCGTGACATAACCATGCACGAACAGGTTAGTCGGTTTGCGGAAGTTGCTGCCTTCCAGCGTGGCCGGCCAGAACAGGCTGTGGAAGTAGACAATGTCTTTGCCGATGAAATGATACAGCTCGGCAGTTGAATCTTTCTTCCAGTATTCGTCGAAGCTGACGGTATCGCCACGCTTGTCGCACAGGTTTTTGAAAGAGCCCATGTAGCCGATTGGCGCATCCAGCCAGACATAGAAATATTTGCCTGGTGCATTCGGGATTTCAAAACCGAAATAAGGCGCATCGCGGGAGATATCCCACTGTTGCAGGCCGGATTCAAACCATTCCTGCATTTTGTTCGCCACCTGCTCCTGCAGCGCACCGCTACGGGTCCACGCCTGCAGCATTTCGCTGAAAGAGGGCAGATCAAAGAAGAGGTGTTCGGAGTCACGCATTACCGGCGTCGCACCAGAGACCACGGATTTCGGCTCGATCAGCTCCGTCGGGCTGTAGGTCGCGCCGCACACTTCGCAGTTGTCGCCATACTGATCCGGCGATTTACATTTCGGGCAGGTGCCTTTCACAAAACGGTCCGGCAGGAACATGCCTTTTTCCGGATCGTAGAGCTGAGAGATGGTGCGGTTCTTAATAAAACCGTTCTCTTTCAGACGGGTATAGATAAGCTCAGACAGCTCCCGGTTCTCATCGCTGTGCGTGGAGTGGTAGTTGTCATAGCTGATGTTGAACCCGGCGAAATCCGTCTGGTGTTCCTGACTCATTTCACCAATCATCTGCTCCGGGGTAATGCCAAGCTGCTGTGCTTTCAGCATGATTGGCGTGCCGTGGGCGTCGTCGGCGCAGATGAAGTTGACCTCGTGGCCGCGCATTCGCTGGTAACGGACCCAGACATCAGCCTGGATGTGCTCCAGCATATGGCCGAGGTGGATTGAGCCGTTGGCGTACGGCAGTGCGCACGTTACCAGAATTTTCTTCGCGACTTGAGTCATAGTGGGCAATTACTTCTTTTGTAGTGAAAAGGGCTTTGATAGTACCAAAAGGGTCATTACCGCGCCAAGAATTAAGGGCACCAAACCACAAATGAATAATTGTTACCGCTGGAGTACACTATCTCATTACAATTGACCTTTTCAGAACAACAAAAAGGAGTCGGGATGAACGCACAATCCCAGGCCAAATCACCAGAGACCCTGCGCGCAATGGTCGCCGGGACGCTGGCGAATTTTCAGCACCCCACCCTGAAGCATAATCTGACGACGCTGAAAGCGTTGCACCACGTCGCCTGGATGGATGACACACTGCACGTTGAACTGGTGATGCCGTTCGTCTGGTACAGTGCATTTGAGGTGTTAAAAGAGCAATGTAGCGCTGACCTGCTGCGGATCACCGGGGCGAAGGCGATCGACTGGAAGCTTTCTCACTCTATTGCCACCCTGAAGCGCGTGAAAAATCAGCCGGGCGTGAACGGTGTGAAGAACATTATCGCCGTCAGTTCCGGTAAAGGCGGCGTCGGCAAATCGTCGACCGCGGTAAACCTGGCGCTGGCGCTGGCAGCCGAAGGGGCGAAAGTGGGGATTCTGGACGCCGATATTTATGGGCCGTCGATCCCAACCATGTTGGGTGCGGAAAACCAGCGTCCAACCTCGCCAGATGGCACCCATATGGCACCGATCATGTCTCACGGACTGGCGACGAACTCCATCGGCTACCTGGTGACCGATGATAACGCGATGGTGTGGCGTGGGCCGATGGCCAGCAAAGCGCTGATGCAGATGCTGCAGGAGACGCTGTGGCCGGATCTGGATTACCTCGTGCTGGATATGCCACCGGGCACCGGTGATATTCAACTGACCCTGGCGCAAAACATTCCTGTCACAGGGGCCGTTGTGGTCACCACGCCGCAGGACATTGCGCTGATCGATGCAAAAAAAGGCATCGTTATGTTTGAAAAGGTCGAGGTGCCTGTTCTGGGTATTGTCGAAAACATGAGCATGCATATTTGCAGTAACTGTGGTCATCATGAACCGATCTTCGGTACCGGCGGCGCGCAGAAACTGGCTGAGCAATATCACACGCAACTGTTGGGGCAAATGCCGCTGCATATCAGCCTGCGTGAAGATCTCGATCGTGGGACGCCGACCGTCGTGAGTCGTCCGGACAGTGATTTCACCACAATGTACCGTGAACTGGCGGGACGGGTTGCCGCGCAGCTTTACTGGCAGGGCGAAGTCATTCCTGGTGAGATTGCCTTTCGGGCCGTCTGATTTAGTCTAAACGGTTTTATTATCGCGATTCACCACATTAGTTTTATATTGATGTGGTGAATATTAAATTTAAATAATGTTGCCTGAATTATGTAGTACCACTGAATGATGCGAGTATTTTTCTTAAAAACGCCGCAAAACTCACCATTTAAATTGCTCATTCCCGCACGATTAATTTATTATTTCTATTGGTATGGCAATGGAGTTGTGACCATACTTTACAGGCAGACATACTGCGCTGTAACTATTTTTACTACAGGGATTACACTCGACATGAAGAATTATCTGCTGCCAGGAATGATAGTTTTGGCTTACGGAATGAGTCCCTCTGCTTTTTCCTCCGATACCGCAACATTAACCATCAACGGTAGAGTGGCGACGCCAACGTGCAGTACCAGTGTCGTTAACAGTCAGTTGCAACAGCGTTGTGGTGATATTCTCTCTTCGTTTAGTGCACAGGATATAAAAGCCCTCCCATCCGTAAGGGGCGTGACGACCGAAATCACCTATCTTCCCGGAGATGTGACCCGACAGATTGTACTTAATTGTTACGATTAATCAGACGACTGTTTAATTAAACCGACTTTCTTTTAACCGAAATCATTTTTGTGAATGATTTCGGTGTTTTAATTCCCTTCTTATATATTGCTGTACAGTAATTAACTGAATTCAATCGCTCCTGAAAATAATTACTCCTCTCTCTATTTGCTGTGGTTATATTGCATTGTTTAATTTGCGTTGAATCAATAAAACAATACGTTTACATTGCGGCAACGTACTGTCTATGCGAATTTACTCTCCGAAATAAGCCTTTTCTAATCAAACAGAAATAACCCAATTCAGGAAAATACTATGAAGCGTTCAATTATTTCCGCCGCGGTGCTTTCATCTTTTTTTATGAGTGCAGTCACATTTGCAGCGGTGGGGGATGTCTATGACTCCGGTGTGCTGAAAATTAATGGGAAAGTGGTGGGGACAACATGTCAATTCGTTGATTCAAATACTGCTGAAATCAGCCTGAACGAAGTGGGTATGGATAAGCTGAGCCCCCTTACTGTTGGTCAGGCTTATACTCCCGTGGTCAATGGGACTCAACAACCGTTGAGAATTAAGTGTGAGGGGAATAAGACCCCACGGGTAACGTTCTCAGCCAGTCAGTTCGATGATAAAAAAGTCACCTTTAACAACGGTGATGCAAAAGGCGTAGGCTTTGCGGTTTACTACGGGAAAGACAATCAACAGATTGATCCTGCCGGGAACATGGATCTCGATCTCGTTAAAAATGCAAATGGTGAATATGAACTCAACTTCTTCGCCCGTTATGCCCGTCTGAATAATAGTGATGCGGTTAAAGCAGGTAGTGTCAGTTCAACACTGACGCTGACGGTCGTGACAGACTGATATTTATACCGGCGGTATTAACCGCCGGTTCCTGGTAAGCAAGGCCGTGTAAATATGAAACGACTGGTTACAGCATTATTATTGGTTATGATTTTGCCTGTCCATGCAGGTATTGTGATTTATGGTACTCGAGTCATTTACCCAGCAGAGAAAAAAGAAGTCGTTGTGCAATTGATGAACGAAGGCACAAGCGCTTCTCTTGTACAATCGTGGATTGACGATGGTGACACGTCGTTACCACCCGAAAGAATTCATGTACCCTTTATGCTAACACCACCTGTGGTGCGCGTCTCTGCCAATTCCGGGCAGCAGCTTAAAATTAAAAAAATGCCTAATGCCTTACCCGATAATAAAGAGACCCTTTTCTATCTTAATATATTGGATATTCCACCGAATAATTCGGAGTCGGCAGGTAAAAACACGCTGAAATTTGCAATGCAAAACAGGATAAAACTCGTCTGGCGACCGAAGGGCATTGCGGTGGTCAACGAAGATAGTTTTCATAAAATCACGCTGATTCCTAATGGCAGAACGATTACGTTGAAGAATGATACTGCCAACTGGATTACTCTTGCGGAAATAAAATCCGGTACGGTAAAATTAAATGATAAAGCCATTATGCTTGAGCCACGCTCTACGCAGAACATAAATACGAAGTTTGCTGCCGAAAGACAATATGAATTAACGATTATTGACGATAGTGGTAATTATATTAGTCGTAAGCTGAATGTGAAATAAACAGGAGTTGATTATGCCACGGATGACCCCTGTTGCATCGATTATATTATCAGTTTTGTTTTTTAATCAGGTCCATGCTACAGAAACGGAAACCTTCGATACCCATTTTATGATAGGGGGGGCAAAAGATCAGAAGGTTTCAAATTTTAGTCTCGATGAGAACAAGCCTCTCCCAGGGCAATACGAACTGGATTTATATGTTAACAAGCAATGGCGTGGCAGATACGATATTATCATTGGTGATGAGCCCGATGATGTTTGTTTCTCTGAAGATATGCTATATAAGCTAGGCATATCAACAGATAACCTGAAAATTGAATCGACCGATCCGTGTATTACATTAAAGCGTGTGGTCAGGAGTGGAAGTTATACCTTTGATATTAGCGTTTTTCGCCTGGACCTGAACGTTCCCCAGGCTTATGTAACGGAGGTGGAGTCGGGTTATGTATTACCTGAAAACTGGGAGCGGGGGATCAACGCCTTCTATTCGTCATATTATGCTAGTCAGTATTACAGTAATGATAAAAGTTCGGAAAATAACAAAAGCACCTATGCTCGATTTAATAGTGGAGTGAATCTATTGGGTTGGCAGGTGCATGCGGATACCAGTTTTAACAAAGCGGATGCAGATTCAGGAGAGTGGCAAAGTAATACTTTATATCTTGAACGTGGTTTTGCGCCAGTCCTTGGTACATTACGTGCCGGAGATATGTATACGTCGTCAGATATCTTTTTTTCTGTACGATTCAGTGGTGTTCGTTTATTTCGCGATATGCAAATGTTACCTAACTCCAGGCAAAGTTTTACGCCGTTGGTTAAGGGCATCGCGCAGAGTAACGCCCTGGTTACCATTGAGCAAAATAATTTTATTCTGTACCAGAAGGAGGTTCCGCCAGGGCCTTTTTCGATTGCCGATTTACAATTGGCCGGTGGTGGGGCGGATCTTGATGTGACAGTCCGTGAAGCGGACGGTACGGTAAAAACCTTTCTGGTACCATATGCTTCAGTCCCCAATATGTTGCAGCCAGGGGTTTCAAAATATGATTTTGCTGCGGGACGCAGTCACATTGAAGGTGCAAGTAATCAGTCAGATTTCGCACAGGCCACCTACCAGTACGGATTAAACAATCTCCTGACACTTTTTGGCGGCACGATGTTGTCTGATCATTATAGCGCGTTTACCCTTGGGACGGGATGGAATACGCATATTGGTGGGATTTCAGTGGATGCCACGCAGTCGCACAGTAAGCAGGACAACGGTGACGAATTTGATGGTCAGAGCTATCAGATTGCCTACAATAAATATTTGACGCAAACAGCAACCCGTTTTGGCCTTGCGGCATATCGTTATTCATCACGCGGCTATCGGACATTCAACGATCACGTCTGGGCAAATAATAAAAACAGTTATCACCGTGATGAAAACGATGCTTACGATGTCGTGGATTATTACCAAAACGATTTTGGGCGGAAAAATACTTTTTCGGCAAATGTCAGCCAGGCTTTGTCGGAGGGATGGGGTTCTGTTTCATTGAGCTCGCTGTGGCGAGATTATTGGGGGCGGGACGGTAATAGCGAAGATTATCAACTCAGTTATTCAAATAGCTGGCAGCGGATTAGCTATACATTCTCAGCAAGCCAGACATATGATGAAGATCATCGTGAAGATAAACAATTTAACCTGTTTATTTCGATTCCATTTGACTGGGGAGATGGTATCACCTCGCCACGTCGTTACATGAGCGTGTCAAACTCGACAACCTTTGATGAAAATGGTGTCACTTCCAACAATATCGGCTTCACTGGAATAACGGGAGCACGTGACCAGTTTATTTATGGTATTAACCTGAGTCATCAACGTCAGGATAGTGAAACCATGGCTGGGGGAAATGTCACCTGGAATACTCCGATAGCGGCCATTAGCGGTAACTACAGTCAGTCGACCCAATATGAACAGGCAGGGGGAAATGTTTCTGGGGGTATAGTGGCATGGTCTGGCGGTGTGAATTTATCGAATCGGCTTTCAGATACTTTTGCCATTATGCAAGCCCCAGGTCTGGAAGGTGCATATGTTAACGGGCAAAAATATCGAACCACCAATGCGGATGGAATAGTGGTTTATGACAGTTTGACACCCTATCGGGAAAATCATCTGTTGCTCGATGTTTCGCAAACCGACAGTGAAACTGAGTTGCACGGTAATCGTCAAATTGCATCACCTTATCGTGGCGCGGTCCTGCTTGTCAGTTTTGATACCGATCAGCGTAAACCCTGGTTTATTAAAGCTCAACGCCCGGATGGAACACCCCTGAACTTTGGCTATGAAGTGAATGATATCCATGGAAACAACGTGGGCGTTGTGGGGCAGGGAAGCCAGCTTTTTGTCCGTACGACTGAAATTCCGCCTGAAGTCAGCGTGGCGGTTGATAAAGAAAAGGGACTTTCATGTTCAATCATTTTCGATAAGACGATTGATGAAAGTAAAGTCTATATTTGTCGGTGAGGCATCTGCCATATGAAAATCCGCAGTGCGTTATTTATTCTTTTTTTTACCTGGGTGGGACAGGCAGGGGCTGGGTGCAGTACTTCAGCGCCACTTACTGCAACACACAATATTGTTGTTAATGAAAATATTGCACAATCTGGCGAGGAAACGTATAACGGCCAGGTTTTTTATTCACAGATTAAATGTACATCAACAACAGATAAGATTGTTTTTGAAAATATCCAGTCTGACTGGTTTGAGATTGGACCTTTTGGAAATGGTCAAAAACTAAAAGTAAAAATTGAGCCATTAACAAAATCAAGTGAAACTATTGGTAAGCAAGATAATTATCAGACATCGCTCCCTTACGCACTAAGAGTGGCTAATGGAACCAATGATTTCACCTCTGTCAGAAACAACACCTATCTTCTTCAGGACACGATCATCGCTAATATTGGCGGAGATACAAGTGAGAGTATTAAGTTTTGGCTCGGGATTTGTAAGTCGTTCAAGCTGAATGGATGTGTGAGTTATCTGATGAGCAAGCTCTCAGGACAAACTTTTTCATTAGGAATTAACCTGACGTACCTCCCTAAGAATACCACATGTAAACCTGAAGATTTAACGATTACGCTGCCTGACGTTGCACTCTCCAAACTCTCAGTCTCAGGGAAGATCAACGATAATAATGCGGAAAAGAATATTCGACTACAGTGTGAAAATTTAGTAGGTGACAGGAAACAAGCCTCACGAAAAATGGTGGTTTATCTTTCAAGTAGCGATTTGCTTTCCGGCAGTACCTCGGTTATTCGCGGTAATGACAGCAACGGCGTTGGGTTTATACTCGAGAATAATGATCAGATCGTGAATATTTCCAGTTCAGCTGAGCAGGAGAGTGCGACCACGTTATTGAAAGTCGCTAAACCCGGAGAGCAAATCACAAGTAATACGATTGATATTCCTGTTCGAGCCAGTTATTACGTTTATGACAAAAGTAAAGTAAAACCAGGTAACCTCAGTGCCACCGCGTTAATTTACGTGAAGTATGACTGACTGTGCTGGGGTTATCCTGATGACCTGAACAATAAAGTAAGCATTGAATTCCCCCTCATCGCGAGGGGGACATTTTAGCGATGATAAAAAATCTCGCCATCGTAGGCTTTAATAATTTTACCGTCAGCGTCATTGATCAACACATACGCACCACCCATATAGGTCCAGTGCGTTCCGGCATCCGGTGCGGGTAAGTTTCGCAACTTCCACTGCTTGATGTTGTACTCATCAGTACGATACATCTCTGGCACCGTATCGCCGGGTTTGAAATGGGTGAAATCAGCGATGAAACCGCTGAGTTCGTACTGATTAATCCCCTTCGCGGCGACGGTTGTGGCTGGTGCGGCCCAGACCGCGCTGGAGGCGAGCAGCAGCGCGCCCATCACCAATTTATTCTTCATACTTCTACGCTCCACTGTTAGGACCCTCAAAATCAGTCGTGTATCTTTCCCGGCCTTCATGATGACTGACAAGCGCTGGTTTGTTAGATTCCCGGAAATTTCGTAAAAAATGTAAACTTACACTCTCCGCTAACCTCTCACTATAGAAGAATTCCGTTTTTGATGATGCCTTCTTATGCTGCTTCTCGCGTCTGGACGCAAAGATACGGTCATGTAGCCCCGCGGACAGGCAGGGGCTTTCAGCGATTATTTTTGCACAAACTGAACAATGCCGTTAATGCGACTATGCGCTTTGGTATACGAGGCGCTTTCCACGCCTTCAGCGTTCAGGGAAATGGAGACCACATAACCCGCGCCGCTCAGTTCGTAGTAGTTTTCGTTAAAGCGTTTGACTGTCGCTTTCTTATTATTGAGGGTTCCCTGAGTAAAACCATTGTTGATGCTGGCCTTCACGCCGGGTCCGGTAAATTCAGTCATCCGCAGACGGTCAACAACATGTTCTGCTTTTGCCGCTTGTGCGTACTGCGCTGCATTTTCCAGCGCCTGTTTTTCCGCTACGGCATTCATGCTCGCCTGCCTGTTTTGCTCAACGGCATAACAGGTATCTTTTGATACGCCTTCACTTTCACATTTCGCCATTCTTTCTGCCGCGGAGGAACAACCGGCTAAAGCCACGACTAATGGCACAACGCTAATCATCATTAATTTTTTCACACAATTACCTTTATTCTAAAACGACTGACTACGGTAAGGGTTAAACATCGCTCAACCCCAGACGCAAAATTGTAGACTCTGGGCATACATTGCGCCGGCGATAAATCCACACAGTATCATCAGAAGATACACACTGAGCTGGAGGACAAAAAACTTCATTTCATTACGCTCAGGCAGTTAACAGAACCACTGATTAGTAATGAATGCTTTTTATTAATGAAAATGTGAGTGGCCGCCGAACCCCTCCGATCTGGAATTATCATGTCCAAAACCGTGCCCCCCCGTTGCGTGGGAATGTGCGTTATCCGCACCTCGATTGGCGTGTCCTTCTGAATGTGAATGATCTGCTTGTTCGTGGTGGTCACCCCGGTTATTCGCAACAGAAAATACGCTATTTTTTCGCGTGCTTACGTTGACCACAGGATGAGGGCCCGCTACGACGTCAGTAAGAGCAGGTTTTGGCTGCGCCGGAGGGGTTTCAGGTTGCGAAGTAGAGACTGCACCTGCAACGTTAGCCGTTGACATGGCCTGGCTGAATGCTGGCGTCTGAGAAGCAATGGGGGCCGAATGCACTTTTGCCAGCGCCGCTGGCGCATTCGCCCCTGCGGCATTAAATCGAGTAATATGACCGACTTGTTGACTCAATTGTGCCGCGTTAGTCCCCTTCTCAAAACCGTAGGCGAGACCTGCAGCAATAGACCCGGAAGTAAAAGTAAAGGTGGTCAGTAAAGTGATAATACCCGCATTGATTAATTTCACGCTATTTATCCTGTAACAATGATATAGAATATCAGATGCCTTCGATCTGATATTTATACTGAAGTGATTTTTCTATCTAATATGTTAATAATTTATTTGAGTATCAACATAATATTAATGTCAACATACAGACTGACTGGTTAATAAACTATCGGCTAAGTATGGGGTTGTAATATTGATATGGATCATAATTTTTTATCAATAATATCATGGTCGGCATGATAATAGTGCTGACATTAATATTATGTATGTCGCTTGTTTAATAAAATCATTAAATAAAACGGGTGACTTATTTGCTATATCATTGTCGTTCGCATCTTAATAAAACCACCGGTGGCTTTCGTTCTTTTTCTATCAGTAAATTCTTATTTGCATTATGGGTGGAAATCCAGCCACGGACCCGTGCTTGCATTAGGCGCGCACTTACCTTACGCTTCCCGCATATACATAGATGCTATGTATGTTGACTCGGGGTGCCCCATCAATGATGGGCTGAGAAATACCCGTATTACCTGATCTGGATAATGCCAGCGTAGGGAAGTCAGACACCGTTCGTGTCCCTTCTTCGCGCGGGCAGGAGCGTAACCATGCAGCCTGACCTGCACAACCGCGAACAAGCGGTTCATACCTTAAAACACTTTCGCAGCCTCTCTCCGTTAACGCACTGTATGACCAATGATGTCGTACAGAGTTTTACCGCCAATACGCTACTGGCGCTGGGCGCTTCCCCGGCGATGGTGATCGAGCCGGAAGAGGCTCGCCAGTTCGCCGCCCTTGCCAGCGCCTTGCTCATCAACGTCGGCACGCTGACACAACCGCGTGCACATGCGATGCGGGCGGCGGTTGAACAGGCGAACAGCGCCAAAACTCCCTGGACACTGGACCCGGTTGCCGTAGGCGCGCTTGAATACCGTCGCCGTTTCTGCCTTGAACTCCTTAGCTTAACACCCGCCGCCATTCGCGGTAACGCCTCTGAGATCCTGGCGTTAGCCGGTGAAAGCGCCGGTGGGCGCGGAGTGGACGCCACCGATGCGGTGGCAACGGCCTTGCCGGCGGCGCAGGTTCTGGCACGTCAGACTGGCGCTATCGTGGTGGTTACGGGCGAAGTGGATTACGTCACGGATGGTGATCGCACGCTTGGCGTCACCGGCGGCGACCCGTTGATGACGAAAGTCGTGGGCACCGGCTGTGCGCTTTCCGCCGTGGTGGCTGCCAGTTGTGCGCTACCCGGAAACCGAATCGAAAACGTTGCTTCTGCCTGTGGGTGGATGAAACAGGCGGGGCAGCTCGCCAGCAGGACCTGTCACGGTCCCGGCAGTTTTATTCCGGCGTTTCTCGACGCGCTCTACACCCTGGACACGGAGGTTGCAGCATGAAGCGGATTAACGCATTGACCATTGCCGGCACCGACCCCAGCGGCGGAGCTGGCATTCAGGCCGATCTGAAAACCTTCTCGGCGCTTGGCGCTTATGGCTGTTCGGTAATTACCGCGCTGGTGGCGCAGAATACGCGCGGCGTGCAGTCGGTGTATCGCATTGAACCGGATTTTGTCGCCGCCCAGCTTGATTCGGTGTTCAGCGATGTGCGCATCGATACCACCAAAATCGGCATGCTGGCAGAAACCGATATCGTCGAGGCGGTGGCGGATCGCCTGCTGCGCCATCAGGTGCAGAATGTGGTGCTCGACACGGTGATGTTGGCAAAAAGCGGCGATCCGTTACTGTCGCCATCCGCCGTTGAGACATTGCGCAAGCGGCTGCTGCCGCAGGTTTCGCTGATTACCCCCAATCTGCCCGAAGCAGCGGCGCTGCTGGATTGTCCGCATGCGCGCACAGAAAAAGAGATGCTGGAACAGGGGCGGGCGCTGCTGGCGATGGGCTGTGACGCCGTGTTAATGAAAGGCGGTCATCTGGATGATGAACAAAGTCCTGACTGGCTCTTTACGGCTGCCGGTGAACAGCGCTTTACCGCACCGCGGGTGATGACCAAAAACACGCACGGCACTGGCTGCACGCTCTCTGCGGCGCTGGCCGCACTGCGTCCACGGCATGCTGACTGGGTCGGGACGGTGCAGGAGGCGAAAGTCTGGCTGTCGGCGGCGCTGGCGCAGGCGGATACGCTGGAGGTCGGGCACGGCATTGGGCCCGTTCATCATTTCCACGCGTACTGGTAGCGTATATACTGGCAGCAGACTGGCTGTCAGGAAAAAGACTCATGGAACAAGCGCATACTCAGCTTATCGCGCAACTGAACGAACGTATTTCAGCGGTGGATAATACGCCGCTGTATATCAGGTTTGCCGAGACGGTGAAAAATGCTGTGCGCAGTGGTGTGCTTGAGCATGGCAATATTTTGCCCGGCGAACGCGATCTCAGCCAGTTGACCGGTGTCTCGCGCATCACGGTGCGCAAAGCGATGCAGGCGCTGGAAGAAGAAGGCGTGGTGACGCGCGCGCGCGGCTACGGCACGCAGATCAACAATATCTTCGAGTATTCGCTGAAAGAGGCGCGTGGTTTTTCTCAGCAGGTGGTTCTGCGGGGGAAAAAACCGGACACGTTATGGGTCAACAAGCGAGTCGTGAAGTGTCCGGAAGAGGTGGCGCAACAACTGGCGATTGCCGCCGGCAGCGATGTGTTTCTGCTTAAGCGCATTCGCTACGTTGATGAAGATGCCGTGTCTATTGAAGAGTCGTGGGTGCCTGCGCACCTCATTCATGATGCCGATGAGATCGGCATATCGCTGTATGACTACTTCCGCAGCCAGCACATCCATCCCCAGCGTACCCGCTCACGGGTGAGTGCAAAGATGCCGGATGCCGAGTTTCAGTCGCATATCCAGATGGACAGCAAAGTGCCGGTGCTGGTGATCAAGCAGGTGGCGCTTGACCAGCAACAGCGACCTATCGAGTACAGCATCAGCTACTGCCGAAGCGATTTATACGTCTTTGTGTGCGAGGAGTAACTCCTCGCGAAACGGCGCGCAGTCACCGCCGCGATGTCCAACCACCCACGATGCCACAGCGTTGCCGAGCAGTACGGCATCCGCCAGCGACCAGCCCGACGCCAGCCCGGCCAGCATGCCGCCCGCGTGACTGTCACCGGCGCCAATCGTATCCACAACCGTTGTCGGGAAGGCAGGTACGCATCCGCAAGCGTGCGCGCTGAAATACCAGGCGCCTTCTTTGTCATGGCGCACAATTAGTGGCGCAGCAAATCGCTTCACCCATTGCGCACCTAACTCTTCCACATCCTGGCTCAGACCAAACCGTTCCGCCGCGATTTCGGCTTCCTGACGATTGAGCGATATCAGCGGACGGCAGGCCAGAATGCGCGCCATTAGCGCATCCGGAATATCGCCAATGCGCGGGCCAAAATCGATAAACGGCGTCACCTGATCCAGTCCTTCCAGCCACTGCACCAGCAGTTCGCCGCAGGGCGAGGCCAACTGATAGCCCGAAAGATAAATCAGGCTGTCAGGTGGGACGGTGAGCTGGGCCAGCCAGTCGGCATTCCATTGGTTCTCAACGCCGCTGAATGACATAAACGTGCGCTCGCCATCCGGTTCGACCAGCGCCAGGCACCAGCCGTTGTCGCCTTGCGCAGTCTCAATGAGGCTGTGTAACCCTTCTTTCGCCATCCGGTGACGAATAATATCTGCCCACACGCCCTGGCCCAGCGGCAGGGCGTTACCGGCATCAATACCCAGTCGTTTCAGCGCCACGGCGATGTTCAGCGCGCAGCCGCCGACGTTAACGCCTTGCTGTTTCAGTTCAATATCACAACCGCGCCAGGGTAGGGCATAGGCATCAGCAATGACATCGATGACCGCCGCGCCGACAACCGTGACCGGCTGGCGAGTCGTTAAACCCGGCAACAGTTCGACTAACCGTGAAGTGGTCATGACGCCTCCCGACGTTGGCGCAGACGTGCAAGCGCCGTCGCATAGCGGCTGAAATCGAGCTGATTGACCGCATCCAGCTCCTGTTTCCATACCGGGTTGATGGCGCTGACACCTTGTAACGCGCCACAAATGGCCGTTGCCATTGCCCCAATGGTATCGGTATCGCCGCCGAGATTGGCACACAGAATGGCGCAGCGATTGGGATCCGTTTGCGCCAGTTCGACCATCGCAACGGCGCAGGCCACCGATTCGATCGTGCTGGTTCCGGCACCGATCACCTGATACAGCTGTTCGCTGGCGGCTTCGGCACCGTCCGCATTACGCACAATTTTCAGCGCCATCTCCAGACGTGCAGAGAGCGACGCGCTGAACGTGGTGATCCGCTTTTGTTGGGCGTGCAACGCGATAGCGGGGAGTGATTCAACGATGTCTGCCCACGCTTCGCCGTCGATCGCCCGTGAAATCGCCCATGCCACCACCACCGCACCGGCGATAGCCAGATCCGATTTGTGCGTCGGACTGGAGGCCAGCGCCACGTCGTCGATAAACGCATCGAGATCGCGGGCGGGCAGCAGGCATCCCAATGGCGATACGCGCATGGCCGCGCCGTTGGTGACGCCGTTATTCTCCAGTTCCGCCACTGGTTTCCCGTCGCGAATCGCGTTCAGGGCGATTTTCGACGTCGGCCCGAGGACGTTTTTGTTGAAGGCGTCAAAGCGCAGCGCCCAGTCGAGAATGTTACGCCCAATCAGGTCCGGGTCGATCTCGCCGTCGCGTTCCAGCAGGGCATCCGCCAGACAGAGCGCCATTGAGGTATCGTCGGTAAATTCTGCGCGGTCAAAATAACAGGCCGCATTATTTTCTTTTGGGCCCGGCAGAAAGCGGTCAATCCAGCCAAAGTGCGCTTTAACGCGACTTCTGGGCCACAGTTCTGACGGCATCCCCATCGCATCCCCTAACGCCTGCCCGTAAAGGGCACCGAGAATACGTTCTGCTTTCATTTTACTTCCCCTTGTGTCAACGCAGTCTCGCGAACCTCAATAGCGGTAATTTCTTTGTCCGATTCGCGAAAGAAAATCATAAACAGCACGGCAATCACGGCGATCATCACCGCTCCGAATGTCCACATCCCTGCCCAGTTGAAGGTCAGGCCATTGACCGGCTCCGGATAGGCAAACATTTTTTCCATCATCACGCCGCCGAGACGGTAGCCCAGCAGGCTGCCGAAACCCTGGCAGCAGAGTGTGATTAGCCCTTGTGCAGCGGTTCGCATATGCACCGGCGCTTTTTTATCGACGTAGATATAGGCCGTCACGTAGTAGAAGTCATAGCTCACGCCGTGCAGCAAAATACCGAGGAACAGCAGGGCATAGGTGAAGTATTCATCTGCGCCGCCGTAAATAAAGAAGCCGTAACGGATCGCCGCCGTGATAAGACCAAGTAACAATACCTTCTTAATACCAAAGCGCTTGGTAAAGAAGGGCAGCGCCAGCATAAAGAAGATTTCGGAGAACTGACCGAGGGTCATCCAGCCGGTGGCGTTTTTCATCCCCACTTCGGTCAGATACCCATTGGCGAAGATGTAATAGAACGCCAGCGGCATCGCGAACAGGAACGAGCAGAAGAAAAAGACGAGGAAGTTTTTATCACGCAGCAGGATCAGCGCATCCAGACCCAGCATCACTTTGACGTCCATCTTGCCGGTGCTTTTCGGCGGCGTATCCGGCAGGAAGAAGGCAAACACGCCCAGCAGTGCAGAGCTGGCCGCGGTCACCAGCAGCGGGATGTTGGTTGGCGAGATGTCGTTATAGCCCAGCATTTGTGGCAGGAATCCACAGGCGAGACCGGAGGCAATCCAGCCGATGGTGCCCATCACGCGGATGCGCGGGAAGTCGCGCTCCACATCCGGCACGTTAGCAAACGCGATGCTGTTGGTCAGCGCAATGGTCGGCATATAGGTCAGCGAGTAGGCCAACAGCAGCGGGAAGAATCCACCGAACGTCGTTTGCTGAGCGGCAAAATACATCAGCACCGCACCGGCGAACATCAGTACCGCCAACACTTTTTGTGCCGAGAAGAAGCGGTCGGTCAGCGAGCCCACGAGGATCGGCGACAGAATCGCGGCGATCGCCGTACAGGCATAAGACCAGCCAATCTCACCGGCGGTAAAGCCACTTTTACTCAACCAGAGCCAGAGTGGAACAAACCAGGCTCCCCAGATAAACCATTCAACGAACATCATGAACGACAGTTTCACTGTAGTTTTCATCTTTAAATCCTTCATGACAGGTAAGGTACGCCATGACAGTACCATTTAATAATACCTTTTAAATACCTTTGAGGCGAAACCTTGACCGCCTTAACACTTTATCGTCAGTGAATCGTGCCAGCCGATTGCGCTGAAAAATGCCCGAAAGATGGAAAAAATGGCCGGTCGGTACCAGGCTTATGGCTGCCCGCAAAACGCGGGTCAGGACAATCCACATTCCGACGCATTCGGAACTTACGGGAGCATAACTATGACTGATATTGCGCAGTTGCTTGGCAAAGACGCCGACAGCCTCTTACAGCATCGTTGCATGACCATACCCTCTGACCAACTCTATCTGCCCGGACAGGATTACGTCGACCGCGTGATGGTGGACAACAACCGCCCGCCTGCGGTTCTGCGTAACATGCAGACGTTGTATAACACCGGGCGTCTGGGGGGAACGGGTTACCTGTCCATTTTACCGGTCGATCAGGGGGTGGAACACTCGGCAGGTGCCTCGTTTGCCGCCAACCCGCTCTATTTCGACCCGAAAAACATTGTCGAACTGGCGATCGAAGCCGGATGTAACTGTGTGGCCTCGACCTATGGCGTACTGGCTTCCGTCTCGCGCCGTTACGCGCATCGCATTCCGTTCCTGGTGAAACTCAACCATAACGAAACCCTCAGCTACCCGAATACCTTCGACCAGACGCTGTATGCCAGCGTGGAGCAGGCGTTCAATCTGGGGGCGGTGGCCGTCGGCGCAACCATCTACTTTGGTTCAGAAGAGTCACGTCGGCAGATTGAAGAGATTTCCGCCGCCTTTGAACGGGCGCATGAGCTGGGGATGGTCACCGTGCTGTGGGCCTATCTGCGAAATTCGGCGTTTAAAAAAGAGGGCGTCGATTACCACGTCTCCGCCGACTTAACCGGCCAGGCGAACCATCTGGCGGCAACGATTGGCGCGGATATCGTCAAACAGAAAATGGCGGAAAATAACGGTGGATACAAAGCCGTGAACTATGGCTACACCGACGATCGCGTCTACAGCAAACTGACCACGGAGAACCCGATCGATCTGGTGCGCTATCAGCTGGCAAACTGCTATATGGGGCGTGCCGGGTTGATCAACTCCGGCGGCGCGGCAGGTGGCGAAACGGACCTGAGCGACGCGGTGCGTACCGCGGTCATCAACAAACGCGCAGGCGGGATGGGGCTGATCCTCGGTCGTAAAGCGTTCAAAAAATCGATGGCTGACGGCGTGAAATTGATCAACGCCGTGCAGGATGTCTATCTCGATAACAAAGTGACGATTGCTTAACGCAGTAGCGGGCAATCTGGCGGCAACCGACACCGCAACGCGGCGGGCAGGATTTCGATATGAAATTCCTGTCCGCTCAGCGGTTCGCCATCAAGATTAAAGGTAATGTCATGCGGTGCCCGGATATCAAACCAGGCCGACGCGCCGTCGATGATATTGGGGTTTTCCTCCTGCGGTTTCAGGGTGGAAAACAGCGCAGGCAGGATCTCTTCCCCGGTGAAAATCCGCAGTTGCAGCAAACCGTCATTGATCAACGCATTCGGGCACAACTGCTGACCGCCGCCAGCCTGACGTCCATTACCAATCCCAATCACCAGCGCATCACCCTGCCAGTGGAAGTTCTCGCCGCGGATTTCGCAACGGTCCGGCTTTAGCGTATCCATGCGCATCAGGCCGTGAATGATGTACGACACGCCGCCCAGCGCCGCTTTCAGTTTTTCCGGCGTCTCGGTGGTGATGCGCGTACCAAAACCGCCGGTCGCCATATTGATAAAACAGGTCTTGTCGTTGACCTGCGCCATATCAATCTCAATGGCGTTGCCGACAATCGCCAGCTTCAGCGCCTTATCCAACTCCTCGGGGATCCCGACGCTGGTGGCAAAGTCATTGGCGGTGCCCAGTGGCAGAATGCCCAGCGCCGGAATATCGGGGCCCTCACACTGGATCAGCGCCGTCGACACCTCGTTAATTGTGCCGTCGCCACCACCGGCGATCACCGTTTCAACGCCCAGACGACGGGCCTCTTCGACATAGCGTTCGGCATCGCCTTTTTCCCAGGTGACGCGAACGTGAATCTCTACCCCTTCATCACGGAGCAGCCCAATGGCTTCCCGCAGTACGGGGTTATCAGCACTTTTACCATTCAGAATCAATACGCTGGAGGGGAAATGATCCATTCCGTTTTTGCCTGTTTGTTTTTGAAAGACCTGAAGAAAGTGTATAGCAGAAACGAAAAGGGGAGGTCAGAACAGGCTTAAAATACAGATACAAATTTTTTTGCCAACTCAATCGCGATACGGAAAGGCGGCAAATGAACGAATCCCTGGGAGCATAGAAAACGATGTGACCAGGGTGAGTGAGTGCAGCCAACGCATCAGTACCGCGATTTAGGCCGCAAAAAAAATAAGCCTGCGTAAGGGAGATTACGCAGGCTAAGGAGGTGGTTCCTGGTACAGCTAGCATTTATGGGTTATGTTTTTCAGCGAAACGGATAATACCCTTAATGAACGAAGCGGTATGTGATCGGTTTCTAAGATTCCTCCTGGCGTGAAAAAATAACCCTGATTGACTATTTAGCGTGCGGATTACGCGTCGATTCGCCGGAAAAATTACGCATTAACAGCGCATAATCCAGCATCAGATCCTGTGGAACAGGGATCCATACGGTATAACCGTCACCCGGTGCGACCGGCATCGGCTCGCCTTTGGCGTTTTCCATCTGCGCTAACGTAAAGTTCACGTTGCCCTGTGGGGTCATCAGTTCCAGGCTGTCGCCGACAGAAAATTTGTTCTTCACCGCCACGGCTGCGAGATCGCCTTTACGCTCACCGGTAAACTCGCCGACGAACTGCTGACGCTCGGAAACCGAGTAACCGTATTCGTAGTTCTGATAATCGTCATGGGTGTGGCGACGCAAAAAACCTTCGGTGTAGCCACGGTGCGCCAGACCTTCCAGCGTTTCCAGCAACTGCGGGTCAAACGGCTTGCCAGCCGCGGCGTCGTCAATCGCTTTCCGATAAACCTGCGCGGTACGCGCACAGTAGTAGAAGGATTTGGTGCGGCCTTCAATTTTCAGCGAGTGCACGCCCATTTGCGTCAGGCGTTCAACGTGGGCGATGGCGCGCAGATCTTTCGAGTTCATGATGTAGGTGCCGTGCTCGTCTTCGAACGCGGTCATGTATTCACCCGGACGCTGGGCCTCTTCAATCATAAACACTTTATCGGTTGGCGCGCCGATACCCAGCGTCGGCTCCACGGTTTGTACCGGGATCGGCTCATATTTGTGGACGATATTCCCCACCACATCTTCTTTGCCTTCCTGCACGTTGTATTCCCAACGGCAGGCGTTGGTGCAGGTGCCCTGGTTCGGGTCGCGCTTATTGATGTAACCGGAGAGCAGGCAGCGGCCAGAGTAGGCCATGCACAGCGCGCCGTGAACGAAGATCTCAATCTCCATCTCCGGCACCTGATGGCGGATCTCTTCAATCTCTTCCAGCGATAGCTCGCGCGACAGAATCACGCGGGTCAGCCCCATCGAATGCCAGAATTTCACCGTCGCCCAGTTCACGGCGTTGGCCTGCACGGAAAGATGAATCGGCATTTCCGGGAAGTTCTCGCGTACCAGCATGATAAGCCCTGGATCGGACATGATCAGGGCGTCCGGCCCCATTTCCACCACCGGTTTTAAATCGCGGATAAAGGTTTTCAGCTTTGCGTTATGCGGGGCGATGTTGACTACCACGTAGAATTTTTTCCCCAGCGCATGGGCTTCATTAATGCCGAGTTGCAGGTTCTCGTGATTGAATTCGTTATTGCGCACGCGCAGCGAGTAACGCGGCTGGCCCGCATAGACGGCATCGGCGCCATAGGCGAAAGCGTAACGCATATTTTTCAGCGTTCCCGCCGGGGAAAGGAGTTCCGGTTTAAACATAGTGTTCTCGTTCTGATGACAGGTCAGATCCGCTTCACCTGATGAAGCGGCTAGAGGAGAGTCCTCACGTTAAGGGCGGGCATTGTAGCGCCGTGCGCAGATGCAGTAAACCTTGTGCGCTCAATCAACCCGGTCGTCTTGTTTATTTTCTGTCGATTTTACGTTCAGCGTTTTCCTGCCAGACCCGCATATTCCCGGTATTCGCCAGCGGCAGCGTTGTTCTTCGGCAGAGCTGCCTGCTTATATTCTGAACCCTGGAAAGTCCTTTAGATCGGGGAAAACGTGTCAATTTAACTTACCCCAATAAATAATGAGTTCTCTTAATTACGCCATTCGACCGAAATCAGCTTTCCGGCGATATCTGGTGTATATAACGAAAGGTGAGTTTTTATTGCATATATTTACAGACAGACATATTTTTCCGTGTAGGCGCTTTTTCTTGTGCCAGTGCGGGTAAGGTGGCGCAACGTAAACCCCCGGTTGATATCCCCACTGTCTGCGGTAATGGCGAATAAATACACCTATCACCTGAAATGAAAGTATAAAAACATCAGGGTTGGAGCGTATTTTTACCGATTTTTTTAACTCGCGAAAAACAGTGAAGACACACGACTTTATTTAAAAAATCTACTTTAATAATCGGTTATATTCCGCCCGTAGTTATAAATAATATTAAAGAGGTCGGGTGTTTTATTTATCCTCGCATCTGACTCGTTCGCGGAAAAATATATAAAAGGAATTCCCATGCAAAAGAAATTTATCTCGGCCTGCATTGCGATGGCCGTAAGCAACGGCTATGCCGGTGCAGCAGAAAATATCACCGCCCCGGTTCAACCCGTGCAGTCAAAAATAGTGTGCCCGCAGGATATGAAAACGCTCAGCGCAGAGCAGAAAAAGCAGTTGCCTGCGGAGTGCCTTAAGGCGGAAGACAGCAACCTGGCATGGCTGGTTGCGGGGGGATTTGCCGCGGCGGTCGCATTGGGGATTGGCGTCACTGAGCATAACGATAATGGCGATCACCATTCAGACAACGGCGGTGATGATGGTGGCGACGTCACAAAGACCTTTGCCAACGGCGTCACGCTGGATGAATCGGCCCATACCCTGACCTTTGCCTCAATGACCCTTAACGGTCAAAACTACAACGATGTCGTGTTTACCTACACTCAACAGGGGGAGAATGCGCTTATCACCCTGCCGGATGGCAAAAGTGCCACGGTGACGGCCTGGGAAACCGACAGTAATAACAATCTGCTGCTTAAAGGCACTTACGGCCCGGACAACCTGTTCTGGGGTTTTAACAGCCAGGGGCAAGTGGTGTTGGCCTCAGCGAATACCAACGTGATCGACGGTGACGGCAAGTCGAACCAGGTGGATGGCGACAGCACGGCCAGCGGCAGCGGTGAGACCGGCACCATCATCAACGGAAATGACACCACCAACACCATCAGCGGCGATACCACCGCGGCAGACGGCGGTACCGGAACGGTGATCAGCGGTGACGATACGACCAACACCATCAGCGGAGACACGAACGCCTCTGGTGGCGGCACCGGAACGGTGATCAGCGGTGATGATACGACCAACACCATCAGCGGAGACACGAACGCCTCGGGTGGCGGCACCGGAACGGTGATCAGCGGTGACGATACCAACAACACCATCAGCGGTGACACCAGCGCCAGTGATGGCGGAACCGGAACCCAAATCAACGGTGACAACGCGAATGTCACCCAGAGCGGCGATATTCTGGCGACCAACGGGGCGACCGGGCTGTCGGTCAGCGGTAAATCGGCGACGATCACCAACAAGGGCACCGTGACGGCGAAAGATGCCGGGTCCGTGGGCATCAGCATCAGCGGTGACAACGCCAGCTTTACCAACACCGGGACTATCACGGCGAGTAATGACGCGACCGGGGTCAGTATCAGCGGCAATAACGGCAGCACAAAACTTGATGGTGATGTGAGTCTGGCCATCGAGCAGGATGCGGCGGGGACGGTACACGGCGAGACAGGGGTGGCGGTCGTGGGCGACCAGAACCGTGTGGATATCACCGGTGATGTGACTATCAGTTCGCCCACCGCGCTGGGGCAGGTCAGCGCAGAGAGTGATGCAGATATCACCGGGGTCAGTGTTACCGGCACGGGTAATACCATCACCCTGGACGGCAGTCTGACCCTGGATGAAAAGCGGACGGTGGATGATGACTCAGGAGTAGTAACGGTGACCGGGCTTGACGTTGAAGGTGATAACAACACGGTTTATCTGAAAGACGGCGTCAATATTGATGCTACAAATGATAGTGTGACTGTACGGCAATATAACGATAACTCCAAAACAGGTATCAGGGTCAGCGGGGACAGTGAGGTAATTGTCAGCGGTAACTCTTCTCTTGCTATTTCATCTATTGATGCTGGGCAAGCGTCAGCAGTTCCAGGCACGGCGGTTTTTGCGAAGATGTCAGATGGAGGTTCACTATTACTTGATGATACCTCTGTTCTGAATATCGACATGGATGCAGGGCTTGCTTATTTTTATGCAATCTCCCCTGAAATAGCTGTGATTCAGACCTCCGGTGCCGGGAGTGTTGCTGAGAACGATGGGCAGATTAACACATCGACTTCTGTCACTGTTCTCAGTGCTGCGGATGGTGCAGGTATCATTAACAGAGGTGAAATTCAGAGTATCGCAACTTTGACTGATAGTTCGCTGGACAACGCTTTGCTCTATGCGACGGGTAGCGGAAGCCAGGCAACGAATAGCGGTATGTTGATCTCTGTCTCTCGTGGTCTTGACCCTAGTTGGAGTATATATAGTGAAGGGCAGAATAGTCCTTTAGGTGCGGGTTGGGACCGCCATTATCTGTTATTAGGTATGGACGGTGCTACGGTAGACAACACGGCAGAAGGGACAATTTCAGCCACGGGTCTGGGTTCCTATGGCGTGGCGGTAAGCAACAGCGGCACGACAGGGACCAATGAAGGGACCATCAACCTGAACAGCTATGTTCCGACGCTGGACGAAAACGGCACTGTGACCGGGATGAGTTATAACGCGGACTACAACAAGAATACCTGGCAAAACGGCGCGGGGATGCTGGCAACGGACAGTGCCACCGCCACCAACACCGGCACCATCAATGTTACCGACTCCGGCTTCGGCATGCTGGCCTATGGCGGTACCGTGGTTAACCAGGGGACCATCAACCTCGGCACAGATGAATATTCCACAGGTCAGGGTGGGCTGACCGCAATGGGGGCGATGGAAGGGGGCGTTGCCATCAATGATGAAAGCGGCGTGATTAACATCAATGCCGATTATGGACAGGCATTTTACGCCGACGGATCCAGTTCGGTGGTGAATAAGGGCGCGATTAACCTCAATGGTGCGCCGATGGCCGACGATGATCCGCATATGGGAACAGACCCGACAGCGCAGACGGTTTCCGGTTATACCGTGGGCACCAATGCCGATGGTTCAGCAGGGACGCTGAGCGCGAACACGATGAATCTGACGGGCGTCAAGGTGGACACCGGATTTACCGCGGGAACGGCGGCACAGACGCAGACCTTCAACAATGTCTTTACCTCCACGGGGGGGACCATCACCGGCGAGGAGAATATCACCTCGACCAGCGTGGTGTGGACGGCGACCGGAACCAAAGACCAGGACGGTAACGTTGACGTTACGATGAGCAAAAACGCCTACGCAGACGTGACGACGGACGGTAACGTCAGCAGCGTGGCACAGGCGCTGGACGCGGGGTACACCAACAACGCGCTGTACAACAGCCTGAACGTGGGCAGCACCGCCGAACTGAACAACGCCCTGGAGCAACGGGCTGCGCTATGACATCCACAACCTGTCGGGCAGCCGCAGCGTCTCTTACGGCGATGTCGGCGAAGTGGCGGATGCTGACAACAACGAGCAGTATCTGGAATACCGCACCGAAGGCAGCAAAACGTGGACGCTGGACAGCGGTCTGACGGTGAAACCGTACGCGGGCATGAAACTGCGCCACACGACGGACGGCGGTTATCAGGAGCACGGCGGCGGCGATTTCAACCTGAAGATGAGCAGCAGCACGGAAACGGCGGTGGACTCTATCGTGGGGCTGAAGCTGGACTACGCGGGTAAAAACGGCTGGTCGGCGAATGCGATGCTGGAAGGCGGTCCGAACGTGAGCTATGCGAAGAGCACGCGTACGGCAAGCCTGCAGGGCGCGGCGGGTCAGGACTTCAACGTGGATGACGGCCAGCAGGGGGGCGGCGTGAACAGTTCTGCGGTAGTGGGCGTGAAATACAGCGCCGGTGACACCCAGTTTGCGGCGAATGCTTACCAGTGGAAGGAAGACACCGTCAGCGATAAGGGCTTTATGCTGAATCTGAAGCGCAGCTTCTGACGGGAGAGCGCCTCACGGCGCTGAAAGACAATCACCGTTAATTCAGGCCCCGCGTACTGCGGGGCTTTTTTTTATTCTGAATGGCCTTAATCGTCAGGTTATCCGGCAGGCATCAGCTTCCCAGCGATAGCCGACGCCATACACCGCGCGGATAAACGACTGCTCTTCGTCGAGTGCTTCCAGCTTGCGACGCAGGTTTTTGATATGGCTGTCGATGGTGCGATCGGTCACCACGCGATAATCATCGTAGAGATGATTCAGCAACTGCTCGCGGGAAAACACTTTCCCCGGCTCGTGAGACAGGGTTTTGAGCAGACGGAATTCCGCGGGCGTCAGGTCGAGCACTTTACCGCGCCAGGAGGCCTGGAAACGGCTTTCATCGACAATCAGCGGACTTTCGGCGTCCAGTTGCTGCAGTTCACGCTGTGGCTTACAGCGGCGCAGAATAGTTTTCACGCGGGCGACCACTTCGCGCGGGCTGTAGGGCTTGCAGATGTAATCATCCGCGCCAATTTCCAGTCCCAGCAGGCGGTCGATCTCCTCAATTTTGGCGGTGACCATCACAATCGGCACCTCGGAGAAACGGCGGATTTCCCGACACAGGGTCAGGCCGTCGGTACCCGGCAGCATCAGATCCAGCAGGATGAGATCCGGCGGCGTCTGGCGCACATAAGGCAGTACCCGATCGCCATGGCTAATCAGCGTCGGGGCATAGCTCGCGGCGCGCAGATAGTCGATAAGTAACTGTCCCAGCTTGGGTTCATCTTCCACAATCAGGATGCGTGGGGTGTTTTCATCAATGGGTAACTCAGTCATACGTCTCTCTGTAAATCGCGTTCCAGCGGTAACTCAACTGTAATGCTAACCCCGCCAAAAGGCGAATGGGCAGCGCGGATGTGACCATTATGGGCATCGACGATGTTGACGCAAATCGCCAGCCCCAGACCGGAACCTCCGCTGGCACGATTGCGTGAACCTTCGGTGCGGTAGAATCGCTCGAACAGTTTCTGTAGCTGCTCGTCACTGACTCCCGGCGCGGAGTCGGCAAAGGTGATCAGCACGCGTTTGTCATTCTGCTCTGCGCTGATACGCAAGCCGCCGCCGCTGTCAGTGTAGCGAAGGCTGTTTTCCAGCAGGTTGTTGAATAACTGCATCAGGCGATCGCGGTCGCCGAACACCGTCACGCTGTCAGGCAGGGAAAATTCTAATGTCAGATCGCGGCTGGCAAAACGCTCACGGAAGGCGCCACCCGCCACTTCCAGCAGTGGGATCAAATCGACGGCGGTTTTTTGATAGGCCAGCGCACCTTCGTCAGACATCGAAAGCTGGTGCAGATCGTCAACCAGTTTAGTCAGCGTCCCCACTTCCGCCTGTAGCGAGGCTACCGACTCTGGCGTGAATTTTCGCACGCCATCCTGAATCGCTTCCAGTTCACCGCGCAGGACTGCCAGCGGTGTGCGCAGTTCATGCGAAATATCGGCCATAAAATCGCGACGCATCTGCTGATTCTTTTCCAGCGTACTGGCGAGCTGGTTGAAGTCCTGCGCCAGTTTGCCCAGCTCATCGGCGCTGGTTGCGGCAACGCGGGTAGTGAAATCACCCGCAGCCAGTTTGTGCGTGCCTTCGACCAGCCGTTTGACCGGGGCCAGCAGTCCGCGCGCGAGTGGAAAGGTCGCCAGCGCCGCCAGCAGGGTCGAGAGCGCGACGATAAGCCAACTGGTACGCCGCTGCTGTTTATCAAAATTGATGTCGGTGTTACGCGTCAGGCGTTCGACGGGGGAGGCGATCACCGCGCCGACCTCCTGGCCGTTCACCAGAATGGGGCGCCGCGTGCCATCCTTGGGAACCGGACCGCGCGGGCCAACCATGACATGCGCATCCTGATCCACCACCCAAAACTGCGTGCGCCAGCCGTGCGGCGGCATACCAGGCCCCTGTTTGTCATCGTCTCTGTCATGCTCAAAGGAGCGGAGGATCTGGAACACAAAGCGTTCGTTATTGCGCAGAAAGCGCCAGTTGCCGTGCAACTGATACTGTTCGCCTAACGCGTCGCCGAGCATGGTCAGGCGCTGTTCGTTACCGTTCTTGATGTAATCAATGAACCCTCGCTCGAAGCTCACACGCACCGCCCAATGCATACTGATCAGCAGCACGATACAGGTGGCGAAAATCGCCAGAAACAGTTTGCCGGTAATTCCGGGTCGCCAGAGCTTCATCAGGTTCTCCTTTTGCGTCGCGCAATGACGACATTTTTATGGGTATCGTTCGGGACGCGGGCAAAGATCACGGCGGGTAAGGCGATGATAACGGCCATACACAGCCAGGTGTACATAAACACGGTATGCGACGTTCCGCTATCGACGGTCACGTGCTGCTGCCCAAACATCCCTAACAGCAGACCGGCGACGGTGACGCCAATACTCATCGAGAGTTGCATAATCATCGACAGCAGGCTGTTCCCGCTGCTGGCTAATTCATCCGGCAGATCTTTCAGGGTCAGGGTGTTCATGGAGGAGAAACGCGTCGAGTTGACCATGCCCTGAACAAACAGCACCAGCGGCAGCACGTAATACCAGCCCAGCAGCGCAGTGGACATAAACAGCAGGGTGACCACTGACAGTCCGAGCGTGGTGGCGACCAGTACCCGCCGATAGCCAAAGCGGTTCACCACCTGCACGACAATCCGTTTCATGCCCATACTGCCAAGCACCATGGGGATCATCATCAGCCCGGCGTGAAACGGAGAGAAGCCGAGGCCGATCTGCAAAAAGACCGGCGTCATAAAGGGCAACATGCCGCTGCCGACGCGCCCGGCGAAGCTGCCGAACAGCCCCAGTGAGAAGGTCGGCGTGCGGAACAGGTGAAGGCTGAACAGCGCCCGCGGGTTACCTTTGGCGTGTTTCAGGTAAAGCAATATGGCCGCCACGCCGCACACCACCAGCGCGCCGAGGGCGAACGACGACATCCCCATCCCTTTGCTGCCGTCCAGCGCGAGGGTCAGCACCGTCATCCCCGCCGCCAGCAGCAGAAAACCCGAGAGATCAAAGCGTCGGGTTTGCAGGGTGTAGTTGGGCATCAGCATCAGCGTGGCGATCGCGCCGATAATACCGACCGGCAGATTGATCAGGAAAATCCAGTGCCAGGAGGCATATTCCACGAGGATCCCGCCCAGCGCCGGGCCGAGTAACGGGCCAATCTGGCCCGGCAGGGTGACAAACGTCATCGCTGCCATGTACTGCTCGCGCGGAACAATCTTCATCACCGTCAGCCTGCCGACCGGCACCATCATGGCACCGCCAACGCCCTGTAACACCCGCGCCATCACCAGTTCATTCAGCGTGCCGGAAGCGGCGCAAAACAGCGAGCCCAGGGTAAACAGTACGATGGCGGTGAAGAAAATATTCCGCACGCCGATTTTGTCCGCCAGCCAACCGCTGGCAGGCAACATGACCGCCACGGTCAGCACGTACGAGACCACGACCATGTGCATATGCAGCGGGCTTTCCCCGAGGCTTTTTGCCATCGAGGGAAGCGCGGTATTGACGATAGTGGTATCCAGCGACTGCATAAAGAAGCCGAATGCCACAATCCACAGTTGCCAGCGGGTGCTGTCAGGAAGTTCTGTCATGTCTCTGTTATCGGTTTACGCTGTTTACGCGAAAAACGCAGCCGCAGACGGTCGAAGAAGAGGTACACCACCGGGGTGGTGTAGAGCGTTAACAACTGGCTCATCACCAGACCGCCGACGATGGTAATCCCCAGCGGCTGGCGCAGTTCCGAACCGTCGCCACTGGAAATCACCAGCGGCAGCGCGCCAAACAGCGCAGCCAGCGTGGTCATCATAATCGGGCGAAAACGCAACAGGCAGGCCTGGAAAATTGCCTGCTCCGGGGTGAGGTTGCCATGCCTCTGCGCTTCCAGTGCAAAATCGACCATCATGATGGCGTTTTTCTTCACGATGCCAATTAATAGCATGATCCCTATCAGGGCGATGAGGCTGAACGGGGCATCGAAAATCTCCAGCGCCAGCAGTGCGCCCACCCCCGCCGAGGGAAGGGTGGAGAGGATGGTCAGCGGGTGAACATAACTTTCATACAGCATGCCGAGCACAATATAGACCGTGGCGATCGCGGCAATAATCAGGATCACCTGGGAATTCATCGTTTCCTGGAAAACCTGTGCGGTCCCGGCAAAACTGCCGCGCACCGTGGACGGCACGCCAAGCTGGGTCATCGCCCGATTAATGGCGTCACTGGCTTCAGACAGCGAGGAACCGGTAGGCAGGTTGAAGGAGACCGTGGACGCCGCCGACAGGCCCTGATGATTCACCGACAGCGGCGCGTTCGCCGGCTGCCATTTGGCAAACCAGGAGAGCGGAATCGCCTTGCCGTCACGGTTAATGACGTACATTTTCTCCAGCGCGCTGATGTCCTGGGTGTAGCGCGGATCGACTTCCATCACCACTTTATACTGGTTCATCGGCTGATAGATGGTGGAGATCTGCCGCTGACCAAAGGCGTTGTTCAACAGGCTGTTCGCCGCCTGCACGTCAATACCCAGCCGCGCCATGGTTTCACGATCGTAGGTCAGATTCATCTCCGCGCCGTTGTCCTGTTGGTCGGAGTTGACGTCTGCCAGTTGGGGCAGGGCGGCTAAAGCTTTACGGATCTTCGGTTCCCATTCGCGCAGTGCCGCCAGATCGTCTGACAGCAGCGTGTACTGATAGCTGGCGTTGGACTGGCGTCCGCCGACGCGAATATCCTGCACCGCCATCAGGAACAGATTGGCACCGGGCTCTTTTGCCAGTTTTACCCGCAAACGGTCGATCACCTGTTGCGCAGTTTCCCGGCGTTCGTCGCGGGACTTGAGGGTGATGAACATCATCCCGCTGTTGACCCGTGAACCGCCGGTAAATCCGGTGACGTTATCCACCGCCGGGTCATCGCGAATGATCTTCATGAAGTCCTGAAGCTTACCGCGCATCGCCTGGAACGAAATGCTCTGATCGGCCTGAATCCCGCCCATCAGTACGCCGGTGTCCTGCTCCGGGAAGAAAGTTTTCGGAATCGAAATGTAGAGCCAGATATTCAGCGCAATGGTGCCGAGCAGCACCACGCCGACCAGCCGCGTATGGTTGAGCACCCATTTCAGCGACTTACCGTAACCCTGTTGCAGCGCGACCAGCATGCGGCCAAATCCGCGCAGCCGCCTCTGCTCCCGAGGCTGGCTGGATTTCAGCATCCAGCCGCACATCATCGGGGTGAGCGTGAGCGACACCAGCAGTGAAATACCAATCGCCACCGACAGCGTGACGGCAAATTCGCGCAGCAATCGTCCCGGTAATCCCCCCATCAGCAGCAGCGGCAGGAACACAGCAACCAGCGACAGGCTCATGGACAACACGGTAAAGCCGACTTCACGTGTCCCCTGAAGCGCGGCCTGCAAGGGTTTCATTCCGGCTTCCAGATGACGTGAGATATTTTCCAGCACCACGATGGCGTCATCGACGACAAAGCCGGTGGCGATGGTCAACGCCATCAGCGACAGGTTATTGAGGCTGAACCCGCACAGGTACATCGCGGCAAAGGTACCAATTAACGAAACCGGAACCGCCACGGCGGGGATCAGCGTGGCGCGTCCGGAGCGCAGGAACAGAAAGACCACCAGAATGACCAGCGCCACGGAAATGACCAGCGTCTGCTCAACCTCTTCCAGCGAGGCGCGGATGGTCGGCGAGCGATCCTGGGCGATTTGCATATCGATCGACGCCGGGATGGTGGACTGCAACGCCGGGAGTCTGGCCCGAATGCTGTCGACCGTCTGGATAATGTTGGCTTCCGGCAGCTTACGGATCATCAGCAAAATCGCCGGTTTGGCGTTGGTCATCCCGGCGTTGCGCACATCCTGTACCGAGTCCGTCACCGTGGCGACATCACCCAGCCGTACAGCGCCGCCATTGTTATAGTGAATCACCAGAGGCTGATATTCCGCCGCCGTTTTGAGTTCGTCATTGGTCTGGATCTGCCAGCGATGCGTGGTATCTTCCAGCGCCCCTTGCGGTTTACGCACGTTGGCGTTGCTGATGGCGGTGCGTACATCATCCAGCGAGACGCCCTGGTTAAACAGCGCCTGCGGATTTAACCCGACGCGCACGGCGGGCAGCGAACTGCCGCCCACGTCGACATCGCCAACACCGTCGATTTGCGCGATGGTCTGCGCCAGTTGGGTTGAGGCGAAGTCGTACAGCTCACCCTGCGAGTATGTCTCCGAGGTCAACGTCAGAATCATGATCGGCGCGTCGGACGGGTTGGCTTTGCGATAGGTGGGACGGCTCGGCATGCCACTTGGCAGCAGACTTTGCGCCGCATTTATCGCCGCCTGCACATCCCGCGCGGCGCCGTTGATATCGCGATCGAAGTTAAATTGTAAAATGATGCGCGTGCTGCCGAGGGAACTGCTTGAGGTCATCTCACTGACCCCGGCAATGCGCCCCAGCGAGCGCTCCAGCGGCGTTGCGACGGAGGACGCCATGGTCTCCGGCGAGGCTCCCGGCAGCGAGGCGCTGACCATGATCACCGGAAAATCGACCTGCGGCAGCGGGGCGACGGGCAACAGTCGAAAGCCCAGCACGCCGCAGAGGGTGATGGCGAGAGAGAGTAAAATCGTCGCCACCGGACGGTAAATGAAGAGGGCGAAAAACTTCATTTACGCCTCCTCTTCCCGGTGAGAGAAGCGATTTTTCACATACAGCGACAGGCGGTCAAACAGCAGATAGATAACCGGGGTGGTGAACAGCGTCAGTACCTGGCTGACCAGTAAGCCGCCCACCATACCGATCCCCAGCGGACGGCGCAGTTCTGCCCCCACGCCGGTGCTCAGCATCAGCGGCAGTGCGCCCAGCAGCGCCGCCAGCGTGGTCATCAGGATCGGACGAAAACGCAGCAGACAGGCCTGGAAAATCGCCTCGCGCGGCGCCATCCCCTGTTCGCGCTCAGCGGCAAGGGCAAAGTCGATCATCATGATGGCATTCTTCTTCACGATGCCGATCAGCAAAATAATGCCGATGATGGCGATCACACCCAGTTCGCTTCCGGCAATCATCAGCGCCAGCAACGCGCCGACCCCAGCTGTGGGCAGCGTTGAGAGAATGGTGATCGGGTGAATAAAGCTTTCGTACAGCACGCCGAGCACGATATACATCGCCCCCACCGCCGCGACAATCAGCCAGATGGTGCTGCTCAGCGCCGCCTGGAAGGCGAGGGTGCTGCCCTGGAACTGAGTGGTGATATCCACCGGCAGATCCAGCGTTTTTTCGGTATCGATAATTGACTGGACCGCATCGCCCAGCGAATAACCGTCCGAAACGTTAAACGAGATAGTGGTGACCGGGAACTGATCCAGATGGTTAATCGAGAGCGGCGCGAAGCGCTGCTCAATTTTGGCGATGGCGTTGAGCGGCACCATGCCGCCGTCGCTGCTGGTCAGACGGATCGAATCGAGCGCCGCCAGCCCCGGCGTATTTTCGGTATTGTGTTCCAGCACCACGCGATACTGATTCGCCTGCGTGTAGATCGTGGAAATCAGGCGCTGACCGAAGGCGTTATACAGCGCATTATCGACATCCGCCATGCTGATCCCCAGTCGACTGGCGCTGTCGCGATCGACATTCACATACGCCACCAGGCCCTGATCCTGCCAGTCGCTGCTGACGTCAGAAAGCTGCGGCAACGCCTGCAGTTTTTCCATCAGTTGCGGCACCCAGGTGCTGAGGGCATCCAGCGAGGTGGCCTGTAGCGTGAACTGATACTGCGTGCGGCTGACCTGGGTATCGATCGTCAGATCCTGCGTCGGTTGCAGATAGAGGTCGACGCCCGGCACTTTCGCCACGGCCTCCTGCAAACGGGCGATCACTTTCTGGACACGATCATCACGTTCGTCGAGCGGCTTCAGGTTGATTTGCAGACGCGCGCTGTTCAGCGACGGGTTGGTGCCATCGACGCCGACGAAGGAGGTCAGGCTTTCAACCGCCGGATCGTTCAGTATCACGTCCGACACCTGCCGCTGGCGCTGGGCCATACTGGTAAAGGAACTGGACTGCGGTGCCTGCAACGTGCCCTGAATGATGCCGTTATCCTGGATCGGGAAGAAGCCTTTCGGAATAAACACCCACAGCATGATGCTTAACAGTAGGGTGCCCAGCGCCACGCTCAGCGTCAGCCACGGATGGTTCAGCACCTTCGCCAGCCAGCGTCCGTAGCCGGCGATCACACGGTCAAACATTTTCTCCGAGGCGCGGGAGAAGCGGTTTTGCTTACGCAACGACTCCTGGCTCAGCATTCTGGCGCACATCATCGGCGTCAGGGTTAACGACACCACCGCAGAGATTAAAATCGCCACCGCCAGCGTCACGGCAAACTCGCGGAACAGGCGCCCCACGATATCACCCATGAACAGCAGCGGGATCAGGACCGCAATCAGCGAGAAGGTCAGCGAGATGATGGTAAAGCCGATTTCACCGGCCCCTTTCAGCGCGGCCGCCAGCGGTTTTTCCCCTTTTTCGATATAGCGCGAAATGTTTTCGATCACCACAATCGCATCATCGACCACAAAGCCGGTGGCAATGGTCAGCGCCATTAGCGTCAGGTTGTTGATGGAGAAATCGAGAAACACCATCACCGCAAAGGTACCGATCAACGACAGCGGGACGGCAACGCCGGGGATAATGGTGGCGGGAATATTGCGCAGGAACAGATAGATGATCATCACCACCAGCGCGATAGCCAGCATTAACTCGAACTGGGTGTCACTTACCGAGGCGCGGATATTGGTGGTGCGGTCGGACAGTACCGTCACGTTCACCGACTTCGGCAGGCTCTCTTTGAGCTGTGGCAGCATCTGATGAATACTGTCTGCCGTTGAGATGATGTTAGCGCCAGGCTGGCGCTGGACGTTCATCACAATGGCCTGTTCTTTATTGGCCCATGCGCCAAGCCAACTGTTTTCCGCCCCTTGTTCAACGGTAGCGACATCGCGCAGACGAACCGGCGCGCCGTTCTGGTAAGCAATAATGAGCTGGCGGTATTCGTCGGCAGACTGCATCTGGTCGTTCGCCGAGAGCGTCACCGCACGGGTGGGACCGTCAAGGCTACCTTTGGCGGAGTTGACGTTCGCACCGGTAATCGCCGTGCGGACGGTTTCGCTGGTCAGGCCCAGCGCGGCAATGGCCTGCGCATTGAGTTTGACGCGGACCGCCGGACGCTGACCGCCGGAGAGCGTCACTAACCCGACGCCGGAGACCTGAGAGATCTTCTGTGCCACGCGGGTTTCGACCATGTCTTCCACCTGAGTCATCGGCATGGCGGTGGAGGTCACCGCCAGCGTCATGATCGGCGGATCGGCCGGGTTGACCTTACTGTAGACCGGCGGGTTCGGCAGGTCGCTCGGCAACAGGTTGGTGGCAGCGTTAATGGCCGCCTGAACTTCCTGTTCGGCGACATCCAGCGGCAGGGTCAACTGGAACTGGAGCGTCACCACCGACGCACCGCCGGAGCTTTGCGATGACATCTGTTTCAGCCCCGACATCTGGCCGAACTGGCGTTCCAGCGGTGCGGTGACCGCGGAGGTCATCACATCCGGGCTGGCGCCGGGATACAGCGTCACCACCTGAATGGTGGGATAGTCCACCTCCGGCAGCGCGGAGACGGGCAGGAAACGATAGCCGATGATCCCGGCGAGGAGAATCGCCACCATCAGCAGCGTGGTGGCGACAGGACGCATAATAAACAGGCGCGACGGGCCACCTGTGCTGCTCGGAGGTAACACCTGCATCAGGAGCGCGCTCCTTTCTTACCGTATTCACGGCTGGTGGCTTTTGCATCGGTTGTGGTGGCGGTTTGCGCTTCCACCACTTCCACTTTCGCCCCTTCCGTCAGGCGATCAATCCCGTCGGTGACGACGCGGTCACCGGCTGAAATTCCGGCGCTGATCACCACCTTCTGGCTGTCCTGAATGCCTGTCTTGACCAGATGCTTGCTGACGTTGTTCTCATCGTTCAACACCCAGACGAAGTGACCCTCGTTGCCCATTTGCAGGGCGGCAGTTGGGATCACCACGGCGTTTTGTTCGGTATCGACCAGCATTCGGGCATTCACAAACTGGTTCGGGAACAGCGCGTCATCCTGGTTATCAAAGCGAGCCTTCACTTTGATTGTCCCGGTAGTGACGTCGATCTGGTTGTCCAGACTCAGCAATACGCCCGTGCTGAGCTTTTTCGAATTGGTTCGATCCCAGGCTTCAACCACCAGCGGTTGCCCGCTTTTTTGTGCCTGCACGACGGTGGCGATATCGCTTTCCGGCAGGGTGAACACCAGATCGATAGGATGCGTCTGGGTGATCACCACAATGCCGGTGGTATCGCCGCTGGAGATCTGATTGCCGACATCCACCTGCTTCAGACCGACGCGACCCTCGACCGGCGCGGTAATGCGACTCCAGTCGAGTTGCAGTTGCGCGCTGGCGACGTTGGCCTCATCGGCTTTAATCGTGCCTTCGGATTCGCTCACCAGCGCCTGCTGGGCATCCAGTTCCTGACGGGAGACTAAGTTGCTTTTGACCAGTTGCTGATAACGGGCCAGATCGCGACGGGCGTTGGCGAGGGTGGCTTTGTCTTTCGCCAGCACACCCTGTGCCTGAGCCAGTGCCACTTTAAACTGGCTGGGATCGATCTCTGCCAGCAGGTCACCGGCTTTAACCTGTTGCCCTTCCTGAAAATGCAGCGCCAGCAGTTGTCCATCCACGCGGCTACGGACGGTGACGGTGTTGGCTGCGGTCATCGTGCCCAGACCGGTGAGATAACGCGGAACGGCCTGTTTCGTGGCGGTCGCGGCCTGCACGGGTGCGAGTGGACCGGAGCGCATGCCGCGCCGACCGGCACCCGTTGCTGGTTTCGCTTGTCCGGTTGCGCCGGGCGCGGTGCTCTGCGGTTCGCTACGGTTCTGCCAGAACCAGAATGCGGAGATGGCGGCGATGACCACCACGATAGCCATCACCCAGCGGGATTTGTTACTGCCTTTCATCGTTATAAGTTTCTCATCCTGAAACGTTTCACGGAATGATACTAGTTTAGTCATCCATCAAGGGAGAAAAATGGAGGAATTATGAAACCCGGTACGGATTCATCCGAATGGCGACGCGCGTTGCGAGGCGTTACGCAACAATCATCGCCGAATAAAGCGCATGAGAAATTGTGCGCTACAGTGGCGGCACGGCAAAAAGGAGGTAAGCCACGGATTTCAGCAGGATGCTGGAACGGGAAAGCCCCTCCCGAGGAAGGGGCCAAAATAAGGAAAGGGTTATGATGAAGGTAGTCATCATACTGGCGATACTCTTAGTCATTAGCTTACCGGCTTACTAAGACACCAGGGGGAGGGGAAACTCTCCCTAACCCTCACTCCTGAAACTAAGTCACATGAACCTTAATGTCAATCCATCCGCGTTCAGCTTGCGAGACGTTTAGCGGAATACCACCTCGGCCCAGCGGGCCAGACCGGCGGTGACGGAACCGAAGTCATCGCCACCGGCAACAGGAATACCTGGCAGTTTGGCGGTCAGAGCTTTTTTGATCAACGGCGAGCGGGCGCTGCCGCCGGTCAGATAGATGACGTCCGGCTTTTCCTGGGCGTTATCCAGCGCCAGTTGCACCTGCTCCAGAATCCGCGCGAGTGGCTGATCCAGTGCGCTCTCCAGCCCCTGCTGACTAATGACGGTCGCCAGATCGTCGCGAATAAACGGGAGCGTCGCGTTAACGTCAGGTTGTGCTGACAGCGCAATTTTTCCCTCTTCGGCGCTGCGGACCAGGCGATAGCCGAGGCGCTGACGCCAGACTTTCAGCAGCAGTGCCACCTGTTCTGGTTCGCGGGCATCGCGTATCAGGTCGTTCAGCAGACGGCCCGTAGTGCTGCTGTAGAAATCACTTTGCGCCGGGACATCGTTGATCGCCACCGCGTTCCACCATGGCAGCACCGGCAGAGCGATCCCTTTTTCCGTTTCGCCCCCCATACCGAGTAGCGGCATCAGGTGTTTAAAGGCCAGTGCGATATCCAGATCGTTCCCGCCAACGCGACAGCCGCTGTGCCCCAACAAGCTGGACTCGCGGTCGGCGCGGTGATGCCACTGTGGTCCCATCAGCAGTAACGAACAGTCGGTCGTCCCCCCGCCGATATCCACCACCAGGACGCGTTTTTCTTCCTGCAATGTCGCTTCGTAATCCAGCCCTGCCGCCACCGGCTCATACTGGAAAACGACATCCTGGAAGCCGGCTCGTTTTGCCGCCCGCTCAAGAATGCCCTGTGCCTGGCTGTTCGCCTCATCGCCGCCCAGGCCCTGGAAGTTAATGGGACGTCCAATCACAGCCTGGGTAATGGTTTCCGGGAGCTGGTTTTGCGCCTGTTGACGGATGTGCAGCATCATTGCGCAGACTAAATCTTCGAACAGCGCGACCTGCTGTGGCTTAAGCCCGCTGGCACCGAGGAAGGATTTCGGCGATTTAACGAAGTACACCTCTTTCGGGTCGTCAATATAGTGTCCAAGCGATGACAGACCAAACTGTACGCTGCTGGCGTGAACGTCAATATCCTCATCGCGATTGAAGCGAATAGCCCGGCGCAGCAGCGCCTGCGTTTCATCGTCCGGTGTCGGAACAGCATGATGGCGATAGAGCCACTCGCTCACCGATTCACGTGTCGGCGCGCAAAGCATGGAAGGTAGCAGCGTACTACCGTTTTCCATTTTCAGCAGTTGCGGCTGACCGTCGCGCATGACGGCGACAGAGCAGTTAGCGGTACCGTAATCAAATCCAATAAACACCTTGAAAATCCCCATGCCAGTGAAGAAGGGGCGTGACTTTAGCGAAATGTTGTCGTCGCGACAACTGGAATATGAAAGCAAAGCACAACGCCTGAATAGCGTTTATGCTGAAGGTTTGCAGAAAAAGGAGAAGAGGATGTTTACCCTGAGCTGGCAACCGCCGTACGACTGGTCATGGATTTTAGGTTTTCTTGCCGCGCGTGCGGTCAGCGGTGTGGAAACGGTAGAAGCGTTACGTTACACGCGGAGTCTGGCGATAGGGCAACACTCGGGAATAATCACGGTCGTCCCCGACACGGACACTCACACACTTGAGGTCACGCTGAGTGACGGGTTATTGCCGGTCGCGGATATCTGTCTTGAAAAAATGGAGCGACTGTTCGACCTGCGCTGTAAACCGCAGCAGATCAGCCATGTATTAGGTGAACTGGGCGCGGCGCGTCCGGGGTTGCGCCTGCCGGGCTCGGTGGATGCCTTTGAGCAGGGCGTTCGCGCGATTCTGGGTCAACTGGTCAGCGTGGCGATGGCGGCAAAGCTGACGTCGAAGGTCGCGCGTTTGTATGGCGACGTGTTAGCGGACGCGCCGGAGTACGTCTGTTTTCCGACGCCTGAACAGCTCGCCGCAGCCGATCCGCTGGAGTTGAAAACGTTGGGCATGCCGCTGATGCGCGCCAACGCGCTCATCCATCTGGCGCAGGCTGCGCGGGACGGGACACTGATAATCCAGCCGCCGGAAGATATTGAACAGGGGATTAAAACGCTACAGGGATTTCCGGGGATCGGCCGCTGGACGGCGAACTATTTTGCCCTGCGCGGCTGGCAGGCGAAGGATGTGTTTTTGCCTGACGACTACCTGATCAAACAACGTTTCCCGGGGATGACCCCCGCGCAGATCCGTCGCTATGCGGAGCGCTGGAAACCCTGGCGCTCCTATGCGCTATTGCACATCTGGTATACCGAGGGATGGCAGCCGTCAGTTGATCGCGAAGTAACTGGTATTGAGTAACAAATCCAGCGGCTGCGCGTCGGCGATAATGTCGCCATAAATCTGGTCGATACCAATGCCCGATAGCGTATCCATGACGATCGGCGTTTGTACCGGCCCGGCGATGGTTTTAACCCCCAGACGTTGGGCATGCCCCTGAATAATCGATACCAGCATCTCATCCATCATATTGCCGTGAATGCTGGCGCTCAGTTCACTGTCGAGCAGCAGATAATCCGCCATGCTTTTGGTCATCAGATTGAAGATCTGCAGATCGCGACCAATCTGGCTGACAATAATGTGGCAACCGACCTGGCGTAATTTCTGGATTGCCGCGCTGCTCTCTTGGGGATGCAGCAACAGCGCTTCCGCCGGCACAATCAGATGCAGCAGGCGTCCCGGCAGGGGGCTTTGCTCCAGTTGATTCAGGAGCTCATCGATTAGCGTCGCACTGGTCAACCCGGCAACGGAAAGGGGCAGGGCGACGCTGAGTCCTTTGTTGGCAACCGCCGGGGCTGCATGATGAAAAAACTCATGCAGCACGCGGCGATCCAGCGCATGGTTGAGCGCGGGATCGGCTAAGCTGGCCCGGAAGGCCTGCTCTTCCATGACTTCTCCTTCACTGGTCCACAGTCGCAGCGAGATCAACCAGAAATTACGTGCTTCGGGAATACGCGGAGACGCCACGCCGCGGGCGACCATCAGCAAGTGATTATCTTTAATCATCCGCCACTGCTCATCCAGCGACATCATCGCGCGTTCGTGATGCGCCAGCTCTTGTTGCGGCTCATACACGGTCACCTGACCACGCCCGCCATTTTTCGAGGCATAACAGGCGATATCCGCCTGCGACATCACCTCAATCGCCTGACAGTTGTTTTCGTCGATCAGCGTGATCCCAGCGCTGGCACCAATGCGATGCAGGCGACCTTCCCACATAAAGTGGTAATCGTTGACGGCGTTAATGATCCGCGTGGCGATAAAGCGCGCGCTTTCGATATTACACTCCGGCAGCAGCAGACCGAACTCATCGCCGCCCAGACGCGCCAGCACGTCGCTGGAACGCAACATGCCGAGCATCAGTTGCGCCAGTTCACGCAGTAGCGCATCACCCGCAGCGTGACCGGCGCTGTCGTTCACCGCTTTAAAGCGATCAAGGTCGATAAAAACCAGCGCGTGACGCTGATGCGCACTGCGTACGGTTTGCAGCAGCAGCTTCAGCTTGTTCTCAAAACTGGCCCGGTTGGTCAGGTGGGTGAGGGCGTCGTGGGTGGCGCTGTAGCTCAGTTGGCGTAGCATCTTGCGCGACTCGGTGACATCCTGAATCACCAGCACCGAACCAATATTGCCGCCGTCCAGCGTGCTAAGCGGGGTAATGCTGTAGTGAATATCGTAACTGCCGCCGTTGCGACAATGGAGAACCACATCCTGTTCGATGGCCGAACGGGACATATCAGCACTGTAGATGTTCTCCATTAACGGGCCGTTATCACCAAAGGTGATGCGCAGCACCGTCAGCAGCGGCACGCCAATGGCATTCTCCTGCTGCCAGCCGCTCATCTTCTCAGCGACAGGGTTCATAAAGGTGACCTTCATATCGACATCAATACACACCACCGCTTCCCCGATGGAGTCCAGCGTAATGTGCAGACGTTCTTTTTCCTGAAACAGCGCTTCGTTCAACTGTTTCACTTCGGTCATGTCCATATTGATGCCGAGGAGTCGCTCGACTTCACCGTTTTTATTTAATACCCGATTCGCCAGCGAGCGGATATGACGGACGCCATCTTTTACCGCAATGCGGAATTCCAGCTTAAAGGGCAGGCGCGCGGCTAATGAGTCGCGAATCACCTTTTCCGCATGCTCACGATCCTCCGGGATCACGCAATCGTACCAGAGCGACCACGTGGGCTTAACATGGGCGGGGACCTCATACAGTTCGAACATGCGCTGATCCCAACTGATAACGTCGGGCTGGAGTTCCCACTCCCAGATCCCGATACCACCGGCTTCATTGGCCAGCGTGATGCGTTCCATCAACCGTTTGTTGACCCATTCGGTATGTTTGAGATCGTTGATGTCTTCAATTTGCGCAATAAAGTAAAGCGGCGTGCCGTCAGGATGGCGGACCAGCGAGACAGCCAGCAGCGCCCAGACGACTTCGCCCGTGCGGGTGTAATAGCGTTTCTCCATCGAATAGCTATTAATGTCGCCGCTCACCAGCCTCGTAAGTTGTTCCAGGTCGTTATTCAGATCTTCCGGCCAGGTGAGTTGCTGAAAGGTCAGTGCGCGTAATTCATCCTGGTTATAGCCGAGAAACTGGCATAACGCTTTGTTGGCCTGCAGCCATTGCCCTTCTGTCCCGACCAGCGCCATGCCGATTGCCGAATACTCCATCGCGTTGCGAAAACGCTCTTCGCTTTCCGTAATATGCTTTCGCTCGGCGCGAAAGGCATACATCACCATGGTCATGATGTTCGCCGGTAAGAGAATCATTAAGAACGGCAGCCACGGCAGGTTGTTCATCACATGCACTTTGGGCGTGGTCAGCAACGACGGATCGGCTGCCATCATCAGTGACACCATCATGACGGTGGCGAGGAAGATGAGAAAGGCTTCCATCCTCGGTAAACGCACGGCGCTCCACATCAATAATACGATGACCAATGTGAAGGGCCACGGAACATACTTCATGGCAAACCAGCTCAGAACTAAGGTCACCGTCAGCGTCAGCAGCGTTTCAAGGAGCAGGCGCGGGTTGCGGTGGCGCAGCAGGTAGTGCGGTTTGAACAATAATCCCAATGGTACCAGCGCCAGGGCGCCAATGGACTCCGACAGCACCCAAATCAGAAACGCTTTCAGCGGCGTTTCATGTGGTGACAACATCCAGACCAGAATGCCGCCCAACAGCGGCGGGATAACCGCACTGCCAAAGGCGAGGCGTATCCAGTCATTGAGATTCTGTAGCGGGTTGTACCAGGGTAACAGCTTACGCAACAGCATGGCGCCGACGGCGGCTTCAATGATGTTGATCGCGGTGTAGGTAAAATTCAGCGCGTCAGGCGGAAACAGGACCAGCGATGCGCCAATGCTTCCCAGCGAGCAGGCGAGGGCAATTCCCGGCCACATTCGTCCGGCATGGCGGTAAAAGGCCACCATCATGATCGACGTCGGAAACCAGAGCGGGGCGAGCTGGGTACCAAACTGGGATAATTCCAGCGAGAAAAGGGTAAAAATAAACGCCGTCAGTCCTAAACTGACGAAGCGCAGCAGAGGATGCGGCAAGGTAACTAAAACATGTTGGGATTGTTTACTCATTACCCTGTTTCCGAGTGGCCGGAACGTCGCGGAACGCCCGGACGCATCGTAGTAATCTCTGTTTATGCTAGTACAAACAATTTACAATTTATATCCTGGTTGCGCATAATTTGACATTATAAGGCGATTAATTACTGCGAAATCGGGTTAATTCCGCGGGTTGCTCTAAATCTGAACAAATAAATTTGCGACAGGGAATGAGTGGGCGCTAAATACACTCCCTGCTATCTCGACTGGTATCGTACGACTGAAATCCCTATAATTGCCGCGTTTGACGCCCGTGCGGCGTCGTCCTTCCTAACCAGGTTATTCAGGTCGCTAAATTTATGACTGATCAGTCTCATCAGTGCGTCATTATCGGTATTGCTGGCGCATCGGCTTCCGGCAAGAGTCTTATTGCCAGTACCCTTTATCGCGAGTTGCGTGAACAAGTCGGTGACGAACATATCGGCGTTATTCCCGAAGACAGCTATTACAAAGATCAAAGCCATCTGTCGATGGAAGAACGTGTCAAAACCAACTACGACCATCCGAATGCGATGGATCACAGTCTGCTGTTTCAGCACCTGCAAGCCCTCAAACGGGGTTCGGCGATCGAACTGCCGGTATACAGCTACGTCGAACACACCCGTATGAAAGAGACGGTTCGCGTTGAGCCAAAGAAAGTCATCATTCTGGAAGGGATTCTGCTGCTGACCGACGCGCGTTTGCGCGAAGAGATGAACTTCTCTATTTTTGTCGATACCCCGCTGGATATCTGCCTGATGCGTCGTATCAAGCGTGACGTTAACGAACGCGGTCGCTCGATGGATTCCGTGATGGCGCAGTATCAGAAGACCGTGCGTCCGATGTTCCTGCAGTTTATTGAACCGTCTAAACAGTACGCGGATATTATCGTGCCGCGCGGCGGGAAAAACCGCATCGCCATTGATATTCTGAAGGCGAAAATCAGTCAGTTCTTTGAATAAGCCCGGCGAATTGTGTACCGTTCAGTGATAACCTGGTTTGCCCTTAATGCACAATGTGTTAAGTGCCCGATGCACGAAAGGAGAAAGTGCCATGCGTCTGTGTGACCGAGATATTGAAGCCTGGCTTGATGAAGGCCGTTTGTCGATCAACCCGCGTCCGCCCGTTGAGCGCATTAATGGTGCGACGGTGGATGTGCGCCTGGGCAATAAATTTCGTACATTTAGTGGACATACCGCTGCCTTTATCGATCTCAGCGGGCCGAAGGCAGAAGTGAGCGCCGCGCTGGATCGCGTGATGAGCGATGAGATCGTCCTGGCGGAAGGCGACGCATTTTACCTGCATCCGGGCGAACTGGCGCTGGCGGTGACCTATGAGTCGGTGACCTTACCCGCGGACCTGGTGGGTTGGCTGGACGGACGCTCTTCACTGGCGCGCCTCGGGCTGATGGTCCACGTGACCGCGCACCGTATCGATCCGGGCTGGTCTGGCTGTATCGTGCTGGAGTTCTATAATTCCGGTAAATTACCGCTGGCTCTGCGCCCGGGGATGCTGATCGGCGCGTTGAGCTTCGAGCCGCTTTCGGGGCCTGCGCTTCGACCTTACAACCGTCGTGAAGATGCGAAGTATCGCGATCAGCAGGGTGCTGTCGCCAGCCGGATTGATAAAGACTGAGTCCAATCCATTGAGGATAGCATGAGACGATTTCTGACGACGCTGATGATTTTGCTGGTCGTGCTGGTGGCCGGCTTCTCCGCGTTAGTATTGCTGGTCAATCCGAATGATTTTCGTGCCTATATGGTGCAACAGGTGGCTGCGCGAAGCGGTTATCAACTGCAACTGGACGGCCCACTGCGCTGGCACGTCTGGCCGCAGCTCAGCATCCTCTCCGGGCGCATGGTGTTAACGGCACAAGGGGCCAGTGAGCCCCTGGTTCGCGCGGATAACATGCGCCTGGATGTCGCATTGTGGCCGCTGCTGAGCCATCAGCTCAGTGTCAAACAGGTGATGCTCAAAGGCGCGGTGATTCAACTGACGCCGCAAACGGAAGCGGTCCGCCGCGAAAACGCCCCGGTGGCCCCAAAAGACAACACGTTGCCGGACGTTGCCGAAGATCGCGGTTGGTCGTTTGATGTTGCCAGTTTGCGTGTGGCGGATAGCGTACTGGTCTTTCAGCATGAAAATGATGAACAGGTCACCGTTCGTGATATTCGTCTGCAGATGGAGCAGGACGCGCAGCATCGCGGTTCCTTCGAATTTTCAGGCCGCGTGAATCGCGACCAGCGCGATCTTACTCTTGCCTTCAGCGGAACCGTTGACGCCTCCGACTACCCACATAATCTAACCGCGGGAATTCAGCAGCTAAGCTGGCAGTTGCAGGGTGCCGATCTGCCGAAACAGGGCATCCAGGGGCAGGGACAACTGCAGGCGCAATGGCAGGAAGAGAAGAAAACGCTCACCTTCAGCCAGCTAAATGTGACGGCGAACGATAGCACCCTGACCGGAAACGTGCAGGTGACGCTGAAGGAACAACCCGCGTGGCTCGTCAATCTGCAATTTGCCCGCCTGAATCTGGATAACCTGTTAGCTGCGCCTGAAAATTCCGGCAGTACCAACGGTGCGACGGAACAGGGGGGAAGTCAGCCGCCGCTGGCACGTCCGGTGATTTCAAGTCGGGTGGATGAACCGGCCTATCAGGGGCTGAAAGGCTTTAGTGCCGATATCGCGCTGAAAGCGGATAGCGTTATCTGGCGGGGGATGAATTTTACCGACGTCAGCAGCCGTATGACCAATCAGTCCGACGTGCTGACGATCGCTGAACTGCAAGGCAAGCTCGACGGCGGGACGATATCGCTGCCGGGAACGCTGGATACGCGTGCGCAAACCCCGAAAATGGTGTTCCAGCCGCGTCTGGATGAGATCGAAATTGGCACGATCCTCAAAGCGTTCAACTACCCGATTGCCCTGACCGGCAAGGCGTCGCTGGCGGGGGATTTCTCCGGTGCGGATATTGATGCACAGTCATTCCGCCATAGCTGGCAGGGGAAAGCTCATGTTGACATGCGCGACACGCGGATGGAAGGCATGAACTTCCAGCAGTTGATTCAGCAGGCCGTGGAACGTAGCGGCGGTGATGTGCAGTCGATGCAAAATTTCGATAACGCGACCCGTCTGGCGCGCTTTGCGACGGACCTGACGCTGGATAACGGTAAACTGACGCTGGATAACATGGAAGGCGAGTCCGCGATGCTGGCGTTGACCGGTCAGGGAACGCTCGACCTGGTCGGACAAACCTGTGACACGCAGTTTAACGTGCGGGTACTGGACGGCTGGAAGGGCGAGGGCAAGCTGATCGATTTCCTGAAGGCAACCCCGGTTCCGCTGCGGGTTTACGGCAACTGGCAGTCACTGAATTACAATCTGCAGGTGGATCAGTTACTGCGTAAGCATATGCAGGATGAAGCGAAGCGTCGTCTGAATGACTGGGCGGATCGCAATAAAGATTCCCGTGATGGCAAAGATGTGAAGAAGCTGCTCGATAAGCTTTGATTAGACTGGTCGTGTTGTGCCGGATGTCTTATCCGGCCTACACACTTATCCGGCCTGGAAACGGGATTGTAGGCCGGATAAGCGTTAGCGCCATCCGGCACCGTTTAGCGTTAAACCTCGTAATCCATCTCGTCGTCATGGCGTAAAGGCACAATTTGAACCTTCTGTACGCGATGGCTTTCCACCTGCAACGTTTTGAGCAGATAATCGCCCACCTGAACTTCTTCCCCCGGCTTCGGCACGCGCTGTAATTCTTCCATCAGCAGGCCCGCAATGGTGTGGTATTCCCGCTTGTCATCGAGCGGCAGCGGAACATATTGCACCAGGTCTTCCAGCGGCATATGGCCGTTTGCGGTCCACGAACCGTCCGGATTTTTCTGGATATCATGGCGGGCATCGATCTCTTCTGCCTCGTTCGGCAGATTACCGGCGATGGTTTCCGTGACGTCACTCAGTGTCACAATCCCTTCTACCGAGCCAAATTCATCCACAACAAAGGCGAAGTGCGTCCGCGCATTGCGAAACTGCTCCAGCGCCGGAAGCAGCGGCAGCGTCTCCGGGAACACCAGTGGCTGACGAATCAATACCCGCAGGTTGAGCGGTTCACCGCGCAGCGACTGCTGCAGCAGGTCAATAACGTGCACCACGCCGAGCAGATCTTCTTCATCGTGACCGCCGGTCACCACCAGTCGCGTATGCTGGTTTTTTTCCAGCAGCGCGCGAATCTCCTCTTCCGGTGCGGTGAGGTCGATATGCTCGATGTCGTGGCGTGAGGTCATAATACTGCTGACGGTGCGCTGATTGAGGTTGAGCACGCGCTCAATCATCCGACGCTCTTGCGGGTTGAAAATCTGGCTGTCGTCATGGTCAACCAGCAGCGAGGCGGTTTCCGCATCCAGTTCGGCTTCTTCTTTCTGCCCGCTTAGCAGGCGCATCACTGCTTCGGTTGTCCGCTGACGCAGGGTGTGATTGGCCGACAGGAAGCGACGACGATTAAAGATAGCCAACTGGTTCAGCGCTTCGATCATCACTGAGAAGCCAATGGCGGCGTACAGATACCCTTTCGGGATCCGGAAACCGAAGCCTTCAGCCACCAGGCTGAAGCCGATCATCAGCAGGAAGCTGAGACAGAGGATGACAATGGTCGGGTGGCTGTTCACAAAGCGGGTGAGTGACTTACTTGCCAGCAGCATCAGGCTGATGGCAATAATCACCGCCGCCATCATCACTGCCAGGTGATCCACCATACCGACAGCGGTGATCACGGAGTCGAGCGAGAAAATGGCGTCCAGCACCACAATTTGCGCCACCACGCCCCAGAATTTCGCCCCTTTGCGCTGGGTGGGGTTATTGCTGTCCTTCCCTTCGAGTCGTTCGTTCAACTCCATCGTGGCTTTAAACAGCAAGAAGAAGCCCCCAAACAGCATGATCAAATCGCGGGCGCTGAAGCTCAACCCCTGCACGCTAAACAGCGGTTTGGTCAGCGTGACCAGCCACGAGATCGACGCCAGCAGCAGCAGGCGCATCAGCATTGCCAGGATAAGCCCGGTGACACGCGCACGGTCGCGCTGCGCAGGTGGCAGTTTTTCTGCGAGGATGGCAATAAAGACTAAGTTATCAATGCCGAGGACTAATTCGATCACGACCAGCGTGACCAGTCCGGCCCAGATTGACGGATCGGCGATCCATTCCATAGTAAACGTAATACCTTTCGTTATATGACAATTGTCACAATTCGATCATGGATAAAGCGGGCGGAAAATGCAATGGCGAGAAGGGATTTCTCATGTATTCACCAGGCTTTTCGCACTGAAAATAACCATAAAGTTTCTGCCGGGAATAATTAAATATAGCAAAAACTATTTAGGAAATATCGCAGGGTGAAGGGCGAAAATAGATTCTGTCAACATCAAGTAATTCCTAAAAACAGGCCAATATATCGCTTAATATTAATCTTAAAAACGGAGAATAGCAGGCTTGTTACCTTGCCTGCAATTACGTTAGCTGTAACAATTCTTCCAGCGTTAATGATGGAAGCGAAAATATATTACGTGGGATCCCGGTTCATTAATGGCTGACATTCAGAATGCCTTAACACTTTCTCTGTTACGACAAAAACGCGAAATGACAAGGCTTACAAAAACATAATCTAATCAGTGTATTGGTAGCTAAAAAGCCAGGGGCGGTAGCGTGCCTGAACGCCTGATGACGAGTCTGCATTATTCTGTCAATAGCTTACGGATGAATTCAATTTTTTTAGGACTGATGCCAGTTAAATTTCTTTTCAATTAACTGCAATGTAAATGTGTACGGCGAAGTTGCTATTTAAATTGCACAGGATAATTACTCTGCCAAAGTGATAAATAATCAATGATGAAATCCAAAATGAAATTGATGCCATTATTGGTGTCGGTAACCTTGATAAGTGGTTGCACCGTACTTCCGGGTAGTAATATGTCTACGATGGGTAAAGACGTGATTAAACAGCAAGACGCTGATTTTGATCTCGACCGGATGGTGAATGTGTATCCACTCACGCCGCGACTGGTTGAGCAATTACGTCCGCGTCCGAATGTTGCCCAGCCGAATATGTCGCTGGACCAGGAGCTCGCCAGCTATCAGTACCGCGTCGGGGCGGGGGATGTGCTGAGTGTGACCGTCTGGGATCACCCGGAACTCACCACGCCTGCGGGTCAATACCGTAGCTCCAGCGATACCGGCAACTGGGTTCAGCCTGATGGCACCATGTTCTATCCCTACATCGGCAAGGTCAGTGTGGTCGGAAAAACCCTGGCAGAAATCCGCAGTGATATTACCGGGCGCTTAGCGAAGTACATTGCTGACCCGCAGGTGGACGTTAATATCGCCGCTTTCCGTTCGCAAAAAGCCTACATCTCCGGGCAGGTGAATAAATCCGGACAACAGGCGATCACCAACGTGCCGCTGACCGTGCTGGACGCCATTAACGCCGCCGGTGGCCTGACGGAAGTAGCCGACTGGCGCAACGTGGTGCTGACGCACAAGGGCAAAGAACAACGTATTTCACTGCAGGCGCTGATGCAAAACGGCGATCTCAGCCAGAACCGTCTGCTCTATCCGGGTGACATCCTCTATGTACCGCGCAACGACGACCTGAAAGTGTTCGTGATGGGTGAAGTGAAAAAACAGAGCACCCTCAAAATGGACTTCAGCGGCATGACGCTGACCGAAGCGCTGGGTAACGCCGAAGGTATCGATCTGACCACCTCCAACGCCAGCGGCATCTTCGTGATCCGTCCGCTGAAAGGCAAAGGCCCAGGCGGCAAGATTGCCAACATCTATCAGCTCGATATGTCTGATGCGACCTCTCTGGTCATGGCGACGGAATTCCGTCTGCAGCCGTATGACGTGGTGTATGTCACCACCGCACCGGTCGCGCGCTGGAACCGTCTGATCAATCAGTTGCTGCCGACCATCAGCGGTGTCCGTTACATGACGGATACGGCCAGCGACCTTCATAACTGGTAATCGTCATGTTTAACAAAATATTAGTGGTTTGCGTGGGGAACATTTGCCGTTCCCCGACGGCAGAACGTCTGCTTAAACAGTATCACCCGCAGATAACGGTGGAATCCGCCGGTCTGGGCGCGTTGGTGGGAAAAGGCGCTGACGCCTCGGCGATGAGTGTCGCAGCCGGTCATGCACTTTCTCTCGAAGGGCACTGCGCACGGCAGGTCACCGGACGACTGTGTCGGGGCTATGACCTGATCCTGGCGATGGAAAAAAGACATATCGCCTCTCTGCACGAACTGGCGCCCGAGATGCGTGGCAAGGTCATGCTTTTCGGTCACTGGGACGATGAGCGCGAAATCCCCGACCCATATCGCAAAAGCCGTGAGGCGTTTGAAGCGGTGTACGCCTTACTTGAACGGTCTGCTCGCCAGTGGGCGCAGGCATTGAACGCAGAGCAGGTAAAATAATGACAGAAAAAGTAAAACAGTCTGCCGCTCCGGTAACGGGCAACGATGAGATCGATATTGGTCGCCTGGTGGGAACCGTCATCGAAGCGCGCTGGTGGGTGCTGGGCATCACGGCGGTTTTTGCGCTGTGCGCAGTGATTTACACGCTCTTCGCTACGCCTATCTACAGTGCGGATGCGCTGGTACAGATTGAACAAAACACCGGCAACTCGCTGGTACAGGATATCGGTTCTGCGTTATCCAACAAGCCGCCCGCCTCGGAAGCGGAAATTCAGCTCATCCAGTCGCGTCTGGTATTAGGCAAAACGGTGGACGATCTGGATCTGGATATTTCGGTCACCAAAAACACCTTCCCGCTGTTTGGCGCGGGCTGGGAACGGCTGATGGGGCGGCAGAATGAATCGGCAAAAGTCACTACTTTTACCCTGCCGAAAGGGATGAACGAGCAGATCTTCACCCTCAAGGTGCTGAACGATAAAAGCTATGAGCTCAGCAGTGACGGTGGGTTCAGCGCGCGCGGTCAACTCGGTCAAACCCTGAGTAAAGACGGCGTTACGCTGGTGGTCAGTGAAATTCATGCCCGCCCGGATACCGAATTTACCGTCACCAAATTCTCCACGCTGGGGATGATCAATAACCTGCAAAACAATCTGACGGTGGCGGAAAACGGTAAAGATACCGGGGTGCTCAGCCTGAGCTTTACCGGTGAGGATCGCGAACAGATCCGCGACATCCTCAACAGTATTACCCGCAACTACCTGGAACAGAACGTTGAGCGTAAATCAGAAGAGGCAGCGAAGAGCCTGGCCTTCCTGGCGAAACAACTGCCGGAAGTCCGAAACCGTCTGGACGTAGCGGAAAACAAACTCAATGCTTTCCGCCAGGATAAAGACTCCGTCGACTTACCGCTGGAAGCCAAAGCGGTGCTGGACTCGATGGTTAACATCGACGCGCAGCTCAACGAACTGACCTTTAAAGAAGCGGAAATTTCCAAGCTCTTCACCAAAGCGCACCCGGCGTACCGCACGCTGCTGGAAAAACGTCAGGCGCTGGAAGATGAAAAAGCCAAACTGAACGGACGCGTGACGGCGATGCCGAAAACGCAGCAGGAGATTGTGCGCCTGACGCGTGACGTTGAGTCGGGCCAGCAGGTCTACATGCAACTGCTGAACAAACAGCAGGAGCTGAAGATCACCGAGGCCAGCACCGTGGGTGACGTACGTATTGTCGACCCGGCCATTGCCCAACCCGGCGTGCTGAAGCCGAAAAAAGCGCTGATCATTCTTGGCAGCATCATTCTGGGCCTGATGCTCTCCATCGTTGGCGTGCTGCTGCGTTCACTGCTCAACCGTGGTATCGAAAGCCCGCAGGTGCTGGAAGAGAATGGCATCAGCGTCTATGCCAGCATTCCGCTGTCGGAATGGCAGAAAGCGCGGGATAGCGTCAAGACCATTAAGGGCGTTAAACGTTACAAGCAGAGTCAACTGTTGGCTGTGGGCAACCCGACCGATCTGGCGATTGAAGCCGTGCGCAGCCTACGTACCAGTCTCCACTTCGCCATGATGCAGGCGCAAAACAATGTCCTGATGCTTACCGGGGTCAGTCCATCTATCGGGAAAACCTTTGTCTGCGCCAACCTTGCGGCGGTGATCAGCCAGACCAACAAGCGCGTGCTGCTGATCGACTGCGATATGCGTAAAGGCTATACCCACGAACTGCTCGGCACCAACAACGTCAACGGCCTGTCCGACATTCTGGTGGGCAAAGGGGATATCGCCTCCTGCGCGAAACCGACGTCCATTCCTAATTTTGACCTTGTACCGCGCGGTCAGGTACCGCCAAACCCGTCTGAACTGCTGATGAGCGAGCGCTTTGGCGAGCTGTTGCGCTGGGCGAGTAGCCACTATGACCTGGTGCTAATCGATACGCCGCCAATCCTGGCCGTCACCGACGCCGCGATTGTCGGACGCCACGCAGGCACGACGCTGATGGTCGCCCGCTATGCCGTCAACACGCTGAAAGAAGTGGAAACCAGCCTGGGCCGCTTTGAGCAAAACGGCATTCAGGTGAAAGGGGTGATCCTCAACTCCATCTTCCGTCGCGCCACCGGGTATCAGGATTACGGGTACTACGAGTACGAATACAAGTCAGACACAAAATAAAAAATCGTGAATGGCCCGCTAATTCAGTCGGCCTGATAAGCGAAGCGCCATCAGGCATAACTGTCGGATGGCGGCGTAAACGCGTTATCTGGCTTACACGTTGGGCCATCCGGCCAGACTTCCTGGGAAATGAATATGAAAACAGACAAGCCATTGATTTCCATTTATATGCCAACCTGGAACCGGCAGCAGCTCGCCATTCGGGCGATTAAATCGGTGTTGCGCCAGGACTATCCCCATTGGGAGATGATCATTGTTGATGATTGCTCTTCCTCTTATGAACAGCTCCAGCAATTTGTTGAGGGATTAAACGACCCGCGCGTACGTTACACCCATAATGCGATCAACTCTGGCGCCTGCGCGGTGCGTAATCAGGCCATCGTCCAGGCGCAAGGACATTACATCACCGGCATTGATGATGACGACGAGTGGACGCCAAACCGTCTGAGCGTGTTCCTTGCGCATAAACATCAACTGGTGACCCACGCATTTTTGTACGCCAACGATTATGTCTGCGAAGGCGAGGTGTACTCGCAGCCGGCGAGCCTGCCGCTGTATCCGAAATCCCCTTACTCACGTCATCTGTTTTACAAGCGCAACATCATTGGTAATCAGGTCTTTACCTGGGCGTGGCGGTTTAAAGAGTGCCTGTTCGATACCGAACTGAAAGCCGCGCAGGATTACGACATCTTTCTGCGAATGGTGGTGGAGTACGGCGAGCCGTGGAAGGTGGAGGAGGCGACGCAGATCCTGCACATCAATCATGGCGAAATGCAGATCACTTCATCGCCGAAGAAATTTTCCGGCTACTTCCATTTTTATCGCAAGCACAAAGATAAATTCGATCGCGCCAGCAAGAAATATCAGCTGTTCACGCTCTACCAGATCCGCAACAAGCGCATGACCTGGCGCACGCTGCTGACGCTGTTTTCACTGCGTAACGGCAAGCGTCTGGCTGACGGACTGCGAGGACGTTAAGCATGCTGGAAGATATCCGTGCGAACAGCTGGAGTCTACGCCCGTGCTGCATGGTGCTGGCCTACCGGGTCGCCCATTTCTGCTCTGTCTGGCGCAAGAAAAATGTGCTGAACAATCTGTGGGCTGCGCCGGTGCTGGTGCTGTATCGACTGGTAACCGAATGTCTGTTTGGCTATGAAATTCAGGCGGCGGCCACCATCGGACGACGCTTCACCATTCATCACGGTTATGCCGTCGTGATCAACAAAAACGTGGTAGCCGGTGACGATTTTACGATTCGCCATGGCGTCACTCTCGGCAATCGTGGAGCGGAGAGCCTGGCTTGTCCGGTGATTGGCAACGGCGTGGAGCTGGGTGCCAACGTGATCCTGCTGGGTGATATCCGCATCGGAAATAACGTGACGATTGGCGCAGGCAGCGTGGTGCTCGACAGCATCCCGGACAATGCGCTGGTGGTGGGCGAGAAGGCCCGGGTTAAGGTAATTAAATGAACATTCTGCAATTTAATGTGCGACTGGCGGAAGGCGGTGCGGCTGGAGTGGCATTAGATCTGCATCAGCGCGCGCTGCAAAAAGGGCTGGCTTCGCAATTTATCTACGGCTACGGCAAGGGCGGGAAAAAGAGCGTCAGCCATAGCCACTATTCCCATGTTATTAAGCAGACACCGCGTCTGACGTCAGTGGCCAATATCGCCCTGTTTCGTCTGTTCAATCGCGATCTGTTTGGCAATCTGAATAATCTCTACCGTACCGTGACTCGCACACCGGGCCCGCTGGTGCTGCATTTTCACGTTCTGCACAGCTACTGGTTGAATCTGGCTGACGTGGTGGCGTTCTGCGAAAAGGTGAAAAACCACAAGCCGGACGTCACGCTGGTCTGGACGTTGCACGATCACTGGAGTGTGACCGGGCGTTGCGCCTTTACCGATGGCTGTGAGGGGTGGAAAACCGGTTGCCAGAAATGTCCGACGCTGAGCAATTACCCGCCGGTGAACGTTGACCGTGCGCATGAGCTGGTCGACGGAAAACGTCAGTTGTTCCGCCAGATACTGGCGCTGGGCTGCCAGTTTATCTCTCCCAGTCAACACGTTGCCGATGCGTTTAACAGCCTGTACGGCGCGGGGCGCTGCCGCATTATCAATAACGGTATTGATGTGGCGACCGAAGCGATTCTGGCGGAGCTGTCTCCGGTCAATGAGACGCAGGGGAAACCGAAAATTGCGATTGTGGCTCATGACCTGCGCTATGACGGAAAAACCAATCAGCGTCTGGTGCGCGACATGATGGCGCTGGGCGACAAGGTTGAACTGCATACCTTTGGCAAATTCTCGCCGTTTGACGGGGCAAACGTGGTGAATCACGGTTTCGAAACCGACAAACGCAAGCTGATGAGCGCGCTCAACCAAATGGACGCGCTGGTGTTCAGCTCCCGTGTGGACAACTACCCGCTGATTTTATGTGAAGCGTTGTCAATCGGCGTGCCGGTGATCGCCACCCACAGCGACGCGGCGCAAGAGGTGCTGCACAAGTCGGGCGGAAAAACGTTTACCGCCGAAGAGGTGCTGCAACTGGTGCAGATGGGGAAAGCCCGGATCGCCCAGACCGTTTTTGGCACGTCGCTCAGCACCTTTCGCGATCGCAGCCGTGCGGCATACAGTGGTCAACAGATGCTGGAGGAATATGTCTCGTTCTATCAGAATCTGTAGCTATCTGCTGCTGCCGCTGATCTACCTGCTGGTCAACGTCAAAATTGCTCAACTGGGCGAAAGTTTCCCCATCACCATCGTCACGTTTCTACCCGTTTTGTTGCTGCTGTTCGTTGAACGAATCAGCATTAAGAAGCTGATGATTGCGTTAGGGATTGGGGCAGGGCTGACGGCGTTTAACTATCTGTTTGGTCAGTCGCTGGACGCCAGCAAGTACGTCACCTCGACGATGCTGTTTGTCTATATCGTGATCATTATCGGCATGGTCTGGAGCATTCGTTTCAAAACCATTTCACCGCATAACTACCGTAAGATCCTGCGCTTTTTCTATCTGGTGGTGGCGCTGGTGGTGATGCTGGCGGCGGCGGAGATGGTGCAAATTATCCTGACCGGCGGCAGTAGCCTGATGGAAGGCATTTCGAAGTATCTTATTTACAGTAATAGCTATGTACTGAACTTTATTAAATTTGGCGGCAAGCGAACCACCGCGCTCTATTTCGAACCGGCATTTTTTGCTCTGGCCTTAATCTCAATTTGGCTCAGCATCAAACAGTTTGGTATCAAAACGCCTAAAACCGATGCTATGATTCTGGCAGGGATAATATTATCAGGATCGTTTTCAGGGGTAATGACATTTATCCTGTTTTACCTGCTGGAATGGGCATTTCAGTATCTGAATAAGGATGCGATAAAGAAAAAATTACCGTTGGCGATAATCTCATTAGCCGTATTTTTAGTAGGGGTGATATTCGCATTCCCTTATATCTCTACGCGTTTGGGAGATTTAGGTACGGAAGGGTCGTCTTCCTATTATCGCATTGTCGGTCCGTTAGTGATGGTCGGTTATTCTTTAACCCATATTGATGGCGTAGTCAGATTTGGCTCACTTTATGAATATGTCGCATCATTCGGAATCTTTAACGGTGCAGATGTCGGGAAAACAATAGACAATGGTTTGTATCTGCTGATTATTTATTTTTCCTGGTTCGCCGTGTTAATGACGCTGTGGTACATGTGGAAAATCTTAAAAATGACGTTAAACGCATTTGGCGATAATCGGAATTTTCGGGTGCAACTTTATCTTTTTACCCCGGTGTCACTGTTTTTTACCGGTTCGATATTTAGCCCGGAATATGCATTTTTAATTGTGTGCCCGTTTATTTTGCGCAAGGCGCTGAATATGACAAAAGTATGATGAGGTTAATCCTATGCTGCTCAGTATTATCACCGTCGCGTTTCGTAATCTGGACGGCATCGCCAAAACCCATGCGTCTCTGGCGCATCTGGCGAAGGCGAGCGACATCAGTTTTGAGTGGATTGTGGTGGACGGCGGTTCAAATGACGGTACGCAAGAATTTCTGGAAAACCTCTGCGGTAACTACCACTTACGTTTTGTCAGTGAGCCGGATAACGGCATCTATGATGCGATGAACAAGGGCATTGAAATGGCGCGTGGCACGTTCGCGCTGTTCCTTAATTCCGGTGATATTTTCCATCCGGATGTCGCCCACGTTGTGCGTCAGTTGCAGTCACAAAAAGATGACGTGATGATTACCGGCGATGCGCTGCTTGATTTTGGCGATGGTCATAAAACGAAACGTAGCGCGAAACCTGGCTGGTATATTTATCACAGTCTGCCGGCAAGTCATCAGGCTATCTTTTTCCCGCTGGCGGGACTAAAAGTCTGGCACTACGACCTGCAATATAAAGTGTCATCCGATTATGCGCTGGCCGCCAGATTGTATAAAGAAGGCTATGACTTTAAAAAACTGGACGGTCTGGTGTCTGAATTTTCAATGGGCGGCGTGTCAACGACGAATAATCTGGAATTATGCGAAGACGCCAAAAGAGTGCAGCGTCAGATATTACGCGTGCCGGGTTTTTGGGCTGAATTGTCGAAGTTATTACGTTTACGTACGACGGGTAAAACGAAAGCCTTATATAACAAAGTCTGAAATATAAGGATTAATGATGCAGGACTTACGTGGTTTCTCCGTACCGAAAGGATTTCGCGGCGGAAATGTCATTAAAGTGCAATTGTGGTGGGCGGTACAGGCGACATTATTTTCCTGGTCACCGCAGGTGCTGTATCGCTGGCGCGCTTTTTTGCTCCGTCTGTTTGGCGCAAAAATAGGAAAAAACGTAGTCATTCGACCGTCAGTGAAAATTACCTATCCATGGAAATTAACTATTGGTGATTATGCCTGGGTGGGGGATGACGTCAATTTATATACGCTTGGCGATATTACGATTGGCGCTCATGCGGTGGTTTCGCAGAAAAGTTATTTGTGTACCGGCAGTCACGATCATACCAGTGCGCATTTTGATATTAACGCCACCCCGATTGTGATTGGTGATAAATGCTGGCTGGCAACGGATGTGTTCGTGGCGCCAGGCGTAACGATAGGCGATGGCACTGTCGTCGGTGCGCGCAGCAGTGTTTTTAAATCGCTACCGGCAAACACGGTTTGCCGTGGTAATCCCGCAGTTGTGATACGCGAACGCGTTGAAAAGTAATCCGTTTCCCCGTCATGTCTCGGGCTGTAGCGGTGTTGGCTTTCCTCGCTTACCCAGCCACTTACTTCAGTAAGCGCCTGGACAAGCTGCGTCGCCGCCTTGCTACAACCCGAACGGGTTAGGGGATCATAAAGAGGTAATAAAATGTCTAAAGTCGCTCTCATTACCGGTGTAACCGGGCAGGATGGTTCTTACCTGGCAGAACTTCTGCTGGAAAAAGGGTATGAAGTTCACGGTATTAAGCGTCGTGCGTCTTCATTTAACACTGAGCGCGTGGATCACATCTATCAGGATCCTCATGCGAGCAACCCGAAATTCCATCTGCACTACGGTGATCTGACGGACTCCTCAAACCTGACGCGTATTCTGCAGGAAGTGCAGCCAGATGAGGTCTACAACCTGGGTGCCATGAGCCACGTGGCGGTCTCCTTCGAATCGCCGGAATACACCGCCGATGTCGATGCGATGGGAACGCTGCGTCTGCTGGAAGCCATCCGTTTCCTCGGCCTGGAAAAGAAAACCCGTTTCTATCAGGCCTCGACCTCTGAGCTGTACGGTCTGGTGCAGGAAATCCCGCAAAAAGAGACCACGCCGTTCTATCCACGCTCGCCGTATGCGGTCGCCAAACTTTACGCCTACTGGATCACCGTCAACTACCGTGAATCCTATGGCATCTACGCCTGTAACGGCATCCTGTTCAACCACGAATCGCCGCGTCGTGGCGAAACCTTCGTCACCCGTAAAATCACCCGCGCGATTGCCAACATCGCTCAGGGTCTGGAGTCCTGCCTGTACCTCGGCAATATGGATTCCCTGCGTGACTGGGGCCATGCGAAAGACTACGTCAAAATGCAGTGGATGATGCTGCAACAGGAACAGCCGGAAGACTTTGTGATCGCCACCGGCGTGCAGTATTCCGTGCGTCAGTTCGTCGAAATGGCGGCGGCGCAACTGGGGATCAAACTGCGCTTCGAAGGCGAAGGCGTGGAAGAGAAAGGGATTGTGGTTTCTGTCACCGGTCATGACGCGCCGGGTGTGAAGCCGGGTGATGTGATGGTGGCCGTTGATCCGCGCTACTTCCGTCCGGCGGAAGTGGAAACCCTGCTGGGCGACCCGACCAAAGCGCATGAGAAGCTGGGCTGGAAACCGGAAATTACGTTGCAGGAGATGGTCTCCGAGATGGTCGCCAAAGACCTGGAAGCAGCGAAGAAACACTCCCTGCTGAAATCTCACGGCTACGAGGTCGCCATCGCGCTGGAGTCCTGAGAATGAGCAAACAACGTATCTTTATTGCCGGTCATCGCGGAATGGTGGGTTCCGCGATTGCCCGCCAGCTTGAACAGCGCGGCGATGTGGAACTGGTGCTGCGTACGCGCGATGAGCTGAACCTGCTGGACAGCAAGGCGATGCTGGATTTCTTTGCCACTGAGCGGATCGATCAGGTTTATCTGGCGGCGGCGAAGGTCGGCGGCATTGTCGCTAACAACACGTATCCGGCAGATTTCATCTTTGAGAACATGATGATGGAAAGCAACATCATTCACGCCGCGCATCTGCACAACGTGAATAAGCTGCTGTTCCTCGGTTCATCCTGTATCTATCCCAAACTGGCAAAACAGCCGATGGCGGAGAGTGAATTGCTGCAGGGCACGCTGGAACCGACCAACGAGCCATATGCCATTGCCAAGATTGCCGGCATCAAACTGTGTGAGTCATATAACCGTCAGTACGGGCGCGACTATCGTTCCGTGATGCCGACCAACCTGTATGGTCCGCATGACAACTTCCATCCGAGTAATTCGCACGTGATCCCGGCGCTGCTGCGTCGTTTCCACGAAGCGACCGTGCAAAGTACGCCGGATGTGGTGGTGTGGGGAAGCGGGACGCCGATGCGTGAGTTCCTGCACGTCGATGATATGGCCGCCGCCAGCATCCACGTGATGGAACTGGACCGCGACGTCTGGCAGGAGAACACCCAGCCGATGCTGTCGCACATTAACGTCGGTACGGGCGTGGATTGCACTATTCGCGAACTGGCGCAGACCGTCGCTCAGGTTGTGGGCTACAAAGGCCGCGTGGTCTTTGACGCCACGAAGCCGGACGGTACGCCGCGAAAACTGCTGGATGTGACCCGTCTGCATCAACTGGGCTGGTATCACGAGATCTCACTGGAAGCCGGCCTTGCCAGCACATACCAGTGGTTCCTTGAGAATCAGCATCGGTTCCGGGGGTAAACATGTTTTTACGTCAGGACGATTTTGCCACCGTTGTGCGTTCCACGCCGCTTGTCTCCATCGATTTGATCGTGGAAAACGCGCAGGGGGAATTTCTGCTGGGTAAACGACTGAACCGACCCGCGCAGGGCTTCTGGTTCGTGCCCGGCGGTCGGGTGCAAAAAGATGAGCCGCTGAGCGCGGCCTTCGAACGCCTGACCGAAGCCGAACTGGGGCAACGTTTGCCGCTGTCCGCCGGGGAATTTTATGGCGTCTGGCAGCATTTCTATGACGATAACTTTTCTGGTGAAGACTTCTCAACGCATTACATCGTGCTCGGTTTCCGTCTGCGAGTACAGGAGAGCGATTTGGCTCTGCCTGACGCGCAGCACGACGCTTATCGCTGGCTGACGCCTGCGGCGTTGCTGGCGAGCGATAACGTCCACGACAACAGTCGGGCGTATTTTTTGCCGGAATGTCAGGCTAAGGCGCCGGGATTATGAGGATCCTCGTTTATGGCATCAACTACTCACCAGAGTTAACCGGCATCGGCAAATACACCGGTGAAATGGTGGAGTGGATGGCGCGTGAAGGCCATGACGTGCGGGTTATCACCGCGCCGCCGTACTACCCGCAGTGGAAAGTGGGCGAGCGTTACTCTGCCTGGCGCTATCGCCGGGAAGAGGGCGACGCCACCGTCTGGCGCTGCCCGCTGTATGTGCCAAAGCAGCCGTCAACACTGAAACGATTATTGCATTTGGGCAGCTTTGCCCTCAGCAGCTTTTTCCCGCTGATGGCGCAGCGTCGCTGGAAGCCGGATCGCATTATTGGTGTGGTGCCCACGCTGTTTTGTATGCCGGGGATGCGTCTGCTGGCAAAACTCTCCGGTGCCCGCACGTTGCTGCACATTCAGGATTATGAAGTCGATGCGATGCTGGGCCTCGGTCTGGCGGGCCGCGGTAAAGCGGGCAAAGTGGCGCAACTGGCGACCGCCTTCGAGCGCAGCGGTCTGCATAACGTCGACAATGTCTCCACCATCTCCCGCTCAATGATGAATAAAGCCCGGGCGAAAGGGGTGGCGGCAGAGAAAGTGATCTTCTTCCCTAACTGGTCAGAAGTCGCCCGTTTTCAGAATGTTAACGATGACGAGGTGATTAGCCTCCGCCAGCAGCTCGGTTTACCGGATGACAAAAAAATCATTCTTTACTCCGGCAATATCGGCGAGAAGCAGGGGCTGGAAAACGTGATTGCGGCGGCGGAACAACTGCGCGAGCAGCCGCTGATTTTCGCCATCGTCGGGCAGGGTGGCGGCAAAGCGCGTCTGGAGAAAATGGCCCGCGAGCGCGGTCTGCACAACGTTCTGTTTTTCCCGCTGCAGCCGTACGAGGCGCTGCCAGCGCTATTGAAGATGGGCGATTGCCACCTGGTGGTGCAGAAACGCGGAGCGGCGGATGCGGTTTTGCCCTCCAAACTGACCAATATTCTGGCGGTGGGCGGCAATGCGGTGATTACCGCAGAACCGGAAACAGAACTCGGTCAGCTTTGCGACCGCTACGCCGGCATTGCGGTGTGCGTTGAGCCGGAATCGGTCGACGCGCTGGTGGCAGGGGTAACGATGGCGCTCGCCATGCCAAAAAACAACACGGTGGCACGTGAATATGCCGAACGCACGCTCGATAAAGAGAATGTGCTACGTCAATTTATGAATGATATTTCCCCAAAATAATTCGAGTTGCAGGACAAAATGTCGCATGCATTTTGAACAGCGCTTGCGCTGGCCCCAAAGGGGCGAGGCCGTAGGCCGAGTAATGCGGCGACGCAGTGAATCCCCAGGAGCTTACATAAGTAAGTGACTGGGGTGAACGAGGAAAGACAACACACTTGCAACGTGAAGAATGAAGGGGATTCGGGGATTAATTATGAGTCAGACAACACTCTATCCGGTTGTAATGGCCGGTGGCTCCGGTAGCCGCTTATGGCCGCTTTCCCGTGTACTTTATCCTAAGCAGTTCCTGTGCCTGAAAGGCGATCTCACCATGCTGCAAACGACCATTTGTCGTCTTAACGGTGTGGAGTGTGAAAGCCCGGTCGTGATCTGCAATGAGCAGCACCGTTTTATCGTCGCGGAGCAGTTGCGCCAGCTCAACAAACTGACTGAGAACATTATTCTCGAACCGGCGGGACGCAATACCGCGCCAGCCATTGCGTTAGCGGCGCTGGCGGCAAAACGCCACAGTCCGGACAGCGACCCTCTGATGTTGGTGCTGGCGGCAGACCACGTGATTGCCAACGAAGAGGCCTTCCGTGATGCGGTGCGACGCGCGATGCCCTACGCCGAAGCCGGAAAGCTGGTCACGTTTGGTATCGTTCCGGATCTGCCGGAAACGGGCTACGGCTATATCCGTCGCGGCGATGTCACGCCCGGCGAAAACGATGCCGTGGCGTTTGACGTTGCGCAGTTTGTGGAAAAACCGAATCTGGAAACGGCGCAGGCCTATGTCGCCAGCGGTGATTATTACTGGAACAGCGGGATGTTCCTGTTCCGTGCCGGACGCTATCTGGAAGAGCTGAAAAAATACCGTCCCGATATCCTGGAAGCCTGCGAAAACGCGATGAGCGCGGTCGATCCGGATCTCGATTTCATCCGCGTGGATGAAGCATCGTTCCTGGCCTGTCCGGAAGAATCCGTCGATTACGCGGTGATGGAACGCACGGCGGATGCGGTAGTGATGCCGATGGATGCAGGCTGGAGCGATGTCGGCTCCTGGTCCTCGCTGTGGGAAATCAGCGCCCATACCGCCGAGGGAAACGTCCACCACGGCGACGTCATCAGCCATAAAACCGAAAACAGCTACGTCTATGCCGAATCGGGACTGGTGACCACCGTCGGCGTGAAAGATCTGGTGGTGGTGCAGACCAAAGACGCTGTGCTGATCGCCGATCGTAATGCGGTACAGGATGTGAAAAAAGTGGTTGAGCAAATCAAAGCTGATGGCCGCCACGAGCACCATATTCACCGCGAAGTGTACCGTCCGTGGGGGAAATATGACTCCATCGACGCCGGTGACCGCTATCAGGTCAAACGCATCACTGTAAAACCAGGGGAAGGGCTGTCGGTACAGATGCACCACCACCGCGCTGAACACTGGGTGGTGGTGGCCGGTACTGCCAAAGTCACCATTGACGGTGAGATCAAACTGCTCGGTGAAAACGAATCTGTCTACATTCCGCTGGGGGCCACCCACTGCCTGGAAAACCCGGGAAAAATTCCGCTCGATCTGATTGAAGTGCGCTCTGGCTCGTATCTTGAAGAGGATGATGTAGTGCGGTTTGCGGATCGCTACGGCCGGGTGTGACGCCTTTATTGCGCCCGGGCCTGCGATTTTGTTGCATGTAGGCCTGATAAGGCGCGTAGCGTCGCCATCAGGCGAAGACTGCCGGATGGCGCGTTGCTTATCCGGCCTACGAAGCTACGGAACTGCGCTTACCGGGCCTGCGATTTTGTAGGTCGGATAAGCGAAGCGTCATCCGACAACGATAAAAAACATTTTTTGGCCATTTTCTGGTCAGGGACAACTGTTGCCTGAAGAAGGGTAAAAGCATGACGAAATTAACCTGTTTCAAAGCCTACGATATTCGCGGCAGGCTGGGCGAAGAGCTGAACGAAGAGATTGCGTGGCGGATTGGTCGCGCTTACGGCGAGTTTCTGAAGCCGAAAACCATTGTGCTGGGCGGCGACGTGCGTCTGACCAGTGAGGCGCTGAAGCTGGCGCTGGCGAAAGGGTTGCAGGACGCGGGCGTTGACGTGCTGGACATCGGCCTGGCGGGGACCGAAGAGATCTATTTCGCCACCTTCCACCTCGGCGTGGACGGTGGGATTGAAGTGACCGCCAGCCATAACCCGATGGACTACAACGGGATGAAACTGGTACGCGAAGGCGCGCGCCCCATCAGCGGTGATACCGGTCTGCGCGACGTGCAGCGTCTGGCCGAGGCCAACGACTTTCCACCGGTGAACGACGCGACGCGCGGAAGCTATAAGCGCATGACGCTGCGTGACGCCTATATCGACCATCTGTTCGGCTATATCAACGTCAAAAATCTCACCCCGCTGAAGCTGGTGATTAACTCCGGCAACGGCGCGGCAGGCCCGGTGGTGGATGCCATTGAAGCGCGCTTTCAGGCGTTGGGCGTGCCAGTGGAATTTATCAAAGTGCACAACACCCCGGACGGCAACTTCCCGAACGGCATTCCAAACCCATTGCTGCCGGAGTGCCGTGCCGACACCCGTAATGCCGTGATCGAACACGGTGCCGATATGGGCATTGCGTTTGACGGCGATTTCGACCGCTGCTTCCTGTTCGATGAGAAAGGCCAGTTTATCGAGGGCTACTACATTGTCGGCCTGCTGGCGGAAGCGTTCCTCGAAAAACAGCCGGGCGCCAAAATCATCCACGACCCGCGTCTGTCCTGGAACACGGTGGATGTGGTGACGGCAGCAGGCGGCACGCCGGTGATGTCGAAAACCGGTCATGCGTTCATTAAAGAGCGGATGCGCGCTGAAGACGCCATCTACGGCGGTGAGATGAGTGCCCACCACTATTTCCGTGATTTTGCCTATTGCGACAGCGGAATGATCCCGTGGCTGCTGGTGGCAGAACTGGTGTGCCTGAAGGGACTGTCGCTGGGGGAACTGGTGCGTGACCGGATGGCGGCGTTCCCGGCGAGTGGCGAAATCAACAGCAAGTTGGATGAACCGGCGGCGGCACTATCGCGCGTGGAACAGCACTTCGCCCGCGAGGCGCTGGCGGTGGACAGAACCGACGGCATCAGCATGTCGTTCGTCGACTGGCGTTTCAATCTGCGTTCGTCCAACACCGAACCGGTGGTACGCCTGAACGTGGAGTCACGCGGAGATATCCCGCTGATGGAAGCGCGAACGCGCACTCTGCTGACGTTGCTGAATCAGTAAGGTCAGGTCTTCCCTTACCCGCTGGCGGGTAAGGGGCTAATAACAGGAACAACGATGACAAATCTAAAAAAGCGCGAACGGGCCAAAAACAATGCATCGTTAATCTCTATGGTGC
>DXKH01000055.1 GCA_019415335.1 Citrobacter sp. | reverse complement strand
CGACAACGGGCGCAGCCCGTTGGACGGACCGCGAACGCAGTGAACGGGCTGCCCGCAGGGCGAGCGCAGCGAGTCAATCCCCCCCTCACCGCCATATTTCAGATGAGAGCCGGTACTTATGTATCGGCTCTTTTCTTTTATATTTCCCATTGGGGGGATGAGAATCCCCGACCGGGGTTCGACAACGGGCGCAGCCCGTTGGACGGAATGGCCGCAGGCCATGACGCCCGCAGGGAGAGCGCAGCGAGTCAATCCCCCCCCTCACCGCCATATTTCAGATGAGAGCCGGTACTGTTGTATCGGCTCTTTTCTTTTATATTTCCCATTGGGGGGGATGAGAATCCCCGACCGGGGTTCGACAACGGGCGCAGCCCGTTGTCGAACGCCCCCTAAAAAACAAAGCCCGGTTTTCCCGGGCTCTGAACACATTACCGTCTAACTGTACGCATTCAGCGTTCGTTGGCAGAGCGCCGAGCGAACGCAATCATCTTTGTTGAAGCGGACAATCCCTATCATTTCATCTTCTTTAAAGCGGGCCAGCGCGTCACTTAACCCTGACTGAACATGGGAGGGTAAATCGCACTGGGTAATATCCCCGTTCACGATGACCGTCACATTCTCCCCGAGGCGCGTTAAGAACATCTTCATTTGCGCAGCAGTGACGTTCTGAGCCTCGTCAAGAATGACCACTGCATTTTCAAACGTACGTCCGCGCATATAGGCGAACGGCGCGATTTCCACCTTACCGATTTCAGGTCGCAGGCAATATTGCATAAAGGATGCCCCGAGTCGTTTTACCAGCACGTCGTAAACCGGCCGGAAATAGGGAGCAAACTTCTCCGAGATATCTCCAGGTAAGAAGCCGAGATCTTCATCAGCCTGCAGAACTGGACGGGTAACAATGATCCTGTCTACATCTTTATGTATCAGGGCCTCTGCTGCTTTTGCCGCACTGATCCAGGTTTTGCCACACCCGGCTTCGCCCGTAGCGAAAATCAGTTGTTTACTCTCGATAGCATTCAGGTAGTGCGATTGAGCCTCGTTGCGCGCCGTGATTGGCGTAGTGTCGCGACTGTCGCGCGCCATGCCAATCGCTTCTACGCCACTCATCTGCACAAGCGAGGTGACCGACTCTTCTTCACGCTGTTTATGACTGCGTGAGTCCCGTCTCAGCACACGTTTTGCTTCACGACGAGCTTTGATCACTGCTTTTTGTCTTCCCATGGATAGCACCTTGAGTTGTTGGTATTCATCACACGCGCCGTTGGCAGCGCGATTATGCGCACGAACATCTGCGGGTTGGCTTCCTTGTAAGCCATAGCTTGCCTTGCGAAAAGACGCCACACACGGCTACGCGCACCGAATATGGCGTCAGTAACACGGATCAGAGGGGAAAGTGAGTGAAATTTAGCGGTGACGAGGTGACTACCGGAGGAGAGCGTTCCGAGTAAGGAGCTGCAAAAACTGTCAGAAACATGTCCACGAGAGGACTTTACCATTCGCGATCTCCATAGTGAAAACTCATCACTGCCGGGAACTACCGCTATTACGTATAATTACATCAGAAGTTAGCAATAACGCAACAATAATTTTACCTGACGTTAACTAAATTCTCATGTTCTGCTGGCAACAGTCTCTTACGGAGATATTACAAAATTATTTCAAAAAACGGATCATACAAAAAAAGAATATTTTCATAAGCGTGAGATGCAGCATACCCCGTCCGTAGACGGGGTATCCCTGTCAGGCTTCAAGCAGAGACTGGCCCAGATAACGATCGGCCTGCTTAATACCCGGTAGCGCGAAGAAATAACCGCCACCAATTGGCTTTACGTACTCTTCCAGCGCTTCGCCATTCAACCGCTTCTGCACGGTTAGAAATCCTTTTTCCAGGTCGTGTTGATAACAGACAAACAGCAATCCCATATCAAGCTGTCCGGATGGCGTCACGCCGAGGGAGTAACTATAACCACGGCGCATCATCAGGCTCGACTGCGTCTGCGCCGTGCGTGGATTCGCCAGTCGAATGTGGCTGTCCAGCGCAATGACGTTGCCATCCGGGTCGCTGGCGTAATCCGGCACGTCATGCTCGTGCTGCATTCCCAACGGCGCACCGGTGTGCTTATCGCGACCAAAAATGGTTTGCTGCTCTTTGAGCGGCGTTCGGTCCCAGAATTCAACGCGAAACTGAATCAGACGCACGGCCTGATAAGTTCCGCCAATGGCCCACGCGGGTTCCCCCTGCTCCGCCGTCACCCACACCACATCCTGCATCAGTTTTGCATCACTGCTGTCCGGGTTCGCTGTCCCGTCTTTAAAGCCAAGTAAATTGACCGGGGTCTCTTTACCCTTGCTGCGCGCCGCATGGTCGGATATAAACCCTTCCCGCTTCCAGCGAACGCTCAGCAAATCCGGCGTATGCTTGATGATATCGCGCAGGGCATGGATCACCGTGTCCTGAGTGTTGGCGCAAATCTGCAACAACACATCGCCATGGCATAACGCCGCATCGAGCGAGTCATTCGGGAAACGGGTCATTTTTTGCAACGTCTTAGGCATCTGCGACTGCAGCCCGAAGCGCTCATCAAACAGCGAACGCCCCACTGACAGCGTCATGGTCAGGTTATCCGGCGCGATGAAGGCACCGAGGATCCCGGAGTCCATTGGCGGCAAGCGCGGGTTCGGCGTGTCCGGGGCCGGGCCGCCGGTGGTCAGAAAAACGATACGTGTCGTCAGCAGGCGAAACAATCGTTCAAGCTCACCTTTATCGGACGCCAGTACATCAAACGCCACCAGCATCATTGAGGCCTGTTGCGGCGTCAAAATACCTGCCTGATGGGGACCGTAAAAGGGTTGTGTTTCGCTACGGGCATCCGGTGACAAGGTTCCCGGCGCGCTTTGCGGCTTTTGCGCGTGAGCGACAGGACAACCGCCAGCCAGCGCCAGCGCGCCGCCAAGCGCCCCCATTCCTTTCAACAAACGTCGGCGTGACGGTTCGCTCACGCCGTTTTTATCATCATCCTGCATGGTGCTTAGTCCAGACCCAGTACACCGCGTAATTGCGCAAGATCTTCCGCCAGCGTCGTAATCGGGCCTTTCAGCGCGTTGCGATCGGCATCGGTCAGTTTATCGTAAGTCTCAAAACCGTCTTTGGTGCGATATTTCGCCAGGATGGTATCCACTTTTTTGAAGTTCGCATCCACTTTCGCCAGCAACGCTGCGTTGGATTTCTGCAATTGCGGACGCAGCAGGTTGACAATCTTTTGCGCGCCGTCAACGTTCGCCTGGAAATCCCACAGGTCAGTATGGCTGTAGCGATCTTCCTCGCCGCTGATTTTACTGGCCGCCACTTCCTCAATCAGTCCTGCTGCACCGCCAACCACTTTGGACGGCGGGAATGCCAGTTCACTGATGCGTTTTTGCAGATCCAGCACGTCGGTATTCAACTGATCGGCGTATTTCTCCATCCCTTTGGTTGAGTTATCGCCAAACAGCGCTTTTTCCAGACGGTGGAAGCCGGTAAATTTCGGGTCGGCGGCTTTTTGTTCGTAGTCGTCTTCACGGGCATCGATGCTGCCGTCGAGATCGGAGAACAGCTCAGCAATCGGCTCGATACGCTCGAAGTGCTGACGGGTTGGCGCATACAGTGACTTCGCTTTCTCCAGATCGCCCGCGTTAATGGCATCGGTGAAGGCTTTCGTTCCCGCCACCAGCTGCGCGGTCTCTTCGGTCACATAGGCTTTATAAGCGGTAATGGCACCGCCCAGGCTCAGCAAAGCATCACTCTTCGCGGCATCGGCCGTTGCGCTGCCTTTAACAATCAACTTCCCTTTCGGGTTCGTCAGCAGGCCGCAGGTCATGTCATATTCGCCCGGTTGCAGGTTGGCCGTCATCTTCTGGCTGAACCCTGGTGCGATGTTTTCGCGTTCTTCAACTACCATCACGCCTTTCAGGATCTCCCATTCCAGCGCTTTCTGACTATGGTTTTGAATGATGAACTGCGTTTTGCCGGCATTAACCGTAATGCTCATCGGCTCACATTGTTTATCGGTTACCGTGACCTTAACCTGCGGAATATCCGCAGCATGGGCAGTAACAGCAGAAGCAAACAGCGCAGCCATGCCAAGCTGCAGCGCACTACGGCGAAAGTGATTCGTCATGACCATCCCTTTAAATAAGTATGTTGTAACTACGTAAGAGTTTGCGTCGCAACGCGTTAAGGCGCGGTGCGGGATGCGGTTGTGCCTGTGCGTGGCGGCAAGGCAAACACCACCAGCGCCGGGATCAGGTAGATAAACCAGACCGCGACCTCACTGACGCTCGGGGCTTCCTGGTAGCCGAAAATGCCTTCCATCAGGGTGCCAAACAGCGAGTGCGTCGAAAGAATAGCGCTCATATCAAACGCCACGTCCTGGAAGTGGTTCCACAATCCAGCCTCGTGGAAAGCACGAATCGCGCCGGCAGCAAGACCGGCCGCTACCAGCAAAATGAACAGGCTGGTCCACTTAAAGAAAGCGGCCAGGTTAAGACGGATACCGCCCCAGTAGAGTAAGAAACCGAGAACGACAGCGGTCGCCAGTCCCAGCATGGCGCCAACCGGCGGCCAGATCCCGACATCCTGCTGAAAAGCGGCCAGCAGGAAAAAGACCGATTCCAGTCCTTCACGCGCCACGGCGAAAAAGACCATCATGATCAGCGCCCAGCCATGATGATTGCCGCGCTGTAAGGCGCTGTCGACTGCCTGCTCCAGTTGTACTTTGACGTTGCGTGAAACCTTACGCATCCAGAACACCATCCAGGTGAGGATCACCACGGCAATCACCGCGACGATACCTTCGAACAGCTCCTGCTCCTTCTGCGGAAACTCACCGGTGGTCTCGTTGATGAAGATCCCAAGGCCGAGACACAGCGCCGCCGCCAGAAATACGCCAATCCACATAACCCCAATCCAACGACCTCGTTGGGTGCGTTTCAGATAACTGGCAATCAGGCTGACAATCAGCGCGGCTTCAAGCCCTTCACGCAACATAATTAGAAACGGAACAAACATGCCAGACACCCTTAAACGTTATTCTTAGTCAACTGATGCAAAGAAAGGTAAATTACAGTGATAGTGATTATCATTACGGCAAAAGAAAACTCAAGCAGAATGTAATGATAATGATGTCAGAATGTAAACACTTAGCGGGTTAATGGTTATGGCAGGAAGCGAGCGCTGAAAAAGTCAAAAAAGCCCGCACGAAGCGGGCCTGAAAGTCAGTGGACTACGATGTTAGCTTTCCTGCAAGCGCGACGGCGGTGCGGAATGATAGTGCGCGTCCGCCTCAGCAAAGCGTTTGAGCATCGCCGACGATGGCGCTTTACCCAACAGGCTGAAGGCGACGATACCGACGCTGCCAAAGATAAAGCCCGGAATGATTTCGTACAGACCCAGCCAACCGAAATGTTTCCAGACGATCACCGTCAGCGCACCAATAATCATCCCGGCCAGCGCACCGTTGCGGGTCATACGCGACCACATCACCGAGAACAGCACCACCGGACCAAACGCGGCGCCGAAACCAGCCCAGGCGTAGCTCACCAGACCCAGCACCCGGTTCTCCGGGTTCGCCGCCAGAGCGATAGCCACCAGCGCGACCACCAGCACCATAATGCGCCCGACCCAGACCAGCTCCTGCTGGCTGGCACCTTTACGCAGGAACGCTTTGTACAGATCCTCGGTAATAGCGCTGGAACACACCAGCAGCTGACAGCTCAGCGTTGACATCACCGCCGCGAGAATCGCAGACAGCAGGATACCGGCAATCCACGGATTAAACAGGATTTGCGCCAGTTCGATGAACACGCGCTCCGCGTTCTGATTCACTGAACCCGCCAGCGCCGGATTGTTGTTGAAGTAGGCGATACCGAAGAAACCGACCGCAACCGCGCCCGCCAGACAGAGGATCATCCAGGTCATGCTGATACGGCGAGCATGAACGATGCTGTGGTGGGAATCCGCCGCCATAAAGCGCGCCAGAATGTGTGGCTGGCCAAAGTAACCCAGTCCCCAGCCCATCAGGGAAATGATGGCGATGAAGTTCAGCCCCTTGAGCATATCGACGTTCTCAATGCTCTTCTGCTTGATGACTTCCAGCGAATCGCCAAAGCCCCCAACGCTGATGATGACGATCACCGGTGTCAGGATCAGCGCAAAAATCATCAGGCTCGCCTGCACGGTATCCGTCCAGCTTACCGCGAGGAATCCGCCAATAAAGGTATAGAGGATGGTGGCTGCCGCACCCGCCCACAGTGCAGTTTCGTAGCTCATACCAAAGGTGCTTTCAAACAGACGCGCCCCTGCCACAATGCCGGATGCACAGTAAATGGTGAAGAACAGCAAAATCACCAGCGCGGAGATAATGCGCAGAACCCGGCTGTTGTCTTCAAAGCGCCCGGTGAAATAGTCCGGCAACGTCAGGGCGTTATTATTATGTTCGGTATGCACACGAAGACGCCCGGCCACCAGTTTCCAGTTGATCCATGCCCCTACCGTCAGCCCGATGGCAATCCAGCTTTCTGAAATTCCCGAAATGAAAATCGCGCCCGGTAAACCCATCAACAGCCAGCCGCTCATATCCGATGCGCCTGCGGATAACGCCGTCACAAACGGCCCAAGACTGCGGCCCCCCAAAATATAATCATCAAAGTTCTTGGTTGAACGCCAGGCGATAAAACCAATCAATATCATGCCAAAAATATAGACACAGAACGTCACCAGCATCGGTGTGCTAATTGCCATAAACTCTCCAGACTCTTCTGTTTTATTGCCCTGCCGGAACGTGGCAAAGCATGTTGTATTTCTCAGGCGACCGTATCCTGCCGGAAGCGTGAGTCATTCACAATCGATTTAACACACCATTTACATCAAATTTTGCTGCCGATGAATACTATTTTCCGCCAGGTTGCACTCTCTCACATTTTTTTAGGTTGCACCTTTTAAAAGTGTTAACTGCCGCAGAGAAAAAGATAGCGTTATTACTTTACCCAACGTCATACCTTTTTCTTTTATTAACATTTCATTCATTTTTAAGCTTGTCGCACAGGTCACATTTAACGTGGTTGCACAAAGTTGCAACATAGTGGATATTTCTCGATAACCACACGCAGTACATTATCGAACAACAGGAGCAGATGGCATGGGAACCACCACGATGGGGGTTAAACTGGATGACGCAACGCGCGAGCGCATTAAGTCAGCGGCAACGCGAATTGATCGCACCCCGCACTGGTTGATTAAGCAGGCAATCTTTAATTACCTGGAAAAACTGGAAAACGATGACACGCTGCCAGAACTTCCTGCGCTATTAGCCGGAGCCGCCAACGAAGGTGATGAGTCCACGGCACCGCAGGAAGAGATCCATCAGCCTTTCCTGGAATTTGCCGAACAGATCCTCCCTCAATCGGTCTCGCGTTCCGCCATCACTGCCGCGTACCGCCGCTCAGAAACCGACGCTGTTTCAATGTTGATGGAGCAGGCGCGTCTGCCGCAGCCGGTGGCCGAACAAGCTCATAAGCTGGCTTACCAGTTGGCGGATAAACTGCGTAATCAGAAAACAGCCAGCGGCCGTGCCGGGATGGTACAGGGCTTGCTGCAGGAGTTTTCTCTCTCTTCGCAGGAAGGGGTGGCACTGATGTGTCTGGCGGAAGCGCTGCTGCGTATCCCGGATAAAGCCACGCGCGATGCCTTAATCCGCGACAAGATCAGCAACGGTAACTGGCAGTCGCACATTGGTCGTAGTCCGTCGCTATTCGTCAACGCGGCAACCTGGGGCTTGCTGTTTACCGGTCGTCTGGTCTCCACCCATAACGAAGCCAGCCTTTCGCGCTCCCTGAACCGCATTATCGGCAAGAGCGGTGAACCGCTGATCCGTAAAGGCGTCGATATGGCGATGCGCCTGATGGGTGAACAGTTCGTCACTGGCGAAACCATTGCCGAAGCGCTGGCAAATGCCCGTAAGCTGGAAGAAAAAGGTTTCCGTTACTCCTACGATATGCTGGGGGAAGCCGCACTGACCGCGGCCGATGCGCAGGCTTATATGGTCTCCTATCAGCAGGCGATTCATGCGATTGGTAAAGCGTCGAACGGACGCGGAATTTATGAAGGTCCGGGGATCTCTATCAAGCTCTCCGCCCTGCATCCGCGTTACAGCCGCGCCCAGTACGATCGGGTGATGGAAGAGCTCTATCCGCGCCTGAAGTCGCTGACGCTACTGGCGCGCCAGTACGATATCGGTATCAATATCGATGCCGAAGAGGCTGACCGTCTGGAGATCTCCCTCGATCTGCTGGAAAAACTGTGTTTTGAACCTGAACTGGCTGGCTGGAACGGTATTGGTTTCGTCATTCAGGCGTACCAGAAACGCTGCCCGTTCGTCATCGATTATCTGATCGATCTGGCCACCCGCAGCCGTCGTCGTCTGATGATCCGTCTGGTTAAAGGCGCCTACTGGGATAGCGAGATCAAACGCGCCCAGATGGACGGCCTGGAAGGTTATCCGGTTTACACGCGCAAGGTCTACACCGACGTCTCTTATCTCGCCTGTGCGAAAAAACTTCTCGCCGTACCGAACCTGATCTACCCGCAATTTGCGACCCACAACGCCCATACGCTGGCGGCCATTTATCAGTTGGCCGGGCAGAACTACTATCCAGGTCAGTATGAGTTCCAGTGCCTGCACGGGATGGGTGAGCCGTTGTACGAACAGGTCACCGGTAAAGTGGCGGATGGCAAACTGAACCGTCCGTGCCGCATTTATGCACCGGTCGGCACCCATGAAACGCTGCTGGCGTATCTGGTGCGTCGTCTGCTGGAAAACGGGGCCAACACCTCCTTTGTTAACCGTATCGCGGATACCACGCTGCCGCTGGACGAACTGGTAGCCGATCCGGTCGAAGCCGTCGAGAAACTGGCGCAACAGGAAGGTCAGACCGGCCTGCCGCATCCGAAAATCGCCCTGCCGCGCTCTCTGTACGGCAAAGGCCGCGATAACTCTGCCGGTCTGGATCTTTCCAACGAGCATCGTCTGGCCTCACTCTCCTCTGCCCTGCTCAACAGCGCGCTGCAAAAATGGCGGGCGTTGCCGATGCTTGAATCCCCGGTTGCCGAGGGTGAATTGAGCCCGGTGGTCAACCCGGCAGAGCCGAAAGACATTGTGGGCTATGTCCGTGAAGCCAGTGAAGCCGAAGTGGAACAGGCGCTGCAAAGTGCGGTGAACAATGCCCCTATCTGGTTTGCGACGCCGCCGCAAGAACGTGCTGCCATTCTCCATCGCGCTGCCGTGTTGATGGAAGGCCAGATGCAACAGTTGATCGGCATTCTGGTCCGCGAAGCCGGTAAAAGCTTCGCCAACGCCATTGCCGAAGTACGTGAAGCGGTAGACTTCCTGCACTATTACGCCGGTCAGGTGCGCGACGATTTTGATAATGAGACCCATCGTCCGCTCGGTCCGGTCGTCTGTATCAGCCCGTGGAACTTCCCGCTGGCTATCTTCAGCGGACAGATTGCCGCCGCGCTGGCCGCAGGCAACAGCGTACTGGCAAAACCCGCGGAACAGACACCGCTTATCGCCGCCCAGGGTATTGCTATCCTGCTGGAAGCTGGCGTTCCTCCGGGCGTGGTGCAACTGCTGCCTGGTCGGGGTGAAACGGTAGGCGCGCAACTGACCTCTGACAGCCGTGTGCGCGGCGTGATGTTTACCGGTTCTACCGAGGTGGCGACGCTGCTGCAACGTAACATCGCAACGCGTCTGGATGCACAGGGGCGTCCGATTCCGCTGATCGCCGAAACGGGCGGCATGAATGCGATGATCGTCGACTCCTCCGCCCTCACCGAACAGGTGGTGGTCGACGTGCTGTCTTCGGCGTTTGATAGCGCCGGACAACGCTGCTCCGCGCTGCGCGTGCTCTGCTTGCAGGATGATATCGCCGACCACACGCTGAAAATGCTGCGTGGCGCGATGGCCGAATGTCGGATGGGCAACCCGGGGCGTCTGACTACTGATATCGGTCCGGTCATCGACAGTGAAGCCAAATCCAATATTGAACAGCACATTCAGGCCATGCGGGCGAAAGGTCGCCCCGTGTTCCAGGCGGCGCGCGAAAACAGCGAGGATGCCCGTGAATGGCAGAGCGGCACATTCGTTGCGCCGACCCTGATCGAACTGGAAAGCGTTGATGAGTTGCAAAAAGAGGTCTTCGGCCCGGTTCTGCACGTTGTCCGTTACAACCGCAACGACCTGGACGCGCTGATTGCACAGATCAACGCCTCTGGCTACGGTCTGACGCTGGGCGTTCACACCCGTATCGATGAAACCATTGCCCAGGTCACCGGCTCGGCGCACGTGGGCAACCTGTACGTCAACCGTAATATGGTGGGGGCGGTCGTCGGCGTACAACCGTTCGGTGGCGAAGGACTGTCGGGGACCGGTCCGAAAGCCGGTGGTCCGCTCTATCTCTATCGTCTGCTGGCAAACCGTCCGGAGAATGCGCTGTCCATCACCCTGGCGCGTCAGGATGCAGACTACCCGGTGGATGCCCAGCTCAAAGCTGTACTGATCCAGCCGCTGGAAGCACTCAGCGAGTGGGCAGCCGATCGCCCCGCGTTGCGCCAACTCTGCCAGCAGTTTGGCGAACTGGCGCAGGCCGGTACGCAGCGTCTGCTGCCGGGGCCAACCGGGGAGCGTAATACCTGGACGCTGTTACCGCGTGAGCGCGTGCTGTGTATTGCCGATGATGAGCAGGATGCGCTGGTGCAGCTTGCCGCCGTCACCTCGGTCGGTAGTCTGATTTTGTGGCCTGACGATGCCTTCCATCGTGACCTGGCGAAACGTCTACCGGCAGCGGTTTCCGCCCGTATTGCGTTTGCGAAAACCGAAGGACTGACGACGCAGCCGTTTGATGCAGTGATCTTCCACGGTGATTCCGATCAGCTTCGCGCCTTGTGCGAAGCGGTTGCAGCCCGTGAAGGCGCGATTGTCTCGGTGCAAGGTTTCGCCCGCGGCGAAAGCAATATTCTGCTGGAACGGCTGTATGTCGAGCGTTCGCTGAGCGTGAATACGGCTGCCGCCGGAGGTAACGCAAGCCTGATGACAATTGGCTAAGGCTGTGGTTAATTAAGGCTCCGGAAACGGGGCCTTTTTTTATGGATCCAGAGGGAATAATGAAACGAATACTACTCACCTGCGCTGCGCTGTTGCTCAGCAGTCAGGCGCTGGCCGATGACTGTGCAAATGCCAGCACGCAAGCAGAAATGAATACTTGTGCTGTCACACAGTACCAGGCGGCAGACAAAGAACTGAATGAAACGTATCAGAATGCGCTGCAACGCGCGGCCCCGCCACAGCAGGAACTGCTGAAGAAGGCGCAGACCGCGTGGATCGCCATGCGTGACGCCGACTGCGCGCTCATTAGCTCCGGCACCGAGGGAGGTAGCGCTCAGACGATGATCGCTAATCAGTGTCTGGCGGATAAAAGCGCCGAACGCGAAGCGTTTCTCGCCTCGCTGCTACAGTGCGAAGAAGGCGACATGAGCTGCCCGCTGCCGCCAGCCAATTAACGGACGCGAATTCCCTCAATAATCATGCGCTGAACATTTTCAACCGTCTGATTAAAAAAGGTTTCGTCACGCAGCGTTGCGCCCGTCACCGCCTCAACCTGAGGCGCAAAGTCGGCGTAATGCTGTGTTGAAGCCCAAATCATGAAGATCAGATGGTGCGGATCGATCGGCGCCAGTTTGCCACTCTTCACCCACCCGGCAATCAGTGCAGACTTTTCATCAATCAGCGTTTTCAGATCCCCGGTCAATTCATCCAGTAACAGCGGTGCGCCAGCCAGCATCTCCATGCAAAAAAGGCGCGAGGCCTGAGGGTAATCACGGGACACTTCCAGCTTCAGCCGGATGTACTCTTCAATGGCGGCCAGTGGCGCAAAATCTTCCCGAAACGCTTTTAAGGGCGCCAGCCAGATATCCAGAATCTGTCGCAGCACCGCGACATACAGCGCCTCTTTTGACGGGTAGTAATAGAGGAGATTGGTTTTGGAGACGCCGGCCTGTTCGGCAATTTGTTCAAGGCGTGTGCCGTGAAAGCCATATTGTGAAAACGTATTTAATGCCGCCGTCAGAATCGCCTCGCGTTTCGCGTTGACTGCCTGCGAGCGTTTACCTGGTTTTTTCTCCGCATGTTGAACCATGCCCTCTCCTTGTTCCGTGAATCTGGCAGTGGCGCATAGTCTGCGGGGCGTTTCATTTCAGTTCAACCTGAGAGGCAAAAAAAACCGCCGGGGATCCGGCGGCGTTGGCATCATCACGCAGGGATGGGATGCTTCCGTGATGATTTTCTGGGGTAGCAAGCCAGGTCGTTACGAATTGCGGTTGCCGTGGCTACTTTTGCCCCCTTTCTTACCGGCTTCTGATGCACGCTGCGGGTCATTCTTGAAATTTCCCCCACTGTGCTGACCACCTTTACGACCTGCTTCTGATGCTCTTTCACGGTCTTCGGCAAAATTGCCGGAGCCGCCTCGATGGTTTGCCATGACTGACCTCCGTCATTGATTAGACATCGTCGTGCCCAGGTGTCGGGGAGTCTCCCCTCACGGCGTATGACCCCTGTCATAATAATCACCGCGTGGAACTAAGCATAGTGAACACAGCCCATGGATGAGTAGATTCGTAACATTCTGTAATATCTTAGCCCGCGTATGGCTCTACCGCCGTGAGCAAGCCGCATAATTGTTTCTTATGGCAAAAGAAAGCCGGTGCGGAAAAAATGTTTCATGATAATTCAGAACGCGCTGTTGGTGTGGGGACGCCTAATATCATGATGAAATTTATTATAAATCAAAGAAATGTTTCTAAGGCTTGCACTCTCGTCGACACGACTTATCTTAAAATAAGTGCAGCAATAAGCTGCTTTCGATAAACCGAGGAGTAGTGCAAATGGCAAAAGTTCTGGTGCTTTATTATTCCATGTACGGACACATCGAAACGATGGCACATGCGGTGGCAGAAGGAGTAAGCAAAGTCAATGGCGCGGAGGTCACCATCAAACGCGTACCAGAAACGATGCAGGCGGAAATCTTCGCTAAAGCTGGCGGTAAAACTCAAAATGCCCCCGTCGCAACCCCGCAGGAACTGGCTGATTACGACGCCATTATTTTTGGTACGCCAACGCGCTTTGGCAATATGTCAGGCCAGATGCGTACCTTCCTGGATCAGACGGGCGGATTGTGGGCGTCCGGCGCGCTGTATGGCAAACTCGCCAGCGTTTTCAGTTCTACCGGGACAGGCGGCGGCCAGGAACAAACGATTACGTCCACATGGACTACACTTGCCCATCATGGGATGGTGATTGTGCCCATCGGCTACGCCGCGCAGGAACTGTTCGATGTTTCGCAGGTTCGCGGTGGTACACCTTATGGCGCAACGACCATTGCCGGTGGTGACGGTTCACGCCAGCCCAGTCAGGAAGAGCTCTCTATCGCACGTTATCAGGGCGAATACGTTGCCGGTCTGGCAGTGAAGCTCAACGGCTAATCTTCAACGGGAGGATAAGAATGCCAACTCAAGAAGCGAAGGCTCATCACGTCGGTGAGTGGGCAAGTCTGCGCAATACATCGCCGGAAATAGCCGAGGCCATATTTGAAGTTGCCGGATATGACGAGAAGCTGGCAGAAAAAATTTGGGAAGAAGGCAGCGATGAAGTGCTCATCAAAGCCTTTGATAAGACAGATAAAGATGCGCTCTTCTGGGGCGAACAAACCATCGAACGCAAAAACGTGTAATCCGTTAATTCCCCCGCACACGCGGGGGAATCTCACTTATTTCGCCGCCTCATTCAACAGCACGTCAAACTTGTCGATCGGACAGAAACCGTTCGCATCAATCGGACATCCTTTCAGCTCCAGGGTCACGCGTTGCGCCGGGGCTTTCAGCGTCATCACCTCCGCATTACGCAGTTGATCTGAACTCTGATACACATACTCAATTTTCATCAGATCGCGGTTGGCCTTCGTGTCATGCCAGCGCTGGAAGACAATTTTGCCGCCAATCGGCGTGCGTTCGTTCTGATCGTGTAACTGGTAGGGTTTGAACTCCAGTGCCGTGAGCAGCGAGGCGATGTTTGAATCATGCCCTACCAGCACGGTGATTTTCGGCGCTTTCGCCTGTTCGGTCACCAGCGCTTTGTCGATGTATTTCACCAGCGGTTTCGCCACATTGCGCGCGACCTCCGGCGAGGTAAACAGGCTGTCCTGGTAGCCATTTTTCAGTTTCGACAACACCTTCCACTGTTGATCGGATTTAATTTCGCCCCAGGCTACCTGATCCATCGGGAATCCTTCGTAGTATTGCAGCGTGAAGGCGTCCACCAGCGAGTTACCCACTTTCAGCGGTCCGGAGACGCCTGGCTCCTGCTCATCGTTCGCGCTAAAGGTGTCTTTGGCCTCAGTCAGAGAACACTGCTGTTTTTCCTTGCACGATGGCGAGTCTTTGTAGTTGATCATCTGCTCCAGCAACTTGTAGCTGTCATCAAGTTGCATCTGGCTGCGCTCTTTTTCCATCGCCTGCACGGCTTTCTCACGGAAGGCCGCCGAGTCATCGGTGATCACCGGGTTAAAGGTCGGGTCCATGGTGCCCATTTTTTCCTGGTGATGCACCGGGATATCACAACCGGGGAACGCGCCGGTGATAAAGAACTGGGCGGTCGCGACCGTACGCTGCAGACTGTTGGCATAGGTATAGACCGTATCCGGTGCCGGGCACTCGCCGGATTTCACCACCCCCTGCTCTGCCAGCCATTCCCGCATGTAATGACCCATATACACTTCCAGCACGCCACCTTTGGTGGTGAGCTGTCCGCCCGGCACATCCCATTCAGGCCACTTATTCGGCGTGGACTGTTCCAGCACGCTGCCATTATTCGCCAGCGGCGCGCGTAAGTTGTGTCGACTCATCATCAATACTTGTTGTAGCTGATAGCCTTCCGGTGCGGGCTGCGCCTGTGCTGCAGAAGACAACATCACAATCCCTGCCACAGCAGCGGCAATTAACGTTTTGTTCATCACTACGACCTCGTGTTGTTATTCGTCATTCATAAGTGTGACAGATATATGACACGTTTCCGGGAACGAGACCGCAAAACGGGGATTCAGCGCATCATATTGATGCCAAATATCATTTGCAGCTTGCGGATCCCGGAGGGCGTGAAGGTGACATGGCGGCTTCCCGGTGCCGTTTTGATCCACCGCTGTCCGGTAAACCAGCTCAGTAGCGCCGCGCCGAGCACGCCGCCCAGATGATAACGTCGTTCACTCCAGTCCAGACAGCCACAGCTAAATTTGCGTCGTGACGCGCCAGCCTGTACCACAATGCCCAGTTCTGCCAGTTTCTCCTCACCCAGAGGCGTCAGGGTTTCGCCATCCGCCGTCAGCCAGTGGCGGGAAACCAGCGTATCAAACAGCATCACGGCCACTTCCCCCGCCAGATGGTCATAACAGGTTCGGGCCTGACGTAGACTCAGCGGCGTGGTAATTTTTCGCGACGCCGTTGATGCCCAGGCGACGCCCATCAGGCGCTCCAGCAGTTCGGCTATGTCTGCACTTGCGAGGCGAAAATAGCGGTGCCGCCCCTGGGCGAGGGAAACCACAAACTGCTGCTCGCACAGACGGGCCAGATGCGCACTGGCGGTAGACGCGGAAATATCCGCCACCGCGCTCAGTTCCGTCGCCGTCCATGCCCGACCGTCCATCAGCGCACACAGCATCCGGGATCGCGATTTATCCGCCATCACCGCCGCCGTCAGCGCCATTCGCGATTCCAGTTCGCCGTCTTCTTCATCTACGACTACTGATGTCATACAGACCTCTCAGCCTTGGGGAGGGGTTAACCATGGCACGATTTTGTCATTAAGTCACAGCACGGAGCATCATTTCGCTACTGAGTCCCATCAGACAAAACAGAAAACAGCGTTTAAAGACAACGGGCGAGATAACCCGCCGGATACGAGTACCTGCCCACTGGCCGATCAAGGCCGGAATGATGGCGAATGCCGATAGGTTCAGCGACTGCACGGGGAGCGCGCCGTGCCACCACAACCCAAGTGCCAATGCCAACGTGGAAAAGGTAAAAGAGATACCGAGCGCCTGAACCAGTTCATCCTTCTCAAAGCCCAGCGACTGGATCCACGGCACCGCCGGCATCACAAAGACACCCGTGCCGCCAGTTAACAACCCCGTGGCGAATCCGACGACCAGTGAGAGCGGTTTTTCACGCTGCGGTGCGACCGCAATCCGTTTTCCCGCCAGGGTCCAGAGCGCATACACCATCAGCGCCAGCCCCAGCGCAAACTGCGTGCGGGAGGTATCGCCACCGGTGATCCAGACGCTGGCCAACAGTGTAGCAATCACCACCGTTAGCAGCATCGGCCAGAGACGCTTTAGCAACATCCGGGTATTTCCGCCGCCGCCAAACTGAAACAGATTGCTGACCAGCGAAGGCAACAACAGCATAGCCGCCGCCGCAACCGGTGAGATCAGCGAACCGAGGATCCCCATCGCCACGGTGGGCAGTCCCATGCCGGTGACACCTTTCACCATTCCCGCAAGAACAAAGGTCAAGGCAATCATCACAACCTGGTCGGGGCCGAATGCAAAAAGAAGGGTCATGCTTCAGAGTCCTGTGAGGAGAAGATGACCCATCCTGAATGCTCGCGACGATGCTTGCTTCGTCAGCGAACGAAATGTGATTTCAGCTATTCAGAGATAATGACTTCATGGCGAATGTTACGCGCGCAGTAGGCTGTCCCGTCTTTGAGATACAGGTCCTGAAAACGGCTGTTATCCATCGGTTGCTGCAGTCGCGAACGCTCGGTATCGACAAACTCTTTTTGCACGCGGTAATGCACCGCATCCTGCGTTTCGAATGCGATAAATTCGCGAGTGGCATAGGGCTTATGTTTTAGTTTGACATAGACGATGTACTGCACCGTGCTGAACGTGAGCCCGGTCCGCGCGGCAATCGCCTTCATGGTCAGCGGTTCATCGGATTCATACAGCGCCTGTACCTGTTGAATTCTCTTCTGGTTATACGCCGACACACGCAAACTGAGTTTCAGCCGGTAAGCCATATTGCGCACCACGGTGACATTGGTGCACAACATCTGCGCAATGTGCTGGGTCGAAAGAACGCCCGCGTTTTCACGCAGGAGAGCCAGATTCTCGTCGTTCCAGATAAATGCCATCAGCGGTATCCCTCCACCGAAAACTTATTGCCCTGCGAGACGGGCGAACGTGGCGGCTAATTCCGCCGGTTTACGCATTCCCTGATGCCACTCCAGCACCCGGCCTTGTGGGTCAATCAGGACCGAGGTCGGCGTGCCGATGACCTGATATCGTTCCTGAGTAATCTTCATCTGATCGCGAAGGACCGGATACGACACCTGATGCTTCGCCAGTAGCGCATCCAGGCTGACCGTACCCGGATCGGTATTCACCGCCACCACTACGACGTTATCGCCCCATTTCTGGCTGAGCGTTTCCAGCGAATCCATCTCCGCCAGACAGCCACCGCAGCCTGCCGACCAGAAGTTCAGGTAGACGGCTTTGCCCTGCCAGCGATCCAGTCCGGACGCCTTGCCCTGTAAATCGAAGGCCGCCAGCGCCGGGGCCGTTTCGCCTACTGCCAGTTTTTCCTCTTTACAGCCACTGAGCAATACCACCAGCGAGAGAATAAAAACGTTAAGCCAGCGCATGTTGCATCGCCTCCTCTCCCTGATACTTCCCGTGTTGCAGACGCAAAATGCGATCGGCAAACTGCCCAAGCGCCGGGTTATGCGTCACCATGACTATGGTGCGCCCCTGACGGTGCAGATCGGTAAGCAAATCCAACACCCGCTGTTCATTCTCTTCATCGAGGTTGCCCGTCGGTTCATCCGCAAAAATGACCGGCGGTTCATTCACCAACGCCCTCGCAATACAGACGCGCTGCTGCTCCCCGCCGGAAAGCTGGCTGGGTAAGTGGGTGACGCGGTGCCCAAGGCCGACCTGTTCCAGTACTTTTCTGGCTGCTGCCTCGTCCACCACGCTGTGGTAGTGCTGTGCCAGCATGATATTTTCCAGCGCGGTTAAAAAGGGAATGAGATGGAATTGCTGGAACACCAGACCAATCTTCTCGGCACGAAAACGACGCCGTCCCTCTTCGTCCAGCGCGGCGGCATCCGTTCCGTCAAGGAACACCTGACCTTCGGTTGCGGTATCCAGACAGGTGAGAATGTTCATCAGCGTCGTTTTCCCGGAACCGGAAGCGCCCATGATGGCGACGAACTCCCCTTGCGTAATCCGCAGGTTAATATCATCCAGGGCGGTAACGTCGCCAAACCGTTTATAGAGGTGACGTGTTTCGATCGCCACCTGTGGAATCTGCGTCACGGACATGGCGCTACTCTCCTTTCAGCACTTTAGCGGGTTCGACGCTGACCGCGCGTCGTACCGGAACAATCGCCGCCAGAATGGCGACCAGTAAAGACAATACGAGGGTGATGGGCAGCACCGGCAGACGCAGCGAGATCGCCGCGTTGAATACCGTCAGTCCCAACAGTTGCGCCAGCAGATAACCCAATAACCAGCCGCACACCACGGCCGCAAGGGCGATAATGCAGGTTTCCAGCAAGATTTGCCGTACGATGTCACCATTGCTGGCGCCCAGCGCTTTTTGCAGGGCAAACTCGCGGGCACGTTCGCCGACGATCGCCATCAGGGTGGTATTCACGCACAGTGAAGAGAGCGCCAGAATCACCAGTGAGACCAGTCCCATCAACCCTTTGATCTTATCCAGCACCTGCCCTTCGGAGGCGGATACCTTACGTACCGGGCGAATCTCCAGATCCGGATACTGGCTTTGCAGACGGCTGGCATAGCGATCAACCTGGCCGACATCATTACTGACGCTCAACAGGCCGTGGCTGATTTTTCCTGGCTGATGCAGCCAGGCTTGCGCCACGTCGAGGCTGACGATCAGCATGTTGTCCGTGGCGTCACCGGCTTCGACAATGCCTTTAATCTGCAGATTTTTTCGCTGATTATGATCGACCAGCGTGACGTTATCGCCGGGCTGAACGTTAAGGCGCTCCGCCAGCTTGACGCCAATCATCGCGTTGCGATCGTCAAAGCTGACGCCAATCCAGCTGCCCTGAACCTGCCAGTAGGGCACCAGTTTTTGCAACGATTCGAACCAGACGCCGACGATCACCACTTTTTCCAGTTCAGTACGCGCCATGCCGTACAGCCACGGACTGGCGCCGTGAACCAGCCCCGGCGGTGCGTCATCCAGAATAGTCTGTAGCGCCTGCTGCGGCATACTCGCGCCGTGCCCCGGCCCGATGTAGAAGTTAGCGCCGAAGGTGCGCAGTTCTTCACTCATTTTGGTGTTGATGTCGAACCATACGGCGCTCAGCGCCGTCACGATGGTCGCTCCCACCATCAGTGCGGCAAAAACCACGCTGACCCGCTGAAAGCGCAGGCGTAGCGCCCGCCATACCAGCAGCCAGAGCATTGTCTGTTTAGCGGCCATACAGCACCTCCACGGGATAGAGTCGGGCAATACGCCGTGCCGGGAACCAGGTTCCGATCAGGGCAATCAGCACCGCAACCACCAGCACGCACGGCACCACAATCCAGGCAAAATCGAGCGGCGCGTCGAACAGCATCACGCCAATCGCTTTTGCCAGTCCCCATCCGGCAACGCAGCCCAGTGCCCCGCCCGCCAGCCCACTGGAGGCGGCTTCGAGGTAAAAAAGCAGCATGATCTGCCACTGGCGCGCGCCAAGCGCCTTCATCAGACCGATCTCTTTGGCGCGTTCCATAATGGTGCTGGTCATCAGCGAGGCGATCCCCATTGCCGATGCCGCCAGCGCAGCAATCGTCACCACCGCCATCAGCAATTGAATTTTATCAATCACCACCCCTTCAGATGCGGCGACCTGCCAGACCGGACGCACCTCCGCCCCGGAGATCGCCTCCTCCAGTTGGTGGGCGATAGAAGAAACATAAGCAGTGCAGTACCAGAGGTCGTACTCTTCCGCATTAAGTGCATCCAGATTTTCCCGCGCGCGACGTGAAAGCTCATTTTCCGGTACCGTCAGCGCCGACACACGAATGGCCTGCACTTTGCCGGGCAGCCCCAGCAATGTCTGCGCGGTCGCGAGCGGCATTACCAGTTGGCTATCTTCATCGCCGCCGCTGGATAGGATCCCGCTCACCGTCACATTAATTGTCTTGTCCGCGTTGGTTAATATCAGCGTATCGCCCGTTTTCCATCCTGTTTGACGCGCCAGCGCGTGCCCCACCAGCGTTTGTGGCGGACTGTTCTCACCTTCCTGCGGCCAGTCGCCGGTCACCTGCCAGAACGGGCTGACCGTCTTCTGCCCGGTTTCGTACCCCTCTTCATCCGGAATATCGACCGGTTGACTGAAGAAGGTCCCCAGAATGCGCACCGCGGTGCCGTTGACGGTGACTTCACCGCCCAGCATCGGCGCAAAACCGACAATGTTATTGCGCCAGAAAATATCTTTGATATTCGGCAATTCAGCTTCATCAAGGAAATCCTGCCCTGAGAGCGGATTGCTGCTTTCGCTGAACAGCGCAGGCAATGCCGCTTGTCCGGCAGGCTCAATCAGGATGTTCGCACCGTAGGATTTGAGCTCCCTCGACATTTTGTCGCCGATGTCGATAGACACCGCCAGCAGCGCCGAGATCAGGCTGGCTGCAAGAAACACGGTGATAATCGCCAGCCCTTTGCGCCGCAGGTTGCGTCCCCAGGATTGTCGTAACATTCGCCACAGCATCGTTACTCCTCCCTCAGTTCAGCAGGGACAAACTGTTCTGGCGTTTTGCGAAAACGGTCGTAGTTTGCTTCGGATGAGAAGAACCAGGTCTTACCGCCGTAGCTGTATTTGAAATCTGCCGAGGTATTGGTCAGCGTTGAATTATCAACCGGATCGGTCACCTGAATGGTCATCACCGTCGAAAAGTAGTTCACGCCAGCGGCCAGTTCTTTACCGGGGATCACCAACTCTTTTTCATCGTTGTGCCAGTTTTCAATCGGCACCGGATTGCAGCCGCCGGGCTTGCCAATGGAAGGGATAAAAATGTGTACCCCGCAGGCGACGCAAATGACCTGATTGCCTTCCATCACGTAGCCCTGATCGCCGCACAGCAGACAGGCATCAAACACCACGCCAAAGCGCAGTTTGTCGGGATAACGGTTGATGATGAAAAAGCGCACGGCTTTGCCATCGTCTGCCACCCAGACAAAGCGATGCAGCTTACCGTCACGCAGTTGTTCAACGGGCAGATGGACACTGCCGTCGCTGGCGAGCGTTACCGGGATGGCTTGCGAAAGCTGCGGCGGCTGAGACGCGACGTTGTCCCACCACAGTTGTCCGGCAATCACTACCACGGCGCAGCCGAGGGTGACCAGCCAAAGCCGCAGCGCATTACGCCGCTGCGCCAGCGCCAGGCGATGAGCGATCGGTTCTTCTGTTGCCCGCGTCTGGCGATGGGCGCTCAGTAACGACGGCAGCCAGCACAGCGCCAGAATCAGCAGTAATCCCACCGCCATCCAGTTATAGGCCGGGGCATTATTGGTCACTTTCGCCACAAAGCTCAGCAGCGATTTCGCCAGCGGCAGCACCTGTAGCTTCATCAACAGCAACAGCACATTACCGCTTAACGGCAGCCACAGCATAACCAGCAGAATGAGGGTGAACGGCCAGTACAGGACGCGGATTCGGCGCAGCAGCATGGCGCAAAGCACGCCCGCCAGACAGAGGATCGCGAAGGCAAGGACCACTGCCGTCAAATTCAGCAGCAGTTCAGTATTCAGGACATGCGTGCTGGTTAAGCCACCGAGATTCGGATCGAGCGCCCAGTGACGCGCCGCGCCAAAGACCAGAATCCCCTGCCACAGATAGCGCACGCGGTTTCCCGCCCACCAGAAGCTGAGCACAAACAACAGCGTGACCATCACTTCCGTTCCCACCAGTAACAGTTGTACCGGTTGTGATCCCCGAAGCGTCAGTCCTGCCAGTACGCCAGTCGCCAGACCGATAAGCAGCGTCCAGCCCAGAGGGCGCAGTGAGGGAGGATCGTTTCGGCTCCAGAGAACACCGGAGAGTAGCGCGATGCAGAAAAAGACCTGTAGCGTGGTGACGAAAAAGTAACTCATGACATCGACTCAGAACAGCGGGTTGACTCGGCCGGGACGAGCGTTCATCCCGGCGCATCGGTTTTCTTAGTTCAGACCGACGTATTTAAATTCGTAGCTCACATCAAACGGTTTCCACCAGCGACCAACACCGGTGTCACTGTCAGTGTGACGGTGCATACCCGCTTTTGACGGCGGTTCAATGTGGTAAGTCACTTTGTAGTTGCCCACGCCCATCATCTTGACGTTGGCGCCATAGTGAGGACCATCGCTGGCAACCATCGGCATAAACGTCCCTTCCTGTTTTTCACCGGTATCGCTGTTGACCAGGGTGTAGCTGATGGTCAGATACGGGATCCACTCACCTGCGCCAAAGCCGTTTTTACTGCCTTCGACCGCGTGAATATCCGCCTCAAGGTGAATATCGGCTTTGGCTGCCGGTAAGCCCATGCCGCGCGGCTCCATATCGATCGGCTGCAGGTAAACGGCGGCCAGCTCCATTTCATTCATCACGACCGGCTCGCCCGCCGGGTACTCTTTAAAGGCGAACGCTGCCGGTGCGGTGAAAATTCCGGCCATCACTGCGCTGGCAATCAGGGTTTTCTTCATGGTCATCAGACATATCCTCTCGTCTAAAATCACAACTACAGAGTGTTTTTTATTGTTTCCCCGGGAACGGCACTTTTTCGCCGCATTACCCACAGCGCAACCAGCGCAGCGAGCAGTAATACTGCCTGCGGTAACAGCGTTTCCACATAGGGATAGATCCCCAGCCAGCTGATTTCCGGGAAGCCGTTAATCAACGTTGGCTGGAACAGTTTGCCTTCCACCAGTTCCAGTACACCTTTACCCGCAAACACGAAGGCCATCAGGTACATGAAGCTGCCGGTAAACATAAAGAAGGGTTTCAGCGGCAGGCGCACCACTGAATAACGCATAATCAGCCATGCCACCAGTAACACGACACAGCCAATGACAAAGCCCGCGCCAATCGCCATATGTCCGGCGACATCTTTGGCATCGCCGATCAGGGCGTAGTAGAACAGAACCGTCTCGGCCCCTTCGCGGTAGACCGCGAGGAAACTGGTCAGCCACAGACCCACCAGCGACCCTTTCGTCAGCGAGTGAGACAGTTTGCCTTCCAGCCAGGCCTTCCAGTGTCGGGCTTCCACTTTGGACAGCAGCCAGTAGCTCATGAAGAACAGCATCACCACCGCAATCAGCATCGTGATGCCTTCGAGCAGTTCCCGACTGGCGCCCGAGTTGGTAAACAGCAACTGGAAAATCACGGCGGTGATCACGCTGGCGATCAGGGCGACGATCACCGACTGGCGGATCAGCGGCAGCTTATCCTGATGATTGTTTTTCACCATGTAGGCGACAATCGCCGCCACGATCAGCAGAGCTTCCAGCCCTTCACGGACGATGATCATCAGGCTGTAAAGCAGCAGGCTCCACTGCGTCTCTTCTCCTTCGCCAAGCATCGTTACCGCTTTTTGCAGATCCTGCTCGAGTGCGCTGGCTTCTGACTGGAGTCTTTCTACCGGCTGACCGGCCTTCATCAGACTAACCAGACGGGTGAAGTAGGCTTCCAGCGTGGTTTTGAACGCTGAATCACGGGAGCCGATTTTGTTTTCCATGCCGCTGGCTTCGAAGCGGTCAAAATAGCTGTCCTGAACATCCAGAATGGCATTCTGCGCCTCGCCGCGTTGATAACGTGCAATGGCGTCCTGAATGCTCTGATTGATTCCGCTGGCCACTTCACCCCAGTTTGTGCGCGAGCTCTCCTCCTCCACCGCCGGACCATTGTCCGCGGTTTGCGGGGCCGCAACCTGCTGATCGTCACGGGTTGTCGGTAAGCCAGGCAGAATATCCTCGATATCCTGTATCAGCGTAGTGACCTGATAAGAGACGTCGTTGAGGCGTTCCGGTTGGGCGGCAAGGGCAATCAGCGCGGAAAATTGTTGGTTGATGGCGGCGGCATCTTTGGCCGAGCGGTTCTGCCTGACCGACATTTCCATCTCAGAATTCTTGAATCCCTGATAGTGCGCCTGCTGAATGTGCTGACTGGCCGTAGCGTAGTTCCCGGCCTGATAGTCATTCACCGCCTGGGCCAGCAGATCGTCGATAATACGGAAGCTCTCTTGCCAGTGGACAGCGATATCCGTTCGGGTGAGCGCGCTATGCTGTTCTTCCGCGACCAGTCGGTGCCCGCCGTCCAGCACCGGTTCGACTTCACGAAGCGATGCCTTCAGCCAGTCGATTCGCGACTGCACGTCTGCGAGCGGTTTTTTCTCGCCAATCATCCGGCGGATTTCACCGAAAGCGCTCTCCATCTCGTAACTTTTGCTGGCGGAGATGTTGATGCGGATAGGACCTTCAAGGTTTTCGAACACCTCAAAATAGGCCATTTGCACCGTGCGGCGCGCCTCGTCGGTTTGTTGCTGTGAATAAAGTTCTGCCGTTTTATCAAGGCGTTGCTCGATATCCTCAATAAACGGAGCATAGTTTGTCGCGGCCCATACGCTAACGCTTATGAACAGACTGAAGAGAGTCACCAGCAGTGAGAGGCAAAGCTTACGCACAATAATGCACCAAAGAACACAAATGATAATTATTATCATTATCGATTTTTGCTGGCGTTGTACATGACCTGGATCATAAAAATGTCAACGGGTGACAACTTATGTAAATTTATTTCATCGATATGTGATGGAGGACGAAATCTGACGGCGGGTAATAGACCGACTCACCGTCAGGAATTGAATGGCTACGTTGCGTAAATCCGCAAGGAGTTAATGATATTGCGCCTGGTGGCTTAAATTAAATTATCCGCAGGTGCACATCATTCATCGATTCAACATCTCAGGATTTTGTTTCAGTCGCTGCAAAAATGGGCCATAACCCTGCTCACCGATCCAGTAGTTAATACTCTTCTCAACGCCCGTCGATGTCAGCGTCGCACCTGAAATACCATCAACGGTATATTCATCATTTTTTTCTGATTTCTCCTGTACTATTTTCAGCGCCGGCGTTCCATTATCATCAGCCACTTTTTTCCCCGGCCATTGTTGGCGCCAGTTTTCATCTTTCACTCTGGCACCCAGAAATGGCGTCTCTCGCTGCTGGTAATAATACAGATTGTTCACCGTACGGCCATCCAGTCCCAAAGAGAGAAACGCGTGCATCATCGATTTCGCCCCTTTCCCCGCAACAGGAATGATAACCTGCTGAATCTTATTATTTTTATCTTTTACCAGGTAAACGTCTGCCAGCGTACAGCGCTGGCGAATCTGTGCAGGATCCTGCTCCAGTGTGAGTTTTTTACATCCCTGTGTGGCTGTTTTATCCGTCACCCACTCGCCAGAATCCAGATTTACTGTGCGCACGATAATCAAACGCTGATACAGATTATCTCGCGATTTTTTATCCTGGGAATCCGCCTTAAGTAAGCCTGCGGCCTGTAAAACAGCGGCATTTTTTTCTTCTGCTGTCGGTTCCGTCATTTCCCCCTGAAACAACATAAACCAGGCGATCGCGATCAGAAAAATAAGGACACAAAGCACCATCATTGATGCAACAATAATTTTACCCTTGCGCATTTCTTTATAATCCCTGTAAGCATTAACATCGTTATATCGCCACATGATATGCCATCACCCATCGTCATTTGCAATAATAAAAACTGAGAAAATATAGGTTCACCCCCGATCAAATTTCACCTTAAATATTTGAATCGCGTGTCTTCACGGCTATTTCATGGCATAAAAAAACCGGGTTTCCCCGGTTTTTTTTACCTAACTGATTTTCGCCCACCCCAACCGTATGAGCATCCCCCAATAGCTGGTCCAGCCACTGGTGGTTGAAACCACCTGCCCTTTTGACACCACGACCAGCGTGGGGGTGACGCTGATATCCCAGCTGCGGGAAAGTGCGCCATTGGCATCGTTGACCACCGGAAAAGAGAGGCCTTTGCGCGCCAGCCAGTGCGTGAGCATTTGTTCATCTCCCGAACGCAGCGCGATGGTCAGTACGTTTTTCCCTTGTGCCTGTAAGCGGGCAACGTCCGGCGTGGTATAGCGGCAAACGCCACACCAGGTGGCCCAGAAGTAGATGAGCAACGGCTCCTCCTCACTTAATGCCGCCAGCGTCACCCGTTCGCCATCCAGCGTGTAAAGCGGTGTACTGTCGAAAGCCGTTGGCGCCTGTGGCGCGCGCCAGACATCCATCAGCCACATTCCACCAGCCAGCAGGAGCAGAAAAATCACACCTTCACGCAGCCAACGTCGCAACTTACTGACCATTTGCCACCGCCCGTTTTTCTTTGACGATCTCCTCAAGGACTTCCCAGGAGACAGCACCAGGGATCAGCTCATCGCCAACGATCGTCGCCGGCGTTCCCTGAACCCCGACGAGTCGCGCCAGTTGCAGATTGGTGCTCAGCGTTTCATTGCTTTTTTCATCCAGCGTAACCGGACTGGCGGCCGATTTTTCCTGCGCCTGCTTAATGCTGACGTCTGTGTGATACCCCTTCTTTTGCATCAGCTTTTCATGCAGTGCGAGGAACTGCTGCGGATGCTCGCGCCAGGTGGTGAGCGCCGTCCGCGCAGACAGCACCGAGCTTTCGCCTTTAAACGGCAGCGGTTTGATAATCACCGCCACGTCCGGGTATTTCGCCACCAGTTTCTCCAGCAGCGGGTCAAGCTGTTTGCAGTACGGGCAGTTGTAATCGGTAAAATTCACCAGCGTCAGTTTTGCCTGTTTTGCCCCTATGCGTGGACTGGCCGGATCGTTAAACAACGCCTCCTGAATAAGGGCTTCGATCTGTTTTTCCTGCTCCGGGGTAAACGGCGCGGCTTCATTGGCGAGGCTGAACGCACTGAACAGGGTAAATAACAGGATAATCAGGGACTTCATGGTGTTTCTCCTTTCGCCTCGGACAGCGTTTTTAGCAGTTCGTCACGCGTTAATAACGTCGGCAGCGCCTGACCTTTCGGTAAGCCGGGGCCATAAATTTGGTTATAGGGAACGGCAACCTGGCCGCGTGATTTCAGAAATGCCGTGATCTCATCAGACGGCAACGTCCAGTCGCCGCGCAGGGCCACCACATCCGGTTGTTGTAGCGCCGTCTGCACCGCGTCGGTGTTCAGTACGTTGTATTTATTGACCTTGCAGGTAATGCACCAGTCGGCGGTCACGTCGATGAATACGCGCTTGTGCTGTGCGAGTGCATCGGTTATCGCCTGTTCGCTCAGCGGTTGCCAGCGGACACTCTCTTTCACTACGCTCTGAGGCGTAAAACCCAGATGAGGCAGGAGCAGCGTTGCCAGCCAGAGGGCCGAACCGAGCATCATCAGTCCGAGCAGGCGTCGCAGTCCATTCATCCAGCGTCCCGGCCTCGGCAGACAAAGCGCCAGACCCGGGCGTAACGCAACCAGCAACCACGGCAGACTCATCCCGACGCCGAGGGCGAAGAAAAGTCCCCACAGCACGGGCAGCGGTGCCGTCAGCGCCACCGCCACGGCCGTGCCGAGAAACGGCGCACTGCACGGTGTTGCCAGCAGCGTGGCGAATGCGCCCTGCCAGAAATGCCCTGCCAGACCGTTGCCGCCGTAAGTCGCCAGTCGGGTGGTCATCGATGACGGCAGGCGAAATTCAAACAGACCGAACAGACTGGCGCTGAAGGCCAGCATCACCAGCACCATCACGCCGATAAACCACGGATTCTGGAACTGGATCCCCCAGCCCAGCGCCTGATTGCTCAGGCGAAGCACGGTCATCAGTAATGCCAGCGCCATGAAGGAGATCAGAATACCGCCCACCGACGCGAGGAACTGCCGTCGTATCTGGTGACGGTTTTTCTCCTCAACGAGCAAAATCGAACCCAGCTTCATCCCCAGCACCGGTAATACGCAGGGCATCAGGTTGAGGATCAGTCCGCCCGCCAGCGCCATAAGAACCACCTGCCAGAGCGGCAACCCGGCGGTGTCCGCCGCCGGCGCATCGCCAATGGTAAGCTGGCTCTCCTGCGCCACGCCGTTATCCGCCAACACCAGCGTGAGCGATTTGCCGCGCAGATTCGGCGCCCCCTCCCCCCAGCTATCGTGAACCGGCACCGTCGCGCGGAGTTTGTCACCGTCAACCCGGATAAGCGGTTTGGCGAAATCTGCCTCCTCTACGCTATCAAGGAACAACGCGGGTGCGGTCCAGCCACCGCTGCGCACTGCCTCAATGACCAACTCACCGTCGCGTGCCCCGGCGCTCAGGGTTTGCGTCAGACCTTGCGCCAGGGGCACGCGTCCCATCGCCTGAGCATAGTCATGCGCGAACCCGGCATCCTGCGAAGATGCCGTAAGCGAAAACGGATAATCGGTCAGCAGACACACGTTGCTACAGGTAGAGAGCGTCAGCACACCGGCAATGCGCGCGGGAGTGTGTCCCCGGACGGTCAGTGGAAACGTGACCTGCTGGTGATAGCCCTGGGTGGTAATACCGGCGACGTCAAAACGGGCCGGTGTCGGCCAGAACCAGTCCACCGCTGGCATCTCTCCTTGCCAGGCGATGGCAGGCGCAACGCCACCTTCACCCGGCGAGCGCCAGTACGTCTTCCAGCCGTTTTCCAGTTTGACGTCGATCAGCAGACGGGTTTCCCCCTGTGCTGACGTATCGGCGCGCAGTCGCACACTGGCATGGTCGTTCTCCGGGGAACGCAGCCAGCCGCTCTCTGCCGCCCACGATGTGGGCAGCCAGAGTAATAACAGGCAGATCAGTCCCTGCCTGAAGGCATACATCATAATTTTTCTCCATGAATGATTAACTTACTGTACGAAACAGCCAGTCTGTCATTCGCGGAAAACGCAGAATCTGAGATGGACCCGAAGTCTGGGTGGAGAAATAACGCGTTGCGGGAAGAACGGTAAGCGTACCGTCCTGAACGGCGTTAACAAGGCAAGGAGTAAACAGAGCGCGAGGATCGCGCCTTCAAAAACGACCGGTGGTGCGGCAAGCAGCGATTTTGCACTGAGCTCGCACGGGGTCACGGGGGACGCTTCATCGGTCACGGACGTCGGCGATGCCGTCGTCGCGATCGCGGTTGTCTCCATCTGCAACGCGTGCAGACCCGCCATGCGCTGCGCGGTACAGACTATCACCACGACACATGCCAGGCAGAGGAACCACCATCCCATCCGTTGACGTTTCGCCATTACACCCTCACTCATTGACGCGAGTTATCTTAGCGGCTGGCGTGTTTTACGCAACCTCTGGGCTGTAAAGTTATGTGGCGCTGCCGTCACGAACATCACTGCTCACTTTTCGCAGTTTTAGAAAGACGGATACCGCCACTCTTTCTGCGAAAGGAAAGCCGCGGTGATCGGATGATAATCTGTCGCTACGGCTATGCATTTTACGTAACAATCAATACCCGACTAACTATTGCAAAAAATATAGCATCAGCCGGTTAGTATAATACACCCAAAAATGGACAGCCCAGCCTCGTTGACATAAGACTATTCCTAAGGTCAAATAAGCAGCAGGCAAGCAACTAAAAATTAACACCTGCAAATTACTCCAGGGATTTTTTAAACGTAAAGGAATTCACCCTTCATTTTATATAAAAACGCCCTTTCATTTTAAGCACATTTAATTTAATGGTCTCGCGACCATGCTATGCCACACCTTTATTAAACCCACTCTCTGAATTTTATTTATTAAATCCAGACAAGCAACATCCTCTCTTTTTAAAGGAGCCGTAATCATGTACCAAAAAATTGTTCCAGCCTCCGTACTTATAGGCTGTTTATTTGCCCCGGGAGCCTGGGCTTTAAATACCGTGACCTTCCAGGGTGAGGTGTCAACACAGACATGTTCCGTCAATATTAATGGCGATACGAACTCCGTCGTCATGCTGCCGACAGTTTCTGTTGCTGATTTCAGTGCAACGACGGGCAAAGCGGTAGGATTAACCCCTTTCACCATTTCAGTAACGGGTTGCGCACCAGGAGCAAGTGGTGGCACCGAAATTAAAACCAAATTCCTGGGTCACAGTGTTGACAGCACAACCGGCGTATTGGGTAATGTCGCCGACGCCTCCACAACGACTGTCGCCGGGAATGTTGGGATCCAAATTACAGAGAAAAGCGATGGAACCAATCCTGTGACATTAAATGGCCCGACCGCCGTCGCAGGACTTGTTTTGCCTGAAAGTCAGACATCGGCAACATATAGTTTCGGCGCCCAGTATTATTCACTGTCCACTTCCGTTACCGCCGGCGCAGTGACCGCGGTCGCTGAATATACCCTGAGCTATTTATAGCCAATACCGGCGATAACATTCGCCGGTAACTTAATTTAAATTCTAACGTTACGAGTCCGCAATGAAATCTATCCATGGATATTTAACGCTACTTTTTGTCCTCTTTTTCACTGCAACAAGCAACGCAAGTGTAATCATGAGTGGCACGCGCGTTATCTATCCGGCTGATGCAAAAGAGAAAACCATTCAATTTTCCAATCCTGACGCCGTGCCGTACCTGATTCAGGTCACGGTAAATGAACAAGAAACACCGTCGAACACAGAAAGTACTGACTTTATTATTTCCCCTCCGTTATTCAGAATTGAGCCACATAGCGGGCAATCCGTCAGGTTGACATGGGCAGGAGAACGTCTGCCTGATAACAGAGAGTCCATTTTCTACATCACTTTCACGCAAATTCCTGCATTAAGTAAAGACGTCGGCGATAAAAACAAGCTGATCCTTACGGTAGCCAGCAAAGTGAAATTGTTTTTCCGTCCCCAGAGTTTGAAAAACATTCCGCACAATATTGCGGAACAATTAAGCGTTCATAAATCAGGGGATTCATTTATCGTGAAAAACCCAACGGGTTATTATCTGACCGTCGCGAGCATCACGACTCAGCAGGATCAGCATAAAACTATCATTTCAAACCCGGCAATGATTGCGCCATTTTCAGATAGCGTCATCAAGAGCCTGCGAAAACAGGATAGCTTATCTGTTGGACAGCAGATAAGAATCACCACGATCAATGACTATGGTGTGGGTATTATCACTGAAACCACGATTAAACAAATGGCTGAACAGGTAATAAAATGCGGACGTTAACCTTACGAGCAATAATTAAACTGCTACCTGTAGCAGTATTTACCTCGTCCGCATTTTGCAGCGAGAATACTGAAGGTCGGGCAGAAGAACTGTACTTCGACGCTAAACTGTTCCGCAGCAATAATATTAATGAAAACGTTATCGCGCGGTTATCCCATTCAAATGCGATAGCGCCCGGCGTGTATAAAGCCGATCTCTATATTAATGACCATTTTGTGGAAAGAACAAATATCAAATTTGTTTCGCAAAAAAATGAAGAGGTTATCCCCTGCTTTGAGAAAAAAACGTTAGTGTCTGCGGGTGTCATCCTCAGAGAAGATATCGCGGATAACCTGAATCGCGCAGAAAACTGCGTCTTTCTGACTGACGTCACAAAGGGAGGAAGTACAAAATTCAACCTCGCTAACCTACGTCTTGATCTTTATGTTCCGCAAAGTGAAATGATCACGATTCCGAGAGGGTATGTTCCTCCTGACAATCTCGATGCCGGGAGTACGGTAGGTTACGTAAACTATCTGGCGAATGTTTTTCATGTTTCTTACTCCGGGAATAATACGCCCAATCAGGATAGTGCATGGATGTCACTCAACGGCGGTATCAACATGGGGATGTGGCAATACCGTCAATTATCAAACCTGAACTGGGACAAGCAGCAAGGAAGTTCGTGGCAACGCATTCGTTCCTATGTTCAGCGACCTCTGCCCTCGTTTGGCAGTCAGTTCAGCGCAGGCGAGTTGATAACCAATGGTCGTTTTTTTTCCGGTTTAAGCTACAACGGGGTCAATCTGGCGACTGATGACCGCATGTTACCCGACTCGATGCAGGGATATGCCCCGGTCGTACGCGGCGTCGCGACCACAACATCAAAGGTTACCGTGTATCAAAATGGCCAACAGATTTACCAAACCACGGTGTCTGCTGGCGCTTTTGCGATCGGTGATCTGTATCCCACCAGCTATAGCGGCGATCTTACTGTCGATGTTAATGGCGCGGATGGCTCGCACAGTCAGTTTACTGTCCCCTTCTCAGCGATCCCTGAATCGATGAGGGCGGGGCTTTCAAGGTTTGATGTCGCCCTCGGACGCACGAGGGATTCAGGCGAAGAGAGTCTTTTCAGCGATTTCACATGGCAACATGGTCTGAGTAATAGCACCACGTTGAACACCGGCATTCGGGTTGCGGATGAATACCAGTCCGCCATGACGGGTGGTGTTTACAGCAATGAGTGGGGGGCATTAGGTCTGGACCTGACCTGGTCACATGCCAAACTTCCCGTTGAAGGTTATGTCGATGGCTGGATGGCACACCTTTCTTACAGCAAAACGATTCAGGCAACAGATACCACCATCTCCTTAGCGGGCTATCGCTATTCAACGGCGGGTTATCGCGATCTCAGCGATGTACTGGGCATTCGAAAGGCATATGCAGAGTATCAGTTGTGGAACTCCGCTAGCTATCAACAACAATCACGCTTTGATGTGTCCATGAGTCAAAGCATGAAAGATTATGGCAACCTCTTCCTGTCAGGTTCACTACAAAACTACCGTAATAGTCAAAAAACCGATAAACAACTGCAGTTTGGCTATAGCAATGGTTTCAGTAATGGCATCAGTTACAATATTTCAGTGGGTCGTCAGTATATGAACAGTGGCGATGATCAACGCCATTCAGAAACGATGACCTCCGTTTCTTTCTCTGTTCCCCTTGGTGCAGCCAACAGCCATCTCTCCTCGATCAACAGTAGTTGGACACATTCATCAAATGGTGGCGACCAATATCAAAGCACGGTTTCAGGTACCGTGGACGAAGAACAGACGCTGAACTATACCGTCGGCGCTCAGCATAATGAGGCGTATAACCAGACGGTGCTGAATGGCAGCCTGCAAAAAAGATTCTCCGGAATGAACGCAGGCGTCAATGTCTCCAGGGGAAACCAATACTGGCAAGCATCAGGGTCGATGCAGGGCGCATTAGCCATTCACCAGGGCGGCGTCACTTTCGGGCCCTATCTTGGCGATACGTTTGCATTGGTCGAAGCGAAAGGAGCAACCGGTGCCAGTGTTTATAATTCAGCACAATCACGTATTGATGATAACGGCTATGCGCTTATTCCTTCATTAACGCCCTATCGCTACAGCACAATTACGCTAAGTCCGCAAGGAATGGCCAGTAATGTGGATATTGTAGAAAATGAACAACGTGTCGCGCCTGTCGCCGGAGCGGCAATAAAAGTGGCATTTAAAACCATTTCAGGCGTAGCCATCATAATAAAAGCGACACAGGAAAATAATGAACCTGTTCCATTAGGTGCTGAAGTTTATGACGAGCAAGGTATTGCCAAAGGGATGGTTGCGCAAAACGGCCAGCTATATATTCGGTCAGAAAAGAAAGACAACCGTTTAATAATTAAATGGGGCGACAACAATGATGAAATCTGCCACCTGGACTATCAAATTTCCGAGTCGGAACTGAAGGATACCTTCATAAAAAAAACGGCCACATGCGAAAAAATCTCAAATAACATACAGGTTAAGATGTGAAAAATATCACCCCGATAATATTTATTCTCTTAATGCTATCCTCATCATTTGCGGCTGCGTCATGTCGATTAACGGCCATATCGCAAACTGAAGATGGCAGGACGGCAATCATCCCCTTTGGCAAAGTGAACCTCAACGACACCTATTTGCAACCTGTTGGGACATTGCTGGCAAGCGTCGTCGTCCCGCCAACAAACTATACATATGGTGGGGCAAATGCATCTTCGGTGTTGTGGGAATGCGATAAATCAGATCTCGACTCTATCTATTTTCTTGTCGCCACAAATGGCGATGACAGAGTTGGCGGATTTTATGATATCGGTAATAAGGATGGCATGAAGGATGTTTACGCAACCTGGTTTGCTTATACCGGTCTGAAATTAACGATGTCAGGTGTGACCCTTACCCGGTACTGGAACAAAGTGCCGATCACCAGCTACGCAACCACGGACAATGGAAAGATTCAAATCCGCTTGCAGGATATTCCGCCCTTGCTTGCTGAATTATATCGTGTAAGCAGTATACCTGAAAACTCAGCAGCATCGAATTATTGCGCCGGACGGGGTACGGGAGGATTGGGTTACGCTACCGCGACAGGTAGAAATTATAGTTGTACGCAACCCAATGCATATATCCAGCTCTCTGGGGACAGCAATGTGAGTTTTAGTTTCGCCCGGGACAGAACGGGCCAGGACAGCGCTTACAGCTTCCTGTTTTGGGGGGCCGATAACGGGTTCGGCTACGGTATGCGCGCAGCGAATTCTTTGTATCAAAACCCGACTTGTGTGGCCAGGAATGTGACCCCGGTTGTGCTTTTTCCTACGATGTCAGTCACGCAACTTGAAGAAGGCGCGACCACCAGTGCTAATTTTACCGTGCAGGTTGAATGCAATAACTCAGCGGTTTCTGGTGTGAACAATTATCAAACGGCAATCGGTTTTCAGGTTTCACCCGGTGCATACAGCGCCGCACAACAACTGGGTTTAGTTAATGCTAACGGTGGGGTTTCATATTTAGTTTCTGATAATTATTTTAGTAATGAAATGGCACATGGCGTAGGAATAAAAATAAAGAACAGTTTGAATAAAGAGATGTTATTTGTTGGACAGCCAGGTACGGTGTCATTAACAACACCAGGCGGAAACAACGCGGGATGGTATCCTGTACTCGATGGCGCCAGTTATACCAATAGCAATGCTTCTGGCTACTCTACTTATAATCAAACAATGACCGCGACCTTAGGTAAATTACCGGGGCAGTCTGTAACGGCAGGTAAAATCTATGCCACATCTTATGTTCTGGTAAAAATGCAATGAAAAAAGTGGCGCAGTCAATTTTTGCTCTATTTTTCATCATCATGTTTTCCCGTTCTGATATTGCGCTGGCAGGTATTCTCGCTGAAAAAACGCGGGTCATTTACGCTGCAAAAGATAAAGAACAGCCGTTAATGTTAGCGAATACGAATCCCTATCCGGTGTTAGTTCAGCTATGGGCAGATGACGGTCGTGGCGATCCGAATGACACAACAGCACCTTTTATTGTTATCCCTGCTATTTTCCGACTTGAACCCGGTCAGAAACAGGGTGTGCGCATAATTTATAATGGGACGCCGCTGACAACCGATAAAGAAACCGTTAACTGGTTGAATATCTATGAGATTCCGCCATCAGAACGCGGTAATGATCTGAATTCCCGTCTTGCTATGACCATGAATACTCAGTTAAAAATATTTTATCGCCCTGATAACGTGAAGAATAATATCGATCCGGCACAAAATGTTCGTTTTAAAATCGTCACCTCGGAAGAGGAGAGCTATATAGAGTGTGAGAATCCAACACCCTATTATCTCTCCCTCACTAACATAGTTGCATTTTCTGGGTCGAAGAAAACCGATGTCAAAAGAGAGCCCGACATGATGACACCACCCTTAAGTCAGCGTCGTTATATCCTGAATGACAGGTTACAGCGCCAGGAGATCAATAAGATCTCCGTCAGTTATATTAATGATAATGGTTTGATTAAAAATCGTATAATAAATTTTAAAGAATAACGCATTGCTGTTACCCACCGTTTGCCTGGCGAACTTTTAATCAACTCTGACTTTATTTTGAGGTTGTAACATGGTAAAACAAATACACCTTATAAAGGGCACACTAGCTATTACGTTGATCTCGGATGATTTTATTACATTTGACGCGATGCGTTACATTTGTACCGACTCAAGCCAACAAACAGAAAAGAGGATTGAAAGACGATACAACATCCTGATACTGATCGTGACAGGCGTTGTTCCATCATCAGCTATGTATTCAGAACTCAAGCATGTCCTTTACGACAGAATTGTCATTTTTAGTTCTGAATTTAACAAGCGCTTACTAAGTGGTGTCGGACGGCTCACCCCGTATTTTGCGGGTTTAGACGTGTCCGTCAAAAATACGGGTATCCTTATCGAAAATGTTTTAAAAATTCGGACGCCTAAACTCAGGCACGTTCAATTAACGCCAATGGAGCACACTATCTTTGATCTTCTTAAACGTAACTTACCGATTCGTGACATTGCCGACATTTTATTAATTAAAACAAAAACCGTTTATATTCACATTGATAAAATCAAGAAAAAACATGCTGTGAATACAGTCGCCGAACTTATTATAAAAGTTGCCTTATCCAGCTCTTGATAAGGTCTTAAGTTTCATCGACAAAATCAACTGACTTATGCTTAAGCATTAGTATTCATTCTGGCATAAAAAACAGCAGCCTTTTTATAAGCACATTTACTGCCTGGCAGTGTGCGGTTCACATTCATTTTATTTTTAACGATAATAAGGAGTGATAATGTCCACTAAGGCCGAAATCTGTTTCAAAATGAATGCACTCGTAGAGAAGTTTTATTCTCTGCCCCATTGCGAATTTGAGAATGCGATTAAGTTACATTACAAATCAATATTTAAATCATATAATGAAAATAAATTATTTTTCAAAACCATTTTCAAAAGCCACAGATTTTTACTGGCAACACTTATTGTCAATGAGTATTATGCTTCAGAAGAGCCATTATTAGCCAATGTAAAAAAGCATTTTCTCGACATGAATATGTTGAGCGGCAATACAATATCCACTTTTTTCGCATTTCTTAAAATCACTCGCCGTATAGAACTAAAAACGTCACAACATGACAAAAGAAAATGGGTCTACCGTATCACTGAGAAAGGGATAAATGAAACTTACCAACTCATTAATACCATGACTGTATCACTGAGCACGCTTTTTCCAGGGCATAACATTAAAGAACTAGTCAAACAGGATGATTTTCTTCCTCATTTTTTCAGGCACTACAAAAGCATTGTTGACCATCAGTTGTTTTACTTCGATATGGTTGAAAATATTGATATTTTTATCCTCAAAGATGCGGGGCATATGATCCTGCTCAACTTATATTGCAACGCCTATAAACATGAAGATTGTTTAATCGTTTCTATTCCACTGGCTAAACTTGCATCGAACTGTGGCGTATCACGCTCACATATAAAGAGAATTATTCTGGAGGCTGAAGAGAAAAAGCTATTAACTTACTGCAACCAGACGAATACCATCAGGTTACTTCCTGAATTTATTCACATGTTCGAAAAATACATGGCTTACTATTTTGCCAGTGTGCTTATAGGATTTAATATCCAAGCATAATCATCAGCCAGGTAGCCTGGCATCAAATGCCAGGCTCAACACACGCCATCAAAATCTGATGTTACAGTCCCTCTTCTGCCATAACATCAGTATTCAGCATGATAGCAAATGCCTGATACGCCTGCGGAGACAACGTTTCAGGATGACTCAGAACGACCAGTGAATGCGGCGCATATTGCGGCTTATAATTTGGATGCCGGTGCGGATAGGGATTACTGACAAACCCACAGACTTGATAGAAAGCCAGACGACGCTGCGAGACATGATCCACCGGGGGATCAATTTCAAGAATCACCTTGCCGTAACGCGCCACGATTGCCTCCATTGCCTGTCGCCCTAACTGTCGTCCTCGCAAATGCCTGTCTACGGCAAAATGTTCAATATAAAATCCTGCCTGTAGCGACCATCCTCCGAGGATCCCGGCACGCGTATTACCATCGAGAATAATCAGTGCCTGATAGTGCGCAGCATGACGCAGAATGTAATCCCGTCCCTGACGGGTTCGTTGTTCAAAATCAGGAAATGCCTCGTCATAGACAGCATGAAACCATGCCGTATCATCCTTATTTGCCTGCTTCAGCGGGGAAAAAGTCAGACTCAATGTATAAATTCCTGTGATGTTTTTGTGGTTGGCATACGCATTTCTGAGGATTACCCTACACTTAAAGGTGATCTTTTTCCAGGAACTCACTTTTGTCTGTATTGATTTACGCGAGATAACGCTATGGAATTAAAGGACTATTACGCCATCATGGGCGTAAAACCGACGGACGATCTCAAAACTATCAAGACCGCTTACCGCCGACTGGCCCGCAAGTATCATCCCGATGTCAGCAAAGAACCTGATGCCGAAGCCCGCTTTAAAGAGGTCGCCGAAGCCTGGGAAGTGCTGAGTGATGAACAGCGACGCGCCGAATACGATCAGCTCTGGCAACACCGTAATGACCCGCAATTCAACCGCCAGTTCCAGCAGGGCGAGAACCAGAGTTACAACGCCGAAGACTTCGACGATATCTTCTCCTCTATTTTTGGTCAGCATGCGCGTCAGTCGCGCCAGCGCCATGCCAGCCGGGGACATGATATTGAAATTGAAGTCGCCGTTTTTCTTGAAGAAACGCTCGCTGAACACAGCCGTACCATCAGTTATAACCTGCCGGTCTACAATGCGTTCGGCATGGTTGAACGTGAAATCCCAAAAACCCTGAACGTGAAGATTCCGGCGGGCGTCGGCAATGGTCAACGCATTCGTCTGAAAGGCCAGGGGACGCCGGGTGAAAACGGCGGACCAAATGGCGATTTGTGGCTGGTGATCCACATCGCGCCGCATCCCCTGTTTGATATTGTTAATCAGGATCTGGAAATTGTGGTACCGCTCGCCCCATGGGAAGCCGCGCTGGGTGCGAAGATTGCCGTCCCCACGCTGAAAGAGAGCATTCTGGTCACCATCCCCCCCGGCAGCCAGGCCGGACAACGCTTACGCATCAAAGGTAAAGGTCTGGTCAGTAAAAAACAGACCGGTGATTTATATGTCGTGCTGAAGGTAGTGATGCCGCCGAAACCGGATGAACGCGCGAGCGCACTGTGGCAGCAACTGGCAGAAGCACAGTCAGGATTTGATCCGCGCAAAGATTGGGGGAAAGCATAATGGCTAACGTCACCATCACCTTTACGGTTACCGAGTTTTGCCTGCGCACCGGCGTGACGGAGGATGACCTGAACGAGATCGTGGGTCTGGGCGTCATCGAACCTTATGCCGAAACGGCGGACAGCTGGCAGTTCGACGATCATGCGGCCACCGTGGTACAACGCGCCCTGCGGTTACGTGAAGAACTGGCGCTCGACTGGCCGGGGATCGCCGTGGCGCTCACGCTACTGGAAGAGAACGCGCGTTTACGTCAGGAAAACCGCCTGTTACGACAGCGGCTTGCGCGTTTTATTACTCATCCATAAGTACTGGGCAGCGTAAGCTGCCCATTTATCAGGCAATGATATAAATCAACGCTGGCTCAAAAGGATAGCCGTACGATAGTAGCATTCAAAATGCCACTTTATGGAAGTCGGAAGGCAATGAGCGATAAAAGCAGAAAGCGCTGGCAACGTCGCCCTGGGACAACGGGCGGTAAACTGCCGTGGAACGACTGGCGTAATGCCTCCACCTGGCGCAAAGCCACGCAATGGCTGCTGATGGCGATCAATATTTATATTGGCGTGACGTTTTATTACTGGGTGCGTTATTACGAAACCGGCGGAACCAGTCTGTACGTTCCCCGACCTGGTGGCATCGAGGGCTGGTTGCCCATTGCGGGCCTGATGAACCTGCGCTACACGCTGGAAACCGGCATCCTTCCCCCTGTTCACGCCGCCGCCATGCTCCTGCTGGCCGCGTTTATGCTGGTAAGTCTGCTGCTCAAAAAATCGTTTTGCTCGTGGCTGTGCCCGGTTGGTACGTTGTCTGAGCTTATCGCCGATGTGGGTAAGAAATTATTCGGTCGCAACTTTGCGCTACCTCGCTGGCTGGATATCCCTCTGCGCGGCCTGAAATATCTGCTGCTGGCCTTTTTTCTCTACATTTCGCTGGCGATGCCGGCACAGGGCATTCAGTATTTTTTGATGTCGGCCTACGGGATAATTATCGATGTGAAGATGCTCGATTTCTTTCGCAACATCGGCACAATCACCCTGTTGAGCGTCGCCCTTCTGGTGGTCATAAGCCTGTTCATTCGTAACGCGTGGTGCCGTTATCTGTGTCCCTATGGCGCCCTGCTCGGGCTGCTTTCCCTGCTCTCGCCGTTTAAAATCCGCCGCAATGCGCAGAGCTGTATCGACTGCGGGAAATGTGCCAAAAACTGTCCATCGCGGATCCCGGTGGATAAGCTGATTCAGGTGCGAACGGTGGAATGTACCGGCTGTATGACCTGCGTGGAATCCTGCCCGGTGGCCTCAACCCTAACATTTTCCCTGCGGACGCCAACGGGAAATAGTGAAACACGGCGAGGAACGTTATCGGGTATAGCGATGACGCTGCTGGTACTCGGCATTATGTTTGCCATCATTGCATTCGCGATGCTGATAGGCGTCTGGGATAGTCCGGTACCGAAAGAGCTTTACTTCCGTCTGATCCCTGAAGCAAGGATGATCTGGCATTAACAACAACCGGATGGGGCCTTCGCACCATCCGGTTGTTGACCATCACTCCGTCTTCTTGTCCTCGTTGATGCCATCCTCAATAAAATCTTTATCGAGTTCTTCGGCATTCCCCTCGTGATCGCGCCCGGAAAGAATGTTCCAGCAGGCGATAAACAGCGCGGCAACGAGCGGGCCAATAACGAAACCATTGATGCCATAAATCTCCATTCCGCCCACCGTGGTGATCAGAATCAGGTAATCAGGCATTTTGGTATCTTTACCGACCAGAATGGGGCGCAGAATGTTATCCACCAGCCCCACTACGACCACGAAGAAGCCGACGATGAAGAAGCCCTGCCACAGTTGCTGCGTCGAAAAAAGGTAGATGGCCGCTGGCACCCAGATGATTGCGGAGCCCACGGCGGGGATCAGTGACAAGAACGCCATCAATGCCCCCCACAGAATGCTGCCATCAATACCGACAATGTAAAACGCAATCCCGCCCAGCGTCCCCTGGACGATCGCCACCACAACGGTGCCTTTTACCGTCGCCCGGGAGACCGCCGCAAACTTCGCAAACAGGTGCTGCTTTACGAAATTCGACAACGGCAGCGAGTCGAGAATTTGCCGAACCAGAAACGGTCCATCCTTGAGCAGGAAAAAAAGCAGGTAGAGCATGATGCCGAAACTGATCGCGAAGCCAAAGGTACCTTTGCCAATCAGAAAGGCGCTCCCGGCCAGATATTGCCCGCCCTTTAACGCCACATCCGACAGCTTCTGCTGGATTTTGGCAGCGTTGTCGAGACCGTGATCGGCAAGAAACGAACGCGCCCATTCCGGCATATGCGCAAACAAACTTGCCACCACTTCCGGAAACTGCGCGTCGTTATGTTGCAGCTTGGTGTACACCACATTCAGTTCAACGGCGAGCGAGGAAAGGATCAGCATTAACGGGATAAACACGATCAGGCAGATAATGCCCAACGTCAGCAGAGACGCCACCCCGTTACGCTCCCCCAATGCCGAACGCAGCTTGTTTTTTACCGGGTAGAAAATCACCGTCAGGATCGCGGCCCATAAGATGGCGGAAAAATACGGCGACAGCACGTCGAAGAAGGCCCATGTCACCATGGCGAGAAGAAAGAGGAAAAAACCTTTATTCAGTCCGTTAAAACGCATTAGAGGATCCTGTAAACAAAGAAACTCAGTGGACTATAGGACTGATTGCGGATTTTACAAAGTCGGCAAGAAGAAAACCGCCAGCCAATGCTTCACATTCAAAATGTGATAGTGCTCATTGTTTCATCAAAAGGAATTGCATTTAGCTCAAGAATAGATCAATCATAATCATATATCCGAACAATGTCCGCATATACGAACAGCATGGAGAGATAATGAGCGCATTCGATTACAGCAACCCGGTAAAGTTTTATTTTGGCGCAGGAAAATTCAACCAGTTAGGTGAGATTGCCGCTAAGTACGGGCAAAAAGTACTGCTGGTCGTGTCTGACAGCACTAAACACACAGGTCAACTCGAGCGGGCGCAACAGGCGCTTTCTGATGCCGGGATTGATTTTGCTATTTACGATCGCTTTATGCAGAACCCCCTTTCGACACTGGTTGAAGAAGGTGCCGCGCTGGCCAGAGATGAACAGTGCGATCTGGTTATTGGGATCGGCGGCGGCAGCGCAATGGATATGGCAAAAGGCATCGCCTTCTGCGCCTGCAATGAAGGCAGTATCTGGGATTACGTGTTTGGCAAAAAACAGGCGCAGCACGCGTTGCCGGTGATATTAATCCCCACCACTGCCGGAACCGGCAGTGAAGCGAACCGGACGGCCGTGTTCACCAATCCGCAGACGCATGACAAAAAAGGGCTGGTTAATCCGCTGATCTACCCTGTCGCCGCCGTCATCGATCCCGAACTGATGCTGACTCTGCCCAAACGCGTTATCGCCGGTCCGGGCGCTGATGTTCTCTTCCATGCCCTTGAATCCTATATCTCGCGCAACGCAAATCCATTCAGTGAAATGTTGTCCTTGCAGGCCATTCGTCTGCTGGCGAAAAACCTGCCGCGGGTTTACGAGGACGTGACCTGTCTGGACGCCTGGGAAAAGGTGACACAGGCCAGCACGCTCGCAGGAATGGCGATCGATTGTGCGGGAACCACATTACCGCACGCGCTACAACATCCGATGGGCGGATTACTGAATGTGGTGCACGCTGAAGGGATTGCCGCGGTTTATCCAGTCTTTCTTGAATATACCTGGTCCGCCTCTCCAGAGAAGTTTGCCGCCATCGCGCAAGCCATGGGCGTTAACACCCAGGGAATGACCACCGAAGAGGCGGCACAAAGCAGCGTTGTCGCTGTGACCGATTTCCTGAAAGGCATCAATATGCTCCCGACGCTAACCGAACTGGGCGTGAAGGAAGAGCATTTCGACTGGATCATTAATAACGTGCTGACCACGATGAATGTGGTGTTAAACAATAACCCGCGCGTGCCTGATGCGAAGATGCTTCGCGAACTTTTAACCCGTAGCCTTTAAACGATAAAGGAATAGCCATGTTTATTATTATTGACTCTGGCTCGTCGGCAACACGATTGTATCTAATGGATTCAGGCGATCTCCGTGTCATTGACCGATCGGTTATCCAGACAGGCGTCAATTCCACCATTGACAAGGGAAGCAATGAATTTCTGAAAACAGAGATGGCTTGCGGAATAAAGGAATTGCTCAACAGGCACTCACTCTCGACGGAAGAGATTAAATTTATTATCGCCTCAGGAATGATTACGTCTAATCTGGGGCTTTACGAAATACCGCACCGGGAAGCACCGGCAGATATTGAACAACTGGCTAAACATGCCGTACGTTTCGCCGGTAATGCCCTGCTGTCGGTGAATATCCCGGTGATATTGATTCCAGGGATAAAGAATAAAACCACGGCTCAGTGGCAGGATCTGAGTGGCGTCGACCTCATGCGCGGAGAAGAAACGCAGGCCGCAGGCGTATTATTAGCCTGGAAGCCTGCATTGCCCTGCACGCTGATTGAACTGGGCTCAACCACTAAGCTGATATCCATTAATGAAAAAGGCGAAATCGCCGGCAGCATCACTTCACTCAGTGGGCAGGTTTATGCCGCCATTCTGAAACAGACATTTGTTGCCGCCAGCGTAGAGCATGCCGAAGATGCTGAATTAGATGAAACGGTTATTGATGCGGCGTACCGCTCTATTACGCAAAGTGGCTTCCTGCGCACCGTATTAATGACGCGCTTCTTACAATTTTCCTTACCGACCACAGCGGCGCAGAGAAAGTTATTTCTTGAAAGCGCGATGGCCTGTGACGATCTCAAACTGCTGTCAGATGCCCAACACCAGGGATTTAATCTGAACGGCGACGTCTACCTCATTGGGAATGCATCACGCTGCGCCTTATACCAATATGTCTTTTCACATTATGCAAAGCGTAATGCGCATTTCCACATTATTTCCGATGCGGAAAGTATCGATATGCTGGCAATAACCGGAGCGAGCGCCATCGCCCGCGCAATACAAAATAACCCGCAGTAAGGTGAAAACAAGATGACCATTATTACCATCGATACCGGGACCACCAATACCCGCGTCTGCGCCTGGCAGGACGGAACATTACTGGCTGAAGCGGCGCGTTCCGCAGGCGTCCGGGACACCGCCATCACTGGCAGTACGGCCACCTTGATGCAAGGCGTCAGCGACGCCGTACAGGAAGTAAAGCAAAAAGCGGGCATCCCTTGCGACGCGAACGTAATTTACCTCTCCGCCGGAATGATTACCTCCAACGTGGGTTTATGTGAGATCCCCCATCTTGTCGCTCCCGCCGGGTTAAAAGAACTGGCGGAGGGTATGACCCCCGCGCATCTGCCAGAGATTAGCGATGAACCCATCTGGTTTGTTCCTGGCATACGCAATCACAAAGACGCCGTCTCACTCGATAACGTCGAGCAGATGGACATGATGCGTGGAGAAGAAACGGAAGCGATTGGCGTACTCAGTAGCCTTGATATCCGTGGGCCCGCGCTGATTATTTTGCCGGGTTCGCATTCTAAATTTGTCAAAATTGATGCACAGAACCGCATCGAAGGCTGCGTGACCACCATGGGTGGTGAGCTTCTGGAAGTCATTACCCGGCATACGATCCTGGCCAGCTCGTTGCAGCATCAATTCGCGACCGACATCGACAGTCCCTCGTTATTACAAGGGGCCCGCCAGTGTCTGCAAACCGGACTTTCCCGCACCTGTTTCTCGGTTCGCGTGCTGGACATGTTTGCGTCCTTATCGCTGAACCAGAAAGCGAACGTACTGCTCGGCGCCGTTTTGCAGGATGATCTTCAGGCCGTCAAAAACAGTCGGGCATTTGACTGTCCGCCGGATACGCACATTGTGGTGTGCGGTAAAGAGGTTCTTAAATTCGCGTTCGCTACCTTAATCGATCATGACCCATGGTTTAACGGAAAAATAACCGTCGCGCCGGAAAATAAATCCTTGTCCGCAGAAGGATTACTGGCACTGGCGAAACGGAAAAACATTATATAACTCCTTTGTACCCTACAAAAATAAAGGTTTACTTTATGAACACGACCGTAAAAGAAAGTGCCGTAGTCAAAAAAAGAGGCGGTAAAAGATGGTTTGTTGTTTTCCTCTTATTAATCGGCGGGATTATTAACTATCTGGATCGCGCGAGTTTATCTATCGCCGCGCCCGATATGATGAAAGAACTGAATCTGTCGAATACCGATATTGGGCTTCTGGGTTCGGTATTCGCATTGATTTACGCATTGTGCCAACTCCCGGCCGGTTTTCTGGTTGACCGCTTTGGCCCTAAAAAAGTGTATGGTTGGGCCGTTGCGTTATGGAGCGGTGCCACCATGCTGACAGGGGCATGCAGTAATATGATGACCCTGATTTTCGCCCGCGGAATTTTAGGCATTACCGAAGCCCCCTGCTGGCCTGGCGCGGCCAAAATTACGGCCTCGTGGTTCCCTAAGAAAGAGCGCGCGCTGGCGACAGGTTTCTGGGATGCCGCCTCAAAATGGGGCCCGGCCATTGCTCCGCCGATTCTGGTCGCCATCATCGTGCCTTTTGGCTGGCGCTCTTTATTTTATATTGCCGGTGCAATTGGTCTGGTCTTCGTGGTGTTCTTTATTTTTGCTTATCACCAGCCGGAAAAACACCCGACTATTACCAAAGAAGAACTGGATTATATTAAAGAAGGCGGCGGTGGCACCGCAGAAAAACTGACCGGAGATGCAGAGAAAATCAGTTGGGGCGGCTTATTCAAATATCGTTGCATCTGGGGAATGATATTAGGCTGGTTTTGCTATGTGTGGATGATGAATATTTTCACCACATTCCTGCCGCTTTATTTGATGAAAACTCAGAACATTCAGCTTAAAGAGTTAGGGATCTATGCCAGTATTCCTTATTTCGGCGGTATTGTTGGTGCCATTATGGGAGGATATATCTCCAAATGGCTAGTCGATAAAAATATCTTTACCGACTCACTGAAAGCAAAACGCGTCACCATCAGTATCTCTGCATTACTCGCGGGTATTGCGGTCATTGCCGTGCCGATGGTGGATGGTCTGTTTGCCACATTAACGCTGCTGGTTATTGCAATGGCGCTGCTTTCCGCGCTCTCCGCAACCGGTTGGGCGCTGCCTGGCGACGTTGCCCCCTCTTCCATGGTGGCGTCAGTCGGCAGCATCCAGAACTTCGGCGGCTATTTTGCCGGATCGCTCTCCCCCCTTGCCACCGGCCTGATTGCTGATGTCACTGGCTCTTACACCCTGGCTTTCGTCAGCGGCGGGATCATCGCGGCCTGTGCTGCACTGTGTTACTGGTTCATCGTAAAAGAGCCGGTAATAGTTGAAGAATAATACCGTCAGGGAGGAACTCTCCCTGACTTTTTACTGAGGTTATCAATGATTAAACATCGCGTTATTCACGCTATAGAACAGACCGGACTGATTGCCATCGTGCGCGGTATCGAGCCTGAATCTGTTTTGCCTTTGGCTGAAGCGTTATATGCCGGTGGCGTTGAGGTGATAGAGGTAACGTGCAATTCCACACGTTACCTGGAAAGCATCACCACGCTAAAAAGCAAAATGGGAGACAAGATGAAGGTGGGTGCGGGTACCGTCATCAATCCCGTCATGGCACAACTGGTGATCGATGCAGGCGCTGATTTCGTGTTGTCGCCCGATTTCAATCCCGACGTCATTTCCATGGTGCATGAGAAGCAACGACTGATGATCCCGGCGGTGATGACCCCATCCGAAATCCTCCAGGCCTGTCGTCTAGGCGTAGATTTGCTGAAACTTTTTCCGGCAAACAGCCTGGGCATCGATTATCTGAAAGAGATCCAGGGGCCGCTGGATAATCTCGCACTGATCCCGGTGGGCGGCATCACGCTTGAAAATACGGCAAGCTTTGCGCAAGCAGGCGCCTTTGCTGTCGGTGTCGGGAGTGCGCTGACAAACAAACAGTGGGTAAAAGACGGCGAATGGGAAAAAATCACCCGTCAGGCAGAGGCATTCATCCGGGCTTTTCACGATAACAAGCACCGGTAAATGACACTGACACATTGCCCTGCACGTTTTTCCTTCATTGTGTTCATGAAGTCCGCCTGGCTATACTGCGGCTCATTAAAACTACAGTGAGGGAAGAACGTGTCTGAGAAGATTAACCGCTCTGTCGCGCGGGCACTGGAAATCATGGAGCTGATTGCACAGAGCAAAGAAGATCTCACCATTTCAGAGATCAGCAAATTTCTGGCCATCCCGAAAAGTACGACTTTCGATATTCTGTATACGCTTCTGGAAAAAGGATATCTGGAGCAGACCAGCGAAAAGCAGAAAACGTTCAGGCTGGGCATGAAGCTGTTCCAGACCGGCGCTCATTATCTCGACAGAACCCCCTTTCGCGATGTTGCCCACGCCACGCTGGAAAATCTGGTTGAAACTGCAGGCGAAACGGCCTTCCTCGCGATTCTCAATAAGGATGAACTGGTCTATCTCGACAAGATTGAAAGCCCCAATTCCGTCAGAACCTCAGCGCGTATTGGCTCCAGTAATCCGCTGTACTGTACCGGGCTGGGTAAAGCCATTCTCGCCACTCTGCCCGATGACGAGGTGCGCGCGATATTAAAAAGAACCGGGGGCCTCCGGCCTGTCACCCCCTATACCATCACCGATGAAGCACAGTTTATGTCCATACTCGCTCAGGCCAGACAGCAGGGGTATGCGGTCGATGACAGGGAACATAACAGCGAAGTCTTTTGCCTCGCAGCGCCAGTGTACAACCTCCACGGACACGTTAGCGCGGCCATTAGCGTGGCCAGTTTATTTTCCAAAGTGAAAGACGACCGGCAAAAAATAGAGCAACTGGGGAAAATGATCTCAGCCGCTGCGCTGGAGCTTTCACACCGGATTGGCTATCGGGGGAATTCACTCTATGTGAGTGAATAAGTTGATGGGATGTTTTGCCTGATCGTCTCGGAAGCCCGACTGCCAGTCTGACAGACGAATTCAGCGGCGCGCGAAAGCGGTTCTCTGTCAGCGCCGCCTGAATATCGTCTTCAGAAATCGACAGCGTCGCTTCATTGCCAAAAAGATCCTTGTCCTCCCGCCAGGTGGTTGACGTTGTATTTCGGGTACGACTCTCAGCCTGTAATGCGGTTTTCTTCGCATCAATAGATGAGTGGGGGCACAACCTGTCAAAAATAGAGAGTGTTACACATGACAATATCACTGACCTGAAACCCATTTAACCGGTTCCCTTATCTGAACCTGCATAACTCCGAATGACATAAACGATTATTTACCCACTGAATCACTCAACAGAACAGGATTTAACGCCCCAGTCATTCATAATGCCAATAATTAAAATACTCTTATAGATTTCGCTTTTATATTGCCGCAAAATCATTCAATAATTGCACCACAGCTCAGCTTACATCCTTCTCGAAATTCAAATAAAAAAAACAGTCATCGTTTATAAATAATCAACTATCCAGTTGAATTAGATAAAATAATCACTTTAAACATAAAGCGATACGCATCTCATATCAAAAAAACGCGATATTTCACTTTGCCCGAATCGATAAAGTCACTGATAATGCGCCCGTTCGTCTCCTCAAAATGGCGGTATATTCCCTATGCTACATTTATTTGCTGGTCTGGATTTATTTACCAGTTTGATGCTTTTACTTGCGCTGGTCTTTGTTCTGTTTTACGAAGCAATTAACGGATTTCACGATACCGCCAATGCGGTTGCAACCGTCATCTATACCCGTGCCATGCCCCCTCAACTGGCGGTGATAATGGCTGCGGTTTTCAATTTTTTTGGCGTGCTTCTGGGTGGACTCAGTGTCGCCTATGCCATTGTGCATATGCTACCCACGGATTTGCTGCTCAATATGGGATCGTCGCATGGTCTCGCGATGATTTTTTCTATGTTACTGGCGGCAATTATCTGGAACCTCGGAACCTGGTATTTTGGTTTACCGGCCTCCAGTTCCCATACCTTGATTGGTGCGATTATTGGCATCGGGTTAACCAACGCGTTGATGACGGGTACTTCGGTTGTCGATGCGCTGAATATCACGGCGGTGATTAATATTTTTGCATCGTTGATCGTTTCTCCCGTTGTCGGCATGGTAATAGCAGGCGGCCTGATCTTCCTGTTGCGTCATTACTGGAGCGGGACCAAAAAGCGCGATCGCATCCACCGTATCCCTGAAGAACGGAAAAAGAAAGGCGGGAAAAAGAAGCCGCCATTCTGGACACGTATTTCGCTCATCTTTTCCGCAGCCGGTGTGGCCTTCTCTCACGGCGCGAACGATGGTCAGAAAGGGATCGGTCTGGTGATGCTGGTTCTGGTGGGGATCGCACCTGCCGGTTTCGTGGTGAATATGAGCGCGTCCGGCTACGAAATCACCCGTACCCGCGATGCTGTCAGCAATCTTGAGGTTTACTTCCTGCAACATCCCGACGCGTTAAAACAGGTCGTCGACAAGGCTCAGTCGCTTACCGCACCGGCAGTAAATGCCACTCCGTCAACGGAATTTCATTGCCACCCGGCGAACACTGCGGATGCCTTTTCGCGCGTCAAAACGCTGTTGCCCGCCAACCAGGAGAATTACGACATATTAAGCGTGTCGCAACGCAGCCAGTTGCGACGCATCATTCTGTGCATCTCCGATACAGCGGATAAAGTGGCGAAACTACCGGATGTCAGCCGTAGCGATGTGAATCTGCTGAAGAAACTGAAAACCGATATGCTGAATACGGTGGAATATGCGCCGCTCTGGATAATCATGGCGGTCGCACTGGCGCTGGGCATGGGAACCATGGTCGGTTGGCGTCGCGTGGCAACGACGATTGGTGAAAAGATTGGTAAGAAAGGCATGACCTATGCTCAGGGGATGTCCGCGCAGATCACGGCGGCACTCTCAATCGGTCTTGCAAGCTATATCGGGATGCCAGTTTCGACTACACATGTCCTCTCTTCTGCCGTAGCGGGAACGATGATTGTCGACGGCGGAGGATTACAACGAAAGACCGTCACCAGCATCGCGATGGCCTGGGTCTTCACACTGCCTGCGGCGATTCTGCTGTCGGGATGTTTGTACTGGGTTTCCTTGCAACTTATCTAAGCCAACAGACGGTTCAGAAAAACGAAATATACGTGTAAATGCCCAGTAAACCTGTCTGGGCATTTTGTTTTCTAAGGGGTAAGGTCAACCGCAGCCGGAATATCGGTACTGGGTTGATAGCCACGAGCAACCATAAACTCCGCTATCGTTTTTTCCGCATCCACCAGCGCATCATTGTCAGCGTCAACTGATGATTTCATTCATTTTCGGGTCTGGATCGTTATCAGCCGCAGAGAAGACAATATTCAGCCCGCGAGGCCGAAATGTGGTTGAATGAATCAGCATATATTTATACCAGCGCAGAAATAACCGCCGATCGTGAACGTTAATACGCTCAAGAATACTGTACAATCTTGAGTATATCGCCTTCTGGCTTAGCCCCAGGTATTGCGAAGCATCAGCATACGTCTCCAGACAGACAATCGCATTGAGCGTGTGTTTGTCAGCCCGGTTCATCTTCGTCATAAACTGGCAAAACTCACACTTCTCATCGCCACTGTTATCCTGTGCATCCCTGAGTTTTTCAATAATCCGCTGGATAGAATCACAATAATTGATATGCTGTTTCAGGAACAAATTATCTTGCTTTTCGGAAATGCTCACCAATGTATATTCAGAAAGCATGGCACAACAACATCGTGTTTGTACCCACATTGCAGGAAGAAAGCAGAATGGTTTCCGATCTGACGGTCTCGCTGCCCTATTTTTTATTTCACTTAGCGCAAGAGCGATCAGTGGTGAAAGCTTATCATCGACAACCACGTTATCCCTCCTTGAACCGCCATTTGCAAATATACACTTATCTTAAAATAAACTGCCAAAAGATATAACTATTCAATCTATTACATCATGATAGGAAACAGCTATCAGCACCTCTGCCTTTATCATTAAACAAGATCAATTAATTAACAATTCATGAACGAATGCAGATAAAAATCAATCAGTTACGCGAAGCAAAAAGACCACTAACAACAATGAAATGCAAAAATAAAGCAACAATTAATTTACATTTAAAATGCGTAATAGCATTGATTGAACAGGATTATTTACCCTGTTATTAGGAAAATTAATAAATTACAGTCTCAATTTAAGACATTATCAAAAATACAAATTAGGATTGTTCTTAACTCAGGGAATAATCTCAAAAAAGAGAGAATGGAAGAATAAAATTACTAATTCAACATCATTTCATTTAATTAAAAACCTGAAAAAGCCCCCTTCCATTTTTATAAAACCCTTTCGCTTCGTCAAAAGTAACAGTTCCATCGGAGATGAATAGCGGCATCGCTGAAAGGCTATGCCGCATCACTTACTTCATCGCGCAATTAATGCAAACACGCCCCAACCGAAGTATTCCCGGGCATACGTAACGTGGCGTTTGGGTGCTAACGTCAACTCTGCACGAACCTCATCGGCAAAATCATCATCAGCGTTAGCCTCGAGCCAACGACGCATTGTCAGCCATTTAGCGGCTTCGTATCGATCCCAGCCCTCCTGATCCGCCAGTACCATTTCGACTACGTCGTAGTCGAGTTCATCGAAAGAGGCGACAAGTCCAGGAAGGGTGAGAAAATCATCCCTTGAAGAGACGCCACAGGCCTGGGCGATCTCATCCGTCGCGGGAACCTGACGCCACCAGGGTTCTCCGATCAGTATCATTCCTCCCGGCTTGAGGCTTTTTGCCAGTAGCTTGACACTTCCGGCAACACCACCGGCAATCCAGGTCGCGCCGACACACGCCGCTACGTCGCATTTTTCGTCCGTGACGTAACCCGCCGCATCGTTATGAATAAAATGGACGTGTTCACTGACGCCGAGTTCCTCCGCACGCTGTTTTGCCTGTGCAGTGAAGAGTTGACTCATGTCGATACCGGTACCGTTAATGCCATGATCGCGTGCCCAGGTGCAGAGCATTTCACCCGAACCACTGCCGAGGTCGAGAATGCGTGACCCCGGCTTCATGCGTAACACACGGCCCAGTGTGGCGTACTTTTCCGGCGTGAACGGGTTATGAATACGGTGTTCGCTTTCGCTAATCGTAAAAATACGTGGGATATCCATTCGTTAATTCCTTTCATTGAGTTGCGTTACGTTGCTAATGGCAGAGCGTTCAATCAGATCGTTATTCACGCCAGTGCTCCGGTTTCATTAAGGCCTGCGCACACTGAATGTGGCCGGTACGATAAAATGGCTGAGCAGAGAGAGATTGCATCATCCAGCAGGCCTTATGCTCTTCCGGGATGAGATAAGGTGCTGGATAGCCTTTGTCTCCTGCATAGGGTTCGAATCCATGTCGCGGATAGTAAGTGGCATGACCGAGAACAAAAACGCACTGGCTCCCCATTAACCGTAAGTGTTCTAAGCCAGTACGTATCAGCAATCCGCCCACGCCTTTCCCCTGGTATTCCGGTATCACCGCCAGCGGAGCGAGGATATGCATCAGGGGAGATTCAATTTCTCCTTTGAATGTCGCCCGGGTAAACAAGATATGCCCGATGGCCTGGCCTTCATGTCTGGCCAGCAACGATAACGCCGGACGCGCGCTTTCGTCCTCCAGCAAAGAAGCCACCAGACAGGCCTCTTTACTGTAGCCAAAGGCCCGGGTTTCGACTTCCCGAATGTCGCGGGTATCACTCTCATCGGTGATATGAAAGGTGAAGTTGCCTGTTGTCATAACACTCTCCTTAGCGGTTATCTGGCTGGGCGCGAACGTTGTTCAGCCCGGTGGTATTTATGCGGTAGGGTTGACCATTGACGGATTTGATCAGCTTTTTGGTTTTGAGTTTCTTGAAGACGGCGAGCGTACAATCGGCGAGCAGTAGCCCTTCGCGGCTGTAGCATTCAACGGCGGTGACGCGGCCTGACGCATCGCGGACGTGCGCAATACGTCCACCTTTGGCGAGAACATGTAAGGTACGTTGTTCCTGACGGGATAAATTCATACTGGAAAACCTGCTTAATCATCATGTGCAAAACGTGCAAACACACAGCGGTGTCCGCATTCGATTTCGGCGCATTGATAATCAGTCCGGCCTGCAAAGGTCGGGGAAACTGATTATCTGATGATTACATTCTCCAGCATCAAAGCCTCGGGTTGAGTTGAAAGGTATTTACGGCGTGAATGGTAACACGTAATTTCAGCAGGGGTATAGACAGGTCGGAAAAGTGTGATCAACATCGACATCGCGCACATAGTCACGGACATTGCCTCATTTAACATCCCCAGGCCATATTTGCGAGGATGAGGATAACGGAGATTGATCGCCAGATTCAGGGCGCGTCACCGATTGCCTGCCGATACCGACAGGCCGTGGAAACGCGCTTACCGCTGACGTGTTGCTGCTTTCATGCTCATCACAAATGCCTTCAGCGCACCCAGCATCGCCTCCTCATTATCGACATGTTTCTCAATGATTTTGACGATGGCAGAACCTGAAATAGCCCCCGTCGCACCAGCGTTAATCGCGTCCGTCACCTGATCGGGTGTGGAAATACCAAATCCCTGGAGGGTTGGAGGGGCCTGGTACGTGTTCAGTGTGGCAACCAGATGCTGCAGCGGCTTTGCCGCCTGCCGTTCAGTCCCCGTAACCCCTGCCCGGGAAAGCAGATAGGTATAGCCGCGACCGTGAAGGGCTATCTGCTGGAGCAGTTTATCTTCGGCATTCGGGGGACAGATAAAAATGGGTGCCACGTTATAGCGCATCGCGGCCTGACGGAACGGCTCCGACTCTTCGAACGGCACATCCGCGACCAGCACCGAATCAATCCCGATGCGCGCACATTCGGCATAAAACGCATCGATACCGCGGTTGAAGACCAGATTGGCATACACCAACAGACCTATCGGAATGGTCGGATGCTTGTGGCGAACGGCGGCCAGCATCTCAAAACACAGGGTCGGCGTCACGTCGGCAGCAAAAGCCCGCAGCGCAGCATTCTGAATCGTCGGCCCATCGGCCAGCGGATCCGAAAAGGGGATCCCTAACTCCAGCGCATCTGCCCCTGCCGCAATCAGCGTATCGATAATGCGAAGCGACTGCACTGGCCCCGGATCGCCGGTCATCACAAAGGGAACAAAAGCGCCTTCGCCACGGGTTTTCAGCTCAGTAAACAGGGTGTTATAGCGTTCCATCACATTTCTCCTCGTGCGTGCAGAATATCGTGTACGGTAAAAATATCCTTGTCTCCCCGACCGGAGAGGTTAACCACCAGCAACTGCTCTTTATCAGGGTTTTCACGCATCATTCTCAGGGCATGAGCCAGCGCGTGAGAGGACTCCAGGGCCGGAATAATGCCCTCTTCACGACTCAGCGTCTTAAAGGCCTCCAGCGCTTCATCATCGGTAACAGAGACATAGTCGGCGCGCCCGATGCTGTTCAGATAGGCATGCTGTGGCCCGACGGAGGGGAAATCCAGCCCCGCCGAAATGGAACAGGACTCAATGATTTGTCCCTCATCCGTCTGCATCATCGGCGATTTCATACCGAAATAGATACCCACGCGGCCGTGCTTCAGCGGTGCGCCATGCTCGCCCGTTTCAATACCATGGCCTGCCGGCTCCACGCCGATCAGCCCGACACGGGGTTCATCAATAAAGTCAGCAAACATGCCAATCGCGTTCGATCCCCCGCCCACACAGGCGATCACCGCATCCGGCAGGCGGCCTTCTTTTTCCATAATCTGTATCCGGGTTTCTTCCCCTATCATGCGCTGGAACTCACGCACGATGGTCGGGAATGGATGGGGACCCGCCGCCGTGCCCAACATGAAATGCGCTGTTTCATAGCTGCCGGACCAGTCGCGAAGCGCCTCGTTAGAGGCATCTTTCAGGGTTGCGGAACCGCTGTGCACCGGGATCACCTGCGCGCCCATCAGGCGCATACGAAAGACATTCGGCGACTGACGCTCTATATCCTTCGCCCCCATGTAAATACGGCATTTCAGGCCAAGCAGCGCACTGGCAAGGGCGGATGCCACGCCATGCTGCCCTGCTCCGGTCTCAGCAATGATCTCGGTCTTCCCCATTCGCTTTGCCAGCAACGCCTGACCTAACACCTGGTTGGTTTTGTGCGCCCCGCCGTGGAGCAGATCTTCACGCTTGAGATACAGCGTCGTGCGAGTTCCCCGGGTGAGATTGCGGCACAGCGTCAGCGCGGTAGGGCGCCCTGCATAGTTTTTCAGCAGGTCAGTAAACTCGGCCTGAAAAGCCGGATCGTTCTGTGCGTTAACAAAGGCGTCTTCAAGCTGTAGCAAGGCGGGCATGAGGATTTGTGGAACATACATACCGCCGAATTCGCCGAAGCGAGGGTTGAGTATTGTGCTCATTATGGCTCCTTAATGTCTGCGCAGTGCCTGAATAACCGGGCCATTTCCCTGGTCTGGACTCTGCATGTGAAGTGAATTCAGTGACTGCGCAGCACTTTCTGGCTGCATTCACGCGGTAAGACGTTCCGTGTATGACTAAAATTTGGGCAAAAAAAAGCCCGCTCATGGCGGGCCGGGTATCGGTGTGCAAACTGCAAACGTGACGATACTGCCCGTTAACGGGAAGTGCGCCACCAGTTGTGCTGAGTCATCATTGAGAATGTCATGGTCTGATACCTGTATGATTCAAAATTTTGTACCAGTTAACTAGTTCACGAGAGCAAAGTCAACACTTTCCTGAATAAAATGTGTTCACCACAAACTCCCCCTGCTGTCGTTCAGAGCGCGTTAGCGTAATAGACAAATGCCAGCTTGTTGCCGTCAGGATCTCTGACATAGGCGCTATGAAAGCCTTGTCCATATTGCGGTCTGTGTCCCGGTGCGCCTTCATCTGTACCACCCAGGCTGAGCGCCAGCGCGTGAAGTTGCTGAATATGTTCGATAGAACGGGCATTCAGCGCCACCATCGTGCCATTACCGACGCTGGCAACGTGACCATCAAAGGGTTTACCTACGCACAGTCCGGTGGTGTGGTTTTCACTGAACGTCCCCCATGATGCCCCCTCTTCACTTCGACCTGCCTTCGGGTGCCAGAGTAGTTCCATTAATGGATCGTAAAAAGCGATCGCGCGAGGCAGATCGTTAGTACCCAGCATAATGTATGAAAACATCCGCCCTCCTCGTTGTGATGCCACAGGGATTACTCACTTTATGCCCCCTACTGGCTTCGCCGTCAGGTTGCATGTCGTCTCATTAACATACAGAAAGGCGACGTGCCGTTAAGCGCCTCAGATCAAGAGTTCAGGTCAATACCACTATGAAGATTGATTGAACACATATCCCCGACGATCGCCGTTTTGCTAGTCTCAGCGTACTGCTTTGCACGTCAAGTGGATGGTGGCACTGGGAATATTTTCATTACTGAACGCCGATTTTGTAGGCATCAAATAATATGGATGAAAATGCGGTTCTGACATTGCTCAACGAGCTGGGTATACCTTATCAATATGTCTCTCATCCTGAAGTGAAAACGGTTGCCGATCATCTGAGTTTCGCCGCGACGTTTCCGGCTCAGTTGCTCAAAAACCTGTTACTGAAAAATAGCTCGGGCACGCACTTCTACCTGTACATCCTTGAGGGTAATCGCAAGGCAGATCTTCGCGGACTAGCGTTGCAGCTTGAAGAGTCTCGTCTGTCTTTCGCGTCACCCGTCGAGTTGATGGATACGTTAGGTGTTGAACCAGGCAGCGTGACGCCGTTCTCCGTCGCCCATAACAGCAAAAGAGATATTCAGATAATCATCGACTCATCCGTCTCTGCAACGCAGCCACTGGGATTTCATCCTCTGGTCAACACCGCCTCAATATGTCTTTCCCGATCGGATTTACTCCGACTGCTGGCCTTTCACGGTTATTTTCCGGGAGAGAGACAACCTGGTGGTGTACTCCGATTGCATGCCTCCAGGAAGGTCTAGCGTAACAGCACTTTACCCAGCAGATACGTGGTTGCCTGTCCGCCGATATGCACACGCTCGCCCCTATTCTGGCAGCGTAAATCCCCACGGCGCGCTGCCCCCTGATGCGCCAGCATCTCCGTTTTGTTCAGTTTTTCCGCCCAGTACGGAATGAGCATGCTATGCGCTGAACCGGTCACGGGGTCTTCCGCTACGGCTTCTCCAGGGCAGAAGAAGCGGCTGACAAAATCATATTTCCCTTCACCTGGTGCAGTGACACAAACCATTTTTCCCAGTGGGATCATGGCATTGATATCCGGGCGCAGCGCGTCAATCTGCTGTGGGTTATCCAGTACTACCATGTAGTCACGCGCCACGCGCACGTCTTTGTATTCCGTGATACCCAGCGCGTCCAGCAGTAGGGGCGGTGGCATGACGGGCTCGGTTTTCCAGGCTGGAAAATCCAGCGTCAACCATTCACCACTGCGCGTGACTGCCAGAGGACCAACAAACCGGGTAGCAAAATGGAGAGTCTCACCCGGAAAATTCAGATGTTCAAAGATGACGTGAGCGGCCGCAAGTGTGGCGTGCCCGCACAGATTGATCTCTCCCTGAGTGGTAAACCAGCGCAACTCGAAGCCGTTTTCATTTGGAACAAAAAAAGCCGTTTCTGACTGATTATGTTGTTTAGCCATTTTCAGTAATGTCTCATCAGGCAGCCATTCACTTAACGGACATACTGCTGCGGCATTGCCGCCAAACGTCGTCGTGCTAAAGGCATCAATCATGTAAAAATCAATTTGTTGCATAGTGCAAACCTCGAATCATGCTTTGAACAATTCACACTCTACCATGCCACGACGAGGGGCAGTCCTCTCATTTTCAATACATTCACATTCAGCCAAATATCAGCACGATGATTTTGCTATTCAAACTGAGTACAGGATCACATTTACTCACCGCATTACGGTTCAGCATGTTGAACAACGTGTATTTTCATCTCAGCAATGCCGATAACATTTATTCTACCAGCAAGAGGGTTCCACGATGGTTCGCAAAGGGTGTAATTCATTAGTCCGTGCCGAAAAAATATTAACCCACATCGCATGGGTAGGCGTGGCGAGTTATATGGAATTATTAAAAGAATTTCAGTATCCCAAAAGCAGCCTGCTTAATTTATTAAATGTGATGGTGGAGTGCGGCTTCTTAATTAAAAACAAAAATGGCCATTATTCGCTGGGAATAAAAAACTACGAACTGGGGTGCCAGGCGTTGCACCGCCAAAATATCTTTGAAGTGACGAAACGGCCCATGCAGGAACTGTCGCTGAAAAGCGGACTGGTCTGTCACCTGGGGGCGATGGAGCGCTATTCTGCTATCTATCTCGACAAGGTTGAAAGCCCGGACTCAGTGCCAACGAGCAAAAGCTGGATTGGTAAAAAACTGGAATTACATATCACCGCATTGGGTAAGGCGCTATTAGCCTGGAAAACACGGGAAGAACTGGATTATTTTTTAGACGCGCTCACGTTGACGCCACACACACGCAATACATTTACCGATAAAAAGTTATTTCTGGAAGAGTTGCAAAAGACGCGACTTCGGGGATGGGCCATAGACAACGAAGAATCGACCTATGGTGCGGTATGTTTAAGTATGCCGGTATTCAATATGTATAACCGGGTTAACTATGCGATCTCGCTTTCGGGCGATCCGGTGGTTTATTCAGGAAATAAGATCGACGGTTATCTGGAATTGCTCCGCAAATGCGCCGGGCAAATATCATATGGGCTGGGATACAGAAACGAAAATGAGTATTTACGAAAAGGAAACTGAGGTAATGAGAAAATTCAGCGGTATTATTCCACCGGTATCCAGTACGTTTCATCGTGACGGAACCATTGATAAAACAGCAATGCGTCAGGTTGCCGACTTCCTGATCAATAAGGGCGTCGATGGGCTGTTTTACCTTGGCACCGGGGGTGAATTTAGCCAGATGAATACCGCCCAGCGAATGGCATTCGCCGAAGAAGCCGTCGCCGTTGTCGGCGGGCGGGTTCCGGTTTTGATTGGCGTCGGTTCGCCTTCTACTGATGAAGCGGTCAAACTGGCGCAGCATGCCCAGGCCTGCGGCGCTGACGGCGTCGTCGCCATCAACCCCTACTACTGGAAGGTTGCGCCGCGCAATCTTGATGATTATTACCAGCAGATCGCCCGCAGCGTCACGCTGCCGGTGATCCTGTACAACTTTCCGGATCTGACCGGCCAGGACTTAACCCCGGAGACCGTGAAACGTCTGGCGCTGCAAAATGAGAACATCGTCGGGATCAAAGACACCATCGACAGCGTCGGCCACCTGCGCACGATGATCAACACCGTCAAGTCAGTGCGCCCGTCATTTTCGGTCTTCTGCGGCTTCGATGACCATTTACTCAACACCCTGCTGCTGGGCGGCGATGGCGCGATATCCGCCAGCGCGAACTTTGCTCCGGAACTCTCTGTCGGTATCTACCGCGCCTGGCGCGAAGGCGATCTGGCAACCGCCACTGCCCTGAATCAAAAGCTACTGCAACTGCCGGCGATTTACGCGCTGGAGACGCCGTTTGTCTCACTGATCAAATACAGCATGCAATGCGTGGGGTTGCCAGTAGAGACGTATTGCTTGCCACCCATTCTTGACGTGTCAGAAGAAGCCAAAGAAAAAGTTCATGCGCTGCTTGTCGCGCAGGGCATTTTATCGGTCTGAGGAGAAGATCATGTCTGTTCGCTCTATTTTTGCTGACGAGAGTCACGATATCTACACCGTCAGAACGCACGCCGATGGCCCTGACGGTGAACTGCCGCTGACGGCGGAGATGCTCATCAACCGCCCGAGCGGGGACCTGTTCGGGATGACCATGAATGCCGGAATGGGCTGGTCTCCAGACGAACTGGATCGCGACGGCATTTTACTGCTCAGCACGCTGGGAGGGTTACGCGGGGCTGACGGTAAGCCCGTCGCGCTGGCGCTGCATCAGGGTCACTACGAGCTGGATATCCAGATGAAAGCGGCCGCGGAGGTGATCAAAGCGAACCACGCCCTACCCTATGCCGTGTATGTTTCCGATCCGTGCGACGGACGGACTCAGGGCACGACGGGCATGTTTGATTCGCTGCCGTACCGTAATGACGCCTCAATGGTGATGCGCCGCCTGATCCGCTCCCTGCCCGATGCGAAAGCCGTGATTGGCGTGGCGAGCTGTGACAAGGGACTCCCGGCAACCATGATGGCCCTTGCCGCGCAGCATGACAAAGCGACAGTGCTGGTACCCGGTGGCGCGACGCTGCCCGCGAAAGATGGGGAAGATAACGGCAAAGTGCAGACCATCGGCGCACGCTTCGCCAATGGCGAGTTATCTCTACAGGACGCCCGCCGTGCTGGCTGTAAGGCCTGTGCTTCCTCCGGCGGCGGCTGTCAATTTCTGGGCACCGCAGGAACATCACAGGTGGTGGCCGAAGGACTGGGGCTGGCAATTCCGCACTCTGCGCTGGCCCCTTCTGGTGAGCCGGTGTGGCAGGAGATTGCCAGAGCCTCCGCGAGGGCGGCGTTGAACTTGTGTAAACAAGGCATCACCACCCGGGAAATCCTCACCGACAAAGCGATTGAGAATGCGATGACGGTTCATGCGGCGTTCGGCGGTTCAACAAACCTGCTGCTGCACATCCCGGCGATTGCCCATCAGGCAGGCTGCCATGTCCCGACCGTTGACGACTGGATCCGCATCAACAAGCGGGTACCCCGGCTGGTGAGTGTACTTCCCAATGGCCCGGTTTATCACCCAACAGTGAATGCATTTATGGCAGGCGGTGTGCCGGAAGTGATGCTGCATCTTCGCCGTCTTGGATTGCTGCATGAAGACGTGATGACCGTAACCGGCAGCACACTGAAGGAGAACCTCGACTGGTGGGAACACTCCGAACGGCGGCAGCGGTTCAAACAGCTTCTGCGCGACCAGGAACAGATCGATGCCGACGAGGTGATCATGTCACCGCAACAGGCGAAAGAGCGCGGCCTGACCTCAACGATCACCTTCCCGGTGGGCAATATTGCCCCGGAAGGATCGGTGATCAAGTCCACCGCTATCGACCCTTCGGTGATTGATGATCAGGGCATCTATTACCATAAAGGAGTGGCAAAGGTTTATCTGTCTGAGAAAACCGCGATTTACGACATCAAGCACGACAAGATTAAAGCGGGCGATATTCTGGTCATCATCGGCGTTGGCCCTTCCGGTACCGGAATGGAAGAAACTTACCAGGTCACCAGCGCCCTGAAACATCTGTCTTATGGTAAGCATGTTTCACTGATCACGGATGCACGTTTTTCGGGCGTTTCCACTGGCGCGTGCATCGGTCATGTGGGGCCGGAAGCCCTCGCCGGGGGGCCAATCAGTAAATTACGCACCGGGGATATTATTGAAATCAGAATTGATTGCCGCGAACTTCAGGGCGAAGTCAATTTCCTCGGAACCCGTAACGATGACACATTACCTTCACGTGAGGAGGCTACCGCACGATTAAATGCCAGACCCAGTCATCAGGATTTACTTCCTGATCCTGAACTGCCAGACGACACCCGGCTTTGGGCGATGCTTCAGGCCGTGAGCGGCGGAACATGGACGGGCTGTATTTATGATGTGAATAAAATCGGCGCAGCCCTGAGCGATTATATTAATACCAACCTAAAGCAAAAATAAAAATATCCAGACTGCTGAATAGTCCGGCTACGCATTATTAATACGTTGCGTAGCCGGACGATGACCGGTCGCTACCCTACAATGAGAGGACGTTATGCCACTAATTATCGTTGTGGCAGGGATTGCTTTACTCCTGCTTTTAACCATTAAAATTAAACTCAATACGTTTGTTTCCTTAATTATTGTCTCGATTGCTGTCGCCATTGCCAGCGGAATGGATCTGAATAAAGTCGTTACGTCAGTCGAATCCGGCCTTGGCGGTACGCTGGGCCATATTGGTCTGATCTTCGGCTTTGGCGTGATGCTCGGTCGTTTACTGGCCGACGCGGGGGGCGCGCAGCGAATCGCGCTGACCATGCTGAATTATTTCGGTAAAAAGCGACTTGACTGGGCGGTGGTCTGTTCAGCCTTTATCGTCGGTATCGCACTTTTTTTCGAAGTCGGCTTAATTCTTCTGGTGCCTATTTTATTCGCCATTGCCCGTGAAGCAAAAATATCGCCGATGTTTATGTGTGTGCCGATGCTGTCCGGTTTACTGGTCGCACATGGATTTTTACCCCCGCACCCAGGCCCGACCGTTATTGCCCGTGAATATGGCGCGGATGTGGGACTGGTATTGATCTATGGCATCATTGTCGGTATTCCAACGTTTATTCTTTGCGGACCGGTGTTGAATAAATTTTGTCAGCGGATTATTCCTGACGCGTTTAAAAAAGAAGGGAATATTGCCTCCCTCGGCGCGACGCGCCGGTTCAGCGAAAACGAAATGCCTGGCTTTGGCATCAGCTTTCTCACGGCGATGCTGCCGGTGATCCTGATGGCGGTAGTGACCATTATCCAGATGACCCATGCCAAAAACGCCGCGGATTCAGGCACGTTCTATAACATAGTTCTGTTCTTAGGCAACTCGACGATTGCGATGCTGATTTCACTGCTGTTCGCGATTTATACCATGGGTCTGGGCCGCGGAAAGACGATCCCTGAATTGATGGATTCCTGCGGGAAAGCCATTGCGGGTATTGCCGGGCTGCTGCTGATTATCGGCGGTGGCGGCGCATTCAAGCAGGTTCTCATCGATTCTGGCGTGGGTCAGTACATTTCCACCCTGGTCTCAGGCATGGATATTAATCCGATCCTGATGGCCTGGGGCGTTGCCGCGTTCCTGCGTATTTGTCTGGGTTCCGCCACCGTTGCAGCGATCTCGACTGCCGGACTGGTTATCCCGCTGCTGGCGGTACATCCCAACACCAACCTGGCGTTGATTACGCTGGCCACCGGGGCGGGTTCCTGTATCTGCTCCCACGTCAACGATGCCAGCTTCTGGATGATTAAAGACTTCTTCGGCCTGACCACCAAAGAGACGCTGTTGTCCTGGACGCTGATGTCAACGCTGTTATCCATTTGCGGCCTGATATTTATTCTGCTCGCCAGCATGGTTCTTTAATTCCCCTCTCGCCAGTGGATCGCGTTGTCGATTCACTGGCGCCCCTCTTTTCAAGCGGTATCAGAAAACAAAGAAGAGATAAGCTAACGCCCACTGTTAACACCTTACAAACGCCAGCAATTGGCCGAGACGTTCACACATCGCCGATGCTCAGGATGGTGAAAATGGATTGAGCCGATAAATTGCCGCCATCGCTGAGACACTGACTATCACACTGATGATGAAGTATGTTTTGAATGGTTGCTTTTGTGTTTTATGGCGAAAGAGTTGTTGACCCACAATCGCACCGGCCCACCCACCTACACCGCCAAAGACTAACAAAGTGACTTCCGGCACTCTGCGCCACGCCTTACGTGCCGCCATTTTGTCAACGCCGTAAATAACCAGCGTCAGAATGTTGACGAGCAGAAACCATATAACAACGGGATAAGAGCTAAAAATGCTGCCGGTCGCGGCTAAGATCAGTAAAAAATAACAACAGCGATTAAAATTCATAGTATTCGCCACAGAAAATTGAGTGCATATCGGCGTCGCATTATACGCGATACGGCGAGAATACGCCGCAGTAGTGCAAGAGGAGTACTCTTGATGTACCCGCTGTTGGTCCCGGCACTTCACTTTTGGTGCTCACACCCGACACACAGCAGACGCTGGAGCTACGCCCTACCCCAGATTTCTGAACTTAGCGTTGACAGAACAGGTAAAAGCAAAGTGGTAATAACCGTTCAGGGTTACGTTAAGTTGTCCGTCGCATCTACTCACTATTGAAGAATGCTGATAACGGTTTATGCACTGGAATTTTTCACTTTGAACGACGCTAACCGGCTAAAAATTATTCAGGGCAGTATTGAGCCGCGTGCTGTAGTCAATCAGCCAGATCTATCTGACTATCGCGGGCTGACAACTATCTTTCCACTACCAGCTCCATTTCCCCGATCGTCACCAGCGTTTCTTGCGCGGATTGAGTACTCAGCACCGAGAGCAACACTTCCATATTCGACCACAGTTTGAGCGATGATTGTCGGCCAATGATGTCCTGCAACGGGATGCGCAGGTCGTGGTGGTGTGCGCCGCTGAGTTGAAACGAGTTGATGCTACCAACGTAGAACGCTTCGTGCGGTGCTCCGCCAGCCGCCTGTACAGGAAGATTCACATACAAACGAAACTCGAAGCCACGTCGCCGACCTTGCGGGGTTACCTTGATATCGCGCAAACGAGCGTACATATCAGGTAGCGTTGAACCGGATGACTCCGGCACGGCAGCAAGGCGTACCCGATCCGATTGACCGATCCTGAAGCGCAAGGTCACTGACTCATCATTGAGCGCGAGTTCTCTTGCTCGTCCAAGTATCCGCGGAGCATCGCCGAGGGTGCCAGATTCCTCCGCATTTGCTGGTACATCGATGATTTTAGTTGGGCTGCGAGGTATGACCACACCGGCCTCCTGCTCGCTCACGGAGTCGTAAACATAGCCGAGCATGTCTGTCTCGACCAGTTGTCCCGCCTGCAACGCCTTTTCCCCGGCAAGATCGAAAACAAACGACTGCCTGAGCCAGGTTTCGTTGCCCGGATTTTTATGTTGCAGTGGATCTCTGGCGCGCCACACTTCCCAAAGTCGATCAACGTTCGCATGATGTACCCAGAACAGTGGATCGCGCGCCGACGTTACGACAGCGCCCATGTCACCGCCCACCATCACGTGTACCGTACCGTGCGGGTTACCTTCCAGCAATGAGGAAAACCCGCTGAAACTCTGCGCGCTTAGCGCATCGCGCAACAACGCGCGTTTGTCATAGTCGCGTGGCGTATGATAGAGCTTATTGTTTGATACTTCTGCGAATGCGGGTGGAATGTCACTGTCAGCGTACCAGTTCCAGTACGGTAGTGCGAAGTCCGCTTTCCGGGTGATCTGTCGGATAAGCTCCTCAAAGTAATATAAATAAGCTCGATGCCAGGAGAGAAAATGCATGGATCCGTGCTCGCAGCGATACCACACCGACTTCATACGATCCGGGATAGGGTTTGGTGTGCCATGGGAGTTGGCCCAGTACATCCAGCTTGCGTACTGCTCTGCATCTGTGTTCGCCATTAGAATCCGTACGCCTTCCTTAAGTGTCTCGATGTCAATGCTTGCACTCGCGGAAATGGCGTTACGGCGTATACGCTTTGGTTGTGATACGGTTTCACCCTGGACGCGTTGAAGACATAGGTACACTGCCATAGCGGCCGCGTTAATAATAAAGGTTCTTCTTTTCATGGGGTTAGTCCTTTTGATTTCAGCCAAAGTTGAATGGGTTCAATGCGTACCGCACGGTTGAACTGCACATCGCTGATCGCCAGGTGATGCAGGCCAACGACTTCGTAGGCGAGATTCAACACGGGCGAGCCAGAAGCACCTTCCACCGTGTCACAGCGATGCGTGAAGTCGGAATCTTTGATATAGCCGTCTACAGGATTGCCTTCCGCCTTGCACCCAATGGTTGAGATCAGCTTAGGTTGCTGTGATGGGAACTGCGGCAGAAGCAGTGCCTGTCCGTGTAAGGGTGATTGCGTTGCCAGCTTGAGTGATTGGATGTCCGCAGGCACGTTTGCATCCAGTTCCAGCACGGTAATATCGAGATCCGCGTCGGCCCCCAGGAAACGAACACACCGGCTTTGCTGCACAGGCGGTGGGATTCCTTCGTCGAGATAGTTTATTGCGACGGTCGCCGTCTTACACACATCCTGGGAATGTAAACAGTGATGGTTGGTAATGATCCGCTGCTTAGCGATAAAGAAGCCGCTACATGTACGAGTGATATCGGCATCCTGAAAGAACACTTTGACCACGCTGCGCGCGATGCGACGAATATCCGGGTTGGTCTCATCGGATATCTTCGTGCGGTCGTCATCACCGATGATCGACAATGGCTCAGGTTCATCAGCGGAGCGTGCCACGGCCGCTACGACGAGCGTGCCGTCTGCCTGCGCGGGTCCTTTTACCTTGACCACATACTGGTCACTGGAAAACAACTTCGACCATATCGTCGTGTTCGCCAGGCCGGACAGATCGAACGATTCTACCGTGCTGTCCTGGCCATCGAAGATCGTCACAGTTATCCCATCAAGTGGATGCGTGGCCTGCAGCGTTAACTTCAGTCGTATCCATTCAGTACCGGGGATGATGTCACTCGCACTACGCGATTCTGCATCGTCGGATGAGGCCAACGAGATCGTTTTTTTCGCGGCGGCAAGATCGACAACACCGATCTGCTGAGCGGTTATGGGTTGGTTGGCAAGGCAAGGGATAACAAATACACAGGCCAGAATGCAGCCAAACGCGTGAATCAAAGTAGTTATGACTGTTCTGGATTGAGGCATGATCTTGCTCCGCCGAATTTATCGATGAAATCTACAACGCGTTCAATGGGTACAAATATCGGGTCGTTCGGTTTGTCCACACTTTTGAATACGAGTTGTTTGGTGGTAGTCAGTAGTTGTGCACCGGAATATGACGTCATAAGCAGCCAACGTGTCAGCGATTGTTCCGACGCTGGCTCGTAAAAGAACGTGATGTCACCATTAGGTGCCCGATGGTAGCGATACATGCGGCAAAAGCTGGCTACGGTGCCCATAAGCCCTGGTGCGACGACAGGGATGAATCCATCGGTCCTGGAGCCGTCTTTGTTTATGAGTTCGAGTAACTGACCGCGCACTTTATTCAGTTTATGATCCGAATCATCACTTTCGTAGATCAACACTTGCTGATTATCAAGCGCACTATCTGCCGCGAGAACGCCGCTGGAGGTTTTGCCGGAGAGTGTGGGGAAAAGGCGTGCGGTTGCCTTAAGTCTATTCTTGACCTGAGCTGGCATCCAGTCGGATTTCTGTGGCGCGGGTGTATCGAACAATCGTGCCGCTATTCCACTTACCATAGCCGTTGCTTGCGAAGTGCCAGACAATCGTACCAACGCGCTGCTGTCACTGGAGGCGCTGAGTACGTTATCCGCTGGAGCGACGATGTCTACTCGCATACCGTAGCGTGAGTGCTCATAGATAATCCACATGTTATCCGCAGATTTCCGGGCTCCGCCAACGACCATGATGTTGTCCTTTGCCCTGGCTTCAAGACAGGCTGGCACGACTTCACATGGGCCATCGAGCGAAGCCGGATCATCACCGGCAGCGGTGACGAATAACAGCGAGCCGGCATTCTCAAATGTATGTTCTAGCTTTTTGTAGATCTCCGAACCGCGCCCCAGATTGAAATCGACCGACAGGTTAACGACGCGAATTGACGCTCTGCGTTGGTTAATTGCATTTGAGATGACTTGTTCCAACTGATAGTCAAAGGTCGTTTTGTCTGCCTCACCCTCACGAATCAGGTCGTAAACGTCGAGCTTCGCATTGGGGCGCACGCCAAGGCCAAGATTACCCACGACCAGACCGGCGATATGTGTACCGTGATGTTTCTTGGGTGGCAACGGATTAGTAAGTAACGAATAAGAGGTGGGCTCTTCGGCTTGCGTACATGGCTCGTTGGCGATGGCGTAACGGATGAGTGGATGACAACGATTAACGCGAAAATCCAGTACCATTACATCCGAATGTATGTCGGTGCTTTGCTCCGGGAAATACTTATCCAACTCAATGTCGTGCAGTGCTTCACTAAAAGGTGGAGTAAGGGTCTGTGCGACCCGTGGCTGTTGAGTTGCGATCTCTGCGTTGGTGGTGCGCTGCGGATCCTGTATGCCCGACGTTTCCAATGGCCCTACAGCGGGTGTTTCCTCCGATAGCGTACTGTTTGCAGGGCCGGTTACCGCGCCTGTCGCGACGGTATCTCCGTCATGAGCTACCGACAGATGCGGCGGTGAATCAAAACGTAGCGGAGAGTCGATGCCGATAGCAGGGTTCACAGTGAAATTCTGCTGCGTAAACTTGTAGACATAACCCTGTGCAACCAACATCTTCCGCTTGTCGAGATTGATCGCATGGCTGATCGGCTGCGCTGGCCGCAATTGGCGCACGTACTCGTAGCCCTTATTGCTCAATTGCTCGGACACATTAACAGTGACGCCACCCGGGTCGCATTGCGTAACTGGCTTGCCCTGATGTTTCAGCGCAGCCTGCGCCAGCACAGGAATATCAACCGATCCATCGCTATCAACACGCCTTCCGATCTCTGTTACCGCATCAGCACAATCCCTGGTGCCGGGCGCCGAACAGATACCAAACTTGCTTTCCAGCCAGTCGAGCGATTTGGTCGAATATTCATTAACGTGGGAGATATTGAGTGCGTCTATCCAGACAACAGCCGGTACGCACAAGCGACTGTTCTTTTGATTGCGCCACACGGTATTGCTTTGCGTATTCACGCTACACACGTGAGAGTTCAACCGGCACAACATGTTATCGAGTTCGCGAGAGACCCCACTTGTCATGCCACTGCCACGTAGCAGGCCAAGGGCGTAGACGATGTGCCTCATTTGCAAACCAATATCGTCGCGAACCCAATACACCGGCAGTTCGTTCCTGGCATCGAGTTGCAAGTAGTAACGAGTCATCTCCTGCGGCAGGTCTTCCAGCGACTTATTGGCAGTCACGTAGGACAAATCATCCACTGCAAAGGCGACACCAGTCAGCATCGCCAGAGCGAACAGCAGGAGACGTCGTACCGGGCCAGCACGCATTTACTTTTCCGTCTCCCAACCAAGACTTTCATTTGCGGCGGCAGCCAACACCTTAGCAATGTCTTCGCGAGCGCCAGAAAATACGCTGGCAAACAACTCCAGCCCTTTACTCGGATTGCCCACTTCCGCGACAGCAACTTCAAACGTGGTAAATTCACGTGCTTTATCCAGTGGCGGTACGTTAGAAGGCAACAGCGGCAAGCGAATCACTGGCCGATCCTCTCCTTCGTAATACTTGAGGAAGTACGGTTTATTCGCCAAATCCACTCTCTCCTTCACGATGACATCGTCGAAGGCGATCGTACGTACGCCGGTTTCTTCTGCGCGGTGGATTGACGTGGCTTTGAGTTTGAACGCGACGCTATAGTGCTGGTTGGAACTCAACGCAACGGGTTCGGAGAAATAGATACGCTCGGGGCTCACTTCGATCCAGGCGGAATCAACGACCTTAATTGAGGCGACGAAGTCCACCAGAGCTTTGTTACCGTCTCCCTTCACCCCTCGGACGAATCGCAGGCAAGTGTAGTCGGTAGTGATGTCGTTTGGTGCCTTACTGTTGAAGGCATCGTAGAATGATACCGACTTCTGTGCGGAGTAGGCTGAAGTGTACTGTTCAATACGTTTTTTCAGCGTGGCGTCAACGTGCTCCAGCAGAACATTGATGGTGGACCCGAGCAGCAATCCCAGGATTGGGTTTATCCCTGTTTCGGGGATAAACCCAGGAGCAGCACCACATGTCGCGAGTACTTTCGCTTCTTTCGCCGCATTGGCCTGGTCGCGCAGCGCAACTGGCTGACCCTTGCTTAGATCCTCTAGTATCTCTTTAGCACTCGCCCCCTTCTTTATCAGTGTTAGTGCCGTTTGTTGTTCATCGAACGAAACAACTGTTGTGCTGCCATTTGAAGCACACCCACTAATAGTGGAAGCCAGGCAAGTAACCGTTGTAAGCAGAAGTATGCTTTGTATTCTGGTGAGTCCCATACGAGTCCCCCTTTACTTCGTCGCAGTTTTCATCGCCTGAAATGCGGCTGGCGAGTAGGCCACCGTGATAATGGGTGTCTATGTACAAATGTAATAAGCGACTAAATATTGTAACTAATACGAAAGCACCAAGTTCTATGCCAACATTCCGCTTCCCGGTTGAGAGCGTATAAATCTGTGACAGCTAATTACCTCAGCTAATCGAATAAATCAGTTTGCGTTATGCTTTTTCTGGACCAAAACTGAAGGACAACGTCATGCAAACGGTAAAACTGAATGACGACATTGAAATGGGATATCTTCCGATCGATACCGCTGCGTCCTGACTGAATGAAACCCAGGTCGGGAATGCCCTGAAGCAAAGCGGTATCGCACGCAACGAACTTTTTGTTTGATTTTAGTCAACCGCCAAAACCATTCAGCAGAGCTATGATTCGCAGCTTTATTTTTTCAAAACAATAAAACCCCCTCCACGCACTGTGGGTTACGGGTCAGAGTTCAAACACTAAAAATTAGGTAATGATGATGTTTAAGAAGCAATTAGCGGTGATGGTTTTGGCAATGGCAACCGTGCTCCCCGCACACGCAATCAGCGCGCACTATCGCGAGCAACTGGAGCGTTCAGGATGCACGATGGTCACTGACTCAAACGGAACTTGCGATATCCACAAAACAAAAGCGCAAAACACTAAAGCGGCTGAAAGTCCGGTGATGCAGGAACGCGCAAAAATTGCCGCGATGCTGGAAGATTCGGTCATCGGCCAGAGTACCGACAACGCCTATGCTGCACTGGAGAAAAGCGGATTCCAGAATCCGGAACCGTTGAAATGGACCAAAGGGAACTACATCGTCTTCCTTGATATTAACCCACGCGGTACAGTCCTGGCCGCCACGTTGCGCTAACCCACCGCAAGCAACGACAATCAAGGACTGGTTTGATCCCCTTTAGTTTTCAGCCAGTCCGATCCCAAGTAATAAACGGGCTGTATGCTCTCCAGAGATGAAAAGTAACGCTTTTCGAGGGTTCAATTCGTTCACATCGGGCGAATAATCGTCTTCGGGGTTTTCAGGTATCAGAAAAGATTTAATAAATGATCCTGGTATCTTTTTGCAGAGATATTCATTGATGACTCGTACGGTACAAACGGTGAATACAATACCAATGAACATTGTTCACCCGTATTGTATTCACGCGATTTTATTGAGACATCAGAACGCCAGTTTGATACCTAGCATTGCAGACGTATCGCTGTAGCCTTTATCACCGATCTGCTGACCGATGTTACCCCACAGGGCAACGTTTTTCGTCAACTGACCTTCAACACCGGCTTTCAGTTCGCCAATATTGCGGGTGCCCTTCAGATTCACGTTTTCACCATTCATTGCGACGCCAAAGTCTTTGGTGTTGTGGATCCAGTTGGCTTCCACAAACGGCTGGAAGGTGCGGTCTTTACCGTCATCCAGCTTGTTGTGGCCCTTGCCGAACAGACGCACACCGACGCGGGTCTGGATGTTGCCA
>DXKH01000054.1 GCA_019415335.1 Citrobacter sp. | reverse complement strand
ACAATATGGTGAGGTGTCCGAGTGGCTGAAGGAGCACGCCTGGAAAGTGTGTATACGGCAACGTATCGGGGGTTCGAATCCCCCCCTCACCGCCATATTTGAAGAAGAGCTCGTACGCAAGTACGGGCTTTTTTTTCGCATACGGCACACGCTGGGGGGATGAGAATCCCCGACCGGGGTTCGACAACGGGCGCAGCTTGTTGGACGGACCGCGAACGCAGCGAGCGGACTGCCCGCACAAAAACGCCTGGAGCGTTTTTGAACAACGCGTGCGTTGGCCCCGAAGGGGCGAGGCCCAGGGATGGGCCGAGTAACGGCGAGCGAAGCGAGGCAATCCCCCCCTCACCGCCATATTCACGTTTTTGTCCGCCACTGAAACCATCTGCAATTTTTTCCAATACAGCGCACAACACGGCTGGCATGCTGTCAGAAATGGTGCAAAGGAGAAAATATCAATGCCGCTATATTATTCCTCTGAAATTCATACGAGATTCAGACAACTTCGTACCGCGACAATGAGTATTAACGGTATTCGCGCGGATGCCGATTCGGGCGCACACGTCGCTCGGTTACTCGCGGTCGCCGATAAACGACTGGCAGAGGCTCGCGAAGGCGAGTTTGCGGAAATTAAGGCCTGGCGTCGTGCTTTTTCCAAATTAGGCCTTAAGCCTACGCAGTATCGCTGTGCGTCGGAATCCCTGTTAAGACGATATCGTCAGAGTGGTGAATTGCCGACCCTACATCCGATGATTGACCTGTCCAATGCCGTTTCCGTCGCCTTTGCCATACCGGTTGCCGTATTTGATATCGACCAGATCAGCGGTGCATTAACAGTGCGCCCTGCCAGTGGGGATGAATTCTATGAGACTTTTTCCGGGGAAACTGAACACCCTGAACCCGGTGAAGTTATCTTTGTCGATGACTCCGGGCGAGCTCATGCCCGACGCTGGACTCATCGGCAAAGCGGCTGGTCAGCCGTTAAGCAAAGTACGACCAGGGTGCTGATTGTCGCCGAAGCGCTGCACGAAACCGCGCAGGATGACATTGAACGACTCATTCTTACGCTCACTGACGCCATATCTCAGATCTGGCCCTCAGCCATACAGACGGATGTGAAGTGCTTATGACCCTTTGTATATAGCGTATTTGTAACGGTGGTACATCGATTTCTCGTCCCGATAATAAAGCCGATAATATATGTTTTGCTGAAGGCATGTGCTAAGTTGGAATATTGCGTATGTCATTAATAGCCAATCAGACTTATTGGGACAATAATGAAAACAATTATCAGCAAAGATTTTAGGGCTAAAAATGCCTGGGAAGCGATGGATATTGCCTCGTTAGGTGGGACCTCCGTACGTTTACACTGGACAGATAAGCCCTATAAGTGGCATATAAATGATGGTCAGGAAGTTTTTGCTGTTATGGATGGCGTCGTTGAAATGTTTTATAAGGAACATGGCGAAGTCAAAACAGTGATACTAAATACAGGGGATCTCTTTTTTGCCGATCAGGGTTGTGAACATGTTGCACATCCTAAAGGTGAAGCCAGAATATTAGTCATTGAAAAGGAAGGCTCAGTGTGAATGCTTCCTTTCAGATATCCGAACAGACATAGTAATAAGCGAGAATGGATTTGTTTTCACAACAGGAGTTGTCATGTTTTCTTATATAATGTTGGGTACCAATAACCCGGAAATTTCTTATCAATTTTATGCGCACTGATGGACGTACTGGGCTATCCGCTGGATGGTCGAAGTGAGAAAGGTGCGCCTGGGGTACGTTCAAAGATAATCATTCCACAGGACTATGTGTTGGCCTTCCCTTTAATCATAGCCCGGCGACCTTTGGCAATGGCGTGATGGTGGCTCTTAATGCCCCTTCCGTTGATATCATTAACAAGCTCTATACATTAGCGTTAGAAAACGGAGGCGAAGATGATGGTCCTCCAGGTTACCGCCCACACTATGGTGATGATTTTTATAGTGCTTATGTCCGTGACCCTGACAATAACAAAATTGCTTTTGTTTTTTACGACCCGGCAAAAAAGTAAGATCTACTGTATTTTCCGTGTTGCCTGCCCAGCCACATCGACTTTAGCTCAACGGTGTTTTAAGGCCCTGCAAGACATTCGTTGGTTCATTAGCAAAACTGAAGCATCCTGATACTCTGTATGTATAAACAGAGCGTCAGGATGTTATCTCTGTGTGAAAATAAATATAAAAATGTGGCAAATCAGGATGAATACCAGGAAGCGTCCATTATTCTGATTTATTGGTGCTCTGTGCAATTATGCGCAGATATTCATTATTTTTAAACGCAATCATAATGAGTTCAAACATGACTCGACAGCCAACCAGACTAAAAATAGTCCCAAATAATCCTGCGATGATTTGACCGTTAAATATAGAAATGACACCACCAACAACCGCTAAGGCCATAAAAATCCAGTATAAAAACACCATGATCTTCGGTGTCAGAAGACTATCGAACCCCAAAATTACTTTCATTGGCTATCCTTAATAAACAAAATTTAAAGAAAACTGCCAGAACAACATATATTATTCACTTCAAGATGTAAACACTGGTTTATTAACCTGGTCGCTTTTCTATTTCTCAAGCATTTAGGATAAGAGCTTTCGTTAAATAGCGCGATAATTATATCAGAATCATAATATTAGCCATGCGAAATAAGTCATTCAATGAAACAGACACTCAAATTTATTGTTAAATTATCATTAAAATATATTCAGCCTTATCTTCTGCTGGCGAAGAATAATCTGATATTAAAAAGAGAAAGGATCCTGCAACGAGAAACAACGTCTGAAACAGATGTTGCTGGCCTTATACCAATAAAAAACCGGGCACATGGCCCGGTTCGTCAGTCAGCTAAAGAGAGAGCAGAGATTAATGCGCGGCTTCCGGCTTGTGCTTCTGCGCACTCTGGAAGCCATAGGTCAGCTCGTTTTTCTCTTTATCCAGTGCAACGGTTACCTGTCCGCCGTCCACCAGCGAGCCAAACAACAGTTCGTTCGCCAATGGTTTTTTCAGGTTATCCTGAATCACGCGCGCCATTGGACGTGCGCCCATTGCCCGGTCGTAGCCCTTCTCAGCCAACCAGTTACGCGCTTCCTGGCTGACTTCCAGGGAGACACCTTTCTGATCCAGCTGAACCTGCAGCTCAACGATGAACTTATCGACAACCTGGTGGATCACCTCAGTAGACAGGTGTTCGAACCAGATAATATTGTCGAGACGGTTACGGAACTCCGGCGTAAACACTTTTTTGATTTCACTCATCGCGTCAGTGCTGTTGTCCTGATGGATCAGGCCAATCGATTTACGTTCCGTTTCACGTACACCGGCGTTGGTCGTCATCACTAGCACCACGTTGCGGAAATCAGCTTTACGCCCGTTGTTGTCCGTCAGCGTGCCGTTGTCCATCACCTGCAGCAGCAGGTTAAAGACATCCGGGTGCGCTTTTTCGATTTCATCGAGCAGCAGAACCGCATGCGGATGCTTGATGACCGCATCCGTCAGCAGACCGCCCTGATCGAAACCAACGTATCCCGGAGGCGCACCAATCAGGCGGCTGACAGTATGACGTTCCATATACTCGGACATGTCAAAACGCAGCAGTTCGATTCCCAGCGCTTTGGAAAGCTGTACCGTGACCTCGGTTTTCCCGACCCCGGTCGGCCCGGCAAAAAGGAAGGAGCCCACCGGCTTATGCTCGTGTCCCAGACCCGCACGGCTCATCTTGATGGCTTCGGTCAGCGCCTCAATGGCTTTATCCTGCCCAAAGACCAGCATTTTCAGACGGTCACCAAGGTTTTTCAGCGTATCGCGATCGCTTTGCGACACGCTCTTCTCCGGAATACGGGCAATACGCGCCACGACGGACTCAATATCTGCCACGTTAACGGTTTTCTTACGCTTGCTGACCGGCATCAGACGTGCACGCGCACCGGCTTCGTCAATGACGTCAATCGCTTTATCCGGCAGATGACGATCATTGATATATTTCACCGCCAGCTCAACGGCCGCACGCACCGCTTTCGCGGTATAACGCACGTCGTGGTGCGCTTCGTACTTCGGCTTCAGGCCGTTGATGATCTGTACAGTCTCCTCCACCGTCGGTTCAGTAATATCAATTTTCTGGAAGCGACGGGCTAACGCACGGTCTTTCTCGAAAATATTACTGAACTCCTGATAGGTCGTGGAGCCGATCACACGGATCTTACCGCCGGAAAGCAGCGGTTTAATCAGGTTTGCGGCATCCACCTGACCGCCCGATGCCGCACCGGCACCAATAATGGTGTGGATCTCGTCGATAAACAGAATGCTGTTGGTATCCTGCTCCAGCTGTTTCAGCAACGCTTTAAAGCGTTTTTCAAAGTCTCCGCGGTATTTCGTCCCCGCCAGCAGCGAACCGATATCCAGCGAGTAGATGGTGCAATCGGCCATCACTTCCGGCACGTCACCCTGCACGATACGCCAGGCCAGGCCTTCGGCAATCGCCGTTTTCCCGACGCCGGATTCCCCCACCAGCAGCGGGTTATTTTTACGCCGACGGCACAGCACCTGAATGGCACGTTCCAGTTCTTTGTCACGACCGATCAGCGGATCAATACCGCCAACGCGGGCAAGCTGGTTAAGGTTAGTCGTGAAGTTCTCCATACGTTCCTCCCCGCCAGCTTGCTCGTCGGTATTAGGCTGACTGCCGGGATCAGACGACTGACTCGGCTCATCTTTGCGCGTACCGTGAGAAATAAAGTTCACCACATCGAGACGGCTGACCTCATGCTTACGCAGCAGGTATGCAGCCTGAGACTCCTGTTCGCTAAAGATAGCAACCAGCACGTTTGCGCCAGTTACTTCACTGCGCCCGGAGGACTGAACGTGGAAGACCGCACGTTGCAGAACGCGCTGAAAACTCAGCGTCGGCTGCGTGTCACGTTCTTCTTCGCTGGCAGGCAGTACGGGTGTGGTTTGTTCAATGAAGGCTTCGAGTTCCTGACGGAGCGCCACGAGGTCCACGGAACACGCTTCCAGCGCTTCGCGGGCCGATGGGTTACTGAGCAGCGCCAGTAACAAGTGCTCGACGGTCATAAACTCATGACGGTGCTCGCGCGCTCTGGCGAAAGCCATGTTTAAACTGAGTTCCAGTTCTTGATTGAGCATAGGCACCTCCCCCAATTTTTATGCCTGCATTCAGGCTTTTTCCAGCGTACACAGCAACGGATGCTCGTTCTCCCTCGCATACGTGTTCACCATCGCCACTTTGGTCTCCGCGACCTCTGCGGTGAAAACGCCGCAGATGGCTTTACCGTGATAGTGAACCGCAAGCATCAGTTGCGTTGCACGTTCTACATCATAAGAAAAGAATTTTTGTAACACGTCAATAACAAACTCCATCGGAGTATAATCATCATTGACTAATATCACTTTATACATAGATGGCGGTTTTAGCGCGTCACGCACTTTATCTGCCGCCAGCTGGTCGAAATCCAGCCAGTCGTTCGTCTTACCCATTGTCAGTCGTCATCTTCAGTTACGGTTACCGGCAGAACAGTCTGCCGCTGACAAGAGCGGATGTGCACAATCAATCTACCTCAATTAATAGATAACTATCATCTATCACTGGCATCCGCGACATCTGTCACATTCCCGCCAATAGCGTTAACTGCTTCAAATTTTTGATTCATTTTTACCCACCGACCCCCGTCAGACGCTTGACGCCCCGCCTGATTTCTCTAAATTGTAATTTCGAGAGTTGGCGAGGTTTTGAACAACCCCCACTCCACCACCGGTTCATTCCATCTTACTTATATAAGATTTACGAAGGATGTCGAAGCATGGAAACGGGTACTGTTAAGTGGTTCAACAATGCCAAAGGGTTTGGTTTCATCTGCCCTGAAGGCGGCGGCGAAGATATTTTCGCTCACTATTCCACCATTCAGATGGATGGTTACAGAACGCTAAAAGCCGGACAGTCTGTCCAGTTTGATGTTCACCAAGGGCCAAAAGGCAATCACGCCAGTGTCATCGTGCCTATCGAAGCAGAAGCTGTTGCATAGCTCTTCTGTCTCATTGTGTACATCCCGCAGGTAAAATGCCAGCCCGATCGGCTGGCATTTTTATTTCCCGCTACGTTACTCTCGCGCTAACGCATCGACTGGATCCAGTCGCGCCGCGTTGCGCGCCGGTAGCCAGCCGAACAGGATGCCGGTAAAGGTAGAGCACAAAAATGCCGTCAGCAGTGCCACCGGCGAGAAACCAATTTCCCAACCGGGCAGGAACAGTTGCAGCGTAAAGGCGATCAGCATCGACAGGCTAATACCCAGCGCGCCACCCACCAGACAGACCAGCACCGCTTCGATCAAAAATTGCTGCAGCACATCGCTGGCGCGCGCGCCAACCGCCATCCGGATGCCAATCTCCCGCGTACGCTCCGTGACCGACACCAGCATAATGTTCATCACGCCTATCCCGCCAACCACCAGTGAAATCACCGCCACCAGCGTCAGGAACAGTTGAAGAGTACGTGTGGTCTTCTCGGCGGTTTTCAAGACGCCGTCCATATTCCAGGTGAAGAAATCCTTTTTACCATGACGTAACGTCAATAATCGGGTGAGTTGTTGTTCAGCCTGCGCACTGTCGAAGCCCTCCTTCACCCGTACGGTGATCGAGTTAAGCCACGACTGCCCCATAATGCGCCCGGACATCGTGCTGTAGGGCAACCAGACGCGCAGGATTTTGCTGCTGCCAAACATCGACTGCTTCTCTTCCGCCACGCCGATGACCGTCGCGGGCATGTTGCCCACAAGGATCACTTCGCCCACCACATTCGCCTTATGCGGAAACAACTGACGTCGGGTGTTGCTGTCGAGCACCACCACCTGCGCACGACCGTTAAGCTGTTCGCGATTGAACGTTGTCCCTTCGCTGAAGGTCATGCCGTAGACGTTAAAATAGTCGCCGCTCACCCCGTTCGCACTGGCAGCAACATCGGTATTGCCGTAGCGCAAGCGCAGGTTCTGCGATACGGCGGGCGTGGCGGAGGTTACCCATGGCTGTTTCTGGATCGCCGCGAGATCGTCGTATTTCAGCGCCTGCTGATACTGCGGGTCATCGTCGCCAAAATCTTTGCCGGGGTAAATATCAATGGTGTTGGTCCCGATAGCGCGGATGTCCGCCAGCACCAACTGTTTCGCTGCATCGCCGACCACCACAATCGATACCACCGAGGCGATGCCGATAATGATCCCGAGCATCGTCAGCAGCGTGCGCATTTTGTTGGCCGCCATCGCCAGCCACGCCATGGTCAGTGCTTCGCGGAACCCGCTGACAAACTGACTCCAGCCGGATGCCGTTTTCACCGTCGGTTCCTGAATCCCTTGCCCCTGCGTAGCACGCTTCGCCGGTGGATTACGCACAATTTCGCCGTCATGGATCTCAATCACCCGCTCGGCCTGGGCGGCAACCAGGGGATCGTGGGTGACGATAATGACCGTATGTCCGCGATCGCGCAACTGGTGCAGAATCGCCATCACCTCTTCACCGGAACGGCTGTCGAGCGCACCGGTAGGTTCGTCAGCAAGAATCACCTGTCCGCCGTTCATCAGCGCACGGGCAATACTCACGCGCTGCTGCTGACCGCCGGAAAGCTGCGAGGGTTGGTAATCGACGCGATCGCCCAGACCAAGCCGCTGGAGCAGCTCCTGCGCGCGCGCCAGACGCTGTTTCCTTTCCGTACCGGCGTAAACGGCAGGGACTTCGACGTTTTGCGCCGCCGTCAGATGTGACAGCAGATGATAGCGCTGGAAAATAAAGCCGAAATGCTCCCGCCGCAGTTGCGCCAGCGCATCGCGGTCCAGCGTTGAGACATCGCGTCCCGCGACCCGATAGGTGCCGCTGGTGGGTTTATCGAGGCACCCCAGGATATTCATCAGCGTGGATTTGCCGGAGCCGGACGCCCCCACGATCGCCACCATCTCGCCGGCATTGATCTGTAGCGTGATGCCCTTCAGCACCTCCACCTGTTCCTCTCCGGAGGGATAACTGCGGCGAATATTGCTCAGTTCAAGCAATGCCGTCATTGTGCGGCTCCCGGTTTACCCTCACCCGTCACCACTTCATCACCGGCTTCCAGCCCTTTGACAATCTCCACATCGGTGTCATTGCGCGCGCCAATGGACACTTCGCGCTCACGGGTTTCACCGTTACGCAGCAGAGTCACCTTGTAGCGATTGTCCCCGACGGGATCGCCCAATGCGGAAAGCGGGATCGTCAGAACGTTTTTCACATCCGTTAGCTGAATATGGACCTGCGCAGTCATCTCCAGCCGCAGAATGCCTTTGGGATTGGGTACTTCAAAACGGGCGTAATAGAAAATGGCATCATTAACTTTTTCCGGCGTCGGCAGCACATCTTTCAGCGTCCCTTCGTAGCGGGTTTGCGGATCGCCGAGCACGGTAAACCAGGCCTTCTGCCCCGGTTTAAGGTGAATCACATCGGCTTCTGATACCTGCGCTTTCACCAGCATTGTGCTCATGTCCGCCAGCGTCAGAATGTTCGGCGCCTGCTGCGCGGCGATCACTGTCTGCCCTTGCAGGGTGGTAATCTGCGTGACTTCACCCGCCATTGGCGCAACGATACGGGTGTAGTCGAGGTTGGTTTTCGCGGTATCCAGAGACGCCTGATTGCGCTTGATCTGCGCATCAATGGTGCCGATTTGTGCCTGCTTCACCGCCATCTCCGTCGCGGCGGTGTCCAGATCCTGTTGCGACACAGCCTGGGTTTTAGCCAGTTGCTGCTGGCGGGAGAGCGTTACCCGCGCCAGCTTCCACTCGGCTTCAGCCTGCTGGCGTTGAGCGCGAAGCTCCATCAGCGTCGCTTCTACCTCTTTGATCTGGTTTTCCGCCTGTTCGGGATCGATAACGCCCAGCAACTGGTCTTTCTTCACCTTATCGCCAATCGCCACCGACAGTGTTTTGAGCTGACCACTCACCTGTGCGCCGACATCCACTTTTCGCAATGCGTCGAGTTTGCCGGTTGCCAGTACGCTTTGCTGCAAATCTCCCGGACGTACAATCAGCGTCTGATAATTTGGCACCGGTGCATTAAGCGTCCGCCAAAGGGCAAATGCCCCCAGGATGAGAATGAAAATAAGCAACAGATAGCGCTTTTTAATTTTATTTCCCTTAATACCCATAGCGATCCTGATGGTAAGTTTTCAGCCGAAATTCAACAGTATCTAAACAAACCGCAAGCGAAAAGGATAGCGCTCAGGGCATTGACGATTGGTTAAGATTCAGCGTGTTTCAATTTCCGCAATCATCGCATTGCGGATTATGATCATGTCACAGATTACAGATAATACCTATTACACTTCAGACGTTGCGTCCCCTTTACAATTATTTATGCGCCTGACGCGGGGTCAATTACTGCCGGGTAAATTCTGGCGGAAGGCCAGCTTTCGCCGTAAGTTTTTAATTCGCTCGCTGCTGATGCCGAGAGCCACCCGTCAGTTGCTGGAAAACCTGACCCAGTGGCCTGAGCTGAATACGCTACTGACACGCCAGCCCCGGTTGCCGATTCGTCTGCACCGCCCGTATATGGCCGTGAATATTAAGCGCGATACCGCGCTGACTGCGCTCTGTACTCATTATGATCTGCTGCGACACTTGCTCAGTCGCGAACAACTGGCCCGCTATTTAAGCCAGTCCGGACTCAATCTGGCAAAATTTGAGGCCAAAGACGGTGCATCATTCCAGCTTGATTTAGTCAGCCTGGTCTCACTGGATAAAGAAGGTGAAAGTACCGTCGTGATCCGCGACGATCAGATGCGCATTCTGGCAGAAATTACCTTCACATTCTGCACGTTAAACGGAAAACGCACGCTGTTTATCGGCGGTTTGCAGGGCGCGGCCAATGATGTTCCGCATGAGGTGATTCACCAGGCTACCAAAGCCTGTTACGGCTTGTTCCCCAAAAGAGTGGTGATGGAGGCACTGTGTCAGTTCGCGCACATCGCCGGGGCGGAACAGATTCTGGCGGTCAGCAACGCGGTTCACGTTTATCGCAGTTGGCGCTATATGGACAAAAAAACGCAAATGCATGCCGACTACGACGCTTTCTGGGCGTCTCTGGGCGGTGAAAAAACAGAAGGGGAATACTTCTCTCTGCCGCTGACCCTTGCACGGAAAAGCGAGGCGGATATCGCCAGCAAAAAACGGGCTGAATACCGCCGCCGCTACGCGTTGCTTGACAGCGTTGTCACGCAGGTTCCGCAGCGCTTACAGGATTAATCCGCTCTGCCGCGCGCCAGCCACAGCACCCGGGAGAACATTTTTCTCAGCAGTGTCGGCACCGCATCCACACCCCGCCGCCCCGCTTCCATCGCCACTTCGATGGCTAAGTCGGGCTTTGAAGAGCGATGGATCGCCTTCGAAATGATTTTACGCATATTCATCGGCACATTTTCCGGGATTTGCGCCACCCGGTGAAAGACATCGGCAAACCCCTGCCGGTACATAAAGTGTTCCATATCCAGCGCAGGCAGCGTGGTCAGATGCTCACGCTCCTCTTCCCGATCGTTATTCAGCAGGCTTCGCACCGTAGCGGCATATTTTTTCCCGGCTTCATCGCCATCCACCAGCACGTGCCACTCAATGCCCATCCGCCGGGCGAATTTCACCAGAGGCTTAAGCCCCGACTGCGCAAATTCGATCACCTTAATCCCTTCAGCATCAAAGTGATGGCCGCACTGGCGGGCCAGTTCGTTGATCACCCAGGTTTCGGTTTCCCCTTCCACCAGCAACCAGCAGCGGGCAAACAACGAGGAAGCACGGTTAAAGCGAATGTGAAACGCAATGCGTCGACCATCCTCAGCGCTCAGACCACCCGGCCCCAGACGCCAGGCCGCCACGCGCGAGGATTCACGGACCAGGCGACAGACATGTTCCACCGGGGTCAGCGAGAGCAACTCGCCCGAATTGGTGGTGGTGATACGCTGAAGCGGCAGCAGGTTCAGCAACTGCCACGCCACTGACAGCATGATGGGATGCAGACGCGTTTCCGGGTCTTCCACCAGCAGCAACGGCCTGGCGTCTTTATGCAGTCTGACCGTGCCCTTCGCCTGCAACAGCGTGGAGAACAGTCCCAGCAGAATCACCCGGTGGGTACGCCCGCCAGGTTTATCGATCATCCGGTTGATAATATCGAGATAGCGCCAGCTTCGCTGTTCGTTGGCGGAGCGTCGGCGCATTAAGCGGTGGCGGGACTGCGAAGTGCCCTGCTCGGTAAAATAGTGCTCCAGCAGTTGCACCATCGCCGAGAGTCCCTGGCGAATCTGTCCGTCGGTGAGATTCTGCGGGCGCGTCGCCAGTTCGCGGGCGAGAAAATCCAGTTGCCGGGCGGTGACTTCAACATCGTCAACCTCCGGCACCGTGCCGTTACGGATGCGGCGCATAAACCGCGCATCACGCAAACGCAGCACCGGCATCAGGCGCACCAGATGCCTCGCCTGTTCATTGATGTCATCCACCGCCAGCGGATGCCCGTCGCCGTCAAGAAAACTGCGCAGCGTCATCACGCTGTCGTCTTCGCCGCATTCGCCCTCAAGGCGATAAAAGATGCGCTGAAAGCCATCGTGACACGGCGTCCAGCAAGCCTCCAGCGGCCGGTAGCGGCGAACCCGGTAGCGTCCAGGTTGCGATTCCCGAAACGTCAGCACGATATGCAGGTGATGTTCACGGCCTTTTATATCACCAGGAGGAAACCAGAAATCGTCACGGTCAAAATGATATAACTCTGACTCCGGTGACAGCAGCAGCGTTAATGCATCCAGTAAACTTGATTTACCCCAGGCGTTCTCACCAATCAGGACGTTATTCTGCTCGAGCATCAACGACAGTCGATTGATACCGCGAAATCCCACTATCTCAACGCGTTCGAGAATCATGTATCCTCCAGAAAATATTCACTTTCCCTTTACTCTCCTCGCAGTATAACCGCAAAACCCGGCGCGGGACGTGACTGAGATATTATTACGCAGGCTAACTGTGCGAAGGGTGAACGATTTATTTTTTCTCTTTCATTCGTAATACAAAAAAAAGGAGGTTTTGCAGGACAAAAATAAATCTGTTTTTGAGAATCCTCTTTCATATGGCTATGCGCTACACTTTCCCTAAGAGAAATCTATGGAAGGAATGACGCCGCATTGCCCTAAATCAAACTAACGGGTCTTATTTAACTAGAGAACGGATGACGATCGTTTTTAAAATAGCGAGCTATTTATTTTGTCGTCATTCAGGCAGACAATAAATATCGATTGCCGCAATTTTTTTGTGGTTATTTTTTACATTGAGGTGGATATGTTCAGAAAATTAGCAGCCGAATGTTTTGGTACATTCTGGCTTGTTTTTGGTGGCTGCGGCAGCGCCGTACTGGCAGCAGCGTTTCCGGAATTAGGTATTGGTTTTGTAGGTGTCGCACTGGCCTTCGGCCTGACCGTATTAACCATGGCCTTTGCTGTGGGTCATATTTCCGGCGGGCATTTTAACCCGGCAGTGACATTAGGCTTATGGGCCGGCGGTCGTTTCCCGGCAAAAGAGGTTGTTGGCTACATTATTGCCCAGGTAGTAGGCGGTATTATTGCAGCAGCAGTCCTGTATTTAATTGCCAGCGGCAAAGCAGGCTTTGATGCAACCGCCAGCGGTTTCGCCTCCAACGGTTATGGCGAGCACTCTCCGGGCGGCTACTCCATGCTGTCGGCGATTGTTATCGAGATCGTACTGAGTGCCGGCTTCCTGCTGGTGATTCACGGTGCAACGGACAAACACGCCCCGGCAGGCTTTGCCCCGATCGCTATCGGTCTGGCATTAACCCTGATCCACTTGATCAGCATCCCGGTCACCAATACCTCTGTGAACCCGGCGCGTAGCACTGCGGTCGCTCTCTTCCAGGGCGGTTGGGCGTTAGAACAGCTGTGGCTGTTCTGGGTGATGCCGATTATTGGCGGTATTCTCGGCGGTCTTATTTACCGTACGCTGCTCGAAAAACGCGATTAATGTAAAAGCGCCCGACGGCTGATGCCCGCCGGGCCGCACGCGCTTAAGCCGGATAAGACATCGTCCTTGTCCGGCTTTTATTTTGCATCTTTACTGAACCCGCGTTATTGGGTAGTGTCATGGCGCTGTCTCGCTAATTCAAAGGACCCGGTTGTTCATGTTTTCAGGACTTCTCATCATTCTGCTCCCGCTGATAGCAGGTTATCTCATTCCGCTTCGGCACACCGCGGCATTAAAACTGATCAATCGGCTATTAAGCTGGATGGTTTATCTGATTCTCTTTTTTATGGGGATAAGCCTGGCCTTTCTGGATAATCTGGCGAGCAACCTGCTGGCGATATTTCACTATTCCGCCGTCAGTATTACCGTTATTTTGCTGTGCAATATTGCCGCATTACTGTGGCTGGAACGCGCATTACCCTGGCGACACAATCACCAGCAGGAAAAATTGCCCTCCCGTATCGCGATGGCGCTTGAGTCGCTGAAACTGTGCGGCGTGGTGGTGGTGGGGTTTTTGCTGGGGTTGAGTGCACTGCCTATTTTGCAGCACGCCACAGAAGCAAGCGAATATACGCTGATCCTGTTACTGCTGCTGGTTGGTATCCAGTTACGCAATAGCGGGATGACGTTAAAGCAGATCGTCCTGAACCGGCGTGGCATGATTGTCGCGGTCGTGGTCGTCGCCAGCTCCATGATTGGCGGCCTGATTAACGCGCTGATTCTCGGCCTGCCAGTGAAAACCGCGCTGGCGATGGCGTCGGGTTTTGGCTGGTACTCCCTTTCAGGTATTTTGCTGACCGAATCGTACGGTCCGGTGATTGGCAGCGCCGCGTTCTTTAACGATCTGGCGCGCGAACTGCTCGCTATTATGCTGATTCCGGGTCTGGTGCGTCGCAGTCGCTCTACCGCACTGGGACTGTGTGGCGCCACGTCGATGGATTTTACCCTGCCGGTGTTGCAGCGTACCGGCGGGCTGGAGATGGTTCCGGCGGCGATTGTTCACGGCTTCGTCCTCAGTTTGCTGGTGCCCATTTTGATGGCGTTTTTCTCCGCTTAACTCCCCCTTTGGCGGTAGGCTTCTGCCGCCAAAATTGCGCTAAATCAATGTCCCTGTAAGTTGTATCAGAAATCCCTTTTATCCCTCTGCGCACAGGCATAATCTTAAACATGTATATTAAATATAACTTTAAAAGGTGTGACCATGTTTTGTGTGCAATGTGAACAAACCATCCGTACTCCGGCAGGAAACGGCTGCTCTTACGCGCAGGGTATGTGCGGTAAAACGGCTGAAACCTCTGATCTGCAGGATCTGCTGATCGCCTCCCTACAAGGTCTGTCTGCATGGGCGGTTAAAGCTCGTGAATATGGCATTATTAATCATGACGTTGATAACTTTGCGCCACGTGCTTTCTTCTCCACGCTGACCAACGTTAACTTCGACTCTCCACGTATCGTCGGCTATGCCCGCGACGCTATCGCGATGCGTGAAGCACTGAAAGCCCAATGCCTGAGCGTTGACGCCAATGCGCACTGCGACAACCCCATGGCTGACCTGCAACTGGTTAGCGACGATCTGGGCGACCTGCAACGTCAGGCCGCCGAATTTACCCCGAACAAAGACAAAGCCGCGATTGGCGAGAACATTCTCGGCCTGCGTCTGCTGTGTCTGTACGGCCTGAAAGGTGCGGCGGCCTATATGGAGCACGCGCACGTTCTTGGTCAGTACGACAACGACATCTACGCGCAGTACCATAAAATTATGGCATGGCTGGGTACCTGGCCTTCCGATATGAACGCTCTGCTGGAGTGCTCAATGGAAATCGGCCAGATGAACTTCAAAGTGATGAGCATTCTGGATGCCGGTGAAACCACCAAATACGGCCACCCGACGCCGACCCAGGTTAACGTTAAAGCGACCGAAGGGAAGTGCATCCTGATCTCAGGTCATGACCTGAAAGATCTGTATAACCTGCTGGAACAAACCGAAGGTACCGGCGTTAACGTCTACACCCACGGTGAAATGCTGCCCGCGCACGGTTATCCGGAACTGCGTAAATTCAAGCATCTGATTGGTAACTATGGCAGCGGCTGGCAGAACCAGCAGGTCGAATTCGCCCGCTTCCCAGGCCCCATCGTGATGACCTCTAACTGCATCATCGACCCGACCGTTGGCAGCTACGACGATCGTATCTGGACCCGCAGCATCGTCGGTTGGCCAGGCGTGAGTCATCTGGAAGGCGACGACTTTGGTCCGGTTATCGCGCAGGCACAGCAGATGGTGGGCTTCCCGTACAGTGAAATTCCGCACCTGATCACCGTCGGCTTCGGTCGTCAGACCCTGCTGGGCGCGGCGGACACCCTGATCGACCTGGTGAGCCGTGAAAAACTGCGTCACATCTTCCTGGTCGGCGGCTGTGACGGCGCACGCGGCGAACGTAATTACTTCACCGATTTCGCCACCAGCGTCCCGGATGACTGCCTGATCCTGACCCTGGCCTGCGGGAAATACCGTTTCAACAAGCTGGAGTTCGGTGATATCGAAGGCCTGCCACGTCTGGTCGATGCCGGTCAATGTAACGATGCGTACTCCGCTATCATTCTGGCAGTGACGCTGGCAGAGAAACTGGGCTGTGGCGTGAACGACCTGCCGCTGTCTCTGGTGCTCTCCTGGTTCGAGCAGAAAGCAATCGTGATTCTGCTGACCCTGCTGTCTCTCGGCGTGAAAAACATCGTGACCGGTCCGACCGCACCAGGCTTCTTCACGCCGGATCTGCTGGCGGTACTCAACGAGAAATTTGGTCTGCGTTCCGTGACCACCGTTGAAGAAGACATGAAGCAGTTGCTGAGCGCGTAAGGAGTAAAGAATGACAATGCCAACTCATCAGTGCCCATGGCGGATGCAGGTTCATCACATCCATCAGGAAACGCCGGATGTATGGACAATTTCGTTGCTGTGCCACGACTATTATCCGTATCGCGCCGGGCAGTATGCACTGATCAGCGTGCGTAATTCTGCGGAAACGCTGCGCGCTTACACGCTCTCTTCAACGCCGGGCGTCAGCGAATACATTACGCTGACCGTTCGCCGAATTGATGACGGTGCGGGCTCACAGTGGTTAACCCGCGACCTGAAGCGCGGCGACTACCTCTGGCTGTCCGATGCAATGGGCGATTTCACCTGCGAAGATAAAGCCGATGATAAGTTCCTGATGCTGGCGGCCGGTTGTGGCGTTACGCCGATCATGTCGATGCGGCGCTGGTTGGCGAAGTACCGTCCGCATGCTGACGTGCAGGTGATCTTCAACGTGCGCTCGCCGCAGGATGTCATTTTTGCCGAAGAGTGGCGTCAGTATCCGGTCACGCTGGTGGCGGAAAACAACGCCACTGCAGGTTTTGCCGCCGGCCGCCTGACCACGGAACTGTTGCAGCAGGTACCAGATCTGGCCTCCCGCACGGTGATGACCTGTGGTCCGGCACCCTATATGGACCTGGTTGAGCGGGAAGTGAAAGCGCTGGGCGTAACGCGCTTCTTTAAAGAACAGTTCTTCACCCCGGTAGCGGAAGCGGCAACCAGCGGCCTGAAATTTACTAAGCTGCAGCCGGCGAAAGAATTTTACGCGCCGGTCGGTACGACGCTGCTGGATGCGCTGGAAAGCAACAAGGTGCCCGTCACCGTTGCCTGCCGCGCGGGCGTCTGCGGTTGCTGTAAAACCAAAGTGGTTTCCGGCGACTATACAGTCAGCAGCACCATGACGCTGACCGATGCCGAAATCGCCGAAGGCTACGTACTGGCTTGTTCCTGCCACCCGCAGGGCGATTTAGTGCTCGCCTGATAGCAGATTGCCGGATGGCGCTGCGCTTATCCGGCCTACGAGAGCAATTGTAGGCCGGATAAGGCGTTTACGCCGCCATCCGGCAATTCCTCACCGCCAGGCTGAATTGCCTGCGACCGCATATCGTCCTGCCCCTAAAAACGCCACTGCCAGCGCGCCGATAAAGAAATAGACCAGGCTTTCAATTGCCCATGCCCCGGTTTTATCCAGCGCCCAGGTTTCATTCATCCCGACCATCAGCCACGCCACAATCATGGTGAACGCCAGCACCAGCGCCGCCGGACGCGTCAGGATCCCGAGAATAATCAGGCACGGCGCAATCACTTCCCCCACCAGCACGCCGTAGGCAATAAAGCCCGGCAACCCTTTGGCAATCAGCATTCCGCTGATGCCATCAATCCCGGCAAACAGCTTATGCAGCCCGTGAAACAGCATCAATCCCCCGACCGCCAGGCGTAATAAAAGCTTGCCAAAATCCTCGTGCGTCAGCATCCGATTCACTGCATTTAACAATGTTGAAAACATCTGAATTTACTCCTGGTTCGCCCCGATTTTTTCACGCTACGCGTTATCCCCCCTGAAAGGAAGCTGCTGAAAATAAGGGGGTGCCACGCAGCGTAATCAGTATCTTCATCTAAACTTGTAACCGGTATCACAATTAAGGAGATGGAAAACCATGAAACAAACGGTTGCCGCTTTTATTGCTAAAACACTGGAACAAGCGGGTGTGAAACGTATCTGGGGCGTGACGGGCGATTCGCTGAACGGCCTGAGTGACAGCCTCAATCGCATGGGAACGATTGAGTGGATGTCGACACGTCATGAGGAGGTTGCCGCATTCGCAGCGGGTGCGGAGGCGCAACTGACCGGCGAACTGGCGGTTTGCGCGGGCTCTTGTGGACCCGGTAACCTGCACCTGATCAACGGTCTGTTTGACTGTCATCGTAACCACGTCCCGGTGCTGGCCATCGCCGCCCACATTCCGTCCAGCGAAATTGGCAGCGGCTATTTCCAGGAGACGCACCCACAGGAACTGTTCCGCGAATGCAGCCACTATTGCGAGCTCGTTTCCAGCCCGGAACAGATCCCCCAGGTCCTGGCGATTGCCATGCGCAAAGCGGTGCTCAATCGCGGCGTTTCGGTGGTGGTATTACCGGGCGATGTGGCGTTAAAGCCGGCGCCAGAAAGCGCCAGCAGCCACTGGTATCACGCGCCCTTACCGATCGTCACGCCCGCGGAAGAAGAGTTAAGAAAGCTGGCCCAACTGTTGCGCTACTCCAGCAATATCGCTCTGATGTGCGGCAGCGGCTGCGCGGGTGCGCATAAAGAACTGGTCGAGTTCGCCGCCAAAATTAAAGCCCCCATTGTTCACGCCCTGCGCGGCAAAGAGCATGTCGAATATGACAATCCGTACGATGTGGGGATGACCGGGCTGATCGGCTTCTCATCCGGCTTCCATACCATGATGAATGCCGATACGCTGGTGCTCCTCGGTACGCAGTTCCCTTACCGCGCGTTCTACCCAACTGACGCCAAAATTATTCAGATTGATATCAATCCCGCCAGCATCGGTGCGCACAGTAAGGTCGATATGGCGCTGATCGGTGATATCAAAGCCACGCTGACGGCGCTGCTGCCGCTGGTGGAAGAGAAGACCGAGCGTAAATTCCTCGATAAGGCGTTGAGCGATTATCGTGATGCGCGTAAGGGTCTCGACGATCTCGCCAAACCCAGCGAAAAGGCGATTCATCCGCAATATCTGGCCCAGCAAATCAGCCATTTCGCCGCCGATGACGCCATCTTTACCTGCGACGTCGGTACGCCGACGGTGTGGGCCGCCCGCTACCTGAAAATGAACGGCAAGCGCCGTCTGTTAGGCTCGTTTAACCACGGTTCGATGGCTAATGCCATGCCGCAGGCACTGGGCGCACAGGCTACCGCGCCGGGGCGTCAGGTGATCGCCATGTGCGGCGATGGCGGATTCAGTATGCTGATGGGGGATTTCCTGTCGGTGGTTCAGATGAAGCTTCCGGTCAAAATCGTGGTCTTTAACAACAGCGTGCTGGGTTTTGTGGCGATGGAGATGAAGGCCGGTGGTTATCTCACTGACGGCACGGAGTTACACGACACCAACTTCGCCCGCATTGCCGAAGCCTGCGGCATCACCGGTATTCGGGTGGAAAAAGCCGCTGACGTCGATGAAGCGTTACAGCGCGCCCTGTCAATCGACGGCCCGGTACTGGTGGATGTGGTTGTCGCGAAAGAAGAGCTGGCTATTCCGCCGCAGATCAAACTGGAGCAGGCCAAAGGCTTCAGCCTGTATATGCTGCGCGCCATCATCAGCGGTCGCGGCGATGAGGTGATCGAACTGGCAAAAACTAACTGGCTCAGGTAAAAATATCCTTTTAAAGTCATACGCAAAACCATTCATGGCGCATCAAGGCGGCAAGCCTGAAAATCCCCAGGAGCATAGATAACGATGTGACTGGGGTTTGAGGGCGAAGCCAACACCGAGGCGGCGTGAAGGGTGAAGCGTTTAAGGATATGACATGATCGATCTACGCAGTGATACCGTTACCCGTCCGGGTCGCGCCATGCTTGAAGAAATGATGGCCGCCCCGGTCGGGGATGACGTGTACGGGGATGACCCCACCGTTAACGCGCTCCAGCAATACGCCGCTGACCTTTCAGGTAAAGAAGCGGCGTTATTTTTACCCACCGGCACCCAGGCCAACCTCGTGGCGCTACTTAGCCACTGTGAGCGCGGCGAAGAATACATTGCCGGTCAGGGGGCACATAACTATCTGTATGAAGCCGGTGGTGCGGCGGTGCTCGGTAGCATTCAGCCACAACCGATTGACGCCGCTGCCGATGGTACGCTGCCGCTGGATAAAGTCGCCGCCAAAATAAAAGCGGATGACATCCACTTTGCCCGTACCCGCCTGCTGAGCCTGGAAAATACCCACAACGGCAAAGTGCTGCCGCGCGAGTATCTGAAAGACGCATGGGAGTTTACCCGTGAGCGCGGTCTGGCGCTTCACGTCGATGGTGCGCGTATTTTTAACGCCGTCGTGGCCTACGGTTGTGAACTCAAAGAGATCGTGCAGTATTGCGACTCCTTTACCATCTGCCTGTCCAAAGGGCTGGGGACGCCGGTCGGATCGTTACTGGTCGGCAGCCGCGATTACATCAAGCGCGCCACCCGCTGGCGCAAAATGACCGGCGGCGGCATGCGTCAGGCCGGTATCCTGGCGGCAGCCGGACTGTATGCCCTGAAAAATAACGTTGCGCGCCTGCAGGACGATCACGACAACGCGGCCTGGCTGGCAGAACAACTGCGGGAAGCCGGAGCGGACGTGATGCGTCACGACACCAATATGCTGTTTGTCCGCGTCGGTGAAGCCAACGCCACAGCCCTGGGTGAGCACATGAAGGCACAGGGCGTGCTGATCAACGCCTCGCCGATCGTCCGTCTGGTGACCCATCTGGATGTTTCGCGGGAACAGCTTGCCGATGTCGTCGCCCACTGGCGCGCGTTCCTGAATCGTTAAGGAGAGAGATGTGCCGCAACGCATAGTGGTTCTTGGCGCCAGTGGTTACATTGGTCAGCATCTGGTGCAGGCACTCAGCCAGCAAGGACACCAGGTACTGGCGGCGGCACGTCGCATTGAGCGACTGGAAAAACAACAGCTCCCCAACGTCAGCTGTCATAAGGTCGACCTGAACTGGCCGACGCAGCTTGCGTCTCTGCTGACCGATGTCGATACCGTCTACTATCTGGTGCACGGAATGGGAGAAGGCGGCGACTTCATCGCCCATGAACGTCAGGTCGCGCTTAACGTGCGTGATGCCCTGCGTGAAACGCCGGTCGGACAACTGATTTTTCTCAGCTCCTTACAGGCACCGGAACACGAACAGTCCGATCACCTTCGGGCACGGCAGATCACCGCCGATACCCTGCGCGAATCAGGCGTACCGGTAACGGAACTGCGCGCCGGGATCATCGTCGGTGCCGGCTCTGCGGCTTTTGAAGTGATGCGCGACATGGTCTACAACCTGCCGGTGCTGACCCCTCCGCGCTGGGTACGCTCGCGCACCACGCCCATTGCGCTGGAAAACCTGTTGTACTATCTGGTGGCGCTGCTGGACCATCCTTCCTCAACGCACCGGATCCTCGAAGCCGCCGGTCCGCAGGTACTCAGCTACCAGGAACAGTTCGAACATTTCATGGCGGTGAGCGGTAAGCATCGTTGGCTTATCCCCATCCCCTTTCCCACCAGCTGGATTTCCGTCTGGTTCCTGAATGTCATCACCTCAGTGCCGCCCACCACCGCAAAAGCGTTGATACAGGGCCTCAGACACGACCTGCTGGCCGATGACAGCGAACTGCGGGCGTTGATACCCCAGAAGCTTATCGCCTTTGACGATGCCGTACGCAGCACGCTGAAGGAAGAGGAGAAACTGGTGAACTCCAGCGACTGGGGCTATGACGCGCAGGCGTTTGCCCGCTGGCGACCGGAATACGGTTTTTTCGCCAAACAGGCCGGGTTTACCGTGAAAACATCCGCCAGTCTGCCGGCATTGTGGCAAGTCGTGAACCGTCTCGGCGGCAAAGAGGGCTATTTCTTTGGCAATGCATTGTGGAAGATCCGCGCGGCGCTGGATCTGTTAGTCGGTCATCGGCTGGCAAAAGGTCGCCCTGAGCACGACCTGCTTCAACCGGGCGATACGGTAGACAGCTGGAAAGTGATTATCGTCGAGCCGGAAAAACAGCTCACGTTGCTGTTTGGTATGAAGGCCCCAGGGCTGGGACGGCTGAGCTTTACCCTTGACGATAAGGGCGATCATCGCGAAATTGACGTGCGTGCCTGGTGGCATCCGCACGGTATGCCGGGGCTTTTCTACTGGCTGCTGATGATCCCGGCGCACCTGTTTATTTTCCGGGGAATGGCAAAAAAAATAGCCAGACTTGCAGAACAAATCACAGATAAATCGTAAAAACTTACTGTATTGTTTCACGTTTCCCATTGCATACCGACGTAATTCACGGAAGAATGCGCACGACGTTTTATTAAACACAGTGGACTGATATGAAGGTACTGGTTACCGGCGCAACCAGCGGCTTAGGACGAAATGCGGTTGAGTTTTTGCGCAACAAAGGCATCAGCGTCAGAGCGACCGGTCGCAATGAAGCGATGGGTAAACTGCTCGAAAAAATGGGCGCGGAGTTTGTGCATGCAGATCTGACCGAACTGGTCTCTTCGCAGGCGAAGGTCATGCTTGCGGGCATCGATACGCTGTGGCACTGCTCAAGTTTCACCTCTCCCTGGGGAACCCAGGAAGCCTTTGATCTGGCCAACGTTCGTGCGACCCGCCGTCTTGGCGAATGGGCCGTGGCGTGGGGCGTGCGTAATTTTGTTCATATCTCCTCCCCATCACTGTACTTCGATTATCACCATCATCGCGATATCAAAGAAGATTTTCGGCCCCATCGCTTCGCCAACGAATTTGCCCGCAGCAAAGCCGCTGGTGAAGAGGTCATCAGCTTGCTGGCTCAGGCGAATCCGCAGACCCGTTTTACGGTGCTGCGGCCACAAAGCCTGTTTGGCCCACATGACAAAGTGTTTATCCCCCGTCTGGCGCACATGATGCACCACTACGGCAGCATACTGTTGCCGCACGGCGGCAGCGCGATGGTCGATATGACCTACTATGAGAATGCGATCCACGCGATGTGGCTGGCAAGCCAGGAACTGTGTGACAACCTGCCGTCCGGTCGGGTGTACAACATCACCAACGGCGAACCCAGAACCCTGCGCAGTATCGTGCAAAAGCTGATTGATGAACTGAATATTCACTGCCGGATCCGTTCCGTGCCCTATCCAATGCTGGATATGATTGCCCGCAGCCTGGAGCACTTTGGTAATAAATCAGCCAAAGAGCCGGCGTTAACCCACTACGGCGTATCGAAGCTGAATTTCGACTTTACGCTGGATATCCGTCGTGCAGAACAGGAACTGGGGTATAAGCCGGTGGTGACGCTGGATGAAGGCATTGTGCAAACCGCCGCATGGCTACGGGATCACGGCACGTTGCATCGCTAAGACATTCCACCGATAACAAGAAAAACGGCAACCCGAGGGTTGCCGTTTTGCTTTTACAGCGCCGACCAGGCGTCGGACCAGGCCAGACCTGCACCCGGTTCATAGTACGTCGGTGCATTGTTACACCAGCCGCTGTACGGGAACGGTTTGCACTGGAACAGTTTACCGTGGTTATTCACGATATCGCCTGCCTTGTATTTGGTCTGAGTGCTCCAGGCAGGGTAACTGCCAGAGGTGCCTTCATCCGGAGACGCGGCTTTCGCCTTCACGTTCAACAGATAAGAGGTGGTGCTGCTCAGTTCGCCATCACTGACGGTCAGGCTCACTTCATACTGCTGCGCGGTTGCAGATTCCGGCGCGTTGAAGGTGACAACGGCTTTGTCCTCACCCGTCACGGTCTGACCATCCTGGGAATGCCAGGTGTAGATCAGGGTGTTACCGTCTTCGTCCGTCGATCCTTCCGCGCTCAGGGACACTTTCGCGCCCGCTTCAACAGCGCCAATTGGACCGGCAATCTGCGCGACTGGCGCATGATTAACGGTAGCCGGTTCTTCTGGCGTTTCATCCGGAGTCGGCGTCGGCGTTGGTGCCGGCGTCTCATCGTCAGATGGCGTTGGGGTTGGCGTCACCGGCTCTTCATCAGGCGTGGTGGCAGAACCATCATCATTGACAACCTTCACATCAAAGAATTTCTGCACGCATTTGCTGTAGTCGCCCTCTTTGAATGCGCTGAATGGCGTCTGATAACCGACCAACTGGCAAGAGTAGGTCTGACCGCTTGGTGTATCCGCGCTCCATCCCCAGTCCTGCTCCCAGTAAATCTTCAGGGCGCCAGAACCGCCTTCATCGAACTGCTTCATGTTGGCGCAGCCCAGCACTTCGTTCGCCGGTACCTGTACTTTCAGGTATTTCGCGAACTCTTTGTAGTATTTGATACGGTTTTCAGACTGCGCGATTTCAGTCGGGCCACCGCACTCTACGCCACCGTTGATGATCTGAGTGGTCACACCAAAGCCCGAAACCAGGCCGTTGGCTTTGTCATGATCGTTCGGTTTCCAGGTGCCGTCGATAACCTGCAGCATGCTGGGTTTTGGCGGCTGCGGGTAGGCAAAGAAGAAGATCGCACTCGCGAGGTTCAACCAGGTATCTGCCACCAGTTCCGGTTTGTCCAGCAACGTGCGGACCGTACCAAACATAGCTTCAGAGAACGGACCGTAGTTGTAGTTGTAAGACAGTTGCTTAGCGCCACGGCCAAAGTAGCTCACGAAATCGCCGTCTTTATCTGTACCACACGGCCAGGTTTGTCCCTGCCAGATTTTCGGATCGCATTCGCCGTTGTAACCGCCCTTCTGACCTTCAGTCCAGCCCATTTCACGGACGTGAACCAGTGCCTGACGCCATTCGGCTTCCGGACGCCAGCTTTCGTGTCCCCCGGTTTCCTGTGCAAAGTGGGCAAACATGGTTGCCAGTTCTTTGCGACAAATCGCGTCACTATCGCGACCATCGTTATAGGTCTTACACAGCGCAGGGAATTTCCCCACCGCCTTCAGGAAGTTGCTGTAGGTGTAAGACTGCGCACGCATCGGGAACAGATAGTCCCAGTCGCTGGCTTTGACAATACCTTCAACGCGTTTCACGTTATCCGGATTCGCAGCACGGCCCGGCTCGATCAACTCGACCTGCGCATTATCCAGCGTACGGATGGTTTCCTTTACGGAGGCCATCAGCGGAAAGCTTGTCAGCTCCTTTTCTTTCTTCGCCAGGTCGCTGGCTTTCATGGTGTACGGTTCGCTGCTGGTCGCCTGCAACGTGCTAGCCTGAGCCATAAACGGGGCGATACACGCACCTGCTACGAGAACGCTCAGTAATGTCCTTTTGGTCATTTCAAATAATCCTGTTGTTTGGAACAATGGTGTAGACAATCCCGGCTTATGTATTACTCCGTTAATAAATAAACCTGAAATTGCCGTGCTTTTCATTTTCTGAAGAACACCGCCCGGTACTCTTCAAAAAACAAAAATCAATATTCTTTAGTAAAATGTGGTTTTATTTTCTGGTATTTATTCCAGACCTTACGGGCATAAACCATACGCTGAGAATAATTCTCTTTTTTCAGCCCGGCGTTATAAGCCCCCACCGCTTCCCAGTTATAGCCATACACCTTAATCATGCTCGACAATATCGACGCGCCAACCATAATCGAGGTACAGGGTTCTGCCATTAAGCGAGACTCATTGATACCCTGTCGTTGCAACTCTCGAAAATGAGAGCTGTTAATCTGCATCAGTCCAACATCCCGGGAACCGTCACGATTCCAGCCCACCGCATTAGGGTTCATGCCTGATTCCACTTTTGCAATCGCAAAGAGTAAATAGGGGTCGACGTGATAATGATGTGCCGCGGTATCCCAGCAATTGGCGAAAACACTTTGGCTAACGAACAGTAATAACAACATCATGCGTTTCATTTCATCACCTGCTTATTTATTTCCCTGTTCCTCCTTGGCATATCGATTATTTTTATTGAGTGGCTGCCCCTCCCAAAGTGGAGAGGGGCGGCCATTGCGGATAAATCTCACCTCCGCAATGTCAGGGTCAGAAGATTATTTGCAATCTGCTGAGGTACCTTCTTTTACCCATACGTCGCTGTTGCCAGGTTTATCACCACGGGTCCACCATTTCGCACGGTATACAGAACCTTTGTACGAGGTCGTTTCGCCGCCGTTGTAAACCACATCAGAACGCCAGTTCATGCTCACTTTGCTGACCAGTTCCCAGGCATCTGCACTGAAGCCAGGCTGGTTGCCCTGCGTCCAGTACTTCGCTTTCCACACCAGATGGTCGAAGCTCACGGTATCGCCATTGTTGTAGACTTTGCTTGCGCTCCATGCCGCAAATTTGCTGGCATTCGCATCAACCGGGGTATCACAACTGCCCGTCGCAGTCCCTTCGTCAGACGGCGTGGTGCCTTCGTCAGACGGCGTAGTGCCTTCATCGGACGGCGTGGTGCCTTCATCGGATGGCGTGGTGCCTTCGTCGGACGGCGTGGTGCCTTCGTCAGCCGGTTTTGGCGTGACCACAACCTGAACATCAGACTGAACGCTGGTTTTACCATCGCTGACCACCACACCCAGGGTGTAGGTAGAGTCAGAGCTCACTTCTGGCGCCGTGATGTTCACGTTAGCAGTGTTTGTTCCGGTAGCCTGCATATCTGCCGGTACGCTCCAGGCGTAGGTCAGCGCATCACCATCCGGATCTGTTGCCTGAGCATGCAGGGAGTGATTGTCACCGGATTGCAGCGTTACCGCTTCCATCTGGTTAACAACCGGTGCCTGGTTCGCTTTCGGCGCTTTGTTCACAACCTGTACATCAATCGTGTTTTTCAGGCCTTTCGCATCGGTTACGGTCAGACGGAACACCAGAGTCTGGTCACTGGTCACCGCAGCCACGTTAAAGGACGCTTTCGCCTTCGTGCTGTTGCTGATGGTCACGCTCGGACCGGAGATCTGGGTCCATTTCCAGGTGATAGCATCGCCATCTGGATCGCTGGAAGCAGAACCATCAAGGGTCACGGTCGCCGGACCGGTCACGCTCAGGTCGGTTGCAGACGCAATCGGCGCATGGTTCGTCACGACCGGTTCAACCGGTGTCGAGCCGCCCAGCAGGCTTTCATTCATCGCATTCAGAATGTCGCCGTTATCAGAGTCGACAGACCAGCCAAACAGACCGCCCAGATTGTTCGCCATGACAAACTTACCTTTCGCAGTCGCCGAGCGGGCATCTTCGTAGCTGATCAGTTCGCCAGTGGATTTATTGAAGACGTAAGGCGCTTCAGCATCGGCATCATAGCCATATTCCCAACCCGGCTTGCCTTTGTACTCGTTAACAATCTGACGATAGTCAACCACACCTGGTTCCCAGGTCCCTTTCACTGCACCCGTTGCGGTACCGGTGAACGGGTTATTGCCGGTCTGACCGTGTACGCCGGTCCAGCCGCGACCATACATGCCCGTACCGACCACGATCTTGCCTGGCTGCACGCCCTGTGCAAGCATCGCTTTCACCCCATTTTCGGTGGTGTAGTTGGTATCAGGACGCCATGCCGGTGCGTGCAGTGCCGCCTGGTGACCCAGATCGGTGTTGCTCCATGCGCCGTAGAAGTCATAACTCATCAGGAAGATATGATCGAGATACTGCTGCGCTGAGGTGTAATCCACATCTTCAATTTTGTCTTTACCGGAACCAATCGCCGAGGTCAGTTCGAAGGAACGACCGGTTTCTGCACTCAGCTCGTTCAGCATGATACGCAGATCGTGCATCAGCACGGTGTAAGTCGCTTTATCCTGTTGCTGATTGCCCAGGGTTTCCGTCAAACCGCCGCCGCCCGGGAATTCCCAGTCAATATCGACGCCATCAAAGAATTTCCAGGTTTGCAGGAACTCTTTTACCGAACCCACAAAGCGGGCGCGAATAGCAGGGTCAGCCATATGGAAGAACGGATCGGACATGGTCCAGCCACCAATAGAAGGCAGCACTTTCAGGCCCGGATGCGCTTTTTTCATCGCCATCAGCTGACCATAGTTGCCTTTGTACGGGTCGTCCCACTTATCAACACCGGTCTGGCCTTTTTGCAGCGCAGCCCACGGATCGTGGATCGCAACGGTAAAGTCCTGGCGACCATTACATGCGCGCTGCAGCGCGGCAAAGCTGTTACCATTTTCTACGGTTTTCAGGCCATCGTTGATGCCATCGCCGCCACAAATTGGAATAAAGCCATAAAGGATATGGTTCAGGTTCGCTGCTGGAATTTTATCAACCTGGAAGTTACGGTCGTAAACGCCCCACTCCGGATAATATGCCCCCACCACTTTATCGGTGTGCTGAGCGAAGGTTTTGTTATTTTCACGCAGTGCCGTATTCAGTGGCAGCAGGTGACTACCGTCGGTATCCGCAACGATGATCAACTTGCTGGCGCTCGTGCTACAACCGCTGGTGTTACACAGTTGAACCTGTTCCTGATAGCGACCGCCTTTTTTCACCTTAAAGGTTGCAGAGCCAGACGCGCTGCCCGCTCCCGTCCAGACCGTTGTGCCATCAAGCAGCACTTTCGCTGACGTTGGCGCATCGCCACTCCAGACATTCCACTCAACCTTCACATCCACGCCATCTTTATGCACTTTGACGAGGTTGTTGTATGCCTGTGCCGCCTGATCAACTTCAACAAGGGCAAATTTATCGTTGCCGCTGCTAATAGAAGGCGTACCTGGCGCAGCAGCGAATGCTGAACTTGTTGCCGCCGCAATAAAGAGCGCCAGATATTTAGGCTTCATAAAATTCATTTTTATTTCCTGATAAATTTATTCATAAACATTAGGGACCATGTCTTCCTTTAAAACATGGAATATCTTTTACAGACTTTATTTAAAGCAAAAAAAAATATCTTCATCCGAACATTATTTGTGTGCGTTGTACTCCTCCACAAAAAAGAGACAAGCCTCAAATCCATATAGCTTCCGTTCTTTCTACACTATACTGAGGGAGAAAAAATATGTCCTTCTATTCTCCGTTGAAAAAAACTTTTAAAAAAACTTGACCACAATATTCAGAGTGTGATTACGAGTGTCTGGTGAGCAAATACCATCATGCCAGCAAAAGCCAGTGAGGGACCAAAAGGGATAGTTTGGTTATTTTTATTTAAATACGTGAGAACACAATATCCGGCAATCCCACATACAGCCGCCAGCAGTACGATGGCTGGTAGTGCCTGCCAGCCACACCAGGCGCCCAGTGCCGCCAGTAACTTAAAATCGCCATACCCCAGACCTTCGCGCCCGGTGACCAGACGAAACGCCCAGTAGAGCAGCCAAAGCGACAGGTAACCCGCCGCCGCACCGAAAAGTGCATCATGCAGCGGTAACGCATGGTCGACGCTGTGTATCAGCAATCCAGCCCACAGCAGCGGTTGCGTCAGGCAATCCGGCAACAGCTGATGCTGTCCGTCAATCATGGCTAAGGGTAATAAAAATGCCGCTAATAACCAGAGCGAGAGCAGCGCCTGAACATCGGATACCCACCAGGCCGTTGCGCCAAAGAAAAGCGCGGTGACCAGTTCCACTAAAAATAACCGCAGCGGAATCGCGGTCTGACAGTGGCTACAGCGACCGCGAAGTGCCAGCCAACTGACAATAGGGATGTTCTCCCACGCCCGAAGTGAATGCTGACATTCCGGACAATGCGACGCAGGGAACAGCAAATTTCCCCGTGCGTCTTCGTCCATGATCATCCCCGGCACGCGTTCCGCGACCACGCCGAGAAAACTGCCGATGATTGCCCCTAACACCGTACTCATCCCGGTAAACAGCAGCGGATCACTCTCCCGGAACAGTGTGAAAATGTTCATCACGCCTTTTTCCAGGTTAACTGAATTACCGCTTTAACGTCATTGAGATGATCCACTGGCGTCAGGCTCATTTTCTCCAGACGAACGCCGGATGACATATTCACCTCCCGCAGCCAGTTTTTTAATTCATTGATATTGACCTGCCCTATAACAAACGACAATGTCTGCCCCTCCTGGCGGATATCGGTCAGCGATAAATGAATATCGTGCGCACTGCGTTCTATAACACCGCGTGGGTTATCCGTTTTAATCTGTTGCATTTGCAGGTGGTTTTTATCAATTTCCGCTCGCATCCAGTTCTGCATCTCTTTTTGTTTTACCAGCGTCGATTTGCTGCTTTGAATACTATTATCCAGCGGGAGAACACCCGCGTAATAAATTGCGGCACAGCAAATGGCTACCGCGCATATTTTCAGACTGTTTTTTTCTCGACTGCTGTAATTTTGATAGCGCGTTTTTAATTGCGCGATTCGCTCTTTCATTTATATTTCCCGGTGATCATGGCGGTATATGGCGCCTCTTTCGAGACAGGTTGCAGCGTAAAATCGAAATGCTCATTTGTCTGATGAACAAATTCCTGCAACGCCTGTGGGTTCTGCGCACTTACGCTCAGTGTCAATGTTCCCTGAAGCCCGTCGTAATCAACCTGGTCAATTTCCAGTGCGGGAACCGCCTGTTTGGCCGTTTCCAGTTCATCCAGTTGCAGGAAGATCCCTTTACGCTGTTTCTTCATGTTCTGACCAAAGTGATAGCGAATATTGGTCATCTGACGCAGGCTCGGGAAGTAATGCTGGTAGACCTGCACAATCTCCTGCTGAACCTGATTCTCTTGCTGTACCAACACCCAGGCCATCGCCATTCTCGGACCTAACAGCAAACTCAACGACAAAATGCCAGCCGCCACCATCGCGGCCTTAATCCCTTTTACCGCCCCGCCGGATACCGTACGGGCGCTAAATTCACCGTGCAGCAAATTAATCCGACAGGCCTGCCATTGGGGTTGAATCAACACCAGAGGATGCTGCCACGGTTGTTGTTCATCAACGTCCACGCCATCGGGGATCTCCCCGTAGCAACACACCTCACCTTCTCCGGTTTTTTGCAGTAACAACGGCAGCAGTGCCCCATCCACCTGGCTGGCGACATCCGGAGAACAGCGTAACCAATAGCTTTCATCAAGAGAGACAATCGTGCTTCCCCCTTGTGACACCGGCAACAGCCAGGCATCCGGTAGTACCTGGACTACCGTTAACCCCGCCTCGTGAAAACGGTTCAGCCAGTCGCGCAATCGCTGCGCGTCAATAGCCACCGCATCCACTTCCCGACCTTTTTTGCTGAGTACCGTCCAGTGGAGGTTATCCACTTCGCCGATCAGCGTCTCCTCCGCCATCCACGAGAATGCGGTCGCCTGCGAGGCGATCTTTTTCGGCAATGTGAAGTGACGGAAAATCATCTCACTGGCCGGCAATAACAGACAGACGCGTGCCGCCAGAGGATGGTCCGTAAGCGCTTGCAGATTTTCCAGCGTTTCAACCTGCTGACTTCCAGATTCACACCACCATAATTTCCCGTCCTCGCCGCTGTCGGGACGAATAAAAAGTACCTGTTTCATAGGATTCAACATGTGTTATTCAATCATTCGGTAACGACGCTGCCACGTGATAATCTCGCCAGCTTCCTGATTGACCTGAAGCTGACCGATCACGCGCAGCGTGAGATCATCGGTATTGCCGGTAGCACCACGGTTTGACCACTGTGTACCATCACTTCGTTATTGATGGTGCGCGTATTGAAGGTGGGGCCAAGGCTGGCATCTTCCGTCGCGCTGTTGTCTACACTGGACACTTCCTGCTCGATCTTAAGGTGGATCATGTCGCCATCATTAATTTGCGGCACGATTTTCAGCTTGGTCCCCACGGTTTTACGTTCAACCGAGTTAAAGACGTTATCGCCGCTGGTGGTCTGTGACCCGGAAAGCACCGGCACATCCTGCCCGACGTTAAACGACGCCTCTTTGTTATCCAGTGTGACCACACTTGGCGTGGAGAGGATGTCGTTTTTGCCATTGGTTGACAGCGCCGTCATCAGCCCGCCGAAGTCGCCGTTAAAGAAGCCTGTCGCCAGACCTGTAAAGCTGCCGATGATTTTCGATTTATCAACCTGGCTTATCGGCATCCCGGTCGAACCAAACTGTACGCCACCGTGTTTGCCGGTCCATTGCACGCCGAGATCCAGACCGTTGCCATCCTGCACTTCAGCAATAATCGCTTCCACCAGCACCTGCGGGCGACGAATATCCAGCTTATCAATCACCTTCTCGAGAGAGTTCATCACGTTAGGCTGCGCGGTGATCACCAGTGAGTTAGTCGATTCGTCGGCGGTAATATTCATGTCAGACGAGGCCATCGCCGTTTTGCTCTTCGCCGCGCCGGGTTTGTCTTTCAACTGTTCGCCAATTCCGGTCAGCACCGGGACCACTTTGCTGGCGTTGGCGTATTTGAGATAGAACACGCGGGTATTCCCTTCGTTATTCTGCTCACGATCCAGTTGACCAATCAGCGTACGGGTGCGCGCTCGCGCCTCTTCCGAGCCGCTGATCACCAGACTATTGGTTTCATCATCAGCCACCACTTTGGTGGCCAGTTGCGGCGCGTTTTGTCCTTTCTGCTCTTCGTTGTTGAGGTTATTCAACATATCCGACAGTTCTTTCGCGGAGGCAAAGCGCAGCGGGACGATCTCACGGCGCTGCACGCCGTCTTTATCGACGCGCTGCACCAGATCCACCAGCCGGTTGACCACCGAGGCTTTACCGGTTAACAGCAGCACGTTTGACGGTTCGAAATGCACTACGTTGCCGATGCCTGAAGCGTCGTTGAGCTGACGGAGCAAGGGTGCCAGTTCGCGCACCGGGACGTTTTCCATGCGCACGACACGGGTAATGATCTCATCCCCTTTGCCGGGATTCTTGCTGTCAACGACCGGAGCGCCCGCCATACGCGCTACGCTTGAGCGCACCACTTTGACCATGCCGTTATCCATCGGGATCACCGATAAACCGTACAGGTCCAGCACGCTTAAAAAGAACTGGTAATACTCATCTTCCGTCAGCACGTTGTAGGTTCTGACTGAAACCGCTCCCTGCACGGACGGATCCACCAGGATGGTTTTATTTAAATTGCGCCCCACCGTATCGATAAATTCGCGGATATCGGTATTTTTAAAACTCGCGCTAAAGTTAGCTGCAAACAGCGAACTTGAATACAACGACAATGCGGTCAGCGCCACGCACGCCCAGGGAAATTTCTTCATGTCTGTACACTTGTTAATTGTTTAGAACATTAACCCGAATATTTTCAAGGTGAGCGTGGCGTCTGACGACGACTTCCGCTTCTTTCATTTTCGACCAGTTAGCGAGGATATTTTTCGCCTGTGCTTCTTTCGTCATATCGACAGAATTAACTTCAACCGCCACATCACCTTTTTCCAGTCCTGAATGGCTGTAAAACGGTGAAGCATCCCTTGGGTTAATGTTATAGCCTTCCAGTTGGCCCTTTTCGATTAACGGTTTTAACACCAGATAATCATCCAGATGCAAATGGTCGGCGCCTGCATCTTTTGTCGATTTCGTTACCGGGCCGCTGTCAACGCCGCCCTTAAAATAATCAGGTTTTTTTAATGCCAGAACCTGAGGCGTTCCTTGATAATTCACCACGACATTGTCTTTATTAATTGACTCAATATAGACGTCGTCGACCCCAGTCAGTTTCTCCCCCTCGCGGTAGCTCTGTTGCCCGCTCTGGGTCTTAATCACGGCAAAGGAAAGCCAGGCATCGTCACTCCTGACAATACCCTCAATTTCAGCAGATAGCGGAGTTTTGACCGCTGCGGGCACGTTTTGTGGGCGCACCGCCGCAGTGAAAAGCGCAAACTTTTTTTCTTCTTTGCGTTGTTTCACTGGTTTTGCATCCACGTTCGCCAGCTTTTTAGTCACCTTTTGATAATCTTTAATGATCACATACCCTTGCTGGCCGCAAAAAATAAGCAACATAAACATGATAAAAGGCGTTCTCCAGCGGGAGAGAAATGAGAAACTCATTATTCATCTGACCTTTTGCAAAACGAAAATAAGCAGCATCGCGCTGCACCAATACATGCGGCAAATAATAATTAACTGGCCTATAACCGACCATCGGCTTTATCATTAACTTTAGCGAAGAAAAATATTGACCGGTTGGAATCCGGATGTTAGGGATGCGCAGGAGGATATTTTTACTCTCTTTTAAAATGGATCAGACACCCGCTTTCCTTTACTTTTCGTCTCAGTGCTATTCATGTAAAGAGACGGTAAGTCGTTATGTATCAGAGTCATTTTAATTTTAAAAATCCGCCATTCAGGAAAGCCACCCGTGCCTCGGGCGACTTTTTTGTGCCTTATCATCAGGATATTTCCAACCTGCTGAAAGAGAAAACCCGGCAGGCGGGGATTACCGGGCTCTTTTGCAACGACGCCGCGCTGCTTTTCCAGTACAGCGATGCGCTGAAAAGCGCCGGTCACGATATCCTTTCTATTAATGCTTTCCCCAAATTGAGTGCCAGTAGCCTGCTGTACAAGCTCAATCCTGGAAGCAAAGAGAGTAAAACCCGTCTTCAGGCGGTGGATACCGTGCTGCGCCAGTGGCAGGAAGCCCCCGCTTCCCGCAAGGCGAACAGCAAAGTACTGGTGATTTCGCACGTAGAAGCCATGAAAGATAACTGCCGCGAGGTGCTGGGAATGTTGTTAGCCCAGGCACAAACGCTGGCGTTTCCGTTATCGATTGTGCTGATGGGATCGGTGGATCAGGAAACGGTTCTGATGAAAAAGTCCGGTCTTCAGGAGTATGTCCATACTCATCATGTGATTCGTTCCCTGACCCGCCGTGAAATGCTGGACTATGTGCAGGCTCAGTGCGAAGAACAGGGCTGCGAAACCTCACCGTTAGCGCCCGCTCGCGTACGCAAAATGCATGAGCTGACCCAAGGTCATCTCAGCAAATTTAATGAACTGGCGCATTTATCGATGCTGGCGGCCTGGACAGAACGTGCCGCTTGCGTGGGACCTCGTCATTTACATCTGGCCGCTGGTGAGATCTTGCCCGCCCGAAACCACGGTAAGCGCCTGGCTACCGTCGGTGTATTGGCGTCGGCCATTTTCGCGGCCTGCGGCTGGTATCTGACAGCCTCAATCAACGCCAGACTCCCGATTCACCTACCGGTTCCGGTGAGCTGGCAACAACAGACGCCGAAAACACAAGCGCCGGTTGTACCTGTTATCGATAACGAAATGGTGAACCAGCCGGACGCGATGCACCAACTGTATGTCATGTGGGGTTATGACGCTTCGGCGGAAGATGCCTTATGTCAGAATGCTGCAAAGGTGAATCTGACGTGCAAACAGGGCACAGCGCCGCTGGAAGAACTCGCGAAGGATGGTTACCCGTGGGTCAGCGAAATCAAAACCGGCGATCATCTTAACTATGCCGTTGTTGCACGTGCCAGCAATGAGTCGCTGGATCTGTTGATGAATAACCGCACCTGGCAGGTGAGTCGCCGTTGGTTTAACCAACATGCGACCGGGCATTACACGCAGTTGCATCGTCTGACTCCGCAAGGCAAAGACGCCATCAGCGCAACCAGCAACAGTAAAGATCTGGCCTGGCTCGATCAGCAACTGAGTATCGCGCTCGCCGAGCCCGAAACGCACGCGCAGAACTGGACGGCAGAAATGATGAAACGTACTCGTGAATTCCAGCAGAGAATGAATCTGCATGTCGACGGCATCCCTGGCGAAGATACGCTGATGCAACTGATGCGTGAGACCAACAGCACGCCAAGCGTACTGCTCCAGACGTCTCACACAACCACTGATACCCCAACCCAGGAGAAACATTCCTGATGTCGACGATATGTCTTGCGGCTCAAAGGAGTTACGCAACCGGGGAGGCGGTCTGGTTTTCATATCGCTTCCCTGGTATGAAAAAAATAATCAGCCACAGCGTCGTATGGATGCTGGGACTCTTCATGATGTTGGCTGCCGGGATTTACGCGCATGTTTACTGGAATCTGCGTCACCCGACGCCGGAACCGGTTAACGCAAGCGTCGTCAAACCGGAGGCCCAGCTTTCAGATATGCATTATGTGTACGTGAGTAAACCGTTCCCACATCCGCATTCTGAACCTGCGCCCAGACATGACGATATTCCCGCAATGGCGGATATCCCGATCAATAGCGATGAGAGTGACTGGCAGCAAGCGCCGGACGGAAATATCTCTCAGGATACCTCACGCGATACATTGCCAGGAACCGAGGTGCACGATGATCCCCCTGCGCGCGCAAACGCCAGCGAAGGTCGTGATAATACGTCGTTAACGGAGTTATTTAAGCAGGCATTAAAAGAGCAGCAACAGGATTATGCGCAAGGGAAAATTCCCGCGCCGCCGGTTGACGAAACGCAGGATAATCCGCAGGCAAAACTGACACAACATGATATGACGCCGTCTCCTCTTCAGAAGAAAGGAGACCGGCTGGAGTAATCAATATTTTTCCGGCAAGTAAGTCAGGTTAAGGAGTCGACCCTTTTCCACCACGATATATTGCCCTTTTTTCAGGTCGGATAGAATTTTAATAATGGTGCTGCGTGCCAGGTTAGTGTACTCCTGAATATAGTCATAAATATTAATATCGCGCTGATGGTTAACTTTCAGCTCATTAATTTCATATAAAAATTCACGGACTACCGAATAGGCACTACGGGCGACCAGAATATCATCACGCTTGCTCATGAGGAGAATATACCAGGAAAGCAGTCTGGTGAGGTCTTCCCATAAGTTATTTTCCGAGATCAGTCGCGTAAACTCATCTTTGGGAATGGAACGCACCACGGTGTTTGAACGGACGAGACCGTACATATGGGAAGAATGACCAAACATTGAGGAGAGACCGTAGATACATGGCCCCTCGACAGAGAACACACAAAGTTCATCTGATTCACGGCGGAACTCGACTTCACCGCTGACAATAATATGAATATATTTAGAATCAGCCGTTGATAATTTCTGCCATTTCTTTAAGGTTTTTTCTTCGTAACCTTCCGTCATGGAAATAATGGCTTCTTTTTCTTGTTGAGGACGCTGCTTTTTACCATAAGTACTTAACATTGTGATACCCGCTTAAGATAATTAATTAATAAAGACATGTAATTTCCGCCATATCGCGTTACCGGCAGTCCTTTTTAAATAAGAAATTACTTTACGGTGAGAACGAGTCTCAAATTGTCTGTTTGATTTTATCATTACGTCGCATTCCTGATGTCAACCATTCATGCGAGTAATTTAAGATGAGCTAACTATAAGCCAGATGAAGGGATGCTGCAGTTTTACTGAGTCCAAATAAAGACTATTGCGGGCTTGCTCCAGGAACAACGGGGCAGGATTACCCCTGCCCGTATTTCTCCAGCAGTGCCTCAGCAATCGCCTGCGTTTCGGCATCAGCAATGCCGTTCCATAGCGTCGGGCGGAAGTGCATCTGAAACGCCATCACGACGCGCTGCTGCTCACGCGCGGTCATTTCAGGCTTCACTTCATAACCATAACGCGACAACAGATCCAGCAGTGACGCCATCTCAACTGGCGCATGCGGCGCGCGTCCGGCGAGGTAGAAGTTTACCCGTTGCGCATCAGGCCAGGCGCCAATGCCCTGCTCTGCCAGTGCCCGCCAGGGAAACAGCGGACCGGGATCGTCTTTTCGCTGCGGGGCGATATCCGCATGCGCGACCACGTTCTGCGGCTTGATGTCATAACGGGCGATAATGTCTTTGGCCAGCGGTATCAGCGCCTGAATCTGCGCGGGCTCAAACGGGGCAAAATATTTTTCACCTGTCGATTTTTGCCAGCCGCGATTTTCCAGCTCAATGCCAATCGAAGTGTCGTTAATGCGCGTCGCGCCGCGCCAGAAGCTGATACCGGCATGCCACGCCAGATCCTGTTCCGCCACCAGTTGCCAGATACGCGGTTTACCGCGATGTAATGGCGGCACCGCCGGGATCAGATAATGCGAGCTGACATTTTTATCCGTCAGCGTTGCCAGCGAGCCATCGAAATCATCCGCCGTATAGTGGATCACCAACACTTTGATGCGGGGGTAGGCCGCCTGCGCCTGACGGCGGGTATCAAGCTGATAGCCTGCTTTGTCAACGATCCCTTTCTCGCCTGCGCACCCCGTTAACAACAACACCAGGGCCACCAGCCACAGCCCTGTCTTCATCGGCGAGTTTTCACCGCTGTCCCGCTGACGCTGACCATCAGCATGCTGCTGTCCTTGCCAACCGTTTCATAATCGATATCAATACCGACCACCGCGTCAGCGCCCAGCGCTTTCGCCTGCTCACCCAGTTCCGCAAAGGCAATTTCACGCGCTTTACGTAACTCTTTTTCATAAGCGCCTGAGCGACCACCGACGATATCGCGAATACCGGCAAAAAAGTCCCGGAAGATGTTCGCACCCAGAATGGCTTCGCCTGTGACCACACCGCAGTATTCCACGATGCTTTGTCCTTCCAGCGTGGGGGTTGTCGAAAATTGCATGATGTCTCTCCTGGTTACATTCAGCACATTATCAGCGCCATACACTATCATTGAAAGGATATAATTGATTATCGTAGATGACTGTTATCTTAGAAGACTCATGGCAGAACGCTTATAAGGAAATCACTATGCGCTATTCGAAACTCTCCCTGCTTGTCCCTTGTGCGCTGCTACTCAGCGCCTGCACCACCGTCACGCCAGCCTATAAAGACAACGGGTCGCGGACGGGAGCCTGTGTGGATGGCGGCCCGGACAGTGTGGCTCAACAATTCTATGACTATCGTATCCAGCACCGCAGTAATGATATCACCGCCCTGCGCCCTTACCTGAGCGACAACCTGGCGAAACTGCTGTCGGATGCCGGTCGTGACAGTGCGCATCGTCAACTGATGAGCAGCGATCCGTTCTCCAGTCGCGCAACGCCACCGGACAGTGCCAGCGTCACCAGCGCCTCGACCATTCCGAATAGTGATGCACGCAACATTCCGCTGCGTGTTGCGCTGAAACAGGGCGATCAGAACTGGCAGGATGAAGTGCTGATGATCCGTGAAGGCCAGTGCTGGGTCATTGATGACGTACGTTATCTCGGCGGCAGCGTGCATGCCCCGGCTGGTACGCTTCGCCAGTCGGTAGAAAACCGTTAATCCCTCCACTTTAGCGCGATAAAAAACGTACCCCCCGTAAATTGTCCGGCATTCTACATGGAATGCCGACAATTGTTCTTACCGGCCTTCGCCCTCGCTATTTTGTGCTATGTTTAAGAGGAAATGCGCGCTATATTTAACTTTTAACGCATAAATATTGCATAACTATTCTGTCAAAGGTACTATCTGCGGCTTCAATAGCTATCAGACGGCCAGTATACGAGTATCAATGAGTATTCAATTAAACGGCATTAACTGCTTCTACGGCGCGCATCAGGCGCTGTTCGATATCACGCTGGATTGCCCGCAGGGTGAAACACTGGTGTTACTGGGCCCAAGTGGGGCCGGTAAAAGCTCACTGCTGCGGGTACTCAATCTGCTTGAGATGCCGCGTTCCGGTACGCTCAGCATTGCGGGAAATCACTTCGATTTCCGCAAAACGCCGTCAGATAAAGCGATTCGCGAGCTGCGCCAGAACGTCGGAATGGTCTTTCAGCAATACAATCTGTGGCCGCATCTCACCGTGCAACAGAACCTGATTGAAGCCCCCTGCCGTGTGCTGGGCCTGTCGAAAGATCAGGCGTTAGCCCGTGCAGAAAAACTGCTGGATCGCCTGCGTCTGAAGCCTTATAGCGATCGTTATCCGCTGCATCTTTCCGGTGGTCAGCAACAGCGTGTGGCTATTGCCCGCGCGCTGATGATGGAACCGCAGGTGTTGCTGTTTGATGAGCCTACCGCCGCGCTGGACCCGGAAATTACCGCGCAGATCGTCAGCATCATTCGTGAACTGGCGGAAACGAACATTACACAAGTGATCGTGACGCACGAAGTGGAAGTGGCGCGTAAAACCGCCAGCCGCGTCGTGTATATGGAAAACGGTCATATCGTCGAGCAGGGTAATGCGAGTTGCTTTGCCGACCCGCAGACCGAAGCATTTAAAAACTATCTCTCTCACTAAGATTCGGGACAACACAATGAAAAAAGTTCTGATTGCCGCGCTTATCGCAGGCTTTAGCCTTTCCGCTACAGCAGCCCAGACCATTCGTTTTGCGACCGAAGCGTCCTATCCTCCGTTTGAATCCATGGACGCTAATAACAAGATTGTCGGCTTTGATGTCGATCTGGCCAATGCGCTGTGTAAAGAGATCGACGCAACCTGTACCTTTACCAACCAGGCGTTCGACAGCCTGATCCCGAGCCTGAAATTCCGCCGTTTCGACGCAGTAATGGCCGGGATGGATATCACGCCTGAGCGTGAAAAACAGGTGCTGTTCACCACCCCTTACTATGACAACTCCGCGCTGTTCATTGGTCAGCAGGGTAAATTCACCGGCGTTGATCAGCTGAAAGGCAAGAAAGTCGGCGTGCAGAACGGCACCACTCACCAGAAATTCATCATGGATAAACACCCGGAAATCACTACCGTTCCGTATGACAGCTACCAGAACGCAAAACTGGATCTGCAAAACGGTCGTATTGACAGTGTGTTCGGTGATACCGCGGTGGTCACAGAGTGGCTGAAAGACAATCCGAAGCTGGCGCCGGTTGGCGACAAAGTGACGGATAAAGATTACTTCGGCACCGGTCTTGGCATCGCCGTACGCCAGGGCAACGCGGAACTGCAGCAGAAATTCAACACTGCGCTGGAAAAAGTGAAGAAAGATGGGACTTACGAGACCATCTATAACAAATGGTTCCAGAAGTAAGCCTTGATGAACGAATTTTTCCCACTTGCAAGTGCCGCCGGGATGACCGTCGGCCTTGCCGTTTGTGCACTGATCCTCGGCCTGGCGCTGGCAATGCTTTTCGCCGTCTGGGAGTCAGTGAAATGGCGTCCTGTGGCGTGGACGGGTTCCGCGCTGGTCACCATTTTACGCGGCCTGCCGGAAATTCTGGTGGTGCTGTTTATCTATTTCGGCTCCTCTCAACTGCTGCTGATGCTCTCTGATGGCTTTACGATCAATCTGGGCGTGGTGCAGATTCCGGTACGAATGGAGATCGAAAACTTCGATGTCAGCCCCTTTCTGTGCGGGGTGATTGCCCTCTCTCTGCTCTACGCGGCCTATGCGTCACAAACGCTGCGCGGTGCGCTGAAAGCGGTACCGCTGGGTCAGTGGGAGTCCGGCCAGGCGCTGGGACTGTCGAAGACCGCCATTTTCTTCCGGCTGGTGATGCCGCAGATGTGGCGTCACGCGCTGCCAGGGCTGGGCAACCAGTGGCTGGTATTGCTGAAAGATACTGCGCTGGTGAGCCTTATCAGCGTCAACGACCTGATGCTACAAACCAAGAGCATTGCCACGCGAACCCAGGAGCCGTTTAACTGGTATATCATCGCGGCGGCGATCTACCTGGTAATTACGCTGGTGAGTCAGTACATTCTCAAACGCATTGACCTGCGCGCGACACGTTTTGAGCGGAGACCGGGCTGATGTTTGAGTATTTACCTGAACTGCTGAAAGGGCTGCATACCAGCCTGACGCTGACGGTGGCGTCCATTGTTGTCGCGCTGATTCTGGCGCTGATTTTCACGATTGTTCTGACGCTGAAAACCCCGGTCGTGGTCTGGCTGGTGCGTGGCTATATCACGCTGTTTACCGGTACCCCGCTGCTGGTGCAGATCTTTCTGATCTACTACGGGCCGGGACAATTTCCGTCTCTGCAGGAGTATCCGGTTCTGTGGCATCTGCTGTCGGAGCCGTGGCTGTGCGCACTGATTGCACTGTCGCTGAACAGCGCGGCCTACACCACACAGCTGTTCTACGGGGCGATTCGCGCGATTCCGGAAGGCCAGTGGCAGTCCTGCGGCGCGCTGGGGATGAGCAAGAAAGACACGCTGGCAATCCTGTTGCCGTATGCCTTTAAACGCGCCCTCTCCTCGTATTCCAACGAAGTGGTGCTGGTATTCAAGAGTACCTCTCTGGCGTATACCATCACGCTGATGGAAGTGATGGGCTACGGTCAGTTGCTGTACGGTCGCACTTACGATGTGATGGTGTTCGGCGCAGCGGGTGTCATCTACCTGATCGTCAACGGCCTGTTGACGTTGATGATGCGCTTAATCGAGCGCAAAGCGCTGGCCTTCGAACGTCGTAATTAAGCACTTAATTGCATAAAACAGAATAATCAGGACGGACAAGCTTCTAACTTGTCCGTTTTTTTTATCTCATAAAAAATAGTTAATCATTTTTATTGCATATAAATTCAATTACTGGCATTGTAAATCCATGCCGCAGAAACGGCGCCTCATCATAACGGGAGTCCAACCATGAAAAAGTTAGTTCTGGCCGCATTACTTGCCTCTTTTGCCGTCGGCGCCTCTGCCGCTGAAAAAATCAGTTTCGGCGTCTCTGCAACCTATCCGCCGTTCGAATCTATGGATGCGAATAACCAAATCGTCGGCTTCGACCTCGATCTGGCAAAAGCCTTGTGCAAACAGATGCAGGCAGAATGTACTTTCACCAACCATGCGTTTGACAGCCTGATCCCGGCACTCAAGTTCAAGAAATATGACGCCGTGATTTCCGGTATGGATATCACCCCTGAGCGGAGCAAGCAGGTGGCGTTTACGACTCCCTACTATGCCAACTCGGCGCTGGTGATTTCGAAGAAAGATACCTACAAAACCTTTGCCGATCTGAAAGGTAAACGTATCGGGATGGAGAACGGCACCACTCACCAGAAGTACTTGCAGGACAAGCACCCGGAAGTGAAAACGGTGGCCTATGACAGCTATCAGAATGCGTTTATCGACCTGAAAAATGGCCGTATTGATGGCGTGTTCGGCGATACCGCCGTGGTAAATGAGTGGCTGAAAACCAACCCGCAGTTGGGTGTGGCAACCGAGAAAGTCACCGATCCGCAGTACTTCGGTACCGGCCTCGGCATCGCGGTTCGCCCGGACAATAACGTGCTGCTGGATAAACTGAACGCTGCGCTGGCGGCGATCAAGGCCGATGGTACCTATCAAAAAATCAACGACCAGTGGTTCCCGCAGTAAGTCGAATCGCTGGCGGTAGAAGGCCTGATAACGCTACGCTTATCAGGCCTGCAAAACACACATCACACGCAGGTCGGATAAGGGGCCAGCGTCGCCATTCGGCAAACCGTGACTAATCCTTCAACAACAAGGTCAGCACTTCATAATGCGCGGTATGTGGGAACATATCGAACAGTTGTACCCGTTCAATACGGTAGCCCGGCAACGTAGCAATGTCTTTTGCCATCGTCTGCGCATTACAGCTGGAATAGATAATGAACGGCGGTGCCATCTGCGTCAGGTAATCGCAGAGCGATTTGCCGATACCCCGACGCGGCGGATTCACCAGCACCAGTTCCGGCACAGCCCCCTGCTCTGTAGCAAACTGCGTCGAATCCAGCGCCTGAAAATGAAGATGGGTTAAGCCCAGTTCCGCCGCAGACTGCCTGGCGCAGGCAATGGCTTCCGCCGCGATTTCAATTCCGGTCAACTGCATCTGCGGTGTCGCACAGTGCAGGCCAAAACCGCCGACGCCACAGAACAGATCCCACATGTGATTCACCGGCAACTGTCGTACCCAGTCACGCGCCGTAGCATACAGTTGGCTTGCCACCGCCGGGTTAGTCTGGAAGAAACTGTGCGGGCGGATCCACAGCGGCACGTCGTTAAACCGCTCCGCCAGCGCCTGCTGTTCGGTCAGGAAGATTTCCGTCTCCCCTTCCATAATCGCCATATGCACAGGCTGGAGATTAACGCTAATGACCTTCAGCTGCGGCAGTTGCGCCTGTAACCACGGCAGCGCAGCACGCAACTGCCCCAGTTTGCTTTCAGAACGCAGGACAAAGCGCAGCATCATCCCGCCATCAGACTGACTCTCCGTCAGCAGGAGGTACTTCAGTTCTCCACGCTTGCGCGCCACGTTATAGGGAGTTAATCCGGCGCGAGCAATAAACGGCTTCAGCGCGGCAAACACCGGCGCAAATGAAGCGGGATAGAGCGGGCAGTCGCACAAATCTTCTGGCGTACCATCGCGATGCAACATGCCCAGCAACGGTTTTTCCACGCTGCCGCTGACCACCATTTTCGCTTTATTGCGAAACGCCTGTTCCGGGCCGCTGACCGGCGCGCACCACTCCCCGACCGGAAAACCGGCAAGCAGATTTTTCAGATCGGTGGTTTTGGCAACGAGCTGTTCGCCAATGGGTCGCGTAATCCATTGACAGGAACGACAGCGACCGGCGTCATAGAGTGCGCACTGCATACGGAAACCTTTATCTAAACAGGGGCGAGGATTATACACATTATTGTAAGCGGAAGAAGCGACGACTGGCCGCAGGCACAAACAGTAATAACAACACCAGCATATCGGGTAATTTTTGCATCACCAGCGTGCGCAGAATCTCCCGCTTTGACTCACCGGCAATGCTGAACAACTCGGGATAGCCGTAGCCCAGCGAAGCCGCCCACAAATAGCCTGCGGCAATCACCTGCGTGAGGAGATACACCCACCGCGCCCAGTTACGCCCTTTCACCAGTGAAAACGCACACCAGATTTCAATAAATACCAGCATCAGGCTGCCGAGAAAAACCAGCGTTAAATTCCATGTCTGCACGCTGCGATGAATAAACTCGCCCAGTCCGCGAATGCCAAGGGTATTGAAGATCATCAGCAGATCGAGTCCACGGATCATAATAATGGCGAGCGCCGCCACCTGCACCAGCGTGGGCACATTCAGGCGGGCATGTGATGAGGATGTTTTATTAAAAAATCCCAACGAATCGTCTTCCATGAAAACAATGCCGCGACGAGCGCGGCATTATGTAGCCAGGTTGGCAGATTTTAGTGTCTTCAGTCACGTCTTGCACGCTGGATATCGCGGATCCGCTGTTTTTCCGTGCGGGCCATCAGATACCAGGCGATAAAACCGACAATTCCGACCACGCCGAGGATCAGCGTCGCCAGGGCGTTGATTTCCGGGTTCACGCCCATTCGCACGCTGGAGAAGACCAGCATGGGTAACGTGGTCGCACCCGGCCCGGAGACAAAGCTGGCAATGACCAGGTCATCCAGCGACAACGTGAACGCCAGCAGCCAGCCGGAGACCACCGCCGGCATAATCATCGGCAGCGTGATCACAAAGAACACCTTCAGCGGCGTCGCCCCCAGATCCATCGCCGCTTCCTCAATGGAGCGATCCAGTTCGCGCAGGCGCGATGAAATCACCACCGCCACATACGCCGTACAGAACGTGACGTGCGCCAACCAGATGGTCAACATGCCACGATCCGACGGCCAGCCAATCGCATGCCCCAGCGCGACAAACAACAGCAACAGGGAGAGCCCGGTGATCACATCCGGCATCACCAGCGGCGCGGTGATCATAAAGGCAAAGCCGTTCGACCCGCGAAAACGACCAAAACGCACCATTACCACCGCAGCAATCGTGCCGAGTATCGCGGCCATAGTCGCCGCACAGGCGGCGATGGTCAGGCTTAGCCCCACCGCACTCATCATCGCGCTGTCACGAAACAGTTCACCGTACCAACGTGTTGACCATCCCGCCCACACCGTGACCAGTTTGGAACTGTTAAACGAGTAGATGACCAGCATCAACATCGGCGCATAGAGGAATGTAAACCCGAGCACCAGAATCACGATGCGCCAGGGTGAACGAATTACCGGTAAGTTGTTCATCCGTGGACCCCTCCGCTTTTTTGCTGATGTTTGTGGAACCACATAATCGGGACGATCAGCAGCAGTAGCATGACAATCGCAACCGCAGACGCCACCGGCCAGTCGCGGTTGTTAAAGAACTCTTGCCACAGTACGCGACCAATCATGATGCTGTCAGGCCCGCCGAGCAGTTCCGGGATCACAAACTCCCCCACCGCCGGAATAAACACCAGCATAGAACCGGCAATAATGCCGCCTTTGGTCAGCGGGACGATTACGCTAAAGAACGTTTTCAGCGGGCGCGCGCCCAGATCCAACGACGCTTCCACCAGCGAATAGTCAATCCGCGTCAGCGCAGTATAAATCGGCAGCACCATGAACGGCAGATAGGCGTACACAATGCCGATATACACCGCCAGATTGGTGTGCAGAATAGTCAACGGTTGATCGATCACTCCCAGCCAGAGCAGAAAGTTATTCAGCACGCCATTATTTTTCAGGATCCCCATCCAGGCATACACGCGGATCAGAAACGAGGTCCACGATGGCAGGATCACCAACAGCAGCAGAATATTACGCGTTGATGGCTTGCTGTGCGCCACCGCCCATGCCAGCGGATAGCCCAGCAGCAGACAGCAGAGCGTCGAGATCCCCGCCACCTGTAGCGACTGCAGATAGGCGTCAAAGTAGAGCGGATCGTCCGTCAGTTGCAGGAAGTTACCGAGGTTAAGAGTAATCGACAGCTGCCCATCGGCCCACGCCATCAGCTCCGTATACGGCGGGATCGCCCGCGCCATCTCCGCCAGACTGATTTTAAAGACGATCAGGAAAGGGAGCAGAAACAGCAGGATCAGCCAGACGTAAGGCAGCGCAATCACCAGTTTGCGCCCGTGTTTCATCTGCATGCGCGCCAGCCAGAACGTAAAGCCGCCCGGTTTTTCCACGCGTGCCGGAGGTTCAAGTGTACTCATATTCGCTCCTTAAACCGTCAACACCACACAACTGTCCGCATCCCAGCACAAACGCACCTCATCGCCCCAGGTCGGCAGACCTTTGCGATAACGATGAGCGTTTTGTAGCTGGGCGCTGATCATCTGTCCGCTTTTCAGGCGGACGTGGTAAATGGAGAGATCGCCAAGATAGGCAATGTGCACCACTTCCCCGACGGCGAAGTTAAATCCGTCGGCGGGTGGCTCTTCACACAGCATGATTTTTTCCGGGCGCAGCGCCACGTGCACCGGCACGTTATCCACCACCGACGCATCCGGATCGACCTTCAGCGGATGCACCAGTCCTGGAGAATAGAGCACCAGGCCATCTTCCTGGCGTTCTTTAAGCACGCCCTCAAACACGTTGACCGAGCCGATAAACTCCGCGCTGTAGCGGGTGGTCGGGTGTTCATAAATCTCTTCCGGTTCACCGATTTGCACGAACTTGCCACGGTTCATGATGGCAATACGCCCGGCCATGGTCATCGCCTCTTCCTGGTCGTGCGTCACCATTACGCAGGTCGCCCCAACGCGCTCAAGGATATCGACCACTTCGAGCTGCATACGGTCACGCAGCTTTTTATCCAGCGCGCCCATCGGCTCGTCGAGTAACAGAAGTTTAGGCCGTTTCGCCAGGCTCCGCGCCAGCGCCACACGCTGACGCTGACCGCCGGAAAGCTGATGCGGTTTGCGTTTGGCGAACTCCTGCATATGCACCAGACCCAGCATCTCGTCGACCCGGTTGGCAATTTCCGCTTTCGGTAGTTTGTCCTGCTTCAGGCCAAAAGCGATATTCTGTTCCACCGTCATATGGGGAAACAGCGCATAGGACTGAAACATCATATTGATGGGGCGTAAATAAGGCGGCACCTGGGACAGGTCGACGCCATCCAGCATGATTTGTCCGGTGGTGGGTTGTTCAAACCCCGCCAGCATGCGCAGCAGCGTGGATTTCCCACAGCCTGATGCGCCCAGCAGGGCAAAGATTTCGCCTTTATAGATAGTCAGACTTACGTCATCAACAGCGTGCTGACCATCGAAAGATTTGGTCAGGTTGCGGATTTCGAGGAGCGGCGTCAGCGCTTTACGGGTTTTCGCCTGCGGGCGTGGGGTGGCATCATTCACGGGGTGCTCTCCGGCAGAAACAAATCATGGTGCAGGCGCACCAGAACGGTGCACCTGTTGCCGGGGGCACTTCGCTTGCCCGGCCTACTTCAACGGCGGATTATTTACCGCTCTTCACCTTAGTCCAGGCACGCGTACGGACACGGTCAATCTTCGGATCCTGAACCTTCAGGGTGAACATTTTCGCGCGTACGTCTGCTGGCGGATAAATGCCTGGATTATCACGCACTTCCGGGCTCACCAGCGCCGTCGCCTCTTTGTTGGCATTGGCGTAGAACACGTGGTCAGAGATATGGGCAATTACGTCCGGGCGCAGCAGATAGTTGAGGAACTGATAGGCCTCGTCTTTATTTTTGGCATCTGCTGGCATCGCGAAGACATCAAAGAAGGCCATCGCCCCTTCCTTCGGAATCGAGAAGGAGATATTGACGCCATTCTTCGCCTCTTTCGCCCGGTTGGCAGCCTGCCAGACATCCCCTGCCCAGCCAATTGCTACGCAGGTATCGCCGTTAGCCAGGTCGTTGATGTACTGCGAGGAGTGGAAGTAGCGGATATTTGGCCGCAGCTTGAGCAGCAGATCGGTGGCTGGCCCCGTATAATCGTCAGCTTTGGTACTGTTAGGATCTTTACCCAGATAGTTCAGTACCGTTGCAAACACTTCTTCCGGCGCATCGAGGAAAGAGACGCCGCAACTCTTCAGCTTTTCGAGGTTTTCCGGCTTCAGCACCAGATCCCAGCTATTAACCGGGGCATCAGCGCCGAGCACCGCTTTCACTTTATCGACGTTATAGCCAATACCGGTGGTCGCCCACATATACGGCATGGCGAATTTATTGTCCGGATCGTGTTTGGCGACCAGTTTCAGCAGTTCCGGATCGAGATTTTTCCAGCCCGGCAGTTTGCTCTTATCCAGCGGCTGGAAAACGCCTGCCGTCAACTGGCGTTCAAGGAAGCTCGCAGAAGGCACAACCAGGTCAAAACCGGTGCTGCCGGCCATCAGTTTGCCTTCAAGAACTTCGTTGGAGTCAAAAACGTCATAGACCACTTTGATGCCGGTCTCTTTTTCAAAATTAGCGACCGTATCCGGTGCAATGTAATCAGACCAGTTATAGATATGGAGTGTTTTTTGTTCCGCAGCGAGCGTGCCGGCAGAGACGGCCATCAGAGCACCCGCAACCAGACCCGATAGCCATTTTTTATTTAAGGCGGTCATAATCTCTTTCCTTATCAAAGTTCGTTAACAAACGAACCAAAAAAGTTGCACTCAATGCTATGCAAGAAACGTGCATAGTTTGTCATTCGGCAAAAACCAGGAAGAGTGGACGCTCCCCCGACCGTTATTGCTCGCTGTGATTTAGCTTCGCAAGAATAACTTTAGCCAGGGTTTCAGGCTATAGCCCAGATTAAAAAACGCCTTTTATCAATTTTTTATGCAATTTATGTCTATGTGATAAAGCGAAACGGCGGGAAAGGAGGTGAATAATTCTTTAAAGAAAGGTTAAATGCAGAATAAAAGAACGTAAACCGCAGCCGCTCTGGCAGCGACTGCGCTATACGCGTCTTACTTCACGTTTAAATCAATGAAGAAAATGGTTCTCAGCGCTGCTTTTTTGCGCGTCTTCTTCAGCGGTAAACAGCATCTGATGCGCGCCTGCTTCCAGAATGACCATGGATATCTGCTCTTCGCTCTGGCGCACAAACCATTCGAACTGCGCGTAAGTCACCCCCTGCATAACGGATAAAGACTGGCAAACCACCAGTTTTGGCAGATTATCATCCTGCATATCCAGAAACGCTTTTACGGTGAGGGAGCTGGCATTGATGGCAGACAGGTCCGCCGCCAGTGGCAGTAACGCAGAAGGCCTCACTTCCGCCATCGCGGAAAACAGCAGCGTATTGTCGACGAGATCTAATTTTGCATCGTAGATGCCGTCAAAATTTTGCATGTGAGGTAAATGCAGTGCCTGACAGGTATCACATTCAAAAAAACTCATGCCCAGGTCGTCGAGCCATTGCCGCAACGTATCCAGAGTGGGAACGACCAATTCTGTCATAATAATGTGCTACCTCTTACGATGAAAAAATACCGGCACAGCTTACGCAAAAAGTGTTCATCATTCCACGATCATCGGCGATATTAAGACTAGCCGCCCGTTTTGAGACAAAATTCGGCCGTCGCGTGGCGTTCGATCCACTGAATCATCCGCCCGGCGATATCGATGCCCGTGGTTTTTTCGATCCCTTCCAGACCCGGAGAGGCGTTCACTTCCATCACCAGTGGGCCGCGCTCGGCGCGTAAAATATCGACCCCGGCAACGTCAAGCCCCATCGTCTGCGCGGCTTTAATCGCAATCTTGCGCTCACGGGGAGTAATGTTGGCAACGCAGGCCACGCCGCCGCGATGCAGATTAGAACGGAAATCGCCGTCTTTCGCCCGTCGTTCGATGGCGGCGACCACCTCGTCGCCCACCACCAGACAGCGAATATCGCGACCTTTAGCCTCTTTAATATATTCCTGAACCAGAATGTGGGCGTTAAGCCCCCGGAAAGCATCCACGACGCTCTCGGCGGCCTGTCGAGTTTCAGCCAGCACCACGCCAATCCCCTGTGTTCCTTCCACCAGTTTCACCACCAGCGGCGCGCCACCGACCATGTCAATAAGATCGCTGGTGTCATCCGGCGAGTGCGCAATGCCGGTAATCGGGAGATCGATGCCCTGACGCGCCAGCAACTGCAGCGAGCGCAGCTTATCGCGGGCGCGGGTAATTGCCACGGATTCATTCAGTGGATAGCTACCCAGCATCTCAAACTGACGCAACGCTGCTGTACCGTAAAAGGTGATCGCCGAACCGATACGCGGAATGACGGCATCAAAATGAGGCAGCTTGCGCCCTTTATAATGAATCGAGGACGCCGCCGGATTGATGTTCATATAGCAGGAAAGTGGATCGAGTATTTCGACCAGATGGCCGCGCGTCATCGCCGCTTCACGCAGGCGCTTACATGAGTAGAGCGTTCCATCCCGGGACAATATGGCAATTTTCACCCTGCACCTCTCTGCATCACTCGATCACTATCCCGCATATCATACACAGCGGCAGCATTTTTAGCGCGTGGCCCAACCCTGTTTATGCAAATATTCCAGGATAAAGGGACGATTTTCCTTAATCAGCGTGCGGCGAATATGATCGCTCCAGGTGTCACGGCGGGTATTGCTGCCTCGGCTGAGATAATACTGTGCAAGCTGTTCGTCATAGCCAGCCAGCGCGTCCCTGTCGAGCGGCTGATAGCGGTTTTCGTGCATCACTATCGCCGCAGGCAGGCGCGGCTTCAGATCCGGGTTATCAGCAGGCCAGCCGAGGCACAGCCCAAACAGTGGCAGTACGTGTTTTGGCAGCGCCAGCAATTCGGTGACCGATTCAATGTTATTACGTAAACCGCCGATATAAACGCCGCCCAGCCCCAACGATTCCGCCGCCGTCAGCGCGTTTTGCGCCATCATCGCCGTGTCCACCACGCCCAGCAGCAACTGCTCAGCAAGACCTAACTGCGCCTCAGGACAAATCTGCAGATGACGATTGAAATCCGCGCAGAAGACCCAAAATTCAGCGGCCTGCGCGACGTGTTGCTGGCCTCCGGTTAATGGCACCAGCGCGTCACGTAGCACCGGATCCGTAATCCGAATAATGGACGTGCACTGCAAAAAGCTGGAGCTGGACGTCGCCTGAGCAGACGCCAGAATCGCCTCTCGCTGTTCAGGTGTAATTGGTTGATCGGTGAAATGGCGAATCGAACGGTGACGACGCAGAAGATTAATGGTTGGAGTCATTCTCTTTATCTCTGTCTGAACGGGATGAATCGGATGGGGGCTTCATCAACTGTGGTGCCAGCCGCTGCGCGACTTGCCAGACGAACGCCAGCGCGGCGGGGATCATCAACAGTACGCCCAAAAAAAGCATGACGATGACCGCTAACGAGGAGTTAAACGGTTCGGGAAGCGTCAGGTAGTGGTTCAGCGACAGCAAAGCCAGTGCCAGAAGCACCATCCCCACCATTTCCAGAATCAATACACTTTTCGGTAACGCGCCAGTCGTACGCACAGGAAGCCCTCTTTTGTGAGACATAGTGTAAGGCGTTCAGCGTGAATGTGTTTAACAGATATAGACTAAATGTATCGAAGTAAAAGGTGCAACCTACTGTTCAAGGCTGACGATTAGCGTCATCATAGCAGTCATTCGCCGTCAGGCTTTGAGTTCGAGGAGAGAGACTACAATGTTCACCGTTATTTTTGGTCGCCCGGGTTGCCCTTACTGTGTACGCGCAAAAGAACTGGCAGAAAAACTGAGCAACGAGCGTGATGATTTCAACTATCGCTACATCGACATCCACGCGGAAGGCATCACCAAAGCGGATCTGGAAAAGACCGTAGGCAAACCGGTCGAGACCGTGCCGCAGATTTTTGTTGATCAGAAACACATCGGCGGTTGCACCGATTTTGAAGCCTGGGCGAAAGAGAATCTGAATCTGTTTGCTTAATCGCAGCGACAGAGATAAAAACGCCCTCTCAGGAGGGCGTTCGTGATCTTAACGCTACCGTGGTCTGAACAGACTGCTGATGAACAAGAAGCATAAAGCCCCCAACGCACACCAGAACACCGCGCTGAATAACCACGCCATCTCCTGCCACAGCGAGCGAGTGGGTGTAAAGAAAAGACGAGTGAGCAGTAAACAACAAGGTGCTGCAAGCATCGCACCGAGGAGCGGTTTGATAACCTCCCGGCGATGAGAGCAAAAACTGGCAACCGCACCTGGCAGCGTAAAAAACAGTAGCCCAATTTCAGGATGCCCGGCCGCCCGAAATGCCCCTTTCATGTTCATCGTCAGAAAAAGACAGACAACCACAAAGAGCACAAAGCAGCAGACCGCGCTTGCCCAACCATGTTTATATTTCAATCATTTCTCCTGACACTGTCTCTATCAAGCATACTTTTCGCCAATGGCGTCCAGTCAGATAAAGCCGTTCAGCATTCCGTGCCAAAATACGCCAACACGATTCTTATAGCCGTTGATACGTAATGAGATTAAACTAGCCAAATATATTGTTGTGCTGCTTATATTCGGGGTGTGAATATGTCACAATCCCCTTAATTGATGTCAAAAACAGTAGCCTAAATTACTATTTCTTTCAACAGCTTACTCGTAAACAAGAAGTTAGTCTCCGTGAATATAAACGTCGCCGATTTGTTAAATGGGAATTACATCCTGTTATTATTTGTTGTACTGGCTCTTGGCCTGTGTCTCGGTAAATTGCGACTGGGTTCCGTCCAACTGGGTAATTCCATTGGCGTTTTAGTCGTCTCTCTCTTATTAGGGCAACAGCATTTCAGTATTAACACTGACGCACTGAATCTGGGCTTCATGCTGTTTATTTTTTGTGTCGGCGTCGAAGCGGGTCCTAACTTTTTTTCCATTTTTTTCCGGGACGGGAAAAATTACCTGATGCTGGCTCTGGTGATGGTCGGCAGTGCGCTGCTGATCGCCCTGGGTCTGGGTAAGCTATTTGGCTGGGACATCGGCCTGACGGCCGGTATGCTGGCGGGCTCAATGACGTCCACCCCGGTTCTGGTCGGTGCTGGCGACACACTACGTCATTTCGGGATGGAGGGCGCACAGCTTTCCCGGGCGCTCGATAACCTGAGCCTGGGCTACGCGCTGACTTACCTGATCGGTCTGGTCAGTCTGATCGTCGGCGCACGCTACCTGCCCAAATTACAGCATCAGGATCTGCAAACCAGCGCCCAGCAAATCGCACGTGAGCGCGGCCTGGATACCGACACCAACCGGAAGGTGTACCTGCCGGTGATTCGTGCTTACCGTGTTGGCCCTGAATTAGTGGCCTGGACCGACGGGAAAAACCTGCGTGAGCTCGGCATTTACCGCGCGACCGGCTGCTACATTGAACGCATCCGTCGTAACGGTATTCTGGCAAACCCGGACGGTGACGCGGTGCTGCAGATGGGCGATGAGATTGCGCTGGTCGGCTATCCGGATGCCCATGCCCGTCTCGACCCTAGCTTTCGTAACGGCAAAGAGGTTTTCGACCGCGACCTGCTCGACATGCGGATCGTCACAGAAGAGATCGTGGTGAAAAACCACAATGCCGTGGGACGCCGTCTTGCTCAATTGAAGCTCACCGATCACGGCTGCTTCCTGAACCGTGTGATTCGTTCGCAGATTGAAATGCCGATTGATGACAACGTGGTGCTCAACAAAGGCGATGTATTGCAGGTCAGCGGTGACGCGCGTCGGGTGAAAACCATCGCGGACCGTATCGGCTTTATCTCGATTCACAGCCAGGTGACCGATCTGCTGGCCTTCTGTGCGTTCTTCATTATTGGTCTGATGATCGGCATGATCACCTTCCAGTTCAGCAACTTCAGTTTCGGCATTGGTAATGCCGCTGGGTTGCTGTTCGCCGGGATCATGCTGGGATTCCTGCGAGCTAACCATCCGACGTTTGGTTACATCCCGCAGGGCGCGCTGAATATGGTGAAAGAATTCGGCCTGATGGTCTTTATGGCCGGCGTTGGCTTAAGCGCAGGCAGCGGCATCGGTCAGGGGTTGGGGGCGATCGGCGGCCAAATGCTGATTGCCGGTCTGGTCGTCAGCCTGGTGCCGGTGATCATTTGCTTCCTGTTCGGTGCCTATGTCCTGCGCATGAACCGGGCGCTCCTTTTTGGTGCCATGATGGGCGCGCGGACCTGTGCCCCCGCGATGGAAATCATCAGCGATACTGCGCGCAGCAACATTCCGGCACTCGGTTACGCAGGCACCTACGCGATAGCCAACGTGCTGCTGACGCTGGCGGGGACACTCATCATCATCATCTGGCCTGGTTTAGGATAAAACTGAAGTTAGCCCTTAAGTGAAAATTTTTTGCAGATACGTAGAACTTTTCCTCAAGGCGTCAGTCATAACTATTGCCACTGCTTTTCTTTGATGTCCCCAATTTGTGGAGCCCATCAACCCCGCCGTTTTGGTTCAAGGTTGATGGGTTTTTTGTTGCCTGAAATACGCCCTTCGATCCTTGCAGCCCGCCATTCATCACCCATACTTCCTGATTATCGGTCTGTGAAGGTGAATGCCTCATGTTGCTTAAAAACAAGGTCGTCGTGATTTTCGGCGGAAGCGGCGCTATTGGCAGTGCAGTAGCGCGCAATATGGCGCACGAGGGGGCGGAGGTGTGCCTGGTCGCACGCGGTCAGGAAAAACTGGACCGCGTAGCACACGAGATTCGTGCCGCAGGGGGGACCGCCGATACCGTCCTCATCGATGTTCTCGACGAGCCATCAATGATGATGCAGATAGCAGAACTGGCGGGCAGGCGCGGAGGTTTCGATATTGTCGTCAATGCCACCGGTTTTATGCACGACCAGGGCAAGCATGTCACGGAACTCACCCTGGACGAATTTATGCAGGGCATCCGTCCCTTCCTCACCGCGCAATTCACCATCGCAAAAGCCGCAGCACCACATATGGGGGGTGAACGCGCGGGGGTGATTCTCAGCGTCGTGGCACCGGCAGGGGCGATGGCGATCGCGGGTCACTCAGGCCACGTTGTCGGTTGCGCAGGGACAGAAGCGTTCGTTAAAGCGCTGGCGGTCGAACTCGCCCCCAAAAATATCCGCGTCATCGGGATTCGCTCCCACGCGATCATCGATGCTGTTCAGGCCGGTTCTTATACCGGGGAGATCTTTGCCGCTAAGGCGCAAGAAATGGGATTAACAACGGAAGAATGGCTGCAGGGTGCGGCGCAAAGCACAATGCTCAAACGCCTGCCAACGCTTGCAGATGTCGCCGCGCTCATGACCTTTCTGGCCTCAGATAGCGCCAATGCCATGACGGCGACCATCGTGAATGTAACCGCAGGCGCCACGACAGGATAATCGCGCTTCACTCGGCGATGCGTTTAACCATCTGCAGGATCTCTTCGCGCGTCATGGGCGTCCGATCGGTTACAAAATGCAGCGTCATCCCTTCAATAAAGGCGTCCAGCGCACGTGCAGTAATAGGATCAAACCACTGCTCAAGGGTTGTCTGACTGGTTTGCATCCAGTCCTGCATCACACTTCGTAACGCCGGCTTACGGTTCATCATCGCGTACAGCTGATACATCAGCTCCATATTACGCGGCGTCGTCACTTCTGAACTGTAAATGAGGGTGGTGATCGATTCGCAGGCCATTTCCTGCCCGGTCACCCCGGCAAAATAATCACGATACTGCTGCGCCATATCGCGCGTAAAACGCGTGAACGCCTCTTCAATCAGCGAGTCTATACCCTCGAAGTAATACGTCATGGATCCCAGCGGAACCCCTGCACAGCTGGCGATTTTACGATGCGTTACAGCACTGATCCCATGCTCAGCAATCGTCTCCAGAGTTGCCTGAAGTATCCTTTCCCGACGCTGCGGATCGTTTGGTCGTCTGCTCATTAATTCCCCTTCTGATTTATGTACAAATGTACACAAACTTGCTAGTGTTGTCGCTATTGTTGTACTTCTGGTGCTTCCTTGATGACATTGACTTCCTCCCGCAAAGCCCTGCAACGCCGTACCTGGGCGCTTTTTATGTTCTTCTTTTTGCCCGGCCTTCTGATGGCCTCCTGGGCCACACGTACACCGGCTATTCGTGACACGCTCTCAGTCTCGACGGCGGAAATGGGCGCAGTGCTGTTTGGCCTCTCTATTGGTTCGATGAGCGGCATCCTTTGTTCGGCCTGGCTGGTGAAACGATTTGGCACGCGAAAAGTGATTCGCACCACCATGTCCTGCGCGATTGTGGGGATGCTGGTGTTGAGTCTGGCGCTATGGTTGACTTCGCCATTGCTGTTTGCGCTGGGCTTAGGCGTGTTCGGTGCCAGTTTTGGCTCCGCAGAAGTGGCAATCAATATTGAAGGGGCAGCCGTCGAACGTGAAATGAACAAAACCGTGCTGCCGATGATGCACGGCTTTTACAGCTTCGGCACGCTGGCGGGGGCTGGGGTCGGGATGGTGCTGACGGCCTTTGGCGTCGCGGCAACCACGCACATTGTACTGGCCTCGCTGGTGGCGATTGCACCGATTTTTATTGCCATCAAAGCCATTCCCGATGGGACGGGTAAAAACGCCAGCGACGGTTCTCATCATCAGGAAAAAGGCGTCCCCTTCTGGCGCGATATTCAGTTGCTGCTGATTGGCGTTGTGGTGCTGGCGATGGCCTTTGCTGAAGGGTCTGCCAACGACTGGCTACCGCTGCTGATGGTGGACGGTCATGGGTTTAGCCCGACATCCGGCTCGCTGATTTACGCAGGCTTCACGCTCGGCATGACCGTGGGTCGCTTTACCGGCGGCTGGTTTATCGACCGCTACAGTCGTGTGGCGGTGGTTCGCGCCAGCGCCCTGATGGGCGCGCTCGGTATTGGTCTGATTATTTTCGTCGACAGCGCCTGGGTGGCTGGCGTCTCCGTGATACTGTGGGGCCTGGGCGCATCGCTCGGCTTCCCGTTAACCATTTCAGCGGCCAGCGACACGGGGCCAGACGCGCCAACGCGCGTCAGCGTCGTGGCAACCACCGGCTATCTGGCGTTTCTCGTTGGCCCTCCGCTGCTGGGCTACCTCGGTGAGCACTACGGTTTACGCAGCGCCATGCTGGTGGTGCTGGCACTGGTGCTGCTGGCCGCCGTTGTCGCCAGAGCCGTCGCCAAACCAAATTCAACTACGCAAACTGCGATGGAGAAGGGATAAATGGGTATTAAGTTAATTGCAGTCGATATGGATGGCACCTTTCTGAGCGATCAAAAGACCTATAACCGCGAACGTTTTCTGGCGCAGTATCAGCAGATGAAAACGCGGGGCATTCGTTTTGCGGTCGCCAGCGGCAACCAATATTACCAGCTCATCTCTTTCTTTCCTGAGATTGCCCATGAGATCTCCTTTGTCGCCGAAAACGGTGGTTGGGTGGTGAGCGAAGGCCAGGATATCTTTAACGGCGATCTGGCAAAGTCTGACTTTACCGCCATAGTCGATCATCTGTTAACCCGCACCGATGTGGAAATCATCGCCTGCGGTAAGAGCAGCGCGTATACCCTCAAAGAGTACAACGACGAGATGAAAGCCACCGCCGGTATGTACTACCATCGCCTCGAGTTCGTGGATGACTTCGACAACATCAATGACGTGTTTTTCAAATTTGGCCTCAACATCTCTGACGACCGGATCCCGGAAGTTCAGCAAGCGCTGCACGACGCCATTGGCGATATCATGGTGCCCGTTCACACCGGCTATGGCAGCATCGATCTCATTATCCCCGGCGTACACAAAGCGAACGGTCTGCGCTTGCTCCAGCAGCGCTGGGGGATTGATGATAACGACGTGGTGGTGTTTGGCGATGGCGGCAACGATGTTGAAATGCTGCGCCAGGCGGGCTTCAGTTTTGCAATGGAGAATGCGGCGGATGCGATTGCTAAGGCGGCGAAATATCGTGCAGGCTCAAACAACAAAGAAGGCGTCCTCGACATCATTGATCGCGTCCTGAAGAACGACGCCCCGTTTAATTAACGCCTGCTAAGTCTACAATAGCGTCATTCAGTAGGCCGGATAAGGTGTTTACACCGCCATCCGGCTTTATTGCCTGATGGCGGTGCGCTTAGCGGGCCAACAATGGTACCGTTACCCTTCCCGCGTATTCCCGACCTGCTTATCCTTCAGAAAAACGACCATCAGCAACAGCCACAGAATACCGTTTGCCAGGTTAAACAGGCTGAACAGGCCATTCCCTCCGCCTAAATAGGCGTATTTGCTCAGTTCAATCCCGACGGTAAAGATCAGCATTTGCAGCATCCCCATCGCCGCAGAGACCGTGCCTTTACTCATGTCGCTGGCGAACAGCGTAAGGCGCACCAGTCCTGCGTTTGCCACACCAATACCGAAGGCGTAAACGCTCAATCCCACCGTCATCCAAAGATACGCGTGGGATGCGACTACCGTTGCCACTGCGGCGATCATCAGCCCCAGCACTATCGGCCAGCCACCCATGATGATCAGCGAACGCACCGTACGTCGTGCCGTCAGGCGCGCCAGCACCAGGTTCCCGGCAATCAGCGCGCCAAAGATCGGCACCTGTAGCAGACCATACTCGTAGCTACTGAGCTGTTCACCGCTGATGATAATAATCGGTGACTGGGCAATCCACGCCAGCAGCGGCAGGCTGACAAACCCCAGCGCCAGCGCACCAGCGACAAAACGCCCATTTTTCAGCACCAGCCTGTAATCACTACCCAGCGCCTTCAGGGATAGCGGCTCGCCGATCCGCGTGGCGGTCTCCGGCATCGCCCGCTGCAAACCAAAGAACGCAATCGCTGCCAGTGCAGCGAACAGCACAAACATGCCTTCCCACGGCAGGACATGCACCCAGGCTGCCCCCACCAGCGGCCCCAGCAGTGGTGCTATCAGCGCAACGTTCGCCATCAGCGCGGTGATTTTAATACACACCGCCTCTTCAAAGGACTCCTGGATCGCCGCATAGCCCACCGCACCAATAAAGCACAGGCTGATGCCCTGCAAAAAACGCAGCAGCGTGAATTGTTCAATGCTTTGCGCCAGCAGCGTCGCCAGGCAGGTGACAATAAACCACACCACGCCCGCTAACATCACCGGACGACGACCAATGCGATCCGACAGCGGCCCTAACAGCCATTGCAAAAACATGCCGCCGGCCAGATAGGCAGTCATAGAAGTCGGCACCCAGTCGATCCCCGCCTGATATTGTTCCACCACCGCCAGCATGCCGGGTTGGATCATATCGTTGCCAATGTAGGTGGAGAATTCGTAGAGCACCAGACAGAGAGGGAAAAGCAGCGCCTGACGTCCAAGACGGGCACCTTGTTGTAAACGGTTTTGCATGCAATCTCTTCGACAATAAAAAATCGCGCAAAGTGTAATGAAAGTGCCTCACCTGAGATAGTGAATTATGCGTGGTAAACGCAAAATGCGCACATTTTTACCCGCTCATGAAAATCCTCCCCTGGGTTTAAGGTTAATCTAAGTTGACGCGGTTATGCTGAGTGAAAAATCACGAGCGATGTCTGAAACTCCTTTGATTTACAGGTAAATAAGACAATCCCTCTTTACCCCGTGGACGGACACTTTTATTCTCGGCCTGCCTGGATTTTCATTAAACGAACTGAGTCTGACTGCTATGCTGGAAAATATTAACTATTCGCTGTTCTACTTCATCAACGCCACGCCGGACACGGCATCGTGGATGATTTCCCTCGCCATTTTTATCGCCAGAGATTTGATCAACATCGTCCCGCTGTTAGCCGTTGTTCTCTGGCTGTGGGGACCGCGTGAACAGGTTTGCGCACAGCGGCAGATGATCGTCAAAATGGCGATGGCGCTGGTCGTTAGCCTGCTGGTGTCCTGGATCATGGGGCACCTGTTCCCGCACGATCGTCCGTTTGCCGATCACATTGGCTACAATTATCTCCAGCATGCGGCAGATGACTCGTTCCCCAGCGATCACGGCACGGTGATATTCACCTTCGCGCTGGCGTTTTTGCTCTGGCATCGTCTCTGGTCCGGCGTTCTGTTGATGGTGTTGGCTGTGACCATCGCCTGGTCCCGGGTCTATCTCGGCGTGCACTGGCCGCTCGACATGCTCGGCGGACTGCTGGCAGGAATGATCGGCTGCCTGAGCGCGCAGATGATCTGGCAAAAATTCGGTCCGGCCCTCTACCGTGGCCTGCAACATTGTTATCGCATCTGCTTCGCCCTGCCGATTCGTAAAGGCTGGGTACGTGACTAGACGAAGGAAAAAAGAGTAATATTAGGCACTCTGTAGCGGACAGAGCGCTTAATTATTCATCCAGGGGAATTATGGAAACACGTCGCGAAGAGCGTATTGGTCAATTGCTGCAGGCATTGAAACGCAGCGATAAACTGCATCTTAAGGAAGCCGCGACCCTGCTGGGTGTCTCTGAAATGACCATTCGCCGCGACCTGAATAACAACAGCGCACCGGTGGTGCTGCTCGGTGGCTATATTGTGCTGGAACCCCGCAGCGCCAGTCACTATCTGCTTAGCGATCAAAAATCCCGTCTGGTGGAAGAAAAACGTCGTGCATCGCAACTGGCGGCAAGCCTGGTGCAGCCGCATCAGACGCTGTTTTTTGACTGCGGCACCACCACGCCATGGATCATTGAAGCGATCGATAATGACATCCCGTTTACTGCCGTCTGTTATTCCTTGAATACGTTTCTGGCGTTGCAGGAAAAACCGCTGTGCCGGGCGATCCTCTCCGGCGGCGAATTCCACGCCAGCAATGCGATTTTTAAACCGCTTGATACCCGGGAAACGCTGAACACAATCTGTCCGGATATCGCCTTCTACTCGGCGGCGGGCATTCACATTGGCAAAGGGGCGACCTGTTTTAATCTGGAAGAGCTGCCGGTGAAACACTGGGCGATGTCGATGGCCCAGTACCACGTGCTGGTGGTTGATCACAGTAAATTTGGCAAGGTTCGTCCGGCGCGGATGGGGGATTTAAAGCATTTTGACGCCGTGGTAAGTGACCGCTGCCCTGACGATGAATTTGTCAGCTTCGCCAAAGCGCAGCGGATTAAACTGATGTACTAATCGCAGTTTGCCGGACAGGCGTCAGCGTTATCCGGCAATCCACAACCGCTTACGAGAACCAGCTACCGAACCACTGATGGAATTTCATCAGCACGAAATCCCACATCCGGCCAAAGAACCCGCCCTCTTCTACCGCTTCCATCACGATCAGCGGACGCTGCTCAATCGACTTGCCGTTCAACTGGAAGTCAATGGTCCCGACCACCTGGCCTTTTTTCAGCGGCGCGGTGAGCTGCGGTTCGGTCAGCGTAAAGCTGGCTTTCAGGTTTTTCAGCTGACCACGCGGAATGGTCACGGAACCGGCTTCACCCGCGCCCAGATTCACTTCACTCTTGTCACCAAACCAGACACGCTGAGTCACAAAGGTGGCATCCGGTTTGATTGGCGTGACGGTCTCAAAGAAGCGGAAGCCCCAGGTCAACAGTTTTTCTGATTCATTAAAACGGATACGGTCAGTTTTGGTGCCTAATACCACCGAAATCAGCCGCATATCGCCCTGGGTGGCCGACGCGACCAGATTGTATCCGGCTCCCGCCGTGGTGCCTGTTTTCATGCCGTCAACGTTCAGGCTGGAGCTCCAGAGCAGACGGTTACGGTTGGGCTGGCGAATCTTGTTAAAAGTGAACTCTTTCTCTTTATGGATCGCATACTCTTCCGGCACATCGTGGATCAGCGCTTTACCCAGCAGCGCCATATCGCGCGCGGTGCTGAACTGACCTGGCGCATCCAGACCGTGTACCGTCTGGAAAGTGGTGTTCGTCAGCCCAAGCTTTTTCGCATAGCCGTTCATCAAACCGATAAACGACTCCTGACTTCCCGCGACGTAGTCTGCAAGCGCGATACAGGCATCGTTGCCGGACTGAATAATCACCCCTTTATTGAGATCGGAAACCGCCACCTGATCGCCGGGCTTCAGGAACATGACCGAGGAGCCGCGCAGCGCCGGGTTACCCGTTGCCCAGGCGTCTTTGCCTATCGTCACCATGTCGGTCAGTTTAATTTTTCCCGCTTTGAGCGCCTGCCCCACCACATAGCTGGTCATGATTTTCGTCAGACTGGCGGGGTCCAGTTTCTCATCGGCATTGCCTTCCGCCAGCACCTTACCACTGGCGTAATCCATTAAAATCCACGCGCGTGCATCGACGCTCGGCGCGTCAATGGTCTGTTCCGCCGCCATCACCGTTGGCGCAAAGAGAAAGAGAAGTGCTGAACCCGCTGCAAAATTACGAAGGGAAGAAACGTATTGCGTCATAAATGCCACCCGAGTATCCATTCAAAAAATATACGTCATACCACCGTATAATAAGTGCGGTGAGTAATAACGCACTAAGAAGCGTAAGGGAACCGTAAGTTGGTAAAGTTTTTAAAGTTTATGCAATAACCCCCCGCTATGCCGCAACGGAGAGGATTTTTTTGTTGGCTGTTGCGTAAATGTTGGGTTTATCTCACCATGTGGAGTGAACGCAGCCCTGAGGCTGTCCATTTTTTGAGGGGTAATTATGATTACGCTGTGGGGCCGGAATAACTCAACCAACGTCAAAAAAGTGTTATGGACGCTCGAAGAACTGGAATTGCCGTTTAACCATATCCTCGCGGGAGGACAGTTTGGCCTGAACCATGACGCGGATTATCTGGCGATGAACCCGAACGGTCTGGTGCCTTTGCTGCGTGATGATGAATGCGACCTGCTGCTGTGGGAATCCAACGCCATCGTGCGTTACCTGGCCGCGCAGTACGGACAAAAACGTCTGTGGGTTGAGTCCCCTGCGCGCCGGGCAGAAGGCGAAAAATGGATGGACTGGGCGAATCAGACCTTGAGCCCGGCACACCGTGTGGTGCTTTTTGGTTTAGTGAGAACGCCGCCGGAAGAACGCGATCACGCCGCCATTGATGCGGGGGCGAAACGCTGCGACGAGCTGTTTGCGATCCTCGATGCGGCGCTGGCCGACCAGCCCTGGTTCTCGGGCAACGCGTTCGGCACCGCTGATATCGCTATCGCGCCGTTTGTCTACAACCTGTTCAATGTCGGACTGACGTGGACACCGCGTCCGCACCTTGAGCGCTGGTATCAGCAGCTGAGCGAACGCCCGGCGTTTCGTAAAACGGTCATGATCCCGGTCAGCTAAGCCATTCAGGCGCGCGGGCTGACTTTAAGCAGCTCGCCATCGGACTCGTCGGTTAAGACATACAGATAACCGTCGGGCCCGACGCGCACATCGCGGATCCGTTGCTTTCGCTCGCCCAGAATGCGCCCCTCTTCAGTCACTTTGTTACCGTTTACGCCCATCACAATCAGATCCTGATCTTTCAGCGCGCCAATAAACAGTTTCTGTCGCCATTGAGGGAAAGTATCGTGGTTATAAAATGCCATCCCGCTGACGGCGGGTGATTTCTGCCAGTAGAAAATGGGCTGTTCGGTACCTGCCACCTTTTCCCCTTGCGCTTCCGGGATTTTAAATCCGCTGTAGTTGATGCCCCAGGTCGCCAGCGGCCAACCATAGTTTTTCCCTTTCTCGGGGATATTGATCTCATCGCCGCCGCGCGGTCCGTGTTCATTCAGCCACAGCACATCGCTCCACGGGTTCATCGCCATCCCCTGCGGATTGCGGATCCCGTAAGACCAGATCTCCGGGCGCGCACCCGGCTGATTAACAAACGGATTGTCCGCCGGAATTTTCCCCTGTTCGGTCAGACGCACCACTTTGCCCTGCAATTTGTCGAGGTCCTGCGCAGTCGATCGTTGGTTATTTTCACCCAGCCCAATGAACAGATACCCCTTGCCGTCAAACACCAGTCGTCCGCCAAAATGATTACCGGTTGACAGTTTTGGCATCTGGCGGAAGACGGTCTGGAAGTTTTCCAGCCGCGAAAGATCGTCGCTGAGTCGACCGTAGCCCACTGCAGTTCCTGCGTTACCCTCCGCATCGGCTTGCGCAAAACTGAGCCAGACGCGCCGCGACTGGTTAAAGTCGGGTGCCAGTGCCACGTCCAGCAGACCGCCCTGCCCGTTCGCCCACACCTTCGGCACGCCAGGGAGTGGATCAGAAAGCCCTTTATCTGCCTGCCAGTGACGCAACTGCCCGCCCCTCAGGGTGATCAGCATGCCATTGTCGCCCGGCAGAAAGGCCAGCGCCCACGGATGGTCAAGTTTGGTTTGCAGCACCTCAACATTCACCGCAGGCGTTTCGGCCTGGGCAAACCAGGGAAAAATGAGCAAGGGTATTAAGGGGATAAGCGAACGATGCATAACGCCTCCTGGTTGACTCTGGTTAAAGCGTAGTCAGCGAGGAACATCAGGGGAGCATTTTTACATAAACTTAACGATGAAGGGGGGAGTCGCCTCCCCCCGAAAATCAGGCATCTTCAAACGTTGAATGAGCCTGCAGACTCTGAATGCTCAGCGTTAAGGTTGTCAGGCAGGTATTGAGTTTCTCTGCATTGACGGCAATAAAAGTCGGACAGTCGTGATGTCCGCTCATCAGGCACACCGCCGCAGCGGCGAGTGCACCTTCGGCATGATGCAACGCATCCCACTCTTCCTGATCGAGATGCAGATTCAAGCGCAACGATTTATCGTGCAGCTCGCGGTTCAGTTCGAAAAAGTTCTCACGTAGATGATCATTCTCGCTGACTGACATGTATCCTTTCGCCATCCTTAGCTGCAGATACGCAGCGAGGTCGATCCTGGCGTTGATGAGCTTATTCAGCAGATCAGTTCTCAGTCTGTCAACGAACATACTTCGTTCCTCCTCTTCCAGCCATGGTGCAACTTAATAGTATGGCTATTTTTTGTACAACGTGATGCCTGAGATCAATAATTCACTCGGTATTAACATAATTTACACAGCTAATACTTTTCTATGCGTGGTAAATGCACTGCCGGGGGAAAGCGGCTCTCGCCGTTGTATGCTACGTTGTGAATGATAGTCAGCTGACAGAAACAGGTCGTGGACAATGAGCCGAATCCCCGTTTCGGAAAAAATTTGCGCGATGGCAAAGGTTGATTTGAATCTACTGACCCTGTTTTGTCTGATCTACAGTGCGGGCAGCATCACGAAAGCGGCCGATCTCCTCGACATTTCCCCTTCCGCGGTGAGTCAGTCGTTAAGGAAACTGCGTAATTTGCTGGGCGATAACTTATTTGTCCGCAGTGGGAATTCGCTCCTGCCCACGGTGTATGCCGATGAACTGTATGACAATGCAGTCTTAATGATTGAAAAATTCGCCCATTTGTTACCGCACGCCTCTTTGGTGAAAAAAAAGAGGATCATACTGTATACCGAATCGTTTATTTCTACGCTGGTGATTCCTGACCTGACGAAACAGATTATTGAAAGTCAGTCCGGTATGAGCCTGCTGCATCAGTCAGCGGACCTTAATGAACAGAGCATCATTGAACTGTTAAATCTGCGTCAGGCCGATATTATTTTTTCGACCTTCTCCGTGGAGCACGGAAATCTTTTCTGCCAGAAAATCTGTGAAATGAAACTGGTGCTCATTGCTTCACAAACGAACACCTGTTATGGCGATACCGTTAATGAGCAACAGTTCAGAGACGCCCATCTGGTTGGGTATAATACGCGGAATGAGAAGATAATTTATCACCGTAGCATCGTTGATAAAAAGTTCAGAACCGGAGAACGCTGCCTGTTAACCACCTCTTTTACGACCGTACTGACGATGGTTTCGGACACGCAGTGTTTAGGCGTTATACCGGAAAAAATATTTCACGCCCATGCACAACGCTATCAGCTGAAAAAGGTTGAGACGCCATTTTTGCTGCCACAATTCAGTATCTTCCTGTCCTGTCGTAAAGAGAGCCGCAAAGACAACGCGCTTTTCACCCTCCTGAATGGATTATTCCATCCGCCTGGCGCGTCAAAGGGTGAGATGGCCTAACGCTGACCTTTTTCCACAATCACCTGGTGGCGCGTAATATCATTGAGTCCTGCCATTAATTCACGCCAGGTCAATCCGGTCGCCAGCAAAATAAAATAGATACTCACCCCATTCGCATAGAGCGTTCTCGCCATTTCCAGTTTTGATTGCAGCACAACATCTTTCATATTTACCTCATAGATAACGCTCGACGAGGTAAAACTATAATATCGCTATTTCTTATCCAAGAAGGAGGGCTTATATGCGGAATTAGCATCGCTAAAGACCCCAATGACGTTCACAGAAAAAATATAACAGATTGATAGTATTTAATTTTATAACTGACATCCGTTCAATAAATATCCGTTCAGTGCAATATTCTTTTTTCTCTTCGTGACTATTTTGTTTAAAGAACGGACAGTCACGCGTTATGACTATCCAATAAAACTCATGTCATTCTGATGTGTTGCAAGCTGGGTCACCGGTTAACGATCGGTATCGGTTACGGGAAACCAGACGCGAACAGGCCACTTTTGACTGTTTTTTATCCACCCTCTATACTCCGTACGACTTATCTGCTCTGCAGCCAACATTACTGTATAATTTTCGCCTCTATGCCATTAAAATCCCGCGCCATAGATGCAACGTGAGTAAAAATCCGCATGTCACAAACCAGAACTCCAACAAACCAGCCGAAAATCGGCTTCGTTTCCCTCGGCTGTCCTAAAAACCTCGTCGATTCGGAACGTATCCTGACTGAACTGCGTACCGAAGGCTACGATGTCGTCCCGAGTTACGACGACGCCGATATGGTGATCGTCAATACCTGCGGTTTTATCGACAGCGCAGTGCAGGAATCACTGGAAGCCATTGGCGAGGCGCTGAACGAAAACGGTAAGGTGATCGTGACCGGCTGTCTGGGCGCGAAAGAAGATCAGATCCGTGAAGTCCATCCGAAAGTGCTGGAAATCACCGGACCGCATAGCTATGAACAGGTTCTGGAACACGTTCATCACTACGTGCCGAAACCGAAGCACAATCCGTTCCTGAGCCTGGTGCCGGAACAGGGCGTGAAGCTGACCCCGCGTCATTACGCCTACCTGAAAATTTCTGAAGGCTGCAACCACTGCTGCACCTTCTGCATCATTCCGTCGATGCGTGGCGATCTGGTTAGCCGTCCAATTGGCGATGTGCTGAGCGAAGCAAAGCGTCTGGTCGATGCGGGCGTCAAAGAGATCCTCGTGATTTCTCAGGACACTTCCGCCTACGGCGTGGATGTGAAGCACCGTACCGGGTTCTATAACGGTGAACCGGTGAAAACCAGTATGGTCAGCCTGTGTGAACAGCTGTCTAAGCTGGGCATCTGGACGCGTCTGCACTATGTCTACCCGTATCCGCATGTTGACGACGTTATCCCGCTGATGGCGGAAGGCAAAATTCTGCCGTACCTCGATATCCCGCTTCAGCACGCCAGTCCACGCATTCTGAAGCTGATGAAGCGCCCTGGCTCCGTTGACCGTCAACTGGCACGCATCAAGCAGTGGCGTGAAATCTGTCCGGAACTGACCCTGCGCTCGACGTTTATTGTGGGCTTCCCGGGTGAAACGGAAGAGGATTTCCAGATGCTGCTCGACTTCCTGAAAGAAGCGCGACTTGACCGCGTAGGCTGCTTCAAATACAGCCCGGTAGAAGGCGCAGGCGCCAATGAGCTGCCGGATCAGGTACCGGAAGACGTGAAGGAAGCGCGCTGGAACCGCTTTATGCAACTGCAACAGCAGATCTCCGCTGAACGTTTGCAGGAGAAAGTGGGTCGCGAAATTCTGGTGATCGTCGACGAAGTTGACGAAGAAGGCGCGATTGGTCGCAGCATGGCCGATGCCCCGGAAATCGACGGCGCGGTCTATCTGAACGGTGAAACCAACGTGAAGCCGGGCGACGTAATCCGCGTGAAGGTGGAAAACGCCGACGAGTACGATCTGTGGGGCACCCGCGTTTAATGCTAACGTAGGCCGGATAAGGCATTTGCTCTATCCGGCAATGCCTGATGGCGACGCTAACGCGTCTTATCAGGCTTACGGCTCACCCTTTTATCTTCGGATCCAGCGCGTCGCGCAGGCCATCACCTAACAGATTAAACGCCAGTACCGTCAGGAAAATCGCCACTGCCGGGAACAGCGCCACATGCGGCGCTATCACCATATCTGCCCGCGCTTCATTCAGCATCGCCCCCCACTCTGGCGTCGGCGGCTGTGCGCCCAGCCCCAGAAACGACAAGCTTGCCGCAGAGATGATCGACGTGCCAATGCGCATGGTGAAAAAGACCACAATCGACGAGACGGTCCCGGGCAGGATATGGCTGAAAATAATGGTCGCATCGCTGGCGCCAATGCTACGCGCCGATTCGATAAACGTCTGCTGTTTCAGCACCAACGTATTGCCGCGTACCAGACGGGCAAATGCCGGGATGGAAAAGATCGCCACCGCGATAATGACGTTTGCAATGCCGCTGCCCAACACCGCCACCACGGCAATCGCCAGCAGGATCCCCGGAAACGCAAACAGCACGTCGCAGATGCGCATGATTAATCGATCCCACCAGCCTTCATAGTAGCCGGCCAGCAGCCCCAGTACAGTGCCAATAGCCGCGCCAATTAATACCGCAAAGACCCCTGCCGCCAGCGAGATTTGCGCGCCAACCAACACGCGGCTGAAGATGTCTCTGCCCAGCGAATCCACGCCGAACCAGTGCATCATCGACGGTCCATCATTCAGCCTGTCGTAATCGAAATAGTTTTCCGCATCGAACGGTGTCAGCCAGCGGGCGAAGATCGCCACCAGGATCAGCAGCAGCACAAACAGGCCAGCAATCAGCGCCACATGCTGACGACGAAAACGTCGCCAGAACTCGTGCCACGGCGTGCGCACCCGCTCGGGCTTCACTATTGGCATGGCATTTAAAATCGCCTGACGGCGCCAGTTAAGTAATCGCATCCTTACTTGTACCTGATAGCCGGGTTAATGGCGGCATACAGCACATCCACCACTAAGTTGATAAGAATAAATTCCAGTGAGAACAGCAGGACTTCCGCCTGAATCACCGGATAATCACGCATCTCTACGGAGTCCACCAACAGACGACCAAGGCCGGGCCAGTTGAAGACCTTTTCGACCACGATTGAACCACCGAGCAAAAAGCCGAACTGTAATCCCATCATGGTAACGACAGGGATCATCGCGTTGCGCAGTCCGTGCTTGAGCACCACCCACGTTTCACTGACCCCTTTCGCCCGGGCGGTGCGCATATAATCTTCACTGAGCACATCGACAAACGAGGCGCGGGTAAAGCGCGCCATCACTGAAGCCACCGCCGCGCCGAGAGTGACAGACGGCAGAATATAGTGCTGCCAGCTATCGGCCCCGACGGTCGGCAACCAGCCTAACTCCACGGAGAATACCTGCATTAACAGCATCCCCAGTGCGAACGCCGGAAAGGAGATCCCGGTCACGGCCAGCGTCATGCTAAGGCGATCCGGCCAGCGGTTGCGCCATACCGCCGCAACAATCCCCGCCGCCATGCCGAACAGAACGGCCCAGATCATACTGGTCAACGTCAACCACAGCGTCGGCATAAACCGGCTGGCGATCTCCTCCGAGACCGGTCGACGGGAAACCATCGAAAGTCCAAAATCGCCTTGCAACACGTTAGTCATGTAATGCCAAAACTGGACGTGCAGCGGTCGGTCGAGACCGAGTTGCTGACGAACCAGTTCAATCACCTGCGAATCAGCTTCCGGCCCGGCAATCAGCCGCGCCGGGTCACCGGGTAACAGGTGAACAAATAAAAACACCAGCACCGCAACAATGAACAGGGTCGGAATCAACCCCAACAGGCGCTTGAGAATATAGTTAAGCATCAGGTTTCCGCTGTGGCTTATTTCAAATCTGCATCATCAAAGCTGAACCCCGTATCTGGCATGATCCAGAAACCGGTCAGTTTGTTACTGTGCGCCGAGACCAGTTTTTCCACCACCAGCGGGATCCACGGCGACTCCTTCCAGACGATATCCTGCGCTTCTTTGTACAGCCGCGCTTTCTCTTGCGGATCGGTTGTTTTCAACGCCTCTGCAAGGTCAGTATCCACCTGCGGATTACTGTAGAATGCGGTATTAAACAACGTTGGCGGCCAGTTTTGCGAGGCAAACAGCGGCGACAATGCCCAGTCCGCTTCACCGGTCGAGGCCGACCAGCCGGTGTAGAACATCCTGACACTGCTCTCTTTCTGCCCTTTGCCCTCAACTTCCGACGCGCGTTGACCGGCATCCATCGCCGTCACCTGCACTTTAACCCCCACTTGCGCCAGCTGTTGCTGGGTAAACTGCAACACTTTCTGGGCGGTACTATGGTTGTGCGATGACCATAGCGTAGTGCTAAAACCGTTCGGGTATCCCGCTTCTTTTAGCAGTTCACGGGCTTTTGCCGGATCGTAAGGCCAGGCCGTGTAGCTTTGCGCATACGCAATCGACGGCGGTACCACGCCGGTCGCCGGAGTCGCGTAGCCAGCAAACGCCACTTTCACCAGCGCCTGACGGTTGATGGCGTAATTTAACGCCTCACGCACCTTCGGATTGTCGAACGGTTTTTGCGTCACGTTCATGCTGATGTAACGCTGCATGATCGACGGACTGGCGACCAGTTGCAGATTTTTATTTTTCTCTAACAACGCCGCCTGCTCGTAGGGGATCGGGAAAGCAAACTGTGCTTCCCCGGTTTGCAGCATCGCCGCCCGGGTGTTGTTATCGGTGACCGGACGCCAGGTGATGCTATCCAGCTTCGGCAATCCCGGCTGCCAGTAACCCGCAAATTTCTTCACCTTCACAAAATCGGTTTGGTTCCAGGTCTCCAGCGTGTATGGACCGGTACCGACCGGGTGGAAGCCAATCTCTTTACCGTATTTCGCCAGCGCGGCCGGTGAGATCATCGCCGTCGCCGGGTGCGCCAGGATATTAATAAACGCTGAGAACGGCTGCTTCAGGGTGATTTTTACCGTCGCGGGATCGATAGCCTCAGTTTTGGCGATGTTTTTATACAGGTTATAACGCTTGAGGCTATTAGCGGGATCGCTGGCGCGATCGAGGTTAATTTTCACCGCCTCCGCGTTAAAGTCGGTGCCGTCCTGGAATTTCACCCCCTGACGCAGTTTGAGGGTATACACCAGACCGTCATCAGAGACGGTATAGCTCTCTGCCAGCACGTTCTTCAGCTTCATCTCTTTATCAAGGCCAAACAGCCCCTGATAAAACGACTTTGCCACCTGTTGTGATAAGGTGTCATTCGCATCATACGGATCGAGCGTGGTGAAGTTAGACCCCACCGCCACCACCACATCTTTCGCGGCAAACGCCGGGGACGCTGCCAGCGCGGTCGTCGCGCCTAATGCCAACAGCCAATGTCGGGCGAGCAATTTTGTCATCTTTTTTCTCCTGAACCCTGCCTGAATGTTATAAACGCGATAGCGCATTTTCTCGTGGTGGACGCGCGACATAATGTCCGGGCCCGACTAACTGCAATGAAACCGGTGCTGGCGCTTCACCGCGCCGGTATATGTTGCTCGGGAGATCGTCCGACAGCAGCACCCGCTGCGGCCGTGGATGTCCGGGGTCGGCAACCGGAACCGCCGCCATAAGCTTACGGGTATACGGATGCTGAGGATCCTCAAACAGCGCGGCGCGCGGGCCGATCTCCACGATCTGCCCCATGTGCATCACCGCAACGCGGTGGCTGATTCGCTCAACGACGGCCATATCATGCGAGATGAACAGCCAGGCGATCCCCAGTTCCCGCTGCAAATCGAGCAGCAGGTTGATAATTTGTCCACGAATCGACACATCCAGCGCCGAGACCGACTCATCGGCAATAATCACTTTGGGATTGAGCGCCAGCGCGCGGGCAATACAGATCCGCTGGCGCTGTCCGCCGGAAAACTCATGCGGGTAACGCCACGCATGTTCAGGTTTCAATCCGACACGCTCCAGCAGCCACGCCACGCGATTGGCCGCCGCTTTACCCTGCAACAACCCGTGGACGCGCAGCGGCTCCATGATGGAATACCCCACGGTCTGCCGTGGGTCGAGCGAGGCGTACGGATCCTGAAAAATAAACTGAATATTGCGGCGCAAAGGCTGCAATTGACTGTCGGACAGCGTATCGATTCGCTGACCGTCAAAAATAATCTCCCCGGACTGCGATTCCACCAGTCGCAGTAGCGCACGTCCGGTCGTGGATTTGCCGCAGCCCGACTCGCCAACCAGCGACAGCGTCTCGCCGGGCCAGAGATCAAAGCTGACATGTTCCACCGCGTGCACTTCGCGGGTTACCCGATTCAGAATGCCGCTACGTAAAGGAAAACGCGTCACCAGGTTGCGTACCTGCAAAATGGGCTCACCCTCGACCACCGTATTTTGATCGATCGGTCGCTCATGCTTTTCCGGTGCGTTCAGAGAGATCAACGGGAAGCGGCGCGGATAAGGGAGGCCTTTCATCGCCCCGAGTTGCGGTACCGCCGCTAATAACGACTGCGTGTAAGGATGCTGCGGCGAGCGGAAAACCTGTTCCACAGTGCCGGTCTCCACCCCTTCGCCCTGATACATCACCAGCACACGATCGGCGACATCCGCCACCACGCCCATGTCATGAGTGATGAAAATCACCCCCATCGACATCTCTTGTTGCAGGACTTTGATCAGTTGCAGGATCTGCGCCTGAATCGTGACGTCCAGCGCGGTCGTCGGTTCATCGGCAATCAGCACCGCCGGGCGACACGAGAGCGCCATCGCAATCATCACTCGCTGGCGCATACCGCCGGAAAGCTGATGGGGATAACGTGATAGGATCGCTTTCGCCTCCGGGATGCGGACCTGATCGAGCATCCGCCTGGCCTCCTCCATCGCCTCTTCACGTCCCGCCCCTTGATGCAGGCGAATGGACTCGGCGATCTGCTCACCCACGGTAAACACCGGATTGAGCGACGTCATCGGTTCCTGGAAGATCATGGCGATATCGGCACCCCGCACTCGCTGAAGCTGCGAGGTGCTCTGTTCGCCTAGCTCAATCACCTCGCGGTTCCGACGACGCAGCAACATCTGCTCGCACTGAACCTCGCCACCCGACTGTTCAATCAGTCGCATCAGCGACAGCGCGGTGACCGATTTTCCTGAACCGGATTCACCGACAATCGCCAGCGTCTCGCCGCGCTTGAGACGAAACGACAGGTTTCGCACCGCCTCAGTGCGCTGCTGGTCCTGTTGAAAGGTAATATTCAGATTGCTGACCGCCAGCACGTCGCTGACGTCAAGCGCATCACTGTGTGGCAACGGTGTCCCCTTTTTCCCGGTAGATCCCGGTTGTTGGTGTATCCCCGGCATAACCCCAGGCGCGATACATTCCTTCGCAGTTAAACGGTAAGGCCACATTCCCCTCGTGATCGATGGCGATCAGCCCGCCACTCCCGCCCAGCGCCGGTAATTTCTCCATTACCACCCGCTCGCAGGCCTCCGATAAGCTCAGGCCACCGTAGTCCATCAACGCGGCAATGTCGTAGGCCGCCAGCGCGCGAATAAACACTTCGCCGGTACCGGTGCAGGAGACGGCTACGCTGGCATTATTGGCATAACAGCCCGCCCCGACGAGCGGACTATCACCGACGCGGCCTGGTAATTTGTTGGTCATGCCTCCGGTCGACGTCGCCGCCGCCAGATTGCCGTGCACATCCAGCGCGACCGCGCCCACGGTGCCCATCTTCTTGCCTTCATCAAGCGGCGCGCCGCTGTGATCCAGCACGGTTTCCCCGCTTGAGCGCGCGGCCAGCAGTTGTTCATAACGTTCAGGCGTTGAAAAGAGATCCGCAGATACCAACTCCATACCCTGACCAGCCGCAAATTTTTCTGCCCCCGCGCCAATCAACATGACATGCGGGCTGCGCTCCATCACCAGTCGGGCGGCGAGAATCGGGTTACGCAAATGGCTGACGCCTGCCACTGCCCCGGCTTCCAGGGTATTGCCATCCATGACGCAGGCATCCAGTTCATGGGTCTCGTCGCGCGTATACACCGCGCCGATCCCGGCATTAAACAGCGGGCACTCTTCAAGCAGTCGCACGGCTTCAGTGACCACGTCCAGCGCGCTTTCTCCCGCTTCCAGCATCTTTTGCCCGGCGTCGACAATGTCGGAAAGCGCCTGGATATAGCGTAACTCCTGCTCCTGGCTCATCTGCGCACGGGTAATCGCCCCTGCGCCGCCGTGGATTGCAATAACTGCTTTGCCCATGTTTGTCGTCCGTCTTCTACAAATATCAGAATTTTGTAGACTTATTGATTCGATTTTTGACTATAGAAAGATGCGATTAGCATGTAAAGCATTCACACCCTTTCTAAGTCCGAGGTGGCATACAGTCCCCACGTATTTTCTGACATAATAGGCGGATTCGATTTTGCCCCCGCAGGAGTGTTTTCATGGAATTTACCGCCGGACTGATGCCGCTGGAAACGGCGCTTACCGAAATGTTATCGCGTGTTACCCCGCTCACCGCCGTCGAGACGCTACCGCTGGTGCAGTGTTTTGGGCGTATTCTGGCAACCGACGTGGTTTCGCCGCTGGACGTGCCGGGTTTCGATAACTCGGCGATGGACGGCTACGCGGTACGACTGGCCGATCTCACCAGCGGGCACCCGCTACCGGTCGCCGGTAAAGCGTTCGCCGGTCAGCCGTTCCAGGGCGAATGGCCTGCGGGGAGTTGTATTCGCATTATGACCGGTGCGCCGGTACCGGCGGGATGTGACGCTGTCGTGATGCAGGAGCAGACGGAACAGAGTGACGAAGGCGTGCGTTTTACCGCCGACGTCCGCGCCGGGCAAAACATCCGTCATCGCGGCGAAGACATCAGGCAAAATGCGGTGGTTTTCCCAGCCGGTACGCGTCTGACGACTGGCGAACTGCCGGTACTGGCATCGCTCGGCATTGCCGACGTCCAGGTGGTGCGTAAAGTTCGCGTCGCGCTGTTCTCGACCGGTGATGAGCTGCAACTGCCCGGTCAACCGCTCGGCGAAGGTCAGATTTATGATACCAACCGCCTGACCGTGCACCTGATGCTGCAACAGTTGGGTTGCGACGTGATTAATTTAGGCATCATCCGCGATGACCCGCACGCCCTGCGCACGGCGTTTATCGAAGCTGACAGTCAGGCGGATGTGGTGATTAGCTCCGGCGGCGTGTCCGTCGGTGAAGCGGATTACACCAAAACCATTCTTGAAGAGCTGGGCGAAATCGCCTTCTGGAAACTGGCAATCAAACCGGGCAAACCGTTCGCCTTCGGCAAACTGAGCAACAGCTGGTTCTGCGGGCTGCCGGGTAATCCGGTGTCAGCGGCGCTCACCTTCTACCAGTTGGTTCAGCCACTGCTGGCGAAACTGAGCGGCAATACGGCCAGCGGATTGCCTGCGCGCCAGCGAGTACGTACCGCCTCACGGCTGAAGAAAACGCCGGGACGCCTTGATTTCCAGCGCGGTATGCTACAGCGAACCGCCAACGGCGAACTGGAAGTGAGCACCACGGGCCATCAGGGTTCACATATTTTCAGTTCCTTCAGTCAGGGCAACTGCTTCATTGTGCTGGAGCGCGATCGCGGTAACGTCGACGCTGGTGAATGGGTGGAAGTCGAGCCCTTCAACGCACTGTTCGGAGGCCTGTGATGGCAGAACTCAGCGATCAGGAGATGCTGCGCTACAACCGACAGATCATTCTGCGCGGCTTTGACTTCGACGGGCAGGAAGCGCTGAAGGAAGCCAGGGTACTGGTTGTCGGCCTCGGTGGGCTGGGCTGCGCCTCCTCGCAGTATCTGGCAAGCGCCGGCGTCGGCCACCTGACGCTGCTCGATTTCGACACCGTATCGCTGTCGAATCTACAGCGCCAGACGCTGCACAGCGATGCGACTCTCGACCAGCCGAAAGTGGTGTCGGCGCAGGCGGCACTGAGCCGCATTAATCCGCATGTCACTATCACTCCGGTTAATGCGCTGCTGGATGAGACCGCCCTTCGGGCACTCATCGCCGGGCATGATCTGGTGCTGGACTGTACCGATAACGTCGCGATTCGCAATCAGCTCAATGCCGGTTGTTTCGCGGCAAAAATCCCGCTGATTTCTGGCGCGGCGATCCGCATGGAAGGTCAGGTCACTGTCTTTACTTATAAAGAAGGTGAGCCCTGTTATCGCTGCCTGAGCCGTCTGTTTGGTGAGAATGCGTTAACCTGCGTGGAAGCGGGGGTGATGGCACCGCTGATTGGGGTGATAGGATCGCTCCAGGCGATGGAAGCGATAAAGCTGCTGGCGCATTATGGTCAGCCTGCCTCAGGGAAAATCGTCATGTACGATGCCATGACCTGCCAGTTCCGCGAAATGAAGCTGATGCGTAATCCGGGCTGCGAGGTGTGTGGAACAGCATCAGCTTAACCAGGTTTCCAGACCGGATAAGGCAATGCCGCCATCCGGCAATCTGCACCGCCGTTGCCTGTTGGCACTGCGCTTATCCGGCCTGGAACCGATCAGATAGAGGTTCGCCCAAAGGCACTCTGCCAGTCGTGTTCAAACTTCGCCACCGCCGCATCGACAGCCGGAGAGCTAATCAACTGTTGGGCAACGTCCAGCGGTAAGGTGATGGATTCACAGCCCACCAGCAGGCAATCCAGCGCCTGACGCGGAGTCTTGAAACTGGCGGCCAGCACTTTGGCATGCGGCGCATGCATCTTCAGTAAATTCTGCAAATCGGTGACGGTCTGAATACCGTCGCCGCCCTGCGCATCCACGCGGTTGACGTAAGGCGCAACATACTCTGCCCCCGCCAGCGCCGACAGCAGGCCTTGCGCCGCACCGTACACCGCCGTTCCCAGCGTCGGGATACCTTCCTCTTTTAGCCGTTTGATCGCCGCAAGACCTTCTGCCGTGACCGGCACTTTCACCACGATATCAGGCATGATCCCACGAAGTTTGCGTGCATCGCTCACCATCCCTTCCGCCGTTGTCGCCATTACCTGGGCAAACAGACGCCCCTGTCCTCCCATCGCTTCATGCAATTGTGGCAGTAAGACGTCCAGCGGCTTTTTACCCGCCGCAACAATACTCGGGTTAGTGGTCACGCCCGCCAGCGGGAAAATTCGCGCCAGCGCTTTCACCGCGTCAACGTCGGACGTATCCAGATAGAGTTCCATAATCATTCCTCAATGACTCGTTAGCATAAATGAAAGATACCACGGCAAAACCTTTCTGTTAGTTGATGCACGTCAACATAACTTTCATTCGAAAGTTATTTAATCTTTATACGAAACAAAAGAGGCCGTTTATGATTTTCAATATTCAGCGCTATTCTACACACGATGGCCCCGGTATCCGTACCGTGGTGTTCCTTAAAGGATGCTCTCTGGGCTGTCGCTGGTGTCAGAATCCGGAAAGCCGGGCACGCACGCAGGATCTGCTGTTTGACGCACGCCTGTGCCTCGAAGGCTGCGAGCTTTGCGTCCAGGCGGCACCAGGCGTTATCGAGCGTGCGCTGAATGGCCTCCTTATCCATCGTGAAAAACTCACTGACGCGCATCTCGCCAGCCTGACCGACTGTTGTCCCACTCAGGCGCTTACCGTCTGCGGCGAAATCAAAAGCGTGGATGAGATAATGGCCGCCGTCCTGCGCGATAAACCGTTTTATGACCGCAGCGGCGGTGGCATTACGCTGTCGGGCGGCGAACCGTTTATGCAGCCGGAGCTGGCCGCATCACTGTTTAAAGCCAGCCACGAGGCGGGCATTCATACCGCGGTTGAAACCTGTCTGCATGTACCGTGGAAATACATTGAACCTTCATTGCCCTGGATCGATCTGTTCCTTGCGGATTTGAAACACGTTGCCGACGCGCCGTTTAAGCAATGGACGGATGGCAGCGCATCACGCGTGCTGGAAAACCTGAAAACGCTCGCCGCTGCCGGGAAAAAAATCATCATCCGCGTTCCGCTGGTTCAGGGGTTTAACGCTGATGAAGAGGCCATTAAAGCAATTACCGATTTTGCCGCCGATGAACTGCATGTTGGCGAGATTCACTTTCTGCCCTACCACACGTTGGGCATCAACAAATACCACTTACTCAGCCAACCCTACAACGCGCCGGATAAGCCGCTGGATGCACCCGATCTGCTCGCCTTTGCGCAGCAGTACGCCTGCACGAAAGGTTTGACCGCGACTTTACGAGGATAATCCCATGACCCAACTGAAACTGGATACGCTCAGCGACCGCATCAAAGCGCACAAAACCGCGCTGGTGCACATCGTGAAACCGCCAGTCTGTACCGAACGTGCGCAGCATTACACCGAAATGTATCAGCAGCATCTGGACAAGCCGATTCCGGTCCGCCGCGCACTGGCACTGGCGCATCATCTGGCACAACGAACCATCTGGATCAAACACGACGAACTGATCATCGGCAACCAGGCAAGCGAAGTGCGCGCTGCGCCGATTTTCCCGGAATACACCGTCTCGTGGATTGAAAAAGAGATCGACGATCTGGCGGACAGACCGGGGGCCGGTTTTGCGGTCAGTGAAGAGAATAAGCGCGTGTTGCATGCGGTCTGCCCGTGGTGGCGCGGCCAGACCGTTCAGGACCGCTGCTACGGCATGTTTACCGATGAGCAAAAAGGGTTACTGGAAACCGGTATTATCAAAGCCGAAGGCAACATGACCTCTGGCGACGCGCACCTGGCGGTGAACTTCCCGCTGCTGCTGGAAAAAGGCATCGACGGCCTGCGGGAAAAAGTCGCGGAGCGCCGTTCACGCATTAACCTGACCGTTCTCGACGATCTGCATGGCGAACAGTTTCTGAAAGCCATTGATATTGTGCTGGTTGCCGTCAGCGACCACATTGCCCGCTTCGCCGAACTGGCGCGTAAAATGGCGAGCGAAGAGACTCGCATCAGCCGTCGTAACGAACTGCTGGCGATGGCGGAAAACTGCGATCTGATTGCCCACCAGCCGCCGCAGACGTTCTGGCAGGCGCTGCAACTGTGCTACTTCATCCAGTTGATTCTGCAAATTGAGTCCAACGGTCACTCGGTGTCGTTCGGGCGCATGGACCAGTATCTTTATCCGTACTATCGCCGTGACGTGGAGTTGAACCCGTCGCTGGACCGCGAACACGCGATTGAACTCCTGCACAGTTGCTGGCTGAAGCTGCTGGAAGTGAACAAAATCCGCTCCGGCTCGCACTCTAAGGCTTCCGCAGGCAGCCCGTTGTATCAGAACGTCACCATTGGCGGACAAAACCTGGTCAACGGTCAGCCGCTGGATGCGGTCAATCCGCTTTCTTACGCGATCCTTGAATCCTGCGGTCGTCTGCGTTCCACCCAGCCTAACCTCAGCGTGCGTTATCACGCCGGGATGAGCAATGACTTCCTAGATGCCTGTGTACAGGTGATCCGTTGTGGCTTTGGCATGCCGGCCTTTAACAACGACGAAATTGTGATCCCGGAATTCATCAAACTCGGTATTGAGCCGCAGGACGCCTACGATTACGCGGCGATTGGCTGCATCGAAACCGCCGTGGGCGGCAAGTGGGGCTACCGCTGCACCGGCATGAGCTTTATCAACTTTGCCCGCGTAATGCTGGCCGCGCTGGAAGGCGGTCGTGACGCTACCAGCGGAAAAGTCTTCCTGCCGCAGGAAAAAGCGCTTTCCGCCGGTAACTTCGACAATTTCGATGAGGTGATGGCGGCGTGGGATACCCAGATCCGCTACTACACGCGCAAATCGATTGAGATTGAATATGTGGTCGACACCATGCTGGAAGAGAACGTACACGATATTCTCTGCTCCGCGCTGGTGGACGACTGCATTGAGCGGGCGAAGAGCATTAAGCAAGGTGGGGCGAAGTATGACTGGGTATCCGGCTTGCAGGTCGGTATCGCCAATCTCGGCAACAGCCTGGCCGCGGTGAAAAAACTGGTCTTTGAACAGGGAGCCATCGGTCAGCAACAGCTGGCGGCGGCACTGGCCGATGATTTTGACGGTCTGACCCACGAGCAGTTGCGCCAGCGTTTAATCAACGGCGCGCCGAAGTATGGCAACGATGATGACACCGTCGACACCCTGCTGGCTCGTGCTTATCAGACCTATATCGATGAACTGAAGCAGTACCATAACCCGCGTTACGGACGCGGCCCGGTCGGCGGTAATTACTACGCGGGCACCTCGTCTATCTCGGCAAACGTGCCGTTTGGCGCGGCAACCATGGCGACACCGGATGGTCGTAAAGCGCATACCCCGCTGGCTGAAGGGGCAAGCCCGGCATCCGGTACTGACCATCTGGGTCCAACCGCAGTGATTGGTTCCGTCGGCAAACTGCCTACCGGTTCGATTCTGGGCGGCGTGCTATTGAACCAGAAGCTGAACCCGGCAACGCTGGAGAATGAGTCTGACAAACAGAAACTGATGATTCTGCTGCGGACCTTCTTTGAAGAGCACAAAGGCTGGCACATTCAGTACAACATCGTGTCGCGCGAAACCCTGCTGGAGGCGAAAAAGCACCCGGATCAGTATCGTGATCTGGTGGTCCGTGTGGCCGGTTATTCCGCCTTCTTCACCGCGCTTTCACCAGACGCGCAGGACGATATTATCGCCCGTACTGAACATATGTTGTAATTTGCCCCTCAGGCCGGATGAGACGCTGATGTGTCGCCATCCGGCAATGATGCAGCGTTCCTGCCGGATGACGGCGTGAACGCCTTATCCGGCCTTCACATCCCCTACCACCGCTTTCATTCGAAATAAATTTGTGCTTTAGGTCACATTGTTATTAAAATGTTTCTGGTCGCAGTTTTGAGCCAGGAGCTTTATATGACCGTTAAAGTTATCGTCACCGATATGGACGGAACTTTTCTCAATGACGCCAAAAAGTACGATCACGCACGTTTTATGGCGCAGTACCACGAGCTAAAGAAACGCAACATTGAGTTTGTCGTCGCCAGCGGCAATCAGTATTTTCAGCTCATCTCTTTCTTCCCCGAACTCAAAGACGAGATCTCTTTCGTTGCCGAAAACGGCGCGCTGGTGTTTGAGCATGGCAAACAGCTTTTTCATGGCGAACTCACCCGCCATGAATCACGGAGCGTGATCGGCGAATTGCTCAAAGATAAACAGCTCAACTTTGTGGCGTGCGGTTTGCAAAGCGCTTACGTCAGTGAAGACGCGCCGGAGTCCTTTGTTGCACTCATGTCAAAGCACTACCACCGCCTGAAGCCGGTGAAGGACTATCACGACATCGACGACGTGCTGTTTAAGTTTTCGCTGAATCTACCGGACCAGCAGATCCCGCTGGTTATCGATCACCTGCATACGGCGCTGGACGGCATTATGAAACCCGTGACCAGCGGTTTCGGCTTTATCGATCTGATCATTCCCGGACTCCACAAAGCCAATGGCATTAGCCGGTTGCTGAAACGCTGGAACCTTTCACCGAAAGAAGTGGTCGCCATTGGCGACAGCGGCAATGATGCGGAAATGTTGAAAATGGCGCACTACTCTTTCGCCATGGCGAATGCCACCGACAGTATCAAGGCACTCTCCCGCTATCAGACAGATGACAACAATCATCAGGGCGCACTGAACGTAATTCAGGCTGTGCTGGATAACACCGCTCCCTTCAACGTGTGACGGCAATAACCGGAGCACCCTGTTCCGGTTTCATTTTCTTTCCCTCCTGTTCATCACCTCAAAATTTAAACTTGCATTAACTTTTTTATAACTTATATTATCAACTGTAAGTTAAATTAGTTTCGAATGAAAGTTATGCGAGGTGGTTATGGCTTTTACCTTCACAAGCGACACATTACCGGTCGATCACAAAGCGGCGATCCGTCAGATGAAGCAGGAACTGCGGGCGCAACTCGGCGACGTCCAGCAGATCTTCAGCCAGATTAGCGATACCATTGCCACCCGCGTGGCGGAAATTAATGCGCTTAAAGCCCAGGGTGCCCCGGTGTGGCCTGAGCTGTCGTATGCTGATATCAGCGCTGGCACCATCACGGCGCAGCAGCGTGAACAGATCAAACATCGCGGCTGTGCGGTCATCAAGGGTCACTTCCCGCGTGAACAGGCGCTGGCGTGGGATCAGTCGATGCTGGACTATCTGGATAAAAACCACTTTGACGAGGTGTATAAAGGGCCAGGCGATAACTTTTTTGGCACCCTCACGGCTTCGCGTCCGGAGATCTATCCGATCTACTGGTCGCAGGCGCAAATGCAGGCCCGACAGAGTGAAGAGATGGCGAACGTGCAGTCGTTCCTCAACCGTCTGTGGACTTTTGAAAGCGAGGGCAAGCAGTGGTTTAACCCGGATGTCAGCGTGATCTACCCGGACAGGATCCGCCGCCGCCCGCCGGGCACCACGTCAAAAGGGCTCGGCGCCCACACCGATTCCGGCGCGCTGGAACGCTGGTTGCTGCCGGCCTATCAGCGTGTCTTCGCGAATGTGTTTAACGGCAAGCTGGCGGAATACGATCCGTGGCATGCCGCCCATCGTACTGAAGTGGAAGAGTATACGGTGGACAACACCACCAAATGTTCAGTGTTCCGCACCTTCCAGGGCTGGACCGCGCTGTCTGATATGCTGCCCGGTCAGGGTCTGCTGCATGTCGTGCCCATTCCGGAAGCCATGGCGTATGTGCTGTTACGTCCTCTGCTGGATGATGTCCCGGAAGATGAACTGTGCGGTGTCGCACCTGGCCGGGTACTGCCGATATCCGAACAGTGGCATCCCCTGCTGATTGAAGCACTCACCAGCATTCCACCACTGGAAGCAGGCGATTCCGTCTGGTGGCATTGCGATGTGATTCACTCCGTCGCGCCTGTCGACAATCAGCAGGGCTGGGGAAATGTGATGTACATTCCCGCCGCGCCCCTGTGTGAGAAGAATCTGGCCTATGCGCACCGCGTGAAGGCCGCGCTGGAGAAAGGCGCATCACCGGGCGATTTCCCGCGTGAGGATTACGAAACAAACTGGGAGGATCGCTTCACGCTGGCGGATCTGAATATCCACGGCAAGCGCGCGCTGGGGATGAGCTAACTGTCATACAGACCTTCCTGTTCGACGGCGGTGCGTCGTTTCCCCTGACGTATCCGCCGGACCGACTCCCGTACCGCAAGCGTACCATTGAGTAACAACGTACTGACTGGCGCATCCGGGCGCACCAGACGCTGCTGGAGCATATACACCGCCTCTGTCCCCAACTCATCCCGGGGAACATGTACCGCCGTTAAGGGAACATCCTGAATCGACGCCAGATTGAAGCCATCAATACTCATCACCGAAACATCCTGCGGTACACGTAGCGCCTGTTTTTGCAGTGCGCTGATGACCCCCGCCGCCATGAAATCCCCCCCGACTAAAAACGCAGTGGGTAAATCCTCCCCCTTTCTCTGATTGATCCATTCACTGACCAGATGCTCTGTCTCTCTGGCACTGAAGCTGGATGCCACCAGCAGATCGCGTTTGTCACTGAACTTCAGGTTATTCGACCGCCACGCATCGCGGATCCCTGCTAACCGCAGCTCCATTGTGTATCGGCGCAGGCAGAGAACGTTCATCACCTCCCGATGCCCCATTTCAAACAGATAGCCCGCCGCCCGCTCACCAATCGCGCGATGATCGGGTGCCACCACGGGAAGACGCATAAGCCGGTCGCGACAGTTAATCAACAGGCACGGTTTTCCTACATCAACCGCTAAATCATGGATATGCGGATCGTCGATCCCCAGCAAAATAGCGGCATGCGTGTCCGGTTCATTCATTCGAGCCAGAAACACTTGCGCATCACTGTCATTTTCCTCGAGGGCGCAGTAGCGCAGTCGGACTTCGTGCGAGGCCAGCCCTTTGCTCACACTCTGGATCACACGGTAGTAAAAGATGTCGGACCGCTCATCAAATGCCCGCTGGGGGGCAAAGACCATCAGGCTATTGAGTAGCAGACGTCCCGCCGCCATCCCCTCCATCACCCCCAGTTCCCGCGCGCATTCCAGCACAATGCGTCGTGCGTTATCACTGGTGTTGGCCTTACCCGCCAGCACACGCGAAACGGTGCTGATCGAGAGCTGCGTCCGGGCGGCAATTTCTGCGATTTTTAATCTTTTATCCATTCTGTGATCTGGCTCCATTTGCCCGATGAAAAAATTTTCACGACTAAAAATCGAAGCGATGACAGGCTTCGAATGAATATTGTCAGAAGACAGACTTTCTGTATGAGAAAGCTTGCACAAATTCCGCTACTGACGGCCCATTTTCTCCCTTAAGGTAAATCTGTCATACAACTTCCATACTAGTTGTATAGCAACTTAATCGCTTAACGCAATAAAAACCAAAGCGATAAAAACGCGTGACATTCAAAACATTCATCCCCTACCGTCCGTCTTGTGGAGACAGAAAATGAGTCAGGACATCAACAACACCGTTGCGGCAAGCAAACCCCGTCGCGTCATAAAAAATCTGCGCTGGTACGTGCTGGTGCTTTTTTTACTCGGCGTCACCGTTAACTACATCACCCGAAATTCATTAGGCATTCTGGCACCGGAACTGAAAGAGAGCCTGGGTATCACTACCGAGCAATATTCGTGGATTGTCGGCGCATTTCAGATCGCCTACACCATTTTCCAGCCGTTATGCGGATGGCTGATCGATGTGATTGGTTTGAAAATTGGCTTTATGGTTTGCGCCGGTATCTGGGCGCTGATGTGTATTTTTCATGCCGGTGCCGGAAGCTGGGTACACCTTGCGATTCTGCGCTTTTTTATGGGTGCCTCGGAAGCCGCCGCAACCCCGGCCAACGCCAAAACGATCGGCGAATGGTTCCCAAAATCAGAACGTCCCGTGGCTGCCGGTTGGGCTGGCGTAGGCTTCTCGATTGGCGCGATGCTCGCACCGCCTATCATCTACTTCGCACACGCCTCGTTTGGCTGGCAGGGCGCGTTTATGTTTACCGGCGTGCTGGCGTTGCTGTGGGTGATCCTGTGGTGGGCGTTCTATCACAACCCGGAACAACACCCGAATCTGAGTAAAGATGAACTGGCCTTTATTAAGCAGGATAACGAACCGCCAGCAGTCAGACTGCCTTTCCTGACCGCGTTAAAAACCGTCTCAAAAAACAAGCGATTTTATGGTATCGCCATCCCGGCTTTTATGGCGGAACCGGCCTGGGCCGTCCTGAGCTTCTGGGTACCGCTGTATCTCGCTAAAGAACACGGTATGGATCTGAAGCAGATCGCGATGTTTGCCTGGCTACCGTTCCTGGCCGCCGATCTCGGCAGCGTGGCAAGCGGCTATCTGACGCGTTTATACACCCGCCTGTTCGGCTGCTCCCGCGTCAACTCGGTGGTGGCAAGCTCGGTGACCGGCGCATTTTTGATGATCTCATTGGGGATCGTCGCCATTACCCGCGATCCCTATATCACCATTGTGCTGATCTCCATCGGCGGCTTCGGGCATCAGATCATCTCCTGCATGCTGAGTGCGCTCGTTGTCGAGTCGTTTGATAAAGGCCAGATGGCCACCGTCAACGGCATGCGTGGTTCGGCGGCGTGGATCGCCAGCTTCCTTTTCTCCCTTTTGATTGGTGTTACGGCTGACAAAATCGGCTTTAACCCACTCTTCATTGCCATGGGTTTCTTTGACCTGATTGGCGCTGTTTTCCTGGTGGCATTTATTGCTGAACGTCGCGCCAAGCGCGCCTGATAGTGGATGTATTGCATATGAAAACCCTGAAAAACTGGACCCTTGATAAACAATCGGCCACTCACCTTGAACTGGTGGTGGATAAACAACACCGTCTGTGTCTTTATGTGCTGGAAGAAAATCTCTTCCGCGTGTTGATCAAACGGAAAGGTGAACTGGCGCTGGACCGAACCTGGAGCATTGCGCCTGAAAAAGACGTGCCGTGGGAAGGTCGGCATCGCGACGATATTAGCGGTTTTAGCTGTCCGGCCTGGACGCTTTCACAACAGGACGATGGCGTGACGGTGTCTACCAGCCAACTGCGCGTCACTGTCCATCAGCCACTGTGGCTGGAGTGGGAATATCGCAACGACGCAGGTGTTTGGCAGTCGCTGGTGAACGATCGCGCCACCAGCGCCTATCTGATCAACGCCCACGGCGATGGTGTCGCACATTACCTGAGCCGCCGTAAGGACGAACGTTTCTACGGACTGGGTGAGAAAGCAGGCGATCTGCAGCGTAACGGTAAGCGCTATGAGATGCGTAACCTCGACGCAATGGGCTATAACGCCGTCAGCACCGATCCGCTGTACAAACATATTCCCTTCACTCTCGCCCGCCGCGATGACGTCAGTTATGGTCTTTTTTATGACAACCTCAGCAGTTGTTGGCTGGATCTGGGTAACGAAATCGACAACTACCACACCGCTTATCGCCGCTGGCAGGCGGAAGCTGGCGATATTGATTACTACATGTTTACCGGTAAACGGGTACTGGACGTCACCAAAGCCTTCGTACGCCTGACCGGGAAGACCCTGTTCGGGCCAAAATGGAGCCTCGGCTACAGCGGCTCCACGATGCACTATACCGACGCGCCGGATGCGCAAAACCAGCTCATGAATTTTATTCGCCTGTGCGAAGAACACGCGATTCCGTGCGACTCTTTCCAGCTCTCGTCGGGATACACCTCGATTAACGGTAAGCGCTATGTCTTCAACTGGAACTATGACAAAGTGCCGCAACCCAAAGTGATGAGTCAGGCATTCCACGATGCCGGACTGAAGCTTGCGGCCAACATCAAGCCCTGCCTGTTGCAGGATCACCCTCGCTATAACGAAGTCGCGGAAAAAGGATTATTCATTCGCGATTCCGAAAGCGATGCACCGGAACGCTCCAGCTTCTGGGATGACGAAGGATCGAACCTCGACTTTACCAACCCGCAGACCATTCAGTGGTGGCAGAACGGTGTGACGACGCAACTGCTGGAGATGGGGATAGATTCCACCTGGAACGATAACAACGAGTTCGAAGTGTGGGATGGTGAAGCGCGCTGTTACGGCTTTGGCAAGGAAATTGCCATCAAACACATTCGCCCGGTGATGCCGTTGCTGATGATGCGCGCCTCGCTGGAAGCGCAGCAGCGTTTTGCACCGGAAAAGCGTCCGTATCTGATTTCCCGCTCCGGCTGCGCGGGGATGCAGCGTTATGTTCAGACCTGGAGCGGAGATAACCGAACCTGTTGGGATACTCTGCGTTATAACACCCGCATGGGGCTGGGAATGAGTCTTTCCGGGCTGTTCAACGTTGGTCACGATGTCGGCGGCTTCTCAGGCGATAAACCGGACGCTGAACTGTTCGTACGTTGGGTACAGAATGGCGTGATGCATCCGCGCTTTACCATTCACTCGTGGAATGACGACCATACGGTGAACGAACCCTGGATGTATCCGGGCGTGACGCCAGCCATCCGCAGCGCGATCGAGCTGCGCTACCGGCTGCTGCCCTATCTCTACACCCTGCTCTGGCAAGCCCATGCCGATGACGAACCGATGTTACGCCCGACGTTCCTCGATCATGAGCATGACGCGCAGACCTTTGAAGAATGCGATGACTTCCTGTTGGGCCGTGACATGCTGGTAGCAAGCGTGGTAGAGGCGGGTCAGCGCGAGCGCCGCGTCTGGCTGCCAGATAACGAAACCGGCTGGTACGATTTTTACACTAACGAGTGGTTCTATGGCGGTCAGTGGATCACCCGCGATGCGCCGCTGGAAAAATTACCGCTGCTGGTACGTGCCGGGGCGGGTCTGCCGCTCAGCGAACGTATTACGCATGTGAGTGCCGAAAAAGACGATACCCGTGAACTGCAGCTATACCCGGTGAAAGGTGTTGGAACGACCTCTGGTCTGCTGTTTGAAGATGACGGCGAGTCATGGGGATATCAACACGGCAATGCGCTATGGGTGGAGTGGGAGATGCAGTGCGATGGCTCAACCATTAACCTGAAGGTGAACGCGCGAGGGGATTATCGCCCGGCGTGGAAAACGCTGAAGGTGTCGTTACCGGCAGGAGAAAGACGCACGCTGTTGGTGAATGGTGTCGAAGGGAGTGAGTGGGTGTTGTAGTGCGGGCCTGATACCCTAACCCTCTCCCATGAGGTGAGGAACAGGATCAATCCCCTTTCCCTAAGTATTTCGCGCTGCAGGAAGGCGGCAAACCTGTGAATCCCCGGGAGCTTACATAAGTAAGTGACCGGGGTGAACAGGTGAAGCCAACGCATCTGCAGCGTGAAAGACGACGGGAAATTAGCCGTCGATGCCTTTGCTACGCAGATAATCTTCGTAGTTACCGCTGAAGTCCACCACGCGCTCTGGGGTGATTTCCAGCACGCGAGTCGCCAGTGAACTCACAAACTCACGGTCGTGAGAAACGAAGATCAGGGTTCCCTGATACATCTCCAGCGCCATGTTCAGCGATTCAATGGATTCCATATCGAGGTGGTTAGTCGGTTCGTCCATGACCAGAATGTTTGGCTTCTGCATCATCAATTTACCGAACAGCATACGACCCTTTTCACCACCCGACAGTACCTTCGCCGGCTTTTTGATGTCGTCCTGGCTGAACAGCAGACGACCGAGGATGCTGCGCACCGCCTGTTCGTCATCGCCTTCCTGCTTCCACTGGCTCATCCAGTCGAAGACTGTCAGATCGTTGTCGAATTCATATTCGTGATCCTGTGCATAGTAACCAATGCGCGCATTCTCAGACCATTTCACGGTGCCGCTGTCGGCGTCCAGATCGCCCACCAGCGTTTTCAGCAGCGTCGATTTACCCACGCCGTTGGTCCCCAGTACCGCCAGCTTCTCACCCACTTCCAACAGCAGATTCACGCCTTTAAACAGCGGGCCGTTATCAAAGCCTTTGCTGATCGCTTCCACTTCCAGCGCGTTACGGAACAGTTTCTTGTCCTGCTCAAAGCGGATGAACGGGTTCTGACGGCTGGATGCCTTCACTTCGTCGAGTTTGATTTTATCAATCTGACGGGCACGAGACGTCGCCTGACGAGATTTAGAGGCGTTGGCGCTAAAACGGCTGACGAAGGATTGCAGGTCGGCAATCTGTGCTTTTTTCTTGGCGTTATCCGCCAGCAGACGTTCGCGCGCCTGCGTTGCGGCAGTCATGTATTCGTCGTAGTTGCCCGGATAAATACGCAGTTCGCCGTAGTCGAGATCCGCCATGTGCGTACACACCATGTTCAGGAAGTGACGGTCGTGCGAAATGATGATCATGGTGCTGTCACGTTCGTTCAGCACCTGCTCCAGCCAACGGATGGTATCGATGTCCAGGTTGTTGGTCGGTTCGTCAAGCAGCAGAATATCCGGATTGGAAAACAGCGCCTGCGCCAGCAGTACACGCAGCTTCCAGCCAGGCGCGACTTCGCTCATCGGGCCGTAGTGTTGTTCCACCGGAATACCGACGCCAAGCAACAGTTCACCGGCACGCGCTTCAGCAGAGTAACCGTCCATCTCGCCGTATTTCACTTCCAGATCGGCCACCTTGTAGCCGTCTTCTTCGCTCATCTCCGGCAAGGCGTAGATGCGATCGCGCTCCTGCTTCACTTCCCACAATTCACCGTGGCCCATGATGACCGTATCAAGCACCGTGAACTCTTCAAAAGCGAACTGATCCTGGCGCAACTTACCGATACGCTCGTTGGGATCGAGAGAAACGTTACCCAGCGTCGGCTCAAGGTCGCCGCCGAGAATTTTCATAAAGGTGGATTTACCGCTACCGTTAGCGCCAATCAGGCCGTAACGGTTGCCGCCGCCAAATTTGACGGAAATGTTTTCGAACAGCGGCTTACTGCCGAACTGCATGGTGACGTTGCTGGAAACTAACACGGACGTATCCTAAAGAATATGTGACAAACCGCGCATTATGCCACAAGTCTTAAATAAGATCGCGCCTCATAGCAAACGACTACACTGGGGGTGACAGGAAAAAAATGTGATTTCGTACACATCTGAATTCCCTGTGAACAGGAATGCACATATAATGCGCTCCCAACACTACAGAATTCTCAACCCAACAGCCTGCCAGGCAATGAATCTCGCATAACATGAATATGAAATTAACAACGTTTTTCGCGGCAGCACTCGCGGTAGTCGGCTTTTGCAGTACCGCATCCGCTGTCACCTATCCTCTGCCAACGGATGGTAGTCGTGTCATTGGTCAGAATCAGGTCATCACCATCCCGGAAGGTAACACGCAGCCGCTGGAATATTTTGCTGCGGAATATCAGATGGGGCTCTCTAACATGCTGGAAGCCAACCCGGGCGTGGATACCTTCCTGCCGAAAGGCGGTACCGTGCTGAACATTCCGCAGCAGTTGATTCTGCCGGACACCGTGCACGAAGGCATTGTGATCAACAGTGCGGAAATGCGTCTGTACTACTACCCGAAAGGCACCAATACGGTGATCGTCCTGCCAATCGGTATCGGTCAGCTAGGTAAAGACACGCCTATCAACTGGACCACCAAAGTAGAACGCAAAAAAGCCGGCCCGACCTGGACGCCAACCGCGAAAATGCACGCTGAATATCGTGCCGCGGGTGAACCGCTACCTGCCGTTGTTCCTGCCGGTCCGGATAACCCGATGGGTCTGTATGCCCTCTACATTGGCCGTCTGTACGCCATTCACGGTACCAACGCAAACTTCGGTATCGGCCTGCGCGTGAGCCACGGCTGCGTGCGTCTGCGTAACGAAGACATCAAATTCCTGTTCCAGAATGTGCCTGTCGGCACGCGCGTACAGTTTATCGATGAGCCGGTAAAAGCGACCACTGAGCCGGATGGTAGCCGCTATATCGAGGTGCACAACCCGCTGTCGACGACCGAAGCACAGTTTGAAGGCGGCGAAATCGTACCGATTACCCTGTCGAAGAGCATTCAGAACATCACCAATCAGGCCGATGTTGACCAGAACATCGTAGAGCAAGCGGTTCAGAACCGTTCAGGGATGCCTGTTCGTCTGAATTAATTATTCTGCATTCGTTAAGAGAGAGGGCTCATTCACTGAGCCCTTTTTTATTGTGCACAGAAAACCCCCAGCTAGGCTGGGGGTTCCGGAAAGCTTTCAGCTTTAGGCCAGTTATTAAAACCCCTTTTGATTTGTTAAAACACCTTGCGGTCTGGCAACTGCAAGAGTCAAACAAGAAATCAAAAGGGGGT